>NZ_LMFK01000001.1:0-1024206 GCF_001426785.1 Ensifer sp. Root142
AATAAGGTAAGCCGAAAGGCCGGAAGCGTGACTAATAAGGTAAGCCGAAAGGCCGGAAGCGTGACTGTCCCTCGATCATCACCTGCATCTCAATGGTCCGTTCTCTCCTGGGACGCGGCTGCTTTCATGCCACCTCCTGTGTTAAGGAGCCGCTGTAGCAAGGCCAACGATCGCTGGAAAATGATCGCTCCTCATCTCGCATTGAACGGAATTCAGCATGCTCGACTGGCGTCGCATCGACCTCAACAATCTGAAAGTGCTGCATGCACTGATGCTGGAACGCCATGTCGGGCGGGCGGCGGTGCGGCTCGGGGTGACGGCGTCGTCGATCAGCCACAGGCTGCGGCGCATGCGGGAGGATTTTTCCGACGAACTGTTCGCGCGCACGCCAACCGGCATGGCGCCGTCGCCGCGGATGGAAGAGATCGCGGTGCCGCTCAGCGAGATGATTGCCAGCATTACGCTCGCGGTTTCATCCGGCGCTTTGGAAGCGTTGCCCCAGGCGCGCCGGTTTACCCTGGTGGTGCCCGACGGCCTGCGCCAGCAGTTGCTGCCGGTGCTGATCCAGGGCGTGCAACAGGACCATGCGTGCCATAGCCTGGAGATCCGCTCCTTCGAGCGCCGCTCCTACGCCACCGAACTGTCGCAGGGCGAAGTCGATGCGGTCATCTCGGTCGGCGGCGATCGTGACGACCGCAGCCTCGTTGACCGGACCCCGGTTGCGATCGACCGCCTCGTCTGCCTGTTCGGTCCGCTCTGCCCGTTGGCTCCGACGGATGAGGTCACGGTCGAAGGCTATTTGTCAGCCTCGCATCTCTATTCGTTGCCGTGGCCGGTCTCGGACAACCATTTTGATCGGCTGCTGGCGCGGGACGGGCGCTCGCGCCGTATCATGCTCATCATGCCATCGCATCTGGGGATCGGCGATGCACTGACCGCGAGCCGGCTGGTCGCCACCGTTCCGTCGTCACTCGCCCGGCATCTGGCGGGCCTGCATCCGGCGCTCGTCATCCGCCCGCTCGCAATCGACGGCACCGAGGGAACGGTCTTTCTGGAGACCTCGCGCCAGCAGCAGCGGCGGCCGGAGATCGCGCGCTTCAAGGCTGTGGTCGAAACCGCGATCCGGACCGTGCTGCCGCGATCGGAGTAGGCACCACTGCTCTTGGCAAACTTGTCGTGGCGATACAGATTGCCGAGTGGCAAAACCGGGAGGACGACATGGCAGTCAAACGTATCGTGTCCAATCTTTACGCGTCAGATCCGCAGGCCGCGCACGCCTTTTACGCAGATCTGCTCGGGCTCGAGCTGGTGATGGATCACGGCTGGATTCTGACATTCGCGGCCAAAGGGCAGACGGCATTGCCGCAGGTGAGCGTGGCGAGTGAGGGCGGGAACGGCACGCCGGTGCCGGTGCTTTCGATCGAGGTTGACGATGTCGATGCGGTCTATGCCCAAGCCCGGGAAAAGGGCGTGGCGATCGTCTATGACATTACCGATGAGCCCTGGGGTGTCAGGCGCTTCTATCTCCGCGACCCGTTCGGCAACGTGATCAACATCCTGTCCCATTGAGCAGACCGGTCGCGAAGGCGTCGGCGGCCGGTCTGCTGATGTCAGGTTCTCGAAATCAGGCGAGCGTCAGCGCGTTGGCGAGGTCGGCGACCAGATCGTCGGGATGTTCGATGCCGATCGAAAGCCGGATCGTCGTGTCGAGAACGCCGATCCGGCGGCGCACGTCGATCGGCACGCCGGAATGGGTCATCGCCGCCGGGTGGCTCGCCAGCGATTCCGTGCCGCCGAGGCTGACGGCAAGCTTGAAGATCTGCAGTGCGTTGAGGAAGCGGAAGGCCGCTTCCTGGCCGCCTGATATATCGAAGGAGAAGGTCGAGCCGGCGCCAGTGCATTGCGCCGCATAGGCCTTGCCGAGCGGTGAGGCTTCGTCGTGGAAGGGCAGGTAGTGGATACGCTCGACCTTCGGATGGTCGCGCAGGAACTCGGCGACGACGCGGGCGTTATCGTTGGCCTTGTGCATGCGCACCGACAGGGTTTCGAGCGAGCGGCCGAGCATCCAGCAGGAATGCGGATCGAGCTGCGTGCCGATGGCGCCGCGCAACGCCTTCACCTGCTTCATCACCGCCTTCGAGCCGAGGGCTGCGCCGGCGATGAGGTCGGAGTGGCCGCCGACATATTTGGTCAGCGAATAGAGCGAGATATCGGCGCCGTGTTCGATCGGCCGCTGGAAGACCGGTCCGAGCAGGGTGTTGTCGCAGGCGATCACCGGCGTGTGACCCTGCTTGGCGCCGATCGCGTCGGCGACGCGGCGGATCATGGCGACGTCCACCAGGCTGTTGGTCGGATTGGCAGGCGTTTCGATGAGAATGACCGAGACGCGGCCCTTGGCCATCGCCTCTTCGGCGGCCGCGGTCACCGCCGCCTCGTTGACGCCATCGGCAAAGCCGACGGCCGAAACGCCGAGATTGAGGAAGGTTTTCGCCAGCAGCGTTTCCGAACCGCCATAGAGCGGCTGGCTGTGCAGCACCGCGTCGCCGGGCTTGACGAAGGCGAGCAGTGTCGTGGCAATCGCCGACATGCCGGAGGAAAACAGCGCGCAGCTTTCCGTGCGCTCATAGACGGCAAGGCGATCTTCGACGATTTCGCTGTTCGGGTGGTTGAAGCGCGAATAGACAAGACCAGCGCCGACACCCGCCGGCGGCTCGCGGCGGCCGGAGACGAAATCGAAGAAGTCGCGGCCTTCCTCGGCCGAACGGAAGACGAAGGTGGACGTCAGGAACACCGGCGGCTTGACGGCCCCCTCCGACAGTTCAGGATCGTAGCCATAGTTCAGCATCAGTGTTTCGGGATGCAGCTTGTGGTTTCCGATATGAGTCTTGTAGGGGTGCGGCGCGGTCATGGCTTTCTCCTGAAGCGAAACGGGGCGACTGACAGGCAAATTATATCAGACGCCTGGACCGATCCTTGCTATTTGCGATCACATACCCTTGAGTTGCGCAAACTATTGCCAGGACTGAAGGAATATGACGCAGAAAATTGCCGATGAAACCGACCGCCGAATTCTGAAGGAATTGCTGGCCGACGCGCGCATCACCAACAACGAGCTCGCCGAGCGCGTCGGGCTATCGGCGTCGCCTTGTTTGCGCCGGCTGCGGCGGCTGGAGGAGACCGGCGTGATCCGCGGCTATACCGCCTTGATCGACCCGGCGGTCGAGGGCTGGACGATGACGGCGATCGCGACCGTCAGGCTCAGTCGTCAGCACGAGGACGAGATCGTCATGTTCGAGCAGGCGATCCGCGGCTGGGACGAAGTGCTCGAATGCCACCTCGTCACCGGCTCGCGCGATTATGTGCTGAAGGTGATGAGCGCCGGGCTCGAACAATACGAGCGCTTCATCAAGGAGAAGATCGCGCGGCTCAAATGCGTGGCCTCGATCGAGACAAGCTTCGTCATGAACACGATCAAGGAGCGGCGGATCTGAGAGGACTGCGCTGTATGCGGGTCGCATTTTCCCGACGCGACCGCACCAGGTTTTCGGGCGGCGGCTTTGAAAGTGCAAAGGGTGCGCTAGATTCAAAAGAGAGCGTCCCTGGATCACGATGATTTTCGGTCGATCGACCCACGATCATGAACGTGATCGATTCTGGCTAGGGCGGGATGCGGGCGGAAACCGCGCCCACTTTTCCTCACCCCGCTCTCGTGCGCTCAGATGGACGCATGGCGCTCGCGGAGAAAGGCGATGGATTTCGTAGAAGCGTTCGACGCCGTTGGTTCCTGGATGCGGACGGTCCTTCTCAACGAGTGGACGTTCTATCAACTCGCCCTGATTGTCGCCGGCTACCTGGTTTGTGGCCTCCTGGCAAAGCGGATAGAGCCGGCAGTCGAAGCTCGCGCACGCACCATCAAGGGCAATCCGGACTTGCTGCGCGTCATCATCGCTTTCATGCGGCGGCTACGGTGGCTATTTCTGATTATATGGCTGTGGATCGCCGATGCGATGCTGTTGCGCTTTGGATGGCCGTCATACCGATGGCTGGTCGGCACCGCGCTTACGCTTACGGCGGCGTGGTTTGTTATCTCGGTCCTCACGCGCATCATCAGAAATCAGACGCTGGCGCGTGTTGTTGCCGTCACTGGCTGGATCTACTTTGCGCTCTACGCGATTGGCCTCGATCGCGTGATCCTGACGACGCTCGATGGCGTGGCGTTCAATCTCGGCGCGGTTCGCCTTTCGCTGTTGCTTGTCTTGAAGGCTATCGTCCTTTCCTTTGCGCTGATCTGGCTCGCCGTCCTGTTCGGTAACGTCTCGGCGCATTGGATACAGAGGTCTGCGGATCTCACCCCCTCCTTCAAGGTCCTCATCAGCAAATTGGTCAAGATCGCATTGATCTGCTTCGCCGGCTTAATCGCCCTGAACGCCACCGGTATCGACTTGACCGCATTGACGATCTTTTCCGGTGCCGTCGGTGTCGGCATCGGCTTTGGCCTGCAGAAGGTGGTCTCCAACTTCATCTCGGGGATCATTATCCTGCTCGATAAATCCATCAAACCGGGCGACACGATCACACTCGGCGATACCTTCGGCTCGGTCCGCGACCTGCGATCCCGGTTCGTCTCGGTGATCACGAGAGACGGCAAGGAATACCTCATTCCAAACGAAGACTTCATTTCGCAGCAAGTCGTGAACTGGTCGTTTTCCAGCGACTATGTTCGCATCGAGATCGACTTCGGAACATCCTATGACAGCGATCCGCACGAGGTCGCGCGCATCGCCATCGAGACCGCCGCATCGATTCCGCGGGTCGCCAGCACCTATGCCCGGCCGGTCTGCTGGATGACCGGTTTCGGTGCATCATCGCTCGATTTCAAATTGAGGTTCTGGATTTCCGATCCGAGCAACGGGCTGACGAATATTCGCGGTCAAGTGCTGATGGCGCTATGGGATGCGTTCAAGGCGGCCGGCATTTCCATCCCGTTCCCGCATCGTGAAATCATCATGAAGACACCTGTCGAGGTGACCCGCGCGTGAAGCGGAACGCCGCTACGCGGGTGGTGTGGAGGACGATGAAACGCCCGACGCTGCACACGTCTTGGGCTCGCAACACCGGACTGGACAACTATGGGAGGCGACGTTGCGGCCTGCGCGTCGGTCGCCCTCGGCTGGGAGATGCGCGCCGCATTCCGGCTTGTAGATTCCAAAACGGCAGGCAGGTGGGCGTGGCAAGGTCGGGCCGGCCCGCAATGTCTGCGTGCGCGCATTGGCCCATTCGCCTTGCCAAGCAAGCGCAGGCATTGTCTATTGCCAGCTTATCCGCACCGTCCAGCCTATCGGGAGCACATCGATGCCTTCAATGGAACTGCTGTTGGCTTTCCTCGCCACCACGGCGATCTTCGCCTATATCCCCGGTCCTGCGATGCTCTATGCGGCGGCGCAGACGATGGCGCGCGGCCGCTGGTCCGGATTGATGGCGACGCTTGGCATTCACCTCGGCGGTTATGTGCATGTTTTCGCGGCGGCTGCCGGCCTGTCGGTGCTGTTTCATGCGGTGCCGGTGCTTTACATGGTCGTCAAGTTTGCCGGTGCGGCCTATCTCGTCTGGCTCGGCATCTCGCTGTTTCGCGCCAAGACGCAAGGGGAGCGCGCCTTGCCCGGCATCCAGGCGAAATCCGGCCGGCGCGCCTTCTTCGAGAGCATCACCGTCGAAGTGCTGAACCCGAAGACGGCGATCTTCTTCGTCGCCTTCCTGCCGCAGTTCATCGATGCATCCGCGGCGTTTCCGGTCTGGCTGCAGTTCGTCATCCTCGGCACGATCGTCAACCTGATGTTTTCGTCGGCTGATATTGCCTGCGTCATCCTCGCGGGCGTGCTGATCACCCGGCTCAAGCGTTCGAGCATGGCGCAGCGCGCCATGCAACGCGTCGGCGGTGGTGTGCTCGTCGGGCTCGGCGTTCACCTGGCCTTCCAGAAGAGCTGATCCGCACCCACCGCGTGTAAGGGGATGCCGCATTCGCCGCTTTGGCAAGGGTTGTCGCGCCCGTAGCGGTTGCAGGGCCGATACGAGGTTGTCGGCGCGGTGACTGGCGGTTATCAATCGGGTAACGCGTCGATCGGAATGGCGCGCTCGATGAACGACCGTGAACAAGGAGCCTGCCGGTGGATCACCTTCAAGAGACAGGTCTGCGCGTGGCAAAGTGGCCCATTCCACAGTTCGTGTCCGGGCATAGGGCGTCGTTTTCGACGACGGGCCTCATCGTCGGGGTGCTGTTTTTCGCTGCATCGCTGACGCCAAGCCTGATCCCGCGCCCCTATGTCATCCAAGCGGTCATCTCAGGTCTTTCGCTGTCTGCCGGCTATGCCATCGGCGTGTTCCTTCGTTGGCTGTGGTCGTTTCTCGAGCTGCCCGATGTGCGGCCACGGACCGGGCTGATCCTCAAGCTGGTGGCTGCCCTCGGCTGCACCGCCGTTGCACTCGCCTTCCTCTGGCGGGCGGCGGCGTGGCAGAATACCGTGCGGAACCTCATGGGCCTCGACCCGGTCGAGAGCGCGGAGCCGCTGAAGCTTGGCCTGATTGCCGTGCTCGTCTTCATCTTCATCGTCCTGCTGGCACGGCTGTTTCGGTTGACGTTCCGCGTTCTCGCCAGGCGCTTCGAGTATGTGTTGACGCGGCCACTAGCAAAGCTCGCCGCAGTAGCGGCGGCAATTGCACTGTTCTGGTCGGCCACCGACGGGGTGATCTTCCGCTACGCTCTGCATGCGGCCGACAGCTCGTTCCAACGGCTCGACGCGCTGATCGATCCTGATGTGGCGCCGCCGACTGACCCGATGAAGACGGGCAGTGGCGCGTCGCTGATGACCTGGGATGAACTCGGGCGGCAGGGACGCCAGTTCATCGCGTCAGGGCCGAGCGCCAAGGACATCGGCGCCTTCTTCAATGGCGGGGCGAAGGAGCCGCTGCGGGTCTATGCCGGGCTCAATTCGGCCGAGACGGCAAAGGAGCGAGCGAAGCTCGCGCTCGAAGAACTGAAGCGCGTCGGCGGGTTCGAGCGCTCCAACCTTATGATCGTTGTGCCGACCGGAACGGGCTGGATCGATCCGCCGGGGCTCGATTCGCTCGAATATCTGTTGAAAGGCGACGTCGCCAGTGTCGCGGTGCAATACTCCTACCTGACGAGCTGGCTCTCTCTGCTGGTCGAGCCGGAATATGGCGCCGAGACAGCCAACGCCCTGTTCGACGCGGTTTACGGCTACTGGACGACGCTGCCCAAGGACAAGCGGCCGCGGCTCTATCTCTACGGCCTCAGCCTCGGCTCGATGAATTCGCAGGGTTCGGTCGACCCGTTCGACATCATCAGCGATCCGTTCCAGGGCGCGCTCTGGGTCGGCTCGCCGTTTCCGACGAAGACCTGGCTATCGATCACCCGCAATCGCAATCCAGGGTCTCCGCAATGGCGCCCGCTCTATCGCGACGGATCGGTGATCCGCTTCACCAACCAGGCGAATACGCTTGATATTCCGGGCCCTGAATGGGGCAATGTCCGCATCGTCTACCTGCAATATGCCAGCGACCCGATCACCTTCTTCGATCCGTATTCCTTCTACCGCGAGCCGGACTGGATGAAAGCGCCGCGCGGGCATGACGTCTCGCCCGATCTTCGATGGTTTCCTGTCGTGACGATGTTCCAGCTTCTGGCCGACATGGCGATGGGCACGACGACGCCGATCGGCTACGGCCACGTCTATGCGCCGGAACACTATATCGATGCGTGGATGCAGGTTGTCGATCCGCCGGGCGTAACCGCGGATGATGCGGTGCGGCTGAAGGCGCTGCTCAAAGGGCGCTATTGAAGGGTACGGCGCCAGTCAGTCGCCACGCAGGTGGGCGGCGATCTGGTGGGCAAGCGCCTGGATCAGCGGTTCCTCGGCCTTCTCCGTCGGACAGAGAAGATAGTAGCCTGCTGATGCCGGTATCGCCGTCGGGAACGGCTGGATCAGCCGGCCTTCCTGCAGGTAGGAGCGGGTGAGAACGTCCGAGACGAGCGCAATGCCCTGTCCCTGCAGGGCGGATGCGACGGCGACGGCGACCGAGGGCACCCGAACGCTGCGGCTGCCTTCGAGCGAGATGCGCGAGGCGGCCGACCAGCGCGTCCATTCCCGCCCGTCATCCTCATGCAGCAATGTGACGTCGCGCAGCTTCCTGTCGCGGTGCGAGCCTTCCAGCCGCGGGAACAATAACGGCGAACATATGGTCCTGAGCTTCACGTCGCTGACCACCTGCCACCACAGGCCGTCGAAGGGCGGATTGTCGTAGACGATCGCCAGGTCGACATCGTCCCAGAGGACGTCGCTTGCGCGAATGCAGCTGCGCATGGCGAGATCGCTGACGCCGCGCGCATCGGCGAACTGCACCAGGAGGCTGGCCATCCAGGCGATCGCCAGCGCCGGCGGCAGGGCGACCGTCAGCTTCTTCTGGTGGTTTTCGAGCTGCCGCTCGGCACCATTCTCGACCGCGACGGCAAGATTGCCCATGGCATGGGAGACGGTCTGGGCGAAATCACGTCCGGCCGCCGTCAGGCGGATATTGCGTCCCGATTTCTCCAGAAGTGTCAGCCCCGTCGTCTCTGAAAGCCGGCGCAGCTGCAGCGATACCGCGCCGGGGCTGAGGCCCAGTTCGTCGGCCGCCTGGCGCACGGAGCCGATCCGGGCGACGGCTTCGAAGGCCCTGAGATAAGGCAGGAAATGCAAAGCTTTCATTCGAACTTCCGCCTTGATTGACAATCGACTGTCGCGTGCAAAGCAATGGCAATTGTTTAGCAAAACTAGACAATATCAAGCACAAAAAATCGCTATTCCCAATCGATTTTTGCTCCTATGAATTGGATCGGAGAGAGGGAGACATGCATGATCGAGGCCCAACCATTTGATTTTCCTTATGACGGAAAGCTGGTTCCGTCGCAGACCGCGCTGATGGTGATCGACCTGCAGATCGACTTCTGCTCGCCCGACGGCTACTTCGCTTCGATGGGCTATGATCCGGCGCCGCTTAGGGCAATTCTGCCGGCCGTCAACCGTGTCATCGCCGCGGCGCGGCAAGCCGGATGCCTGATCATCCATACGCGCCAGGGCTATCGTGCCGACCTCGCCGACATGACGCCTTACGAAAAATGGCGCCGCAAGCGCTCGGGGCTGGAAAACACCGAGGTCCTGCTGCGCTCGAGCCCCGGCTTTCAGCTGCTACCCGAGCTCGATGTCGCAGACAGCGACGTCATCATCGACAAGACCTGCAACAGCTCGTTCACCTATACGGATCTCGAGCATGTGCTCAGAGCGCAGGGCATCACCCATATGCTGTTTACCGGCTGCACCACCGACGTCTGCGTGCATACGACGTTGCGCGAGGCCTGCGACCGCAATTTCCAGTGCCTGACGATCTCGGATTGCTGCGCCAGCGGCGAGCAATGGGCGCATGAGGCGGCGATCAACATGATCTCGATCGAGAACGGCATCTTCGGCACGGTCTCGACCAGCGACGCGGTCATCGCCGGCCTGGCAAAAGCTAGCCGCTAACACTGACGCCAACACCACATCACCGGTTCTGATGCCAACCGTTTCAACGGAATGATGCCCCATGCAACGATATATCTCGCTAATGAAACTGACGGCCAAGGGATTGGCCGAACTCGCCGACAGCGGCGCGCGGCGCAAGGTGAGCGAAGACCGCGTTTCTTCGCTCGGCGGCCGCTCGGTCGCCTTCTACGCCACGCTCGGAACCTATGATTTCGTCCAGGTTTTCGAGATGCCTGATAATGCGTCGATGATGCAATACGTGCTGACGGCACGACGCGACGGGTTCGTCGACCCGCTTATCCTTCCCGCCTTCGACAGCCAGACCTATGGCGACATCGTCGGGCGCGTTTCACCAACACAATGAGGGGAATAGAGATGATCAGACTGGCATCGCATGCAACCCTTCTCGGAACCATCCTGCTGTCGGCGGGGCTTGCCCAGGCGGAGCCGCCGGCTTTTGCCGCCGATGGCGATATCGGTGTGTGCACCACCGCGGCCTTTCCGCCGCTGACCTTCAAGGAAAGTCCGGCCGATCTAACCCCGACCGGCATCGATATCGAGATCGTCGAAGCGCTCGCCGGTCTCTGGAATGCCAAGGTCAACTATACCGTCACGGAGTTTGCCGGGCTGTTGCCGACGCTCGGGGCCGGGCGCTGCGACTTGATCGTCAGCGGCATCTACATCAACGCCAAGCGCCGCGAGACTTATGACGGCGTGTCCTACATGAAATCGGCCACCGCGATGGTGACCAAGGCCGGTAGCGACACAATCAAGGCGCCGGAGGATCTGAGCGGCAAGGTGATCGCGCTCGAAGCCGGCGCCTACTACAAGCAGGAGCGGATCGAGCCCCTGAACAAGGAACTGATCGCCAAGGGTCAGCCGCCGGTCGAGGTCCAGGAATATCCGACCCAGCAGGCGGCCTACCAGCAGGTCCTCGTCGGCCGCGTCGATGCGACGATGACCGAAGAGGCCGAAGGCGCCTACCGCGCCTCGCGTTCCGACGGGACGCTGCAGCTTCCCTACACGTGGGCATCGGATTTCACCTACGGCATCTACAGCCGCCAGGAAGGCAGCGATGCGGCCGCGGTCAAGGCTGGGCTGAAGGCCCTGAAGGAGCAGGGTTTTTTTGCCGGCATCGCCAAGAAATACGGGCTGGACCCGGCGCTGTTCGACGTCGATTACGATCGTTGAGGCTTGAAAAGGTGGACAGGGCATGAACTTCGACACGAAACTGTTTCTGGATGCCCTGACCATGCCGGTCATGTTGCAGGGGGCGGCCATCGCGATCCTGCTGTCCATCCTGGTTCAGGTCGCCTCGTTTCTGCTCTGCCTGCCGCTCGCCGTCGCCCTGAACTCGATGGCGGCGGTGCGGCGCACGGCGGCCCAGCTCTATGTCTGGCTGTTTCGCTCGTCGCCGCTCATCCTGGTGCTGCTGATCGTCTGGAACGGTGCGCCGCAGCTCTTTCCCGGCCTGACGCGCGCGCCCTGGTACACGCCCTTTGCCGCCGCCTTCATCGCCTTCACGCTGGTGACGACCGCCTATATGGCCGAAGCGATGCGCGGGGCGCTCGCGGCGATCGGCCAGGGGCAGACAGATGCGGCACGCGCGCTCGGGCTCAACCGCCTGCAGACCTTCGGCCTCGTCGTCCTGCCGCAGGCCTTGCGCATCGTCATGCCGGTGCTCGTCAACGAGTTCATCAACCTGATCAAGCTGACCTCGCTTGCCTATGTGATTTCGATGCGGGAGATCATGGCCGTCGTCAACGACGCGATCGCGTCGAGTTTCCGCTTCGTCGAATGGTATTCGGCAGCACTCGTCTACTATCTTGCGATCGTCTCGATCCTGATGTTTTTACAGCGGCTGATCCAGCGCCGAATGGCGTAACGTACATTAGGCTTCCTCCTCATTTCCTGCGGAAAGCAGCACCTCCATCGCACCGATGATCTTGCGGTGCTGATGGGCATGACGGGTGCGCAGACTGGTGGCGGCGTAGACCGTCTGCGGGATCACCGGCGCATCGGCAACAAGGGCGACGTGGCCGGATTGCGTCAGCCGTCTGGCCGTTGCGGTGGTGACATAGGCGGCTCCGCCGAGCGAATGCAGGAGCATGGTGATCGCCATGTTCTGGCCGGTCGCAACAGGCGCTGCGGAGAGATGCGGCAGAGCCAGCCGGTGAGCGCGATCGAAGGCCGGCGAATAGATCGCCTGGATATAGGTCTCGACCCTGATATCCGATAGCGCAGCCGCTTCCGTGCTCACCATCATGTAATGCAGATCGCCGATCCTTTCGTAATGAAGATCGGGCAGATAGTGCGGGGTATAGAGCATGGCGAGGTCGAGGTTGCCGGCGCCGAGATCCCGGTTCATCTGGTTGGAATAATCCGCTTCCATGTAGATTTCGGTTGTCGGCAGCTCACGCCTGATCGTGAATAGCCATTCGCCGGCAAAGGCTTCGGCCAGATCGTGCTGGATGCCGAGCCGCATGGAGCGCTCCAGCGCGCCGGCATTGGTGACCGCGCGCGTTGCCTCATGCCACTGGTTTTGCAAGGCTATTGCGTAGTCTAGAAACCTGAGTCCGGCGGCTGTCGGCACGGTTCCACCCTTGTTGCGGGTAAAGAGCTTGCGATTGAACTGTGCCTCCAGCGCCTTGACGCGGTGGGAAACGGTGGACTGGGTGATGTTCAGCCGCTCGGCCGTGCGGTTGAAGGAACGGGTTTCCATCAGGTCCAGAAACGTCTCGATCAGATCCACTTGCATCGGCATCCCATCCGGTTTCGAAGTTCCACTCAATCTAATCGAATTCTTCGATCAATAAAGCCTGTTTCCATCGCTTGATGGCGCCTCGTTTCGACGGCAAGAATTCCGGCAAAACGAGGGAACAGTGCATGTCGAATTTGCCGTCTCACGCGCGTGTCGTGATCATCGGTGGGGGAGCGATCGGCGCTTCCTCGCTCTACCATCTTGCCAAGGCCGGCTGGACCGACTGCGTGCTTCTGGAAAAGAACGAGCTGACGGCCGGATCGACCTGGCATGCGGCCGGCAACGTGCCGACCTTCTCGTCGTCCTGGTCGATCATGAACATGCAGCGCTATTCCGCCTCGCTCTACCGCGATCTCGGTGCGCTCGTCGATTATCCGATGAACTACCACGTCACCGGCTCGATAAGGCTCGGCCACTCGAAGGAGCGGCTGCAGGAGTTCAAGCGTGTCGTCGGCATGGGTCGCTACCAGGGCATGGACCTCGACATCCTGACGCCCGACGAGATGCGCAGCCGTTATCCGTTCCTCGAAACGCACGAGCTGACCGGTGCGCTCTACGACCCCTATGACGGCGACATCGACCCGGCGCAGCTGACGCAGGCGCTGGCCAAGGGCGCGCGCGACATGGGCGCAAAGATCATCCGCTTCTGTCCCGTTACGGCGGCGCGCCGCGAAAACGACGAATGGGTGATCTCGACGCCGCAGGGCGAAATCCGCTGCGAATACGTCGTCAACGCCGCCGGCTACTATGCCCGCGAGGTCGGCAAGATGTTCGGCCGCGACGTGCCGATGATGGTGATGAGCCATCAGTACGTGCTGTTCGACGAGATCCCGGAACTGGCCGCCTGGTCGAAGGAGGTCGGACACAAGCTGCCGCTCTTGCGCGATGTCGACAGCTCCTATTATCTCCGCCAGGAGAAGAACGGCATGAACCTCGGGCCCTATGAGCGTAACTGCCGAGCACACTGGACGACATCAGACGATCCGATGCCCGAGGACTTTTCGTTCCAGCTCTTCCCTGACGATCTCGATCGGCTGGAATGGTATCTGAACGACGCTGTCGAGCGCGTGCCGATCCTTGGGACCGCGGGGCTGTCGCGGATCATCAACGGCCCGATCCCCTATGCGCCCGACGGCAATCCGCTGATCGGGCCGATGCCCGGCGTGCCGAACGCGTTTGAGGCCTGCGTCTTCACCTTCGGCATCTGCCAGGCCGGCGGCGCCGGCAAGGTGCTGGCTGAGTGGATCACCGAGGGCCAGACGGAATGGGACATGTGGTCCTGCGATCCACGCCGGTACACCGACTATACCGACCAGGACTATTGCATCGCCAAGGGCATGGAGATCTACGGCCACGAGTACGCGATGCATTTTCCGAAGCACTATTGGGCGGCGGGTCGCGGCAAGAAGCTGTCGCCGATCCACGACCGGATCCAGGCACTCGGCGCGCAATTCAAGCCCTATAACGGCTGGGAACGGGCGATGTGGTACGCCAAATCAGGTGACGACACCTCCGAAGAGGCAACGCAGACCTGGGGGCGGGCGGGGCCGTGGGCCAAGCGCATCGAGGAAGAGTGTCTCGCCGTGCGCGATGCCGCCGGCATCCTCGACCTGCCGGGGTTCTCGCGCTTCCGGATCAAGGGCAAGGGCGCGACCGAATGGCTCTCGGGCCTGATCACCGGCCGGGTGCCGAAGCCGGGCCGCATCGGCCTTGCCTATTTCTCCGACGACAAGGGCCGCATCGTCACCGAAATGTCGGTGATGATGCTGGACGAGGATTTCTTCTTCCTGATCACGGCGGCAACGGCGCAGTGGCACGATCTCGAATGGCTGCAGAAACATCGGCCCGCCGATGCCGCGTTCACGCTTGACGATGTCACCACGCAGTTTAGCTGCCAGATCCTCACCGGGCCGAAATCGCGCGACATCCTTGCCGATGTCAGCGATGCGGATCTCGCCAAGGGCTGGCTCACGCACCAGACAGCGCAGATTGCCGGGCGCTACTGCCAGTTGGTGCGGGTATCCTTTGCCGGTGAACTCGGCTGGGAGATCCACACCAAGGTGGACGATACCGCCGCGATCTTCGATGCCGTCTGGGCTGCCGGAGAGAAACATGGCCTGAAACCCTTCGGCATGGAGGCGCTCGACAGCCTGCGCATCGAGAAGGGCTACCGCGCCTGGAAGGGCGACCTTTCCACCGATTACACCATCCTGCAGGGCGGGCTGGAGCGCTTCGTCGACTGGGCAAAGCCCGGCTTCAAAGGCAAGGCGGCGCTGGAGCGCGAAAAGCAGCAGGGTGTCAGCAAACGTTTCGTCACTTTGACAGTCGCCGCCGACGGCTGCGACGCGCCGTATATGTCGACGCTCTGGTCGGACGGCCAGGTGGTGGGCGAAACGACCTCGGGCAACTGGGGCTACCGCGTCGGCAAGTCGATTGCGCTCGGCATGCTGCGCGCCGATCTCGCCGTGCCCGGCAACGAGATCGAGGTCGAGATCTTCGGCGACCGCTTCAAGGCGACCGTCGAGGCCGACCAGCCGCTCTGGGATCCCTCCAATGAAAGACTGCGCGCATGACCAAGCCGATTCCCTCGAAAGCCCGGGCAGTCATCATCGGTGGCGGCGTCTCCGGCTGTTCGGTCGCCTATCACCTCGCCAAGCTCGGCTGGACCGACGTGGTGCTGCTCGAACGCAAGCAGCTGACGTCGGGCACGACCTGGCATGCGGCCGGCCTGATCGGCCAGCTACGCGCCTCGCAGAACATGACGCGGCTGGCAAAATATTCCGCCGACCTCTACGTCAAGCTGGAGGCCGAAACCGGCATCTCCACCGGCATGCGCCAGAACGGTTCGATCACCGTGGCGCTGACGGAAGAACGCAAGGAGGAGATCTACCGCCAGGCTTCGCTGGCGCGCGCCTTCAACGTCGATGTGCGTGAAATCACGCCTGACGAAGTCAAGGCGATGTATCCGCATCTCAACACCTCGGATGTGAAGGCGGCGGTGCATCTGCCGCTCGACGGCCAGTGCGACCCGGCCAACATCGCCATGGCGCTCGCCAAGGGTGCGCGGCAGAACGGCGCGACGATCATCGAGGGCGTCAAGGTGACCGCGGTTCTGAAGAAGGACGGCCGGGTAACGGGCGTGACCTGCGAGCAGAACGGCGAAAGCTATACGATCGAAACCGACAACGTCGTCAACTGCGCCGGCATGTGGGGCAGGGAGTTCGCGCGACAATCCGGCGTCACCGTGCCGCTGCATGCCTGCGAGCACTTCTACATCGTCACCGAGGCGATCCCCGGCCTCAAGCGCCTGCCGGTGCTGCGCGTGCCGGATGAATGCACTTACTACAAGGAGGATGCCGGCAAGATGCTGGTCGGCGCCTTCGAGCTGAAGGCCAAACCCTGGGGCATGGACGGTATCCGTGAGGATTTTTGCTTCGACCAGTTGCCAGACGATTTCGACCATTTCTCGCCGATCCTCGAAATGGCCGTCAACCGCATGCCGATGCTGGAGACGGCGGGCATCCATACCTTCTTCAATGGGCCGGAAAGCTTTACGCCGGACGACCGCTACTATCTCGGCGAGGCGCCGGAAGTGAAAGGCTATTGGGTCGCGGCCGGCTACAACTCGATCGGCATCGTATCGTCAGGCGGCGCCGGCATGGCGCTCGCCCAATGGATGAACGACGGCGAGCCGCCCTTCGATCTCTGGGAGGTCGATATCCGCCGGGCACAGCCCTTCCAGAAGAACCGCGCTTACCTCAAGGATCGGGTCTCTGAGACGCTGGGGCTGCTCTATGCCGACCATTTCCCCTATCGCCAGATGGCGACGGCGCGTGGCGTGCGCCGCTCGCCGCTGCACGAGCATCTGAAGGCGCGTGGCGCGGTCTTCGGCGAAGTGGCCGGCTGGGAGCGAGCCAACTGGTTTGCGAATGACGGCCAGGAGCGCGAATACCGCTACTCCTGGAAACGGCAGAACTGGTTCGAGAACCAGAAGTCCGAACATCTGGCGGTTCGCAACGGCGTCGGCCTGTTCGACATGACCTCCTTCGGCAAGATCCGGGTGGAGGGGCGCGATGCGCTTTCCTTCCTGCAGCGGCTTTGCGCCAACGAGATGAATGTCGAGGCCGGCCGTATCGTCTACACCCAGATGCTCAACGGCCGTGGTGGCATCGAAAGCGACCTCACGGTCACGCGCCTTTCTGAAACCGCGTTCCTGCTCGTCGTTCCGGGCGCCACGCTTCAACGTGATCTTGCTTGGCTGCGCAAGCATGTGCGCGACGAGTTCGTCGTCATCACCGATGTCGGTGCCGGCGAAAGCGTGCTCTGCGTCATGGGGCCGAAGGCGCGCGAACTGATGCAGAAGGTGAGCCCGAACGATTTCTCGAATGCGGCGCATCCCTTCGGCACGGCGCGCGAAATCGAGATCGGCATGGGGCTCGCCCGCGCCCACCGCGTCACCTATGTCGGCGAACTCGGCTGGGAGCTCTACGTCTCGACCGACCAGACGGCGCATGTGTTCGAGGCGCTGGAGGAGGCGGGGCAGGATGTCGGGCTGAAACTCTGCGGCATCCACACGCTCGACAGCTGCCGTATCGAAAAGGCCTTCCGCCATTTCGGCCACGATATCACCGACGAGGACCATGTGCTCGAAGCCGGGCTCGGTTTTGCGGTGAAACCCGACAAGGGCGATTTCATCGGTCGCGAGGCGGTGCTGGCCAAGCACAATCGCGGGCTTTCGCGCCGGCTGGTGCAATTCCGGCTGGCCGATCCCGAGCCTTTGCTCTTCCACAACGAAGCGATCGTGCGCGACGGCCAGATCGTCGGCACCATCACCTCGGGCAACTACGGCCACCATCTCGGCGGTGCCATCGGCCTTGGTTATGTGCCGTCGGAAGGCGAAAGCGACGCCGACGTGCTCGGCTCCAGCTTCGAGATCGAGATCGCCGGCACGCGGGTGAAGGCGGAGGCGTCGCTGAAGGCGATGTACGATCCGCGTTCCGAGCGGGTGAGGATGTAACGACGGCGTTTGAGGCTGCCCCTCATCCGGCCTGCCGGCCACCTTCTCCCCGTTTGACGGGGAGAAGGAGACGTGTGGCGACCGCCGTGCCTGAGTAAGGGCGCGGTTGAGGTGCGGGTGGAGCGCTCTCCCTCTCCCCCGCGTGCGGGGAGAGGGTGGGGGTGAGGGGCAGCCTCGTACATCAAGGCAAATTTAGCATGCGCGCGCCGGGACGCGGTTCTTCCGGTTCTTCTTTCAGGAGTTCAGGGCCATGTTCGCATCGGACCTTTCCAATACGACTGTCGCGGGCGACCGCATCGATCAGCTGGTCGCTGCGCATCGGCCGGGCCATGGGCTGGTGCGGGCCTTCTACCACGACGAGGATATCTACGAGCGTGATCTCGACCGGGTGTTTCGCCGCCATTGGCACTGCGTCGCGCATGAAAGCGTGATCCCCAACCCCAATGACTTCGAAGTCTTTCGCATGGCCGCCGAGCAGGTGATCGTCACCCGCACGGCCACGGGCGCGATCCATGCGATGCTGAACGTCTGTCGCCATCGCGGCGCCGAGGTCTGCACCAAGGAAAAGGGCAACGCCCGCGCCTTCGTCTGTCCCTACCACGCCTGGACCTACGGCAATGACGGTGCGCTGAAGGCGGCGCGGCTGATGCCGAAGGATTTCAAGCGTGAGGACCATGGGCTGAAGAAGCTTCATGTGCGCGTCGTCGAGGGGCTGATCTTCATCTCCTTTGCCGAACAGCCGCTCGATTTCACCGAGGTCGAGAACCTGCTGCATGCCACCTGCGGCCAATATGGCTGGGCCGAGGCCAAGGTCGCGCACCGGCAGTCCTATCCTGTCGACGCCAACTGGAAGCTCGCGGTCGAGAACTATGTCGAGTGCTACCATTGCGGCCCGGCGCATCCTGAGTATTCCGAGACGCACGCGCTCGAACAGCCGTTGCACATGATCGAGGAGCTGAACGCCAAGATGGAGGCGCGCACCTGCGCTCTCGGCATCGAGGTCGGTTCCGGCGATCACTGGCAGAGTTCCGCCGGCGGCAAGGAGACGGTGCATGCCTTCCGCTATGCGCTCTATGACGGCGTCAAGACCGGCAGCAAGGACGGCCAGCCGCTTAGCACCCTGATGGGCCGGTTCAGCGATTTCGACGGCGGCGTCACCTCCATCCACCTCGGCGGCACGACCTTCCTCGTCTGCTATCCCGATCACGGCATGATCTACCGCTTCATTCCGAAGACGGCGGGCACCTGCGAAATGGAGCTGATCTGGCTTGTCGACGGCAAGGCCGAGGAGGGGCAGGACTACGACCTCGAAAAGCTCACCTGGCTGTGGAAGGTCACGACCGATGAGGACAAGGCGATCATCGAGCACACCTCGCGCGGCGTGCGCTCGCATTATTTCGTGCCGGGCCCGATCGCGCCGATGGAGCAGAACGAGCTGCGCTACATCAACTGGTATCTCGACGAGATCAGCCGGCCTTCGCAACCATCATCCCTGTTCTTGTCACAGGGATCCAGCAGCGCCGCGTCGGCGGTGTGAAAGAATTCTGAAAACGCCTGATGTGACGAAGAATGTCACTGACGGCGCGGACGCGCCGTCGCTAGATTCCTGTGACGAGCACAGGAATGAGGTAGGTATCCGTGGTCTCAGTTGCGGCATGGAGGCCGAAACAACGCCAGGCATCGTCTACCGGCGCAGCGCGATCAGTCACGCCTATCGAAATGGGTGCGCAGCGCCACATGGGTCTGCACGGTGGCGACGCCCGATATCAACGAGATCCGCCGACGGATGGTGTCAAGATCGCCGTTCGAAGCGCATTCGACCAGCAGCATCAGGTCGGTCTCTCCGGCGAGCGACCAGCAGCTGACGACCGGCGGCATGCCGGCGAGATGCGGTACGATGTGGTCGCAGTTCTTACCGGGCTGGAAGGATATCGCGATCAGCGCGCGCACGACCGGCGCCTTGTCCTCGATGCCGATGCGGATCGTATAGCCGGCGATGACGCCCTTGGTTTCGAGCCGGCGCAGACGTTCATGGGCGGCGCTGCGTGACAAGCCGGCATGGCGGGCAAGCGCCACCAGGCTCTGGCGCGAATCCTGCCGCAGGGCGGCCACCAGCAGCCGGTCCTTTTCATCAAGTTCGGTCAATGTGTCGTCCCCTTGGTCATTTTGCCGGACAATCGTCCGGTCTTCCGCCATCATGTCCAGTGAAACCGGACGATAGGACGGCTAGCTTCCCGAGGCAATCAAGGAGCGTTAGCCATGACCATTCCGAGACTTCCCGACAATGCCGTCCTCATCCCGATCGACATGCAGCAGGCATTTGATGCCGCTCCCTGGCCGCCACGCTGGAACGGGGACGTTGACAACAACGGCCGCGCCTTGCTTGCCGCCTGGCGCGCGGCCGGCCGGCCGATCATCCATGTGCGGCACGACAGCGTCGCGCCGGGCTCGACCTTGAGGCCGGGTGCGTCTGGCAACGCGCCGCGCCCGGGCTTCGAGCCCGTTGGCGACGAACCGCTCGTCAACAAGAGCGTCAACGCCGCCTTCATCGGCACCGATCTCGATCTTCGCCTGCGCCGGCTCGGCGTTGATACGATCGTCCTCTTCGGCATCTCGACTGATATGTGTGTTTCGACCTCGGTGCGGGTCGGCGCCAATCTCGGTTACCGGGTGGTCCTGGTGGAAGATGCCTGCGACTGCTTCGACCAGCCGGATGGCGACGGCGACATGATCCCGGCGCGGGACATCCACCGTGCCCATGTCGCAACGCTGCGGGCGGAATTCGCGGAGGTGACGACCACGGCGGCAATCATTTCGGCCATGCGGCCGGCGTCGGCAGCGTAAGGACGCCGCAACGCGTGCAGTGGCTTATCGGCTGGCGGCGCCGCGGACTTCCAGCACCTGGTAGGTCCATTTCGGCGTCGTCAGGCTTTCGCCCTCTCGGCTCGGGAAAGTGAGGAAAGTCTCGAAAGGCCTTGCCTGGCCGACGGGCACGCGGGCGAGAACCAGGGCTGAGTCGTCGCCGATCTTCGCGCATGCGTCCTGCGGGCAGTCTTCGAGCGTCACGGAAAGCCGGAAATATTCGAGCGGTGTTGCGCCATTGTTGCTGACGGTGCCGCGCAGGCGGAAGCTGCGCTCCGGCTGGCTTTGTTCGAACGTCATGCCGTCGAGGCTGATGTTCTGGGCGGCCGGAGCCGCCGGGGCCGTCGCCACCGGCTCAGGTGCTGCAGCCTTGCGCTCGCCGCGGTCGCTGATCCAGACGACGAAGGCAGAGAGCAGGGCGATCGCCACTGCGACCGAGAGGATGGGCTCGGCCCACCGGCGAAAGCGGCTGAAACGCGCCGCCAGATACACGATCGCCACGCCAACCAACGCTACCAACCAAAGCATGAAGCTCCTCCTCGTCGACCCTTATATAGTGTGAGGAGCGGGTGGCAACATCGCGTGGCTCTGGTCGAAGGTCACGCTTGCGACATTTGGTGGATTGAACGGCGAGCGATTTCGTCAACCCCTTGCGGCGATTGCAAATGTTGCGGGCTTTTGGGCGCTTCTACCGGGGCGTAACGGCCCCAAGGCTGACGGTATAGGTGCCCTCGAAAGGAACGGCTGCGAAGCGTTCGTTGATGTCGGCGAGGCTCTTTTCCGGGTCGAGATCGGCGAAGATGTCGGGCCGCAGCCAGTGGGCGAAGGCTTCGGCAGCGACAATATTGAGCGGGATGGCGTTGAAGAAGTTCCAGACGCCATGGACGCGGCCGTTCTCGACCGCCGCAACGCTCGATAGCGCCGGCGTTGCGACGGCCGCAGCCAAGGTCTGCTGCGCCTCTTGCCTGGCAACGCCGGGACCGATGGAGAAGCCGCTATAGGTGCCGCCGGGCGAAGAGGTGGCGATGTAGACGTCGGGGTTTGCCGCCATCACCGCTTCTGCATTGACGGTGCCGCCGACGCGCGGCAGCGCGCCTTCGGCGATGTTGCGGCCGCCGGCGATCGTCAGGAATTCGCCGAGCCCACCGACGCCATAGGCCCAGCAGCAACGGTCAGGCTTGGGAAACGCATCCATCAGCACGGTTGGGCGCGGTTCGGGCTTGGCGGCGACACGGGAGCGGATCAGCGCCAGCTTGTCTTCGTAGTAGCGTGCGAAGGCTTCGGCCTGCTCGTCGCGTTCGAAGATACGCCCAAGGAGCCGCATCATATCCGGCGTGCTCTTCAGGGGATCGCTGTTGAAGTCGACGACGATGACCGGCACGCCGGTGCTGGTGAGATAGTCGATGGCGCGCTGGCCCGGCTCGGTGTCGGCCTGCCAGTTGGCGAGGATCGCGAGGTCGGCCTTCAGCGTCAGCAGCGTTTCGAAAGACAGTGCGGCGCCGGTGCCGCCGTCGTCGATCAGCGGCACGTCGGCGATTGCAGGAAATTTTTTGCGAAAGCTCTCGTAGATCTCAGGGTTGTCGCCCTTCATCTCTCCGGACCAGCCGGCCAGCAGGCTGACGGGGTCCGGATGAATGAGCGAAAGCGCGACCAGGTTGAAGCCGCTGCCAAGCAGGATGGCTTTTGGCCTTTCCGCTAACGTCACCTCGCGCCCGGCCGCGTCCTTCACCGTCAGCGGCCATCGGTTTTCGGCCCGGGCGCCAGTGGCGAAAAGCGTGGTGGTGACGAAGATGGCCAGCAAGGCCCGGACCGTGGATCGCGATAGGAGAAGCAAAACTACTGTTTCCGTTGGGTGGGAAGGGCGCAGAGGCTGCCGCAGCTGCGGACCCCCGGCAGCAGATAGCGCAGGCAGCAGATCTTGCGCCGGCACACCCGCGCACCGTCCTCTTCCTCGTGACGCAGGCAATCGAAGAAGGGGTTGGGCGAGCCGTCGGGCAGGGATCTGCTGCCGATGAGGGCTTCGGCCTGGGCATGAAGCGGCTCGACGCCGGCGGCGCGCAGGGCATAGTCGATGTAAACCAGCGCGTTGTTCCAGGCGAGTTTCGGCGCGATGCCGCCACTCGACTTGAGGTAGCCGACCACTTCGCGCAGGTGCTCGCCCATCAGCGGCGCCAGGGTGGCAAACACGTCGTCGTCATCGCCCGCCTGCCAGTTACCGGCATCGGCGACGCCAAAGGCGCGGGGCAGGCCATCTTCTGCCAGCGCCACCTTCATGCGGTTGAAGGCGACCGGCAACACCTGATGGTCGAGCACGCGAGCAACGAGATAGGGGATGGTGAGCGCCGAGAAGTAGTAGAGCGACCACATGGAGGCGATCGCGCGGCGGTCGGTGCCGCCGGACCTTTCAGCGTAGGTGTCGAGGGCGCGGTCGAAGGCGCCGGAGGCGAAGAACTCGGGCAGGACCATGCCGTCGGAAAGATCGTCCGACAGCACCATCTTTTCGTTGCACCAGGCGTGCGGGCCGGAAAAGGCAGCAGACAGAACCTTGGGGGCGCCTGTCTCCATGATCGCTTCGGATACGGCAGTCATTGGGGCACCCGCGTGTGGCCCGTGGCCGGCCCACTGCCGTTGCGAGGCCTGCCGCGCGGAGCCGTCGCGAACACAAATGCGGGGGCGGACAGACGCCATCTTGCAACCATGCGACACCTTCTGAACGGGTCAGACATTCATAAGATGATCGTGTTACTCATGTTTATTCGTTGTGCAAGTTATTTTATGAGTTTTGTCCGCATGTTTTAATGCGCGGGCGAGGCGCGAGACAGCCGCAAGCTCGGGCTTGCGGCTACTGAAGGGCCGGTGCCGCGGGCTCGACGGCCGCCTACATCAGGCCGAGCTGCTTGTAGAAGCCGAGCGCGTCGTAATAGTCGCTTTGAGTGGCGATCTTGCCGTCCTTGACCGTGAAGACCGAGGCGCCGGTGAACTTGAAGCTCTTGCCGGTCGCGGCCGTGCCATCGGCCCAGGCGCCTGAGTTGGTGCCGGAGAATTCCCATTCGAAGGAGACCTTGTCGCCGGCGGCGATGGGGTCGCCTTTCATGGTCCAGACGGCGTCGGGAACCGCATTCAGGAAATTGTCGATGACACCGGTCTTGGCGGCATCCTTGCCGGTGACAGGCTTGCCGACGGACGCGTCGTAATAGGTGACGTCGTCGGCGAAATAGGATGCGGCCTTGCTCGAGTCATGGGCATTCCACGCTGCGACATAGGCACCGACGACATCAGGCGCCGCGTCGGCGGCGAGGCCGGCGGGCGCCAGAAGAAGTGTGCTCAGACCCAATGCACCTGCAGCAGCAAGCAGTTGACGGCGATACATGGCATTTTCCTCCCGTTTATCTTCGTTTGCATGCTTTGTCCGCACCGCGGCCAACGTCCTGCCGGCGTCAGCCGTGGTTGATCATGATGTGACGGACAGCAGTGTAGTCCTCGAGCGCATAGACCGACATGTCCTTGCCATAGCCCGACTGCTTGACGCCGCCATGCGGCATCTCGTTGGTCAGCATGAAGTGGGTGTTGATCCAGGTGCAGCCATATTGCAGGCGCGAGGCGGCCTTCATCGCCTTGGAGATGTCCTTCGTCCAGACCGAAGAGGCGAGGCCATAATCGCTGTCGTTGGCCCAGCCGACGGCATCGTCCTTGCCGGTGAAGCGGGTGACCGAGACGACAGGGCCGAACACCTCGCGACGGACGATCTCGTCTTCCTGCGTCGCGCCGGCAATCACCGTCGGCTGGAAGAAGAAACCGTCGGCGCTGCCAGGAGCACCGCCGGTGGTGATCTCGATATGCTTCTGGTCGGCCGCACGTTCGACGAAGCTTGCGACGCGATCACGTTGGCGCCGCGAGATCAGCGGGCCGATCTCGTTTTCGGTGTCGTCGGCGAGATTGTAACGGATGGTGGAGACGGCCGAACTCAGGTCGGCGACGAGCTTTTCGTAGATGCCGGCTTCGGCATAGATGCGGCAGGCGGCGGTGCAGTCCTGGCCGGCATTGTAATAGCCGAAGGTGCGGATGCCGTTGACGACGGCTTCGAGGTCGGCGTCGTCATAGACGATGACAGGGGCCTTGCCGCCGAGCTCCAGATGCGTGCGCTTCACCGTCTTGGCGGCGGCCGTCAGCACCTTCTTGCCGGTGGCGATGTCGCCGGTGATCGAGACCATCGCGATCTTCGGGTGGTTGATCAGCGCGTTGCCGACGGTTTCGCCGCGGCCCGTGACAACGTTGACCACGCCTTCCGGCAGGATGTCGGCGAGCAGACGGGCGAGCTTCAGCGCCGTCAAAGGCGTCTGTTCGGACGGCTTGAAAACGACGGTGTTGCCGCCGGCAATCGCCGGTGCCAGTTTCCACGCCATCATCATCAGCGGGTAGTTCCAGGGCGCGATCGAGCCGACGATGCCAACCGGATCGCGACGAACCATGGAGGTATGCCCCGGCAGATACTCGCCCGATGTCGGCGCGTGCAGATTGCGGATGGCGCCGGCAAAGAAGCGCCAGCAATCGACGATCGCCGGCAGTTCGTCGTTCTTCACCGCATTGATCGGCTTGCCGCAGTTGAGCGCTTCAAGGGCTGCGAAATCGTCGGCGTGCTTTTCGATCGCGTCGGCGATCCTGAGCAGGTAACCGGAGCGTTCGCCGGGTGTCGTCATCGACCAGGAGACGAAGGCGCGTTCTGCCGCGCTCACCGCCGCCTCGACCTGAATGTGCGAGGCTTCGGCGAGGTCGATGATCTTTCCGCCGGTGCGCGGGTTCAGGATATGCTCTTCGGCCTCGGTTCCGGCTTCGAAGCGCGATCCGATCAAAAGCTGGGTGTCCATGTCTGTTCTCCCTTGAAAGTCGAGTTCACTTGCCGGCACCGGCGATCTGGTCGCCGTCGCGGGTCAGGTAGTAGGCGCCGAGGATCGGCAGGAAAGTGACCAGCACCACGATCATGGCGACCACGTTGGTCACCGGTCGCTGGCGCGGGCGGATGAGTTCTTCGAGCATCCAGATCGGCAGCGTCGACTGCTGGCCGGCGGTGAAGGTGGTGACGATCACCTCGTCGAAGGACAGCGCGAAGGCGAGCATGCCGCCGGCAAGAAGTGCGGTGCCGATGTTCGGCAGGATGATGTGGCGGAAGGTCTGGAAGCCGTCGGCACCCAGGTCCATCGAGGCTTCGATCAGCGAGCCCGATATGCGGCGGAAACGGGCCACCGCATTGTTGTAGACGACGACGATGCAGAAGGTCGCGTGACCGAGCACGATCGTCCAGAAGGAGAATGGCATCTCCGCCATGGAAAAGGCCGAGCGCAGCGCGATGCCGGTGATGATGCCGGGCAGCGCGATCGGCAGGATGACCAGCAGCGAGATCGTCTCGCGGCCGAAGAAGCGGGTCTGGCTGACGGCGGCGGCACAGAGCGTGCCGAGCACCAGGGCGACCGCGGTCGCGATCGAGGCGACCTTGACCGAGAGCGTCAGCGCCGCCCAGACATCCGGCCGGTTCCAGGCAACCGCAAACCATTGTGTCGTCAGCCCCGGCGGCGGGAACTGGTAGCTCTTTTCCTCCGTGGTGAAGGCATAGAGGAAGATCAGCAGGATTGGCACATGCATGAAGGCGAGGCCGGCGGCAGCTGCGATCTTCAGTCCGAGGGGCGAGCGGTTGAGGCGGTCAGAGCGCATCGAAGGCCCCCATGCGTTTGGCCATCCAGAGATAGGCGCCCATGATGACGATCGGCACCACGGTAAAGGCGGCGGCAAGCGGAATGTTGCCGGCAGTGCCCTGCTGGGCATAGACCGCCTGACCGATGAACAGCCGGGAGGAGCCGATGATCTGCGGAATGATGTAATCGCCGAGCGTCAGCGAGAAGGTGAAGATCGAGCCGGCGACGATGCCCGGCAGCGCCAGCGGGAAGAGCACGTGGCGAAAGGTCTGGGCCGGCGTGCCGCCGAGATCGGAGGAGGCCTCGATCAGGTTGGTCGGCACGCGCTCCAGCGCTGCCTGGATCGGCAGGATCATGAACGGCATCCAGACATAGACGAAGACGATGAAGGTGCCGGTGTAGCTGACCGAGAGCGAGTTGCCCCCGACGACGGGAAGCGAGAGCCAGGCATCGAGCACCCACAGAAGATGCAGCTTCGCGAGGAACCAGGTGACGATGCCTTCCTTGGCCAGGATCAGCTTCCAGGCATAGATCTTGACCAGGTAGCTCGACCAGAGCGGCAGCATGACGCCGAGATAGAACAGCACCTTCCATTTTCCCTGCGCGTAGCGCGCCGCGTAATAGGCGATCGGGAAGGCGATGAGCGCCGAGGCGAGCGTCACGATTGCCGCCATTGATACGGTGCGCAGGATGATGTCGAGATTGGTTTCGCTCAGCAGCTGGCGGTAGGTGGCGAAGGTGAACTC
This sequence comes from Ensifer sp. Root142, assembly GCF_001426785.1. Lineage (NCBI taxonomy): Bacteria > Pseudomonadati > Pseudomonadota > Alphaproteobacteria > Hyphomicrobiales > Rhizobiaceae > Ensifer > Ensifer sp. Root142. Next base: position 26,649 of record NZ_LMFK01000001.1, read on the forward strand.
GTAATTGATCAGGCCGGAGAAGTCGTCGATCGAGAAGAAGCTCTGCAGCAGGAGAGCAAAGAGCGAGCCGACATAGACGACGCCGAGCCATAAGAGCGGCGGCGCCAGCATGACGACAAGCAGCACATGCGGGTGCTTCCAGAAGAAGTCCGAGAGCCGGCCGGTCGGGCCGCGGCGATCCGGGACTGCGAGATTTTCAGCGACGGCGGTCATGCGTCCTCCATCGGGTGCAGTTCGTCGGCGGCAAAGCTGATAGTGACGGGGCTGCCGATTTGCGGGACGGCGAGCGAGGCGGGGCTTGCAACCGCGATGCGCGCGCCTTCGACGTCGACGACGACGCGGTTGACCGCGCCGAGGAAACTATGGGCCGACACGGTGCCGTTGAGGCTGAGCGCGCCTTCGCGCGGGGCCGACAGCGCGATCGCCTCGGGGCGAAGGCTGGCATAGGAGGATCTGACGCCCAGCCTCTGGCACAGCTTTGCCGGCAAGACGTTTGACGAGCCGACGAAATCGGCGACGAAGCGTGTCTTCGGCTGCTTGTAGACTTCTTCTGGGCTGCCGAGCTGCTGGATGCGGCCGTCGTTGAAGACGGCGATGCGGTCGGCCATCGACAGCGCTTCGCCCTGATCGTGGGTGACGAAGACGAAGGTGATGCCGAGCGATTTTTGCAGGGTCTTCAGTTCCTCCTGCATCTGCTCGCGCAGCTTCAGGTCGAGCGCGCCGAGCGGCTCGTCGAGCAAAAGCACCTTGGGCTTGTTCACCAGCGCGCGGGCGAGCGCCACGCGCTGACGCTGGCCACCCGAGAGCTGGCCGGGGCGGCGGCTGCCATAGTCCGGCAGCTTGACCATGGCGAGCGCATCTGCCGCCGCCTTGCGGCGCTCCTCGCGGCCGACGCCCTTGACCATCAGCCCGTAGGCAACGTTGTCGAGGATCGAGAGATGCGGGAACAGCGCATAGTCCTGGAACACGGTGTTGACGCTGCGGCGATAGGGCGGCACGCCCTCCGCGGTTTCGCCGAAGATTTCGATATGACCGCCTGTCGGCTGTTCAAAGCCGGCCATCAGCCTCAGGCAGGTGGTCTTGCCCGAGCCCGAGGGGCCGAGCATGGCGAAGAACTCGCCCTCGGCGACTTCGAGGTCCACACCATCGACCGCGCGTACGGCGCCGAAGTGGCGGGAAACATTGTCGAAAAGAACGGCGGTGGACATCAAATTGCTCCAGGATTCCAGCCCCTCATCCCGCTGCCGCAACCTTCTCCCCGCTCGGGGGGAGAAGGGAACGTGCGGTTGGCGTCTCGCCCAAAGCTCACCCGGCGGGTTTGCCGGGGGCGTTCCCTCTCCCCGCGTGCGGGGAGAGGGTCAGGGTGAGGGGCGATGCTTGCGATATGGTCGTGGCGGCTCAGCGACCGCCGATAACGCCGATGTAGTCGGAGACCCAGCGGTGGTAAGGCACACATTCGCCCTGGCTTGCGCATTTCGTCACCGGCGTCTTCCAGAACTTGACCTTGTCGAAGTCCTCGTAGCCGTTGGTCTTGCAGCCGGCGTCGGTCAGAAGGTCATTGCCCTTGCAGGCTGCGCCGACGGACGGGTTGGCGCCGAACCAGGCAGAGACGTCGCCCTGGACCTTTGGCGACAGCGAATGCTCCATCCACATATAGGCGCAGTTCGGATGGGCGCTTTCGGCGTGCAGCATGGTGGTGTCAGCCCATCCGGTGACCCCTTCTTCCGGGATGGTTGAGGCGATCGGCAGCTTTTCGGCTTCCATCAGGTTGACCTGGAACGGCCAGGAGCCGGAGGCGACGACGCCTTCGTTCTTGAAGTCGTCGATCTGGATCATCGCATCGTGCCAGTAGCGGCCGACGAGCGTGCGCTGGGTGCGCAGCAGATCGAGCGCTGCCTTGTACTGGTCTTCGTTGAGTTCGTAGGGATCCTTGATGCCGAGCTCGGGCTTGTGCTTGATCAGGTAGTTGGCGGCGTCGGCGACATGGATCGGGCCGTCATAGGCCTGGACACGGCCCTTGTTGGACTTGCCGTCGGGCAGGTTCATTTCCTCGAAGACGACGTTCCAGCTCTTCGGCGCTTCGCCCTTGAAGGCATCCTTGTTGTACATCAGCACGTTCGGACCCCAGACATAGGGAGTGCCGTAGTGAACGCCGTTGACCGTGTGCCAGGGCGCGTTCTGCATGCGCTCGTCGATCGTCTTCCAGCTGGGGATGAGATCGGTGTTGATCGGCTGGACGCGCTTGCCGGCGACGAGCCGCATCGAGGCGTCGCCCGAGGCGGTGACGAGGTCGAAGCCGCCTTCGTTCATCAGCGCCACCATTTCGTCGGAGGTCGCGGCCGTCTTGACGCTGACCTTGCAGCCGGTCTGCTTTTCGAAATCGGTGACCCAGTCGTAGTTCTTGTCGGTCTCGCCGCGCTCGATGTAGCCAGCCCAGGCGACGATCGACAGTTCGCCTTCGCCCTTGCCCAGTTCCTTCAGCGGCTCCTGCGCCAAGGCGGGCGCCACGAGGCCGAGCGACAACGTCAGCGCGGTGCAGGATTTCAGGATCTGCTTCATCTGAATTCTCCCAATTTTGAGCCGCATTTTACGGCTTCGTTCCCAGATTGAAACGTGCCTTGATTTCTCCGCATTCGCAAATTCATTAATCAGAATGCCGCTATCGGTTTTACCGATATCAGGGCCGTGTCAAGGCTCCAACGTGCCCGGCAAATGCCGAGTAGCTACATGATTTTACTCGTGGTTCTGGATCGCACCGGGATTTTTAGCGCGGCCGGGCGCTGCGAAGCGCTTCGGCTATGCCGACGAAATCGCGGGCCGATTGCGGCAGGCTGGAGCCCTTGCGCCAGACCATGCCGACCTGGACGACGGGCAGGGCGCCGGAGACGTCGCGGCTCTCGATGCGGTCGCCTTCAAGCGACCAGGGGCGGTAGACGAGATCGGGCAGGAGCGCGATGCCGGCGCCAGTCGCCACCAGGCTGCGCACCGCTTCGACCGAGCGGGTGCGGAAGGCGACATGCGGGCGGGCGCCGAGCGCCGACAGCAGCTTGCCGGTGTTCTCCTCGATTTCATCCACCGTCAGCATGATCAGCGGCTCCTTGGCGATATCGCTGATCGAGATGATGTCGGCGCTGACAAGCGGATGGCCGATCGGCAGCCAGAGGCGATAGGGCGAGGTTTCGAGAATCTCAGCCTGCAGCGCCATGCGGTCGCGCAGGTTGGAAATGACCATGACGGCAACGTCGAGTTCGCCGCCGATCAGCAGGTGTTCGAGATATGAGCCGTTGTCCTCGATGGCACTGACATCGACGCCGGGACAGGCGCGGCGATAGCGAGCGAGCAGGTCGGAGAGGACGTAACCGGCAACCAGCGAGGTGACGCCGAGATTGAGCTTGCCGCCGGTTTCCTCGCGGCTGTCGGAAAAACTGCGCCGGGCGTCGGAGACATCGGAGAGGATCTTGGTCGCATGCCGCAGGAACTGATGGCCGTTGTGGGTGATCGAAAGACCGCGCGGATGCCGGTCGAACAGCTCGACGCCGAGGTCCCCTTCAAGCTCCTTGATCGCCTCGGTGATCGAGGATTGCGAGATCGAGAGGTTCTGCGCCGCCCGCGTGATCGAGCCTTGCTCGGCGACGGCGACGAAATACTGCAACTGTCTGAAGGTGAAGGCCATCCGTGCAGTTAATCGTTGTGGAGGCGCGCTTGCAAGCGCTGCCAAGAGATCGTCCCCGACAACGCAACTGCGGCGGGATTTGTCCGGTTATGTCGGTTTCCGGATAGAAGACCGGCGGCCTGCTGCTAGACTTCCGCCGGAGAGATCAGGGAGGCGGACTTTGGATCAGGCTGTATCGAAACCGATGCCGACGGAGGAGGGCATCCTCGCCTTTCACCGGCGCTGCGAAGAATTCTATCCCGCCGATGCGGTCGATGCGTCGATCGAACAGCAGCGCAAATGGTACGATGCGCTCTGCGCAGAGTTCGACGCGCCGTCGCCGGCGGGGCTGACGCGCGAGGACGAGCTTGTCGACGGCCGGATCCCGATCCGGCGCTATCGGCCGGCGAGCGTTTCGACCGACACCCGAATCTACTACATTCACGGCGGCGGTTGGGTCGTCGGCTCGCTCGACAGCCATGACGCCATCTGCGCCGAGCTTGCCGATTTCGCAAGGGCAGAACTGGTGTCGGTTGATTATCGGCTGGCGCCCGACCACGTCTGGCCAGCCGCCTTCGAGGATTGCTACGCGGTCTTGAATTTCCTGGTGGCCGATGGCCGACCGGTGGTGGTCGTCGGCGACAGTGCCGGCGGGAACCTGACCGCAGGCATCGTGTTGAAGGCCCGGGCGGACGGGGTGTCTGGTATCGTCGGGCAGGCGCTGATCTATCCTGGCCTCGGCGGTGACCTGGCTTCCGGTTCCTATCTCGAAATGTCCGATGCGCCGGGACTGACGACTGCCGATACCAGCTACTACCGAAAGATTTTGCAGGCGCCGGCCGACGACCCGTTTGCGGTGCCGCTGGCGGAGAAGGATCTTTCCGGCTTACCGCCGACCTATATCGCTGGTGCCTATTTCGACCCCTTGCGCGATGACGCGCGCCTCTATGCCGCGCGGCTTGCGACGGCCGGCGTCAACGTCACCTTTCGCGAAGAGCCGCAGATGATCCACGCCTGGCTGCGGGCACGGCACATGAGTGAGGGTGCGCGCGAAGGCTTTCGGCGCTTGGCCGAAGGTATTGCGGTGCTTGTCGGAACCGGCTGAACGCTCCAGTTTTCACCGGAGCGCAATTGCGGGCGGAAACGCGCTAGCTCTTCGCCTTGAACACCAGCACCGGATTGGGGCGGAAGCTCTGCGGGAACAGTTTGCGCAGGCTCTCGATCTTCGGCATGTCGTTGTAGACGATGTAGGGATAGGTCGGGTTGCGCGTCAGGAAATCCTGATGGTAGCCCTCCGCGACATAGAAGCCCTTCAGCGGCGCGATCTCGGTGACGATCTCGGTCGGAAAGACGCCTGATTTTCCGAGCTCGGCGACGTAGGCCTCGGCGATCTTCTTCTGCTCCGGCGTGGCAACGAACAGAGCCGAACGATACTGCGTGCCGTGATCCGGCCCCTGATAGTTCAGCTGCGTCGGGTTGTGGCCGACGGAGAAGAAGATCTGCAACAGCTTGCCGTAGCTGACCTGGCTCGGATCGTAGGTCACTTCCACCGATTCCGCGTGGCCGGTGTCGCCATTGCTGACCGCCTCATAGGACGCCGTGTCGCGGCTGCCGCCGGCATAGCCCGAGACAGCGTTGGTCACGCCCTTCACATGCTGGAAGACGCCCTGGACGCCCCAGAAACAACCGCCGGCAAATACCGCCGTTTCCGGACCGCTGGCCGCTTTCTCATCCAGCGACGGCGGGGGAATGGATACGGCCGGTTCGGCGGCGCGGGCTGAGGGCGCAATCGAAAGGGCGGCGCAGATGGCAAGTGCCGGAGCCATCAGCCAGAGATGGTGGTTGATAGCCGGAGCGAACGGCAGAATGTTGCGTGTCGAAGACATGGTTGCTTCCTCTGCCGCGTTCGGGCGGCGGCCGTGTGAACCCATGTTTTTCGCGGACCCGGCCGAATGCAAATCGCAAGAGCGTGCTTCACGGCAATGTGACGATCCGCTACCACTGCATTGGCGACTTGATCCCGCATAGCGGGGACTGTGGAAGGTTAGAGGAGGGGTGATGGCTGGCGAAACGGATTTGACGAAGCTGCTGGCGACGATGGCGCCGGTTCTGTTTCCGCAGACCTATGTCTATTGCACCGTGCCCCATGACGAGGCGCAGCGTTACATGCCGGTGGAGCCGCTTGCCACCTATCGCGAGGACGAGGGGCTGACGCTGATCCTGGAGCGTCATGCTGCCGATGCGGCCGGCCTTTCCTATGGTCCGCTGCTTCGCCGCATCACGCTCAATGTGCATTCGGCGCTTGAGGCGGTCGGGCTGACGGCGGCGGTGGCGACGGCGCTGACGCGGGAGGGCATCAGTGCCAACGTCGTGGCCGCCTATTATCATGACCACATCTTCGTGCCGGAGGCCGATGCCGAGCGTGCGCTCGAGGCGCTGCTGGCATTGAGCCCGGCCTGATCGCCTCGGCGATCACATGAAGCGGATGTCGCGCGGCGGGTTTTCGTAGTCGTCGTGACGACCGTTCTCGTAGATGATCGGTGCCGTGCCGAGTTCCTCGTCGCTGACGCCGTCAACGCAGGCGACGTTGACGGCGTAGAAATGGCCGAGGAAATCCTCGAGATAGCCGCGCGAAAACGGCCGGATGCCGCAGCGGCTGCAGAAGTAGTGATCGACGTCGCCCTCCCGCCAGTTCGAAGGCTCCGCCCGATAGCTCGTCAACGCCTCCTTGCCCCTGGTGATGGCAAACTCGTCGCGCAGCGCGAAGGATTTCTGCATGCGCGTCTTGGCGCAGAAACTGCAATTGCAGCGGCGGATGCCTTCGGCAAGGTCGAGCTGGCATTCGAACTCAACGGTGCCGCAGTGGCAGCTGCCGCGATAGCGCTTTTTCATCGGACGGGCTCCTGTCTTTGGACAGTCGTCGGCTGTCCCTGGTCTTTCGACCGGGGAAACGACGCTGGCGAGTTGAACGTTGATGCGATTTATGTGTTGGCGTCCGTTGTGCGGACGCCGGTTATTATCCGGCTTTGACCGAGGCCTCCGCCTCGTCGGCAATTGCCGGATCGCTGTCGGCGCCGTCACCGGTTGCCTTGCGCAAGAGCAGGAAGGCGAGCAGTGCCGTCAGCAGCGACAGGGCCACGCAGATCGATGCGGTGAAGGCAAACGAATTGGTGAACACGTCGCGGGCGGCATTGAGCAGCCGTTCGGATTGCTCGCCCGGAAGTTGCTCGGCGATGGCGACGGCGCCGCCAAGCGTCTGGCGTGCGGCCTCCACGGTCTCAGTCGGAAGGCCGGTGACGATCACGGCGTCCATGCGGGTGCGATAGGCTGATGTCAGCATGCTGCCGAGCACGGCGATCCCGAGCGCACCGCCGAACTCGAAGCTCGTCTCCGAGATCGCCGATGCAGCGCCGGCGCGCTCCGGCGGGGCGGAGCCGACGATCAGGTCCGTCGTCAGCGTGCCCACTGGCGCAAAGCCGAGGCAGAGAACGACGAGGCCCGTCGTGACGAGCAGCGGACTGCTCGTCGTTTCGACCTGGGTGCAGATCGCAAAGCCGATGGCGGTCAGCACGAAGCCGGCAGCAATCAGGTTCGAGGCGGCATAGCGGGCGGCAAGCGACGGAACCAGGATCGAACCGAGCACCATGGCGACCCCTGTCGGCACCGACCAGAGACCGGCGACGAAGGGCGACAGGCCGAGCACGAGCTGCAGATACTGCGCCACGAACAGGAAGGCGCCAAAGCCGACGAACAGGCCGAGAATATTAACGCCGAGGGCGGCGCTGAAAGCCGGGGTCCTGAACAAGGCGAGGTCGATCAACGGATCGGCAAGCCGGCTCTGGCGCCGGGCAAACAGGATGGCGACGGTCAGCCCGAGCAGGATGAAGAACACGGCGGTGACGTCGAGACCGTCCTCGGCGATGCGCTTCATGCCATAGATTACCGACAGCACGGCAACCAGCGACTGTCCGGCACTGATGAAATCGAGCCGGCCGGCATTCGGATCGCGGAACTCCGGCAGCAGCATGGGACCGAGGATCAGAAGCAGGATCATCACAGGCACCGCGAGCAGGAACACCGAACCCCACCAGAACTGAGACAGCATCAGCCCGCCGACGACAGGGCCGATGGCGCCGCCGGCGGAGAAGCTGGCGATCCAGATGCCGATCGCCAGCGTGCGCTGCTTGTCATCGAGGAACATGTTGCGGATCAGCGACAGCGTCGAGGGCGCCAAGGTTGCTGCTGCGACGCCGAGGACAGCACGTGCGAGGATCAGCGTTTCGGCGCTCCAGGCGAAGGCGGCCAGCACCGAGGCGATGCCGAAGGCGATGGAGCCGATCATCAAGAGCCGGCGCCGGCCGATGCGGTCGCCAAGCGTGCCCATGGTGATCAGAGAGCCCGCCACCATGAAACCGTAGATATCGACGATCCACAGGAGCTGCGAGGCCGATGGCTTCAGCTGCTCGGTCAGTTGCGGCACCGCGAGATTCAGGACCGTCAGGTCCATCGAATAGAGCATGCAGGGCAAGGCGAGGACGGCAAGGCCGATCCACTCCCGCCGCGTGGCCTTCGGGCCCGGTGTGTTGTCCGCGGTGGTCATTGTCTCAGACATCGGAAAGATACTCCTCCAGTCTTTCGAGGCACTCGCCCCAGCCTTCCTGGTGCGAGTCGCGCTCGTCGACGCTGTCGAAGGGGGTCTGGTGGAAGGTCAGACGGGTCTTGCCGCCGACATCGACGAATGAAACGGTGATCAGCGTGTCGGCACCCGGCTTGCCTTCTTCGTCCCAGGCGAAGGTGAAGATGAGTTTCTCCGGCTCGATCACCTCGCGATAGACGCCGCCCATCCAATAGTCGCGCCCTTCCGGCGAACGGATGCAGGCGCGCCAGGCGCCGCCGGGGCGGAAATCCATCGTCAGCGAGTGCGGGCTGAAATCGCGCGGTCCCCACCAGCGCAAGGCATGCTCGGGCGTTGACCATACCCTAAACACCAGGCTGCGCGGCGCATCGAAGATCCTGGTGATTTCGAGGCTCAGTCTGTGTTCGCGCGATGCGTTTTCACTGGTCATTGCCATAACAATTCCTCCCGCAGCCAGCGCTGTCGCTTGGCGCGGCCGTTCTTTAACCTGAAAGTTATTTAACTTGATGGTTAATAACTGGGCGCGCGGGGAATTGTCAAGGCGGCCGAGGCCTGAGATCTGATTTTTGTCAGTTATGCGACAGGGTGCATCGGCCCTTAAGGCGGAGGGGCACGCGGCCGAAAGCTTCGGCGTCACCAAGGCTGCGGGCAAGAATGAGTGCCCCCTGGATGCCGCCGATCACTTCTTCGGCCAGCGCCTGCCGCTCGTTCTCGGCGATACCCTGGCGGCCGAGCGCCTCGGCGAGGGCAGTCCGCCAATCGGCAAAGTATCGGGTGAGCTCGACGGAGAAGCGATCATGGGCGCCGCTGGCGGGCAATGACGCCCATCAGGCAGAGGCGGCGTCCCCGGCGAAAGTAGCTGTCGACGGAGGCAAACATGTCGTCGATCGCAGCCGCCGGCCTTTCGCTGTTGCGCAGCAGGTCGAATATGTTGGTCTGGAACCATAGGGCGATGTCGCCAAGCACCGCCTCGGCCATCTCCTCCTTCCCACCAGGGAAGAAGTGATAGAGGCTGCCCTTGCCGAGCCCGGTCTTCTCGGTGATCAGGTTGAGGCTCGCGCCATCATAGCCGTGTTCGCGAAAGACCTCCGCGAGCGTGGCGATGACGTCCTGGCGCTCGGCGACGACGCGGCTCATGCGGGTTTCCTCGGCAGCGGATACTCGACCTTGCCAAAACGATGAAACAGCGTTCCAACCGCAACCAGCACCAATGAGCCGGTCAGAACGGGGAAAAGCAGGAAGTCGAGGCCGGGGTCGCTGGCAAAGACCACGAGCGGAGTGGCGCCCGCCGGCGGATGGGTGATGCGCAGCGCTGCCATCAGCGCGATCGCAGCACCGACCGCAAGGCCGACCGCCCACCACTCATTGGGGAAGACTGCGCGCATGACGAGGCCGACCAGCGTCGCGATGAAATGTCCACCGACGACATTGGCGGGCTGGGAGAGCGGGCTGCCGGCGACCGAGAAGATCAGCACGCAGCTGGCGCCAAACGGCGCCATCAGAAGCGGTTCGCCGACGATATTGGTGAGCGCGCCGACGGCGGCGATGGCCACGAGGCCACCCATGCCGGCAACGAGGCCGCGGCCGATATGGACGGCAGGTTGGTGGCAATTGAAGAAATGGCGCACGACTGTAACTATCAGTAAAATGTTTACCGATTGGTGCAGTCATACGCTTTTGGAGCCAAGACGGTGTTACATCAGGTCGCGTGCGACCCGCTTGGCAAAGCTCTTCTCGAAGATGGGCGCGTCGTTTTCATAGGCGACGATCTTGGCTTCGGTGATCCAGTCGTCGGCATCGCAGGTGAGAACCGAGGTCGAGACCGTGCGCACCGACCAGCCCTCGCGTTTGGAAATGCAGGTCCAGGTCGAGGTGCCGATCATCGAATGCGGATTGTCGGGAGCGATGGACCAGGTCTCGTCGCGGATGTCCTGCGTCGCGAGCCCGGTATCCGGATGCTCGCTCAAGCCCCCATCCTCGTAGATGCGATAGTGGGTGACGCCGTTGGTCATGTCGCGTTCGACGGTGCGGCTGGTGCTGCCGGCCGTCCGCTCGATGTATTTCGGCAGCGGATCCGGATTTTCCGGCTCCGGCACGACGACCTCGTTGTGCTGGCCGAGCAGCGGAAGGGCAAGCGTCAGGCTCGCTGTGTCGATGGTGAGGCCGGGATCATCAGGCGGCGGCAAAATCATCGGCCAGTAGGACGTCGACAGCGACAGCCGGATGCGGTGGCCGGCGCGCACGCGATAGCCGCAGGCGTCGAGCACCAGTGTGATCCGCGTGCGGCGACCCTTTTCCATTGCCCGCGGTTCGGCATTGCCGTCGCGATGCGCCAGATTGAGCACGCCGAAGGCGATGCGGGTGGCGGTACCATCCGGGTGCACGTCGACGATGCGGGCGACAAGGTTGGCCGTGTCGGCCGGGCAGGTGACATCGACCGAGAGGCTTGGCTGGCCGAGATAGTCTTCAGCCTCCAGCAGCGGCCGCGTTTCGAAGGTCAGCGCTCCGGCATCGTCGATGCGCTGGTCACCGGCCATTTCGGCATCGGGTTTCAGGGTGAAATATTCGCCGGAAGCCGTGCCGGTATCGAGCGGTGATTTCAGATAGACCTCGCCGGTGCCCATATCTTTGGCGTCGGTGGAAAGCCTGCCGTCGAGCGTGATGCCGAGAACCTGCATCTCCGGCTTTTGCCAGACGTCCTTGGCGACCCAGCGGCCAGGGTCGTTGTCGCGCCGGACGGCCGGGCGCGGGCCGTCGAGGATATAGGCGCGCACCTGCGGTCCGCCTTCGGCGCCGTTCTTTTCGTCGCGCAGCCAACGGTTCCACCAGCGGATCGCCTCGCCGTGAAAATCGGCGCGGGGCTTTGGCCAGGCGAAATGCGGATATTTGTGCACCCAGGGGCCGATCAGCGCCTTGGCCTTTGCGCCGAGGCCCTCGACGGCTTTCAGCGGCGTGTTGCGATAACCGTCGGCCCAACCGGCGATGACGAGCGCGGGAGTGTCGAAGCCGCCGAAATCCTCCGAGATCGAGCCGTGCTGCCAGAAGGCGTCGCGGCGCTGATGCTCGAGCCATTCCTCCATGAAGTAGGGTTCGTTCTCCAGGCGCTCCAGCCACATCTCCTTCCAGCGGTCGCCGACGATCGCAGGGTCGGGCGCGCGCGATTGATAGGCAAGCATGGTCGCCGCCCAGGAAAGCTGGGCGGAGAGATGGCACCCATTCTTGTAATGGATGTCGTCGTTGTAGCGGTCGACGGTCGAGGCGATCGAGATCACCGCCTTCAGCGCCGGCGGCTTGAGGGCTGCCACCTGCAGGCAGTTGAAGCCGCCCCAGGAGATGCCCATCATCCCGACCTTGCCATTCGACCACGGCTGGGCGGCGATCCATTCGATGATCTCGCAGCCGTCGGAAAGCTCGCGCGGCGTATATTCGCCATCGATGACGCCATCGGATTCGCCCGAGCCGCGAATGTCGACGCGCACGCCGGCAATGCCGGCGGCGGCAAAGACCGGATAGGTCGATTCATCGCGGAGACTCGTGCCGCCGCGCTTGCGGTAGGGCAGGTATTCGAGCACGGCCGGCACCGGCTCAGCGTCGGCGCCATCCGGCATCCAGATGCGGGCGGCAAGCCGCGTGCCGTCCTTCAATCGGATCCACTCGTTCTCGATCAGGGTGAATTCACGCTCTGACATATCGGTTGTTCCGCTCACTCTCATTGTTCTTACGCGTTTCCAGACGCAAAACCGCTAAACACTTCTGCTGGAAATGCTCTAACGCATTGTTTTTACGCACTTCCGTACGCGAAACCGTGTTCTTAGCTGTCGAACCAGACGCGGCTGGCAACATAGCCGTTCGAAAGGTCGTTGCCGATGTCGTGGACGAAACCCTTCAGCGATGCGGAAGCGGCGTTCACGTAGTCGTTGAACACCGGCAGGATCAGGCCGCCCTCGTCGCGCACCGTCATCGCCATCGTACGGTACATCTCCTTGCGCTTGGCATCGTCGAGCTCCGAGCGGGCCTGAAGCAGGAGCTTGTCGAAGTCCTCGCGCTTGAAGCGCGTGTCGTTCCACTCGGCGCTGGAGAGATAGGAGGTGGAGTAGCGTGAATCCTGCGTCGGCCGGCCGCCCCAGTAGGAGGCGCAGAACGGCTGGACGTTCCAGACATTGGTCCAGTAGCCATCCTCCGGCTCGCGGCGCACTTCGAGCTCGATACCGGCCTTCTTGGCGCTTTCCTGGAACAGAACCGCGGCGTCGATGGCGCCGGGGAAGGCGGCATCCGAGGTGCGCAGAAGGATCGGCCGGTCGTGGCCCGATTTCTTGAAGTGGAAGGCGGCCTTGTCGGGGTCATAGGCGCGCTGCTCGATGCCCTCGGGCGCCAGCGCATAGTTCTCGTTGACCGGATAGTCGTTGCCGAGCGTGCCGAAACCACCGACAACGCGGTCGAGAATCGCCTGTCGGTCGACCGCATATTTGAGTGCGAGCCTCAGGTCGTTGTTGTCGAAGGGCGCCGTGTCGCAATGCATCAGGAAGCTGTAGAAGCCCTTGCCGGCGGTCCGGAGAATCTCGACGCGCGGCGCACGCTTCAGGAGCGGCACCGTCTTCGGGTCGATGTTGTTGATGAAATGCACCTGGCCGGAGGAAAGCGCGGCGATGCGCGCGGTCGTGTCGTTCATCACGATGATTTCGACGCTGTCGACGAAGCCGCGGTCCTGGCGCCAGTCATTGGCGTTCTTCTCGAAGGTCGAGCGCAGGCCGGCTTCATAGCTTGCAAGCTTGTAGGGGCCGGTGCCGATGGGCGAGGCGGGATTGTCGACGCCGCCGCGTGGCTGGATGATCAGGTGATAGTCGGTCAGAAGCAGCGGCAGGTCGGCATTGCCTTCGGTCAGTGTCAGCACCAGCGCGCCGGCCTTTTCCTCGATGTTCTTGATCGAGCGCATCAAGCCGAGCGCACCTGATTTCGAGCCTTCGTCCGAATGCCGCTTCAGCGTGGCGATGACATCGGCGATGGTCATCTTGCTGCCGTCGTGGAAGCTGACGTCGCTGCGGATCTTGAAGGTCCATTGCGACGCATCCGCCGAGGGCTCCCAGGATTCGGCCAGTGCCGGCAGCGGCGCGCCGGTCTTCGGATCGGATTCGACCAGGGTGTCGCCCCAGAGGTGGCCGATGACGAAGGACACCGAGCCGCTATAGCCGGCGGGATCGAGCGTATCGGTGGTGGCGCCGCCCTTCAGGCCCAGTTTCAGGTGACCGCCGCGCTTGGGCTCCTCGGCGCGTGCATCGCCCGCAACCATCGTGCCGCCCAAGCCTGCCGCCAGACCGAGGGCCGCGGTGCCCGCCAGGAAGCCGCGGCGGTTGATGCCTGTCGGCACGATGAGGCCGTCGGGACGCTTGGTGAATTCGCTCATATGCAGGTTCCCTCTGAAGTGTTGTTTCAAGGGAAAACCTAACGGCTGCGGCGGGTTGCACAATTTCGCGACTTGACGCTGATTTACGCGACTTTACGCTATCTGTTCCGGATCGCTGGGAGCCGCTCGTGCACGACGCCGACAACTTTGCCGCCAATCTTCGTTTCGCCTGCGCGACGCGGCGCTCGATCTCGCAGATCTGTCGCGAGATCGGCATCAACCGTCAGCAGTTCAACCGCTACATCAGTGGCGAGGCGCGGCCGTCGGCGCATAATGTCGCGCGCATCGCCAGCTTCTTCGGGCTGCAGGCGCAGGACTTTTCCCTGTCGTCGAAACTGTTCGAAGCCCGCATGGTCAGGCCCGATCGCGACCGCTCGCAAGCCGGGCTGCTGCTTGAAGGATTTCCCGGTGATCTGGCCGGGCTTCGCCGCCATATCGGCTATTACCAGACCTACCATCTCTCGCCGTCGTGGCCCGGCCGCGTCGTCTGTTCCTGCGCCCGCATTCACGAGGAGAGCGGATCGATCCGGGTGAAGTCGATTGAGCGCATCCGCGATGCCGCCAACGAAATCCAGCAGTTTTCGAAATATGTCGGCCTCGTCACCTTCTGGCGCAATCGCATCTTCATCGCCGAGCGCAGCGTCGGGCGCCAGCCGATGCTGTCGCAGACGATCCTGATGCCGTTCGAAGTGCATCAGCGCGTCTATCTGCGCGGCACGACCATGGGCGTTTCCTGGCGCAAGGAAAACCTGCCCTATGCCTCGCGGATGATCTGGCGCACCCTCGGCCAGGAGCCGGATATCCGGCAGATGCTGTCGCGCTGCGGCGTGCTGGCCACAGGCTCGCGGCAGATGCCCTCGACGGTCAGGGCCTTTCTCGAAACGCCTGATGCCGACGTGCTGACGGTGCCGACCGATTATTGAGATAGCGTGCGCGGCGTTGCCGACTTAAAGCGCATCGCGATCTCCAGGTTTGCTCGCTGCGCTTTAAGTTCTTGTTTCTACGCATGTCGTTATCGCAAAACCGCTGCGCACTTTTGCGCGACATGCTCTAGATTGCGTTGCATTCCGCGTCTGCACCGTCGAAGGAGAAGCTGATGAAATCTGCAGATATCGCCATGTCTGGACTTCTGCTCGCGGTCTCGGCCATGCCGTCTGCCGCCGAAGATGCGCGCCCGCCCATCCCGGCTTGCGCGCTTTCCGGCTCCACCAGCGTCATGATCGGCGGCCAGCCGGCGCTTCGGCTCTCCGACGTCGCCAACTGTCCGCCGGAGCTTTACGAGGTGGTGCCGAGCATCATGATCGAAGGGCAGCCGGTCGTGCATTTCCGGTCAGGCAGTGGCGCCACCGGCGACTGCACCGCCAAGGCGGAGCCGTCGGTGACCTTTGAGGGCGAAGCGGCGCAACGATTGGGCGATGTCGATTGCAAGGTGAAGTGACGGCTGGATCGTCTTGACCAACCTAGCCCTCTCCCCGCAGGCGGGGAGAGGGGACTACGTAGGCACTTTCGGCGCTGGCCCTCAGTTGCCCGCACTTTCCATGCGGCGGGTCGTCAGCACCCGCTCCAGCCAGCCGATTTCCATCTCGGGAACGGACTTTAGCAACAGGTCGGTATAGTCGTCGAAGGGCGGTGCCAGCACCTTGGACTTCGGGCCGAAACGCACCAGCCGGCCGCGATGCATCACCGCGACGCTGTCGGCAATCGCCCGGACGATGGCGATGTCGTGGGTGATAAAGACATAGGAAACAGCGGTTTCCTCCTGAAGCTTCAAAAGCAGATTCAGGATGCCTTCGGCCACCAGCGGGTCGAGGGCCGAGGTTGGCTCGTCGCAGAGGATGAGTTCCGGCTCCGCGGCGAGCGCCCGGGCAATGGCGACGCGCTGCTTCTGGCCGCCGGAAAGCTCGGCCGGATAGCGATCGAGGAACTTCGTTCCCATCTCGATCTGGTCGAGCAGTTCCTTGACCCGCGCCGTCTTCTTGGCGCCATGCATGCCGAAGTAGAAGGACAGCGGTCGGCCGACGATGTCGCGCACCGTTTGGCGCGGGTTCATCGCCGTATCGGCCATCTGGTAGATCATCTGGATGCGGCGCAGTTCGTCGTTGCTGCGGCCCTTCAAGGCGCGCGGCAGTTCCTTGCCTTCGAAGGTGATGCGCCCTTCGGTCGGCGGCAAGAGGCCGGTGATGACGCGCGCCAGCGTCGACTTGCCGGAACCGCTTTCGCCAACGATCGCCAACGTCTGGCCCTTGGGCAGATGCATGGAAACGTCGTGCAGCACCTTGAAGCCGTTGGCATAGCCAGCGCTGATATGCTCGATCTTCAATTGCGTGCCGGTCTGGTCCGGCGCTTCTTCGCGCTTGGTCTGGCGTACGCTGACCAGTGCCCGGGTATAGTCTTCGGCCGGAGCCTCGATCACCTGTTTGGTGGTGCCGTACTCCACCGTCTTGCCGTGGCGCAGCACCATGATGTCGTCGGAGATCTGGGCGACAACGGCAAGGTCATGGGTGATGTAGAGGGCTGCGGTGTGCGTTTCCTCGATCGCGTGCTTGATCGCGGCGAGCACGTCGATCTGGGTCGTCACGTCGAGCGCCGTCGTCGGCTCGTCGAAGACGATCAGCTCCGGGTTGGGGCAGAGCGCCATAGCGGTCATCGCCCGCTGCAACTGACCGCCGGAAACCTGGTGAGGATAACGCTCGCCGAAGCTTTCCGGATTCGGCAAGCCGAGCACCTGGAACAGGTAGAGCGCACGCTTTTTTGCTTCCTCGCGGTTCATGATGCCGTGGCGAAGCGATGCCTCGATCACCTGATCACCGAGCCGGTGCGCCGGGTTGAAGGCGGCGGCCGCCGACTGTGCGACGTAGCAGACGCGGGCGCCGCGGATCGAGCGGATGCCGTTCTTGTCGAGCGGCAGGATATCCTTGCCGTCGAGCAGCACCTGGCCCCCGGTGATGCGCACGCCACCGCGGCCATAGGCGAGCGCCGACAGGCCAATGGTCGACTTGCCGGCCCCGGATTCGCCGATCAGGCCAAGCACCTTGCCCTTCTGGAGGTCGAAGGAAACGCCTTCGACCAGGGTCACGGTTTTCGGTGGCTCGCCCGGGGGATAGCTGGTCGCTTCGATCTTCAGGTTCTTGACGGAAAGAAGCGTGTTCTTGTCAGGTGAAGCCTCAGGCATCGCCACGCCCTCCTTTCAGGCTGGAGGTTCTCTTCATCAGCCAGTCGACCACGAGGTTGACGCAGATCGCCAGTGTCGCGATCGCAGCACCCGGGATCAGGGCAGCTGATATGCCGAAGATGATGCCATCCTTGTTGTCCTTGACCATGCCGCCCCAGTCGGCGGCCGGCGGCTGGATGCCGAGGCCGAGGAAGGAGAGGGTGGAAAGAAACAGGATGGAAAAGGCAAAGCGCAGGCCGAACTCGGCAAGCAGCGGCGACAACGTGTTGGGCAGGATCTCGCGGAAGATGATCCAGACGCTGCCTTCGCCTCTTAGTCTGGCCGCCTCGACGAACTCCATGACCGCGACATCGAGCGCGACCGCGCGGCCGATGCGGAACACGCGGGTGGAATCGAGCACGGCCATGACCAGGATCAGGATCCACAGATGCTGCGGCAGCACCGCCAGCACGACGAGGGCGAAGATCAGCGTCGGGATCGCCATCATCAGATCGTTGAAGCGGGAGAAGAACTGGTCGACGAACCCGCCCATGACCGCGGCGGTGAAGGAGAGGATCATGCCGAGCGAGAAGGACAGCACGGTTGCCGCCAGCGCCACGAAGATGGTGGTGCGGGCGCCGTAGATCAGGCGCGACAGCAGGTCGCGCCCGAGATTGTCGGTGCCGAGCAGGAAGTCGCCACCGGAAGGAAGCCAGACGTCGCCGACGACCTCGCGTTCGCCGAAGGGGGCGATGACAGGGGCGAACAGGGCGCAGAAGATCGCAATGGCGATGCCGGCGATGCCGATCCAGGCGCTAAGGGGGATGGATCTCAGGTTCATCGCGGATGCCTCAGTCTCGGGTTGGCGAGAATGGCGATAATGTCGGCCGCCATGTTGAGGAAGATGTAGAAAGCCGCGAAGATCAGGCCGCAGGCCTGCACGACCGGCATGTCGCGCACGGTCACGGCATCCACCATGTATTGCCCCATGCCGGGATAGACGAACACCACCTCGACCACGACGACGCCGACGACGAGATAGGCAAGGTTGAGCGCGATGACGTTGATAACAGGTGCCACGGCATTGGGAGCGGCGTGGCGGGCGATGATGCGGAACATGCCAAGCCCTTTGAGTTCGGCCGTCTCGACATAGGCCGACGACATGACGTTGAGGATCGCCGCTCGGGTCATGCGCATCATGTGGGCGAGAACGACGAGCACGAGGGTTGCGACCGGAAGCGCGATCGCCGAAAGCCGCTCGCTGAAGGTCATGCTGTCATAGACCGTCGCCGGGAAGGTGGCGACGCCGAATTTGACGGCGAAGAACATGATCAGGAGATAGCCGACGAAGAACTCGGGCAGCGAGATGGCCGCCAGTGAGACGACGTTGATGATCTTGTCCGGCAGCCGGTTGCGGAACTGCACCGCCAGCATGCCCAAGCCGACGGCAAGCGGCACGGAGACGAGCGCGGCGAAGAAAGCGAGGAACAGCGAATTGCCGAGACGCTTGCCGATCTGTTCCCCGACCGAGTTCTTGCTGGCCCAGGAGGTGCCGAAGTCGCCTTGCACGGCGCCGCCGAGCCAGGAGAGGTAACGCTCGCTCCAGGGCTTGTCGAGGCCGAGGTCCTTGCGGATGTTTTCCACCGCCTGCGGCGTTGCCGACTGGCCGAGATAGGTGGTGGCGAAGTCGCCGGGAAGCGCCTCGATGCCGCCGAAGATCATCAGCGACACGGCAAAGAGCAGGCCGACGCTCAGGCCGAGGCGCTGAAGGATCAGCGCCGCGAGAGGACGGCGAAAGATAAAGCGCCGCCTGAAGGTGCCACCGAGTTCGCCCTGGGCGTCGGCGGGGTTGGGTTTTGCTGGTACACCGGAAAGATCGGCAGACCGCGGATGTGCTCCATCCGCGGTCCCATCCGTCGGAACCGGACCAGTCATCGGTCCGCTTTCCATCATCAGGCGTCGAGCCAGACGCGGGTCGCGACGTAGCCATTCGACATGTCGTTGCCGATATCGTGGACGTAGCCTTTCACCTGCTTGGTGGAGGCGTTCACGAAGTCGTTGAACATCGGCAGGATCAGGCCGCCTTCGTCGCGCACCATCATCGCCATGGTGCGATACATGTCCTTGCGCTTGGTCTCGTCCAGTTCGGAGCGTGCCTCGAGCAGGATCTTGTCGAAGTCGGGGCGCAGGAAGCGCGTGTCGTTCCAGTCGGCGGTGGACAGATAGGCTGTCGAATACATCTGGTCCTGGGTCGGGCGCCCGCCCCAGTAGGATGTGGAGAACGGCTGGACGTTCCAGACGTTCGTCCAGTAGCCGTCGCCCGGTTCGCGCTTGACCTCGATCTCGATGCCTGCCTTCTTCGCGCTTTCCTGGTAGAGCACGGCCGCATCGACGGCGCCTGGGAAGGCGACGTCGGAGGTGCGCAGCAGCACCGAGCCACTGTGGCCGGACTTCTTGTAATGGAAGGCCGCCTTGTCGGGGTCATAGGCGCGCTGCTCGATGCCTTCGGGGAAGAGGGCGTAGGTGTCGTTGATCGGGAAGTCGTTGCCGACCTTGCCGTAACCGCCGAGGATGCGCTCGACCATGGTCTCGCGGTCCATCGCATATTTCAGCGCCATGCGCAGGTCGATATTGTCGAACGGCGCAGTGTTGCAGTGCATGATGAAGACGTAGTGGCCGCGGCCGGACGTGTTCAGGATCTCGACGGTCGGCGCCTTCTTCAGGAGATTGACGGTCTTCGGATCGACGCGGTTGATGAAGTGGACCTGACCGGAGGAAAGGGCCGCGATGCGAGCGGTGGCATCGTTGATTGCAATCAGCTCGACCGAATCGACAAAGCCGCGATCCGTCCGCCAGTCGTCGGTGTTTCGCTCGAAGGTGGCGCGAACGCCGGCCTCGAAGCTCGCCACCTTGAAGGGTCCGGTGCCGATCATGGCGTCGGGAGCGTCGATGCCACCATTCGGCTGGATGATCAGGTGATAGTCGGACAGAAGCAGCGGCAGATCGGCATTGCCCTCCGTCAGCTTCAGCACCAGCTTGTCGCCGTCGGCCTTGATCTCCTCGATCGATTTCATCACGCCGAGCGCGCCGGACTCCGACTTCTCGTCGGTGTGGCGCTGCAGCGTCTTGATGACGTCGTCGATGGTCAGTTCCTTGCCGTCGTGGAACTTCACGCCCTTGCGGATGGCGAAGGTCCAGGTCGAGGCATCGGCAGATGGCTCCCAGGATTCGGCGAGCGCCGGCACGGGTGCGCCGGTGGTCGGATGGCTTTCGACCAGCATGTCGCCCCAGTTGCGGCCGACGACGAACATGAACTGCGAGAGTGCCTTGGCCGGATCTTTCGAGTCGGTCGCGGCAGCGCCTTCGAGGCCGAGTTTCAGATGGCCGCCGCGCTTCGGCTCCTGGGCCGCGGCGCTGGTGGCAAACAGTGTTCCTGCCGTCGATGCGAGGATGCCGGCTGCAGCCGCGCGTCCGAGAAATTCACGCCGGTTCATCCTGCCGAGCATGACCTGTCGTGTGAGGTAATCCTTGTAATCGCTCATTCCCCTGTTCCCTTCTGTGTCGGCATTCGCCGTTCGTTGTGGTTGGTAGAGATTGCTGCGTACCGCCACCTTGCGGATGGCTTTCGGATCGGCCGTTTGGGCCCATTTTTTGTCTTCGCTTGCCTCGTTTCTCCTTTCTCGGGCGGACGCTCTTGGCTTCAGATCGATAAGCCTAATCGCTCGATTGCACCTTGTAACGTCCTAAATTATAATTCATTTCCATAAGCTACATTTATGGATAGGCCTTCGGCGGCGCGCGGGAGACCCCACACGTTCCGTGACGTCGCTTTGCCGGTTCACCGGCCCGTCGTCAGTCCTGCGCCGCCCGTGGCAGCGTCTGTCAGCGCCCCTTCCAGACCGGGTCGCGCTTCTCGGCAAACGCCTTTGCGCCCTCCAGCTGGTCCTCGCTCGAATAAAGAATGTCGACAGTCTTGAACTGCCGGCGGGTGATCTTGTTCATCGTCGCCTGGAAGGTCTCGCCCTCGGCTGCGCGCACCACTTCCTTGATGGCGGCATAGACGAGCGGCGGGCCGCTCTCGAGCAGGCGGGCGAGCTCCCAGGCGCGCGCCATCAGCTTGTCGGCGGGCAGGATCTCGTTGACGAAGCCCCAGCGGTTGGCTTCGACGACATCGAGCCAGCGGCCGGTCAGGAGCATGTCCATGGCGATGTGATAGGGGATGCGCTTCGGCAGCTTGATCGAGGCGGCGTCGGCGACGGTGCCGGAGCGGATTTCCGGCAGCGCGAAGGTGGCGTGCTCGGCTGCGAGGATCAGATCGGTGGAAAGCGCGATTTCGAGGCCGCCACCGCAGCAGATGCCGTTGACGGCTGATATCACAGGCTTGTTGAGATCGCGCAGTTCCTGCATGCCGCCGAAGCCGCCGATGCCGTAGTCGCCATCGACAGCATCGCCGGCCGCCGCCGCCTTCAGGTCCCATCCCGGACAGAAGAATTTTTCGCCGGCCCCGGTGATGATGGCGACGCGCAGCGTGTCGTCGTCGCGAAAGTCGCGGAAGATCTCGCCCATCACCCGGCTGGTCTTCAGGTCGATGGCGTTCGCCTTCGGCCGGTCGATCGTGACTTCGAGAATGCCGCCTTCGCGGCGGGTAAGGATCGGTCCGGTCATGGCGTCAGTTCCTCCGGCGGATCAGGGCGTCGGCGGCGATGGCTCCATGGCCTTCCGGTAACACCATTAAAGGATTGATATCGAGTTCTTCGAGGTTTGAAGCGTTTGAAACGACATAGGATGCCGCAGCGGCGACAGCGTCGGCAAGGGCCGCGAAATCGCCCTTCGGTCCGCCGCGGTAGCCGTCGAGCAACTTCCTGATCTTCAGTCCGTCGATCGCCTCGCGGATCAGCTCCGGCGTCGTCGGCAGCGTCAGGATTGCGGAATCATCCAGCAGTTCCACGAGGATGCCGCCGGCGCCGATGGTCAGCACCGGGCCCGCGACGGGATCGCGCATCGCGCCGATGATGAGTTCGGCCACGGGTTTTGCCACCATCTTCTCGATGAGATAACCCGATGCCACGGCAGCCATGCCTTCCGCGGCGCTAAGCACCTCGGCACTGCTTGCAAGGTTCAGCTTGACGGCCCCGGCCTCGGTCTTGTGGGCGACGCCCAGCCCCTTGAGCACGACGGGGAAACCGAGGCTTTCGGCTGCCGTGGCGGCCTCTTGCGGCGTCGATGCGGTCGTGCCCGGCGGAACCTTAAGGCCCGAAGCCGCAAGCTCGGTCTTGGCTTCATGTTCGCTAAGGGTGATGGCATTGCCACCGCCTGAAACGCCGCCGTTCAGGAGCTTCGGCGGTGCGGGTCTGGCCCAGGCCGCGCCGATGCCGGCAGCGGTCTCGACGGCTGCCAACGCCTCGTCGATCCCAAAGAAGGGGATGACACCGGCAGCCATCAGAGAGAGTGCCGTCTGTTCCGGCATGTTTTCGCCGAGGCTGGCGACGATACCGGCGCGGGCGCTGGTCGCGTTTGCCGCATCGATCACCGCGTCGCAGGTCGTCACCCAGTCGGCCGCGTCGCAGCGGTCCTGGCGGGGGAAGTCCAGCACGATCAGGTTGAGCGCATAGCCGCCCTTCATCATCGCGCTGAAGGCGGTCGTCTGTTTCTCGCGGTTGCCCCAGACGAAGGTGTGGTAGTCGAGCGGGTTGGCGATCGTCACCATCTCGCCGAGGCTTTCCTTCAGGGGGCGTCGCTGTTCTTCCTTCAGTGCCCGGAAGTTGACGCGATAGCGCACGCCGGCATCCGCCATCAGCGAGGCCTCGCCGCCCGAACAGCTCATCGAGGAAATCTCGCTGCTTTCGAGCGGGCCGGCGACATGCAGCAGCTTCAACGTTTCCAGCAGCGCCGGCAGCGTGTCGACGCGGCCGATGCCGAGGCGGGCGAGAAGTGCGGAGGAGACCCGGTCGTTGCCGGCAAGCGAGGCCGTGTGCGAGACCGTGGCAAGCTGGGCTGCCTCCGACTTGCCGACCTTCAAAGTCACGACCGGCTTGCCGAGTTCACGGGCGCGCGTTGCCAGCCGCTCGAGCGCTGCAATGCTGTCGAAACCCTCGATATGCAGGCCGACGGCAGTGACGCGCGGATCTTCCAGCACGGCGCAGGCGATGTCGGACAGGCCGGTCTGCGCCTGGTTGCCGGCGGTCATGAGATAGGCGAGCGGCAGGCCGCGCGTCTGCATCGAGATGTTGCAAGCGATGTTGGAGGATTGCGTCAGGACGGCAACGCCTCTTTCGACGCGCTGCATACCGTGCTGGTCGGGCCAGAGCAGGGCGCCGTCGAGCATGTTGATGAAGCCGTAACAATTCGGGCCGACGATTGGCATGTCGCCGGCAGCGGCAACGAGCGCTTCCTGCATGTCGTTGCCGTCATCGAGTTCGCTTGCCGCCTCGCGAAAACCCGAGGCATAGCAGACGGCGCCGCCGGCACCGCGCGCCGAAAGCGCCGCGATGATGTCGATGGTGAGCTGCCGATTGACGCCGACGAAGGACGCGTCCGGTGCTCCGGGAAGGTCGGCGACCGAGCGGTAGCACCTGCGTCCGAGGATCTGGTCCTCCCTCGGATGCACCGGCCAGATATCGCCGGCGAAGCCCATCTTGTCGCATTGTTCGATGACCCGCCGCGCCTCCTTGCCGCCGAAGACGGCGATGGATTTTGGTCGGATCAGCCTGTCGAGGGAACGGGGTGTTTGGGTCATCTAATCAGACACTCCCACGTTCCTGTGTTTCGCGACGCCCTCATTCCTGTGCTCGTCACAGGAATCCAGCCGTCTTGCATCGGCAAGCCGGTGAAGAGTGTTTCTGCCTTGGAGGCGGTGTCGGGTCTGGTGTTCGTCAAAGGGTCAATCGCGGCACGGACGTGCCGCTGCTGGATTCCTGTGACGGGCACAGGAATGAGGGGTGGGGAGGAGCGCCGCTCGATCATTCGTTACGCTCCGAGCGGCCGCAGCAGGTCGCGGCTGATGATGTGGCGCTGGATCTCGGAGGTGCCGTCCCAGATGCGCTCGACGCGGGCGTCGCGCCAGAAGCGGGCGAGCGGCAGGTCGTCCATCAGCCCCATGCCGCCGAAGATCTGGATCGCCTCGTCGGTGACGCGGGCAAGCATTTCGGTGGCGTAGACCTTGGCAGAGGCGATCTCGCGGTTGGAGGGCAGGCCCTGGTCGAGGCGCCAGGCGGCCGAAAGCGTCAGCAGATCGGCGGCGTCGATCTCGGTGATCATGTCGGCGAGCTTGAAGGAGACGCCCTGGTTGGCGCCGATCGGCTTGCCGAACTGCTTGCGCTCGGCGGCGTAGTTCAGCGCGTAATCGAAGGCGCGACGCGCGCGGCCGACCGAGGTCGCAGCCACCGTCAGCCGTGTGGCGAACAGCCAGTCGTTGGCGACGTCGAAGCCTTTGTGTACTTCGCCGAGGATCTGGGCGGAGGGCAGGCGGCAGTCGTCGAAGGTCAGGATGCAGTTGTTGTAACCGCGGTGGGAGACGGAGCTGTAACCCTTGCGGATCTCGAAGCCGGGGGTGCCGCGGTCGACGAGGAAGCAGGTGATCTTCTTTTTTGGCCCGCGCGGTGTGTCCTCTTCACCCGTTGCGATGAAGACGATGACGAAATCGGCGATGTCCGCATGGCTGATGAAATGCTTGGTGCCGTTGACGATCCAGTCGTCGCCGTCCTTGCGGGCAAAGCACTTCATGCCGCGCACGTCGGAGCCGGCATCCGGCTCGGTCATGGCGAGCGCGTCGAACTTGTCGCCCTTGACCGCCGGCAGCAGGTATCTTTCGCGCTGCTCGTCGTTGCAGGCCATCAGGATGCCCGAAGGGCGGCCGAAGAAGACGGTGAGGCCCATCGAGCCGCGGCCGAGCTCGCGTTCGACCAGCGTGAAGGACGTATGGTCGAGACCGGCGCCGCCCACCTCTTCGGGGAAATTGCAGCCGAAGAAGCCGATTTCCTTGCACTTGCGGGCAATATCCTGGCCCAGTTCGGGCGGCACGATACCCGTGCGCTCGACCTCGTCCTCATACGGATAGATTTCGGTCTCGACGAAGCTGCGGACCGCGTCGACGATCATCTGCTGTTCATCGGTCAGTGCGAAATTCATGTGTTCTCCCTCGCAATTTATCTGCCTGCCCTCTGGCCGATCTCCCCATCGGCCGCTGGCATGCGCGGTTGCCTGCCCCTCACCCTAACCCTCTCCCCGCAGGCGGGGAGAGGGGACGCTTTGCGGCTGCGCTCCTACTGCCGAAGACAGGGGCGAGCGGCTGCAGCATGTTCCTTCGCCCGTTGACGGGGACAAGGTCGCGGCAGCGGGATGAGGGGCGGCCGTCGCCCGACTTTTCCCGCAAAGACTGCCCCTTCCACGTCGAAGGAGCCGTCCGTTAGCGCTTCTGGCCGACGAACCGTCCGGCACCTTCGGGCGTCGGCAGGCCGGCGTGGGCCTCGGTGATCGCCTTCAGCTTGTCCAGGACCTTGGCTGGGGCAGCGACCGATTTGCCGGCCTTGCTGTCGACGTGCAGCATCATCTGCTCGGCGGTTGCGATGGCTTCCTTCGTTTCGGCATTGTAGATCGTCGAGAAGAGATGCAGGCGCTTCTCGTCCGACGACAGAAGCTGGCAGGTCGAATAGAGCGCATCGCCGAGCTTGGCCTCGCCGAGGTTCCGGATATGGGTCTCGACCGTGTAGTAGCTGTGGCCGTCGCGGACATAGTCGAGGTCGACGCCGATCAGGCGCAGCAGGCCGTCGGAGGTATCGCCGAACACCTGGAGATAGCGGTGCTCGGTCATGTGGCCGTTATAGTCGACCCAGGCGGCGCTGACCTTGGTGTCGAGAATGTGCAGCGGCTTGACGTCGCCGAGATCGGCTTCAGGCTTCTTGGCGTTGGCCCAGAGCTTCGCCTCGAAGTCGGCAAGCAGCTTGCCGGCGCCCCAGCCTTCGCCGCCATTGCCCGATTTCAGCGCATGCATGATGCCGACGAGGTTTTCGTCGCGGATGCGCTCGAGCTCGCGGATCGAGCGGCCGGCGGCCTGCGCGTCCGACTGTGCACCGATCTTCTCCACCAGCGCATCGTCGAGATCGACGACATCGGTGAACTTGGTCCAGGGCCATTTCAGGCAGGGGCCGAACTGGGCAAGGAAGTGGCGCATGCCGGCTTCGCCGCCGGCGATGCGGTAGGTCTCGAACAGACCCATCTGCGCCCAGCGCATGCCGAAGGAGTAACGCATGACATTGTCGAGCGTCTCGGTATCGCAGATGTCATCCTGGATCAGCCACAGCGCCTCGCGCCAGAGCGCTTCCAGCAGACGGTCGCCGACGAAGGCCTCGATCTCCTTGGCAATGACGACGCCCTTCATGCCGATCTGTTCGACGCCCTGCATGGCGCGCTCGATCGTCGCCTTCGACGTCTTCTTGCCGCCGACGAGTTCGACGAGCGGCAGCAGGTAGACGGGGTTATACGGGTGCGCCACGAACATGCGCTCGGGGTGCTTCATCTCGGCCTGCAGGTCGGATGGTAGCAGCCCCGAAGTGGAGGAGCCGATCAGCGCGTCAGGTCTTGCGGCGGCATCGATCTGAGTGATGACGCCGCGCTTCAGCTCCAGCCGCTCGGGCACGCTTTCCTGAATCCAATCAGCGTCCTTGACCGTTTCCTCGATGCTTTTGCAGAAGGTGAGTTTTCCCTTCGGCGGCAGCGGCGCCATGGTCAGCATCGCATAGGCGCGCTCGGCATTGGCCATGACTTCGCCGATGATGCGTTCTGCCTCCGGATGCGGGTCGAAGATCTTCACATCGATGCCGGCAAGCGCAAACCGCGCTACCCAGGCGCCGCCGATGACGCCGCCACCGACGCAGGCTGCTTTCGTTATAAGGCTCATGATATCCCCGCTCAGCGCTTCGTCAGCTTCAGTTTCTTGCGGACCTCATCCGGCCCGATGATCTTGGCACCCATGCCCTCGATGAGGCCGACTGCCTTTTCGACGAGCTGACCGTTGGTCGCGAGCTGGCCCTTGCCGATATAGAGATTGTCTTCGAGGCCGACGCGGACGTTGCCGCCGGCAAGGACTGCTGCTGCCGGGTAGGCAAGCGCGTTCCGGCCGATTGAGAAGGCAGAGAAGGTCCAGTTATCCGGCACGTTGTTGACCATGGCCATGAAGGTGTTGAGGTCATCAGGCGCCCCCCACGGAATGCCCATGCAGAGCTGGATCAGCACCGGATCCTCGATCAGCCCTTCCTCGGCGAGCTGCTTGGCGAACCAGAGGTGGCCGGTGTCGAAGGCCTCGATCTCGGGGCGGACACCGAGCGCCGTCATCTGCCGCGCCATTTCGCGCAGCATCGACGGCGTGTTGGTCATGACATAGTCGCCGAGCGAGAAGTTCATGGTGCCGCAGTCGAGCGTGCAGATTTCCGGCAGGCAGTCGGCGACATGGGCAACGCGCTCGGTGGCGCCGGCCATGTCGGTGCCTTTTTCGTTGACCGGGAACGGGCTTTCGACATTGCCGAAAACCAGGTCCCCGCCCATGCCGGCTGTCAGGTTGAGCACGACATCGACATCGGCGGAGCGGATGCGGTCGGTGACTTCGCGGTAGAGATCGAGCCTGCGGGCAGGGGCGCCGGTGTCCGGATCGCGGACGTGGCAGTGGGCCACGGCAGCACCCGCCTTGGCGGCTTCAATCGCCGCATCGGCAATCTGCTTTGGCGTGATCGGAACGTGGCTGGACTTTGAAACGGTGTCTCCGGCGCCGGTGACGGCACAGGTGATGAATACCTCGCGGTTCATGCTGAGCGGCATTGCAGTCTCCCTTTTATTAAAGCCATTACGAGCCAAGAACGGCGGCTCTGCTTTTCATAATCGGTTCTATCTTGTACATTATCGGCAACGATAAGGAGAAGTTTGCGAATGGATCAGAGCGTTTCGCAGGTGCAGCACGCCGACATCCTGGTGTTGCCGGAGACCAACCTGATCCTCGTTGCCTCGGTGATCGAGCCGATGCGCGCTGCCAACCGCATCGCCGGCCGGCCGCTCTACAGCTGGACGCTCTACAGCCCTGACGGCGAGCCGATCGAAACCAAGAGCGGCATCCCCATTCCGGTTGCAGGCGCTTTCCGACCACAGCGCGAAACGGCGCCGCTCTTCATCCTGTCGAGCTACAATTGGCAGCGGAGCGCCACCTCGCAGCTGAAGATGATGCTGTCGCAGACGGCGCGCCATCGCGAGCTGATGGCGGGCATCGAATCCGGCTCCTGGCTGCTTGCCGAAACCAGCTTGCTCGACAATTCCAAAGCCACCACCCACTGGGAGGATTTCGAGGATTTTACCGCCACCTATCCGCAGGTGACGATGGTGCGCGAACGGTTCGTCATCGACGGCAAGCGCATCACCACCGGCGGCTCCCTGCCGACGCTCGACCTGATGCTGGAGCTGATCCGCCGGGCGCACGGCTATTCGCTGGCGCTCGAAGTGTCGCGCCTGTTCATCTACGAACAGGAGCGCACCCGCGGCGACCTCCTGCAGATGCCGGCGATCGGCAACATGCGCATCCTCGACCCCCGTGTCGGCGCCGCGGTCAAGCTGATGGAGGAAACGGTTGAGGCGCCTTTGACGCTCGCGCGGCTCGCCCGCCGCATCGGCGTCGGTGCCCGGCACCTGCGGGACCTGTTTCGCGACACGATGGGGGTGGGGCCGCACGAACATTACCTGGCGCTGCGCCTTAATGCGGCGCGGCGTAAGGTGATCGAGACGCGCATGGAATTTGCCGACATCGCCGCGATCACCGGCTTCAATTCGTCATCATCCTTCTCGCGCAGCTACCGCGCCCATTACCGCGAGAGCCCGAGCGAGACGCGTCGTCGGCTGAAGCTTGGCCATGGAGCCGAGGATCGCGGCCGTTCGCCGGAGGGTGCGATCGGCAAGGCCAAGGCGACTGGACATCCCTAAGGCACGTCGCGCAAAAGTGTTCAGCGGTTTTGCGATGACGACATGCGAAAAAACAAGAGCTTAAAGCGCAGCAAGCGAATCCGAAAGATCGCGACGCGCTTTAGCTGCTCAGGTGGAGACACCGGCTTTGAGGCGACGATGCACCTCATGAGCTGATTCAACGGTGCGGTATTCCTGAGTCGTTTCAGCTGTTTGACGGCAGATCGTGAAGAACTGATTCCGGCGATCCCGATTACGCTGGCGAGGCTGTCGCTGCCTGCGGACCCGTCTTCATCATGCCGATCATCAGGTCGCCGACCTCGCTGGAAAAGGCGCCGCGCGGCCAGATGAGCGTCAGCGACTGGCGGTAGAGCGGCCCTAGCCGGATCATGGCGGGTGGGCGCTGGACCCGCGACAGCGAGGTTTCCGGCAGCACCGAGAGATAGCCATGGTGGCTGACCAGGTTGATGATGACGGGGATGGAATCGACCTCGACCAGTGTCACGCGGCGGTGCTCATGCTCCGTGAGCGTGTCATCGAGAAAGCGGGTGACCTCCCGGCGCAGGCCGCTTCGCACGCTCGGAACGGCGATCGGGCAGGTGGCGAGCAGCCGGGGGAGATCGCCGCCCATTTCCGAAAGGGCCGGTGCCGGACCGGCGAGCACCAGTGCGGTTTCGGACACGAGACGGCCGTCGAAATCTGGTGGAATGCCGGCGATATCGAGCAGGGCGGCGTCGAAGCGCCGGCTCTTGAGACCGGCGAGAAGCTCGTCGGCGGTGGTGCTGGAGATGAACAGCGATTGCCGCGGGCGGGAGCGGTGCCAAGTGGCCGTCAGCGCCGCCAGCATGCGGGCAATCTCGCTTTCCGGCCCGAGCGGCATGACCGCGCCGAGGCGCCAGGTGGTGACGTCGCGGCGGAACCGGTCGGCCGAAGCGCGCGTCAGCCGCGCCCAGATGTCGAGCAGGCGTTCGACTTCAGGGATGATGCCGAGGGCTGTCGGGGTGCAGACGATGCCGCCATGGGACCGCCCGAGCAGCCGGCATTGCAGATGACGTTCGAGGTCGGCGATCTGCCGTGTCAGTTGCGGCTGGCCAAGGCCGAGGGTGCGGGCGGCCGCCCGGATGCTGCCGGCCCGGGCGATCCGGACGAAACGGTCGAGGGCGACGAGGCCGACAGGCGGGATCGCAGTCGGTGGTTCGCCGCTAGCCGTAGTCAGCAGCGCCCGGATTGTGGCGCTTGCTTCGGTCACATCGGCCTGGCGTGCACGGGCCTCCAGCGTTAGGGCCACGAGGCCGCCGTCGCGACGGAAAAGCGGGATCGAAACGGCCTGTTCGAAGCGGCGAACGGCGGCGCTGACGCTCGACGGCGCACGGCTGCTCAAGGTGGCGGCGCGCCTTATGCCGCCTTCGCGCATGACGGCCTCGACGAGCAGGATCGTGGCGATATCCATTGCGTAAGTTCTCCGCCGGCATCGTCGGTGCCACCATGTTCAGAATTTGGCATCGGCCGTTCCGGATTTGGGATATATCACGAGAGCGAACAAAACGCATAGCATGCTGGCAGACGATCCCTCGCCCATAGAGGCGGGATCGCATCAAGTCTTTGCATCCACGCATCGTTTCGGCGTCGAGGCGGATCGCGTGGTAAGGTTCTCGAGGCATGCTGCAACAGGTCAAGTCCATCGTTCTCTGCGGAAAACCGCTCGACTTCGCGACGCTCGAGGAAATCGGCTCGGGTGCGGCGCGACCGGTCGCGGACGAGGGCGGCATGGAGCGGGTGGCGGCTGCCCACAAGGTGATCGCCGATCGCATCGCGCTCGGCCTGCCGGTCTACGGGTCCAACACCGGCGTCGGCTCGATGAAGGACCGGCTCTGGACGGCGGACGATCTGGCGGAGTTCAATACCTCCTTGGTGCGTGCCCATCATTTCGGCACCGGCGAATTTTTTGCGGTGCCGATCGTGCGCAAGGCCATCGCCATTCGCTGCAACACCGCGATGCGCGGGCATACCGGATGCAGCCCCGAGCTGATCCACGCCTTCCTCGCACTCATCGAGCACGACATCATCCCGGCAGTGCGTCGGCACGGCTCGATGGGCTGCGCCGATATCGGCCTGATGGGGCAGATCGCGGCCGTTCTGACCGGGGTCGGCGAAGCCTATCATCGCGGCCGGCTGGTTCCGGCCGAAACGGCGCTTGCCGATGCCGGGCTGACGCCTTTGGTGATGCGGCCGCGCGACGCGCTTGCGGCACTCAGCGTCAATGCGATTGCCTATTCGGCGGCCGCCGACGTGCTGCGCGAGGCGGCAGCGGCCATCCGCGTGCTGCTGGTGACCGGCGTGATGTCGTCGCAGGCGCTTGGCGCTTCGGCTGATCCGTGGCGGGTGGCCGCGACGCTGTCGACGCGGGGCGAGGCGCTGGTCGGCTCCTGGCTCTACGGCCAATCGGGCGTTTCCGACTGGCCCTTGCCGACGGCGATCCATGACCCATTGAGCCTGCGCATGACCGCACAGGTGTTCGGCGCCGTTGTCGATACGCTGCTGGTTGCCGCCGGCCGTCTGGTCGAGGCGACCTATCTTTCCGACGACAATCCGGTGGTGCTCGGCGGCCAGGTGCATGCCTCGGGTGCTTCGCTGCCCTTGACCACGACGCTCTATGTCGAAACGGCGCAAATCGCGTTTTCCCATGTGGCGCGCAACGTGCTCAACCGTTGCATCCTTCTGTCGAACGGCGGGCGCCGCAACCTGCCGGTCAATCTGGTGGCGCCGGGCGAAATCGCCACCGGCCTCGGCCCGCTGATGAAGCTTGCGGTCGAGCTCTACATGCGCGTGCAGTCGATGGCGGTGCCGCTTTCGGCCCAGTCGATCGTCGTTGCCGGCGGGTTGGAGGAAGAGGCGACCTTCCTGCCTTTGATCGTCGAGCGCATGGAAACCCAGGTGCGCGATCTGCGGCAGTTGGCGGCGATCGAGGCGATCCTGTCGTCGCAGGCGATCGATCTTGTCGGCGATGCGCCACACGGCATCGTCAAGCTCGCGCATGAGCGCACCCGCTCGATCAGCCCGATCTATCTGAAGGACCGGCCGCTATCGAAGGAAATCGAGGCGTTGCAAGGCGCGTTTACCTGCCATGACCTGCTGCGCACCTTCGTCACCATGGCGCCGATGCCGGAGTTCGACGACTTCTTTGCGCTGAGCAAGTGATCCAGGCTGATCCAACAAGGCTGATCCGATGGAGAGAACACGATGTCCGATTTCGATCTTGTCCTGAAAGGCACCATCGTTCTCCCGCACCGGATCGTCGAAGGCGGACATGTGGCCGTGCGCGATGGCAAGGTCGTGCATGTCGGGCAGGGGGTGGCACCGGCTGCCCGTGAACGCCACGATCTCGGACGCGCAATGATCCTTCCCGGCGCCATAGACGCGCAGGTGCATTCGCTGTCGCAGAAGAACCAGGAGGATTTCGTCTGGTCGACGCGCTCGGCCGCGGCCGGCGGTGTGACCACGATCGTCGACATGCCCTATGACGAAGGCAATCTCGTCTGCTCGGCGGAGGCCGTTGGGCGCAAGGTCGCCCATGCGAGCCCGCAGGCGCGGGTCGACTTCGCCCTCTACGGCACGGTCGACCCCGAGGAGGGGCCGGCCCGCATCCTCGAAATGGTCGAGGCCGGCGTTGCCGCCTTCAAGTTCTCCACCTTCGGCACCGACCCCAAGCGCTTTCCGCGCATTCCCGCAGCGCTGCTCGAGGATTGCTTTCGCGCGATCGCGCCGACGGGGCTTACAGCCGGGGTGCACAACGAGGACGACGAGGCGGTGCGCGGCGCGATCGAAAAGGTCAGGGCCGCTGGGATCACCGATTATCGCGCCCATGGCCTTTCCCGTCCGCCGCTCACCGAGCTCTTGGCGACCAACCAGATCTACGAAACGGGTGCTTCGACCGGATGCCCGGCGCATGTGGTCCACTGCTCGCTCGGGCGCGGCTACGAGATTGCCGACGCCTACCGGCGCCAGGGCCACGCGGCGACGATCGAATGCTGCATCCATTATCTGACGCTCGACGAGGAGAACGACGTTCGCCGGCTTGGCGGCAAGGCGAAGATCAATCCGCCGATCCGCCCGCGTGCCGAGGTGGAAAAGCTATGGCGGCATGTGGCCGATGGCACGGTGACGATGGTTTCGACCGACCATGTCAGCTGGTCGGAGGATCGCAAGACCAATCCGGACATGCTCGCCAATGCCTCCGGCGTGCCGGGTCTGGAGGTCATGGTGCCGCTGTTCGTCAAGGGCGCGCTTGAGCGCGGCATCCCGCTGACGCGGGCGGCCGAGCTGATGACGCTGAACCCGGCGCGGCATTTCCGGCTCGACCACCAGAAGGGCGCGCTGGAGGCCGGCAAGGACGCCGATATCATCGTCATGACGCCCGAGCCCTATACCTATGATGCGGCGACAAGCGGTCACAACGTCGTCGGCTGGTCGCCCTATAACGGCATCAGGCTGCCCTGGCGGGTGTCTGCCACCTATCTGCGCGGGTCGCTTGCCTTTGACGGGCGCGCCGTCGTCGCCAAGCCTGGCACCGGCGCCTTCGTTCGCCCGCTGCAGACTTTGCCTTTGCAGGAGGCCCGATGAGCACGAGCATCAAGACCAATCTGCCGGTGGATGCCAGCCGGATCGCCGGCATCGTCAACGGGCTTGCGGGGATCACGGAGCCGGATCGGCCCTATACCCGCCGGGCTTTCACGCCGCTGTTTCTGGAGGGCCGCGCCTTCCTCGATCGCCGCTTTCGTGCGGCGGGGCTGGAGACGCGCATCGATGCTGCCGGCAATCTCATCGGCCGGCGCAAGGGGCGAAAGTCCGCGCTCGGAACGCTGATGCTTGGTTCCCACTCCGACACGGTGCCGGAGGGCGGTCGCTTCGACGGCATTGCCGGCGTCGCCGCGGCACTTGAAGTGGCGCGCGCGCTTTCCGACGGCGGCATCGAACTCGATCACGACCTGGAGATCGTCGATTTCCTTGCCGAGGAAGTGTCGATCTTCGGCGTTTCCTGCGTCGGCAGCCGCGGCATGGCCGGCATCCTGCCGGATGGCTGGCTGAGCCGGGTGCAGGGCGAACTGAGCCTGCGGCAGGGCATCGTCGAAGTTGGCGGCGATCCGTCGCGGCTGCCAGCGCTCAAGCGTTCCGACATCAAGGCCTTTCTGGAACTGCATATCGAGCAGGGGCCGGTGCTGGAGACCGGGCGCCTGGATATCGGCGTCGTCACAGCGATCTCCGGCATCACCCGCATCGAGATCATCGTCGAAGGGCAGGCCGACCATGCCGGCACGACACCGATGGACCACCGGCGCGATGCGCTTGTCGCAGCCTCCCGGTTGGTGCTGGCAATCGAGGCGCTGGCAACCGAATTCTCCAAGGGCGAGGGACACTTCACCGCGACCGTCGGCGAGTTCTCGATCGAACCGAACGCCGCCAATGTCGTGCCGTCGCGGGCGCGGTTGCTGATCGATGCACGTGCCGAACTGCAGCCGCAGATGGAGAAATTCATCGTCGAACTGGGCGCGCTTGCCGCGCGCGTTGCCGGTGAGGCCGGCGTGACCATCGCGCCCGCCAATGTTATCTCCGACAATCATCCCACACCCGGCGATCCGCTGCTGCTTTCGACGCTGGAGGAAAGCTGCGGCCAGATCGGTGCCCGCCACCGGCGCATGGCCTCCGGAGCCGGGCATGACACCGCGTGGATGGGGCGCATCACCCGCTCGGCGATGATCTTCATTCCGTGCCGGGGCGGTCGTTCGCACGCCCCGGACGAGTGGGCGGAGAACGACGATATCGCGCTAGGCACTGCCGTGCTCTTCGATGCCGTCAGAAGGCTCGACAAACAATTGCAGGAGAAGGTTTGAGATGGGTCGGATATTGACGGAGAAGGATGTCGAAGCTGCGGTCAAGGGCGGCTCCGTCTATGCCGCCGGCGGCGGCGGCTGGGCCGATCACGGCCGCATGCTCGGCTATGCCGCGGTCTCGATCGGCAAACCGGAACTGGTGTCGGTCGACGAGCTTGATGCCGACGACTGGGTGGCGACAGCAGCCGCCATCGGCGCGCCGGCCTCGACCACCCCCTGGGAAATGCGCGGCGTCGACTACGTCAAGGCGGTGCAACTGCTGCAGGAGGCGCTCGGCGAGAAGCTTTCGGGCCTGATCATCGGCCAGAACGGCAAGTCCTCGACGCTCAATGGCTGGCTGCCATCGGCGATCCTCGGGACCAAGGTGGTCGATGCGGTCGGCGACATCCGGGCGCACCCGACCGGCGACATGGGCTCGATCGGCCTTGCCGGGTCGCCTGAACAGATGATCCAGACCGCCGTCGGGGGAAATCGCGACGAGAACCGCTATATCGAGCTGGTGGTCCGCGGCGCGACCGCCAAGGTCTCGCCGATCCTGCGCACCGCCTCCGACATGTCCGGCGGTTTCATCGCCTCGTGCCGCAATCCGGTCCGCGCGTCCTACGTCAAGGCGAATGCGGCGCTCGGCGGCATCTCGCTGGCGCTGGCGCTCGGCGAGGCGATCATCGCGGCGGAAGCCAAGGGCGGCAGCGCGGTGATCGATGCGATCGTCAAGACGACCAATGGCGCGATCCTTGCCGAAGGCACGATCACCGACAAGTCGGTCACCTACACCAAGGAGGCCTTCGACATCGGCACGGTGACGCTGGGGAAGGGGGCTGACTCAACGGTATTGCACGTGATGAATGAATACATGGCGGTTGACTCTGCGGAAGGCCGGAGGCTTGCCACCTTCCCTGACGTCATCACCACGTTGTCATCAGAGGGCGAACCCTTGAGCGTCGGCCAACTGCGGGTCGGCATGACGATCTTCGTGCTGCATGTGCCGAAGTCGGTGATCCCGCTTGCGTCCAGCGTGCTCGACCCGACGGTCTACCCCTCGGTCGAAAAGGCGATGGGCATAGAGCTCGCCCGCTACGCTCTGGCCGGGCGGTCGTAGAGCATGTCCAGGAAAAGCGCGAAGCGGTTTTCCGTCCGGAAATGCAAGAGAACAATGAGGTAAAGCGTTTCCAGATTTCGTGTGCACAGGAAACGCCAGGGGAGAGAGGTCATGGCGCGGGATGCGGGACTTGAGGAACTGATCAAGGACGAGATCGCCGGGCGGCCGGGGCTGTCGGAAAAGGCGATGTTCGGCGGCTGGGCGTTTCTGCTCAACGGCAACCTGCTCTGCGGCGCGCGCGAAGGATCGATGCTGGTGCGGCTCGGCAAGGGCAATGACGGCTGGGCGCTGGCGCTGTCCGATGTCGAACTGATGGTGATGAACGGCCGCGCGATGCATGGCTGGGTGCGGGCCGGGGCAGACGCTTATGGCGACGACGCCGTGCGCAAGCGGCTCATCGATGCGGCGACTGCCTTCGTCGAAACGTTGCCGCCGAAGTGAATGCAGAGAGTGGTTTTGCCCCTCACCCTAACCTCTCCCCGTAGGCGGGGAGAGGCGACGTCGTTGCGACCCGGGGCGGCAAGCCGTGGTTATTCTTCTCGCCGAGAAGGGGAGAGGCACGATTGTGATGAGATGGCGCGTTGGCAGCGAGCAGGGGAGCCGTTTACGCCCCCGGCCTGTGGGCGATGGACCATAGCGGCTTCGCACGCGATGTTCGCCGCAAGCTGTGAACAATCCCCTCTCCCCTTGCGGGGAGAGGGTTAGGGTGAGGGGCAGCGAGCTGCCTCGCGACAACGAAGAGGAACGAGACGATGCCCAAGGCCAACCCCCGTCACCCGAACTTTCCGATCCCCGGCGGACTGGTGCTGCGCGCCAAGGGCTGGCGGCAGGAGGCCTTGCTGCGGCTACTCGAAAACGTGCTTTCTGTCGGCGAGGATCCGGACAACCTCATCGTCTATGCCGCGCTCGGCAAGGCCGCGCGCAACTGGCCGGCGCACCGCGCCATCGTCAAGACGTTGATCGAGATGGACGAGGACCAGACGCTGATCATCCAGTCCGGCAAGCCGGTCGGGCTGCTCAAGACCCATGCCAAGGCGCCGCTGGTGATCATGGCCAACTGCAACATCGTCGGCCAATGGGCCAAGGCCGAAGTCTTCTACGAGCTGCAACGCAAGGGGCTGATCTGCTGGGGCGGGCTGACGGCCGGGGCCTGGCAATATATCGGCAGCCAGGGGGTGATCCAGGGCACCTACGAGATCTTCATGCGCATTGCCGAGCGGCGGTTCGGCGGCGATCTTTCCGGCCGCTTCGTGCTGACGGCCGGGCTCGGCGGCATGGGGGGCGCGCAGCCGCTTGCCGGCCGCATGGCGGGCGCCGCCATCCTCTGCGTCGATATCGACCCGGAGCGGGCGAAGAAGCGCCGGGAGATCGGCTACCTCCAGGAGATCGCACCGGATCTGGATACGGCACTTGCGATGATCGATGCGGCGGTCCGGGACAAGCGGGCGCTCTCCGTCGGGCTCATCGGCAACGCCGCCGAGGTCTACCCGGAAATCGCCCGGCGCGGCATCGTGCCCGACGTGGTTACCGACCAGACCTCGGCGCACGACCTCGTCTACGGCTACGTGCCGAAGGGCATGACGGTCGATCAGGTGAAATCGCTGCGTGACGACGGCCAGGGCCAGCTGATGGCCGCAAGCCGCGCCTCGATCGTCGAGCATGTTACGGCGATGCTCGAGTTTCAGAAAAAGGGCGCGGAAGTCTTCGACAACGGCAACCTCATCCGCACCCAGGCGCGCGAGGGCGGCGTTACCAACGCCTTCGACATTCCAATCTTCACCGAGGCCTATTTGCGCCCACTCTTTGCCCGCGCCATCGGCCCCTTCCGCTGGATGGCTCTGTCCGGCGAGGAGAGCGACATCGCGCGCATCGACGACCTGCTACTCGAAATGTTCCCGGACAACAAGATCGTCACCAACTGGATCAGGCTTGCACGCGAGCACATCCCGTTCGAGGGCCTGCCGGCGCGCATCGCCTGGCTCGGCCATGGTGAGCGCACAGCGCTGGCCCGTCGCGTCAACGAACTGGTGGCGTCGGGCGAATTGAAGGGACCAGTCGCCTTTTCGCGCGACCACCTCGATGCCGGCGCCATGGCGCATCCCAACATCATGACCGAGCGGATGAAGGACGGATCGGACGCGATCGCCGACTGGCCGCTGCTCGACGCCATGCTGCTCTGCTCCTCGATGGCGGATCTCGTCGTCGTGCATTCGGGCGGCGGCGGCTATGCCGGCTACATGACGAGCTGCGGCGTGACGGTGGTGGCCGACGGCACGCAAGCTGCCGACGAGCGGCTCGACCATGCGCTCACCAACGACACCGCACTCGGCGTCATCCGCTACGCCGATGCCGGCTACGACGAGAGTTTTGAGGAGATCGCCGCCAAGGGCATCGGGCACATTGCCCTGACATAGCCAGGGGCCGGCGTCTTGCCACCGTCTCTCCGAGAGGATCGTCGACGCCTTGGTATCGAGCAGTGCGCGAGCTACAGCGCCGCGCGTACGCGCGAAGGTCGTTGTAGCACTTTGAATTGCCGCATGTTTCCTTAAATCGAATACGATTTATGGAAACGCGGTAGAATGCTGGCTTTGCTGCTTGGGGGCGATCATGACATCAAGCTTCAATGTTCAAAGTGCGACTGGCTATGAGCAACTGATGGGGCGTTGGAGCAAACAGCTCGCGCCGCTTTTTATCAACTTTTCAGGCCTTGCAGATGGCGAGCGGATCCTCGACGTCGGATGTGGTACCGGAAGCCTGACCTTTGCGCTGCCGCATGCGGCAGATCTCCGTGAGATCACGGCGATCGACTTTTCGCCCGTCTTCGTCGAAGCGGCGATCAAGGCGAACACCGATCCGAGGATCAGGATCCAGCAGGCCGATGCCTGCGCGCTTCCCTTTGCCGATGATTATTTCGACCGGGCGCTGGCGCTGCTGGTCCTGCATTTCGTACCTGAAGCGGAAAAGGCCGTCGCCGAAATGCGCCGGGTGGTGCGGCCGGGCGGCGTGGTTGCGGCCGTGGTCTGGGATCATTTCGGCGGTCTGCCGGGCATGCGCATGGTGCTCGATACGGCGGCGATGCTCGATGAAAATGCCGATCAGGTACGCGCCCGCTATTGTTTCCAGCCGATGATGCGGCCCGGAGAGATGATACAGAGCTTCGCGGCGCATGGCCTCGTGGATATCGAGCAGACGTCGCTTATGATCCGGATGGACTATCAGTCGTTCGCAGATTTCTGGCAGCCGATCTCCGCGGGTGAGGGACCTCTCGGCAAATACGTCTCGGCACTAGAGCCAGCCCAGCGGGTGAAGATCGATGCAGCCGTGAAGGCCGCCTATGAGGCTGGCCAACCCGACGGCCCCCGGTCGTTTGCGGCAGTGGCCTGGGCATGCCGGGGTATTGTTCCGGAGGTGTGATAGGGCGTCAACATTTGCCGACCTCATCTCTGTGCTTGTCACAGAGATCCAGCGGCGCCGCGTCGGCGGCGCCAGAGGCTCCTTCGTTCCGGCGTCTGGCACAAGTCCTTCACGGCGCAGACGCGCCGTGGCTGGATTTCTGTGACAAGCACAGAAATGAGGGAAAGGAGGAAGCGCTTCGCGCACCACAGACACCAGGGACGCGAGGAAAACGCTCCGAGCCAGCGCGGAAATGAGGCGAGTGGGGCGGCGGCGCCTTCACAACGAGGCCTGGTGGGTACCTCAGCGTCCGGACGTCACACCACCGTCTCGCCGCCATCGACCACCAGGATTTGGCCGGTCATGTAGGACGATCGGTCGGACACCAGGAACAGGATCGACTCGGCGATTTCGTCGACGCTTGCCCAGCGGCCGAGCGGTACCTTTTCGCGGATGTAGGCCTCGATCGCGCCGCGACCGCCCATCTGGGCGATGAAGGGGTCGTTGAAGGGCGTATCGACCCAACCGGGGCAGAGCGCGTTGACGCGGATGCCGTGGCGGGCGTAGTCGCCGGCCATCTGCTTGGTCATGGCGATAACCGCATGCTTGGTGGTGGTGTAGGCGATCATCTCGCGGTCGTAGAGCACGCCCGACGATGACGAGGTGTTGACGATGACGCCGCGGCCGGCGGCCTTCATCGACGGCATGACCAGGCGGGCGGCCATGAAATGCGCACGCACATTGAGGTTCCACGAGCGGTCGAAGCCGGAGACTTCGACCTCTTCAAGATCGCCGGCAACCTGCGCGCCGGCGTGATTGTGCAGGATATCGATGCGGCCGTGGCGATAGAGGATATCGGCGATGCCGTCGGCAAGCGCTGCATCGTCGGTAACGTCGAGGGTGACGGCCTCGGCCTTGCCGCCCATGGCGCGGATGGTGTCGACGGTCAGGCTGCCGGCCTCGGGGCTGCGGTCGACGACGACGACATGCGCACCCTCGCGCGCCATGATGGCAGCGCCCGCCTGACCGATCCCGGAGCCCGCTCCGGTCACGATCGCGACCCGGTCTTTCAGGATCATCTGTTCACTCCCCGGATTTCGGTTTTTTGTCCCGCATCAGGATGCGGGCGGTCAGGATCAGGAGCAGCGAGGCGACGAGCACCAGCGTCGCGATCGCGTTGATTTCCGGCGTCACGCCGCGGCGGATCGAAGCGAAGACGTAGATCGGCAGCGTCGTCTTCGAACCGGCGACGAAGAAGGCGATGATGAAATCGTCGAAGGAGAAGGTGAAGGCGAGCAGGAAACCCGCCAGGATCGACGGCAGGATCTGCGGTAGCACGATCAGGCGGAAGGTGGTGAGCGGCGTCGCATAGAGATCGCTCGATGCCTCGACGATATCGCGCCCGAGGCTGGCGATGCGAGCTTTCACGATCATGGTAACGAGCGCCATCGAGAACAGCCCGTGCGCGGCGATGATCGAGCCATAGCCGAGCCCGAGCTGTGGCGGCTGGTCGCCCGGCCAGATGGCGGATAGCGCCGGATTGACGAAGGAAAAGACGGCGACGAGCGCCACAAGCGTGGCGATGCCGA
This sequence comes from Ensifer sp. Root142, assembly GCF_001426785.1. Classification (NCBI taxonomy): domain Bacteria; kingdom Pseudomonadati; phylum Pseudomonadota; class Alphaproteobacteria; order Hyphomicrobiales; family Rhizobiaceae; genus Ensifer; species Ensifer sp. Root142. The sequence goes on from NZ_LMFK01000001.1 coordinate 67,392, forward strand.
TGACGACGCCGGGCACGACGATGGCCGCGGCAAAGAGCGCGTCGAAGATCGCCCGGTTGCGCGGCGCCAGCCGCTCCATGCCGAGTGCGGCCATGGTGCCGAAGATGGCGGCAAGGGTGGCGCTGGTAAAGGCGATCATCAGGCTGTTCTGCAGCGCCGAGACCAGGAAGGTATTGCCGAGCGCCTTGCCGTACCATGCGGTCGAAAAGCCGGTGAACTCGCTGGCGCTGCGGCCGGCATTGAACGAAAACAGGACGACCAGCGCGATCGGCGCGTAGAGGAAGATATAGACCGAGGAGATGAAGGCGCGCATCAGACGAGATCCACCTGTCTTGTGCCGGCGACCCTGAAGGCGATGCGCATCGCCACCATCAGGATGACCACGACCACGGCCACCAGCGTCACGGCGATCGCCGAGCCGAAAGGCCAGTTTCGAGATTGCAGGAAGAGATCGACCAGCGCGTTGCCGATGAAGAACACCTTGCCGCCACCGAGAAGCTGCGGGATCAGGTATTCGCCGAGCAGCAGGATGGTGACGAGCGCCACGCCCGTCATCACGCCCGGCAGTGACAGCGGCAGGGTGACGCCGAAGAAGGTCGAGACGGGTCTCGCGCCGAGATCGGCGGAGGCTTCGAGCAGCCGGCGATCGAGCTTTTCGAGGCTGACATAGATCGGCATGATCATCAGCGGCAGGTAGCCATAGACGATGCCGAGCAGCACGGCGCCCGGCGTATTGAGCAGGCGCACATCCTCAAGGCCGATCATCGACAGCAGGTTCGGAATGCCGCGCGAGCCGAGGATATACATCCAGGCATAGGTGCGAACGAGCAGGCTCGTCCAGAAGGGTACGACCACCAGCGACACGAGGATAAGGCGGTACCGCGGGTCCGCCTTGACGGCGAGATAATAGGCGACGGGGTAGGCGACCAGCAGGCAGAGCAGCGCACCGACCGGCGCCAGCACCATCGTGTTCCAGAAGGCGGCCGCCCGGGTCGGGAGCCTGGCGAACTGGGCGAAGGTGAACGCCGCCTGATAGCCGCCTTCGGGCGCGCGCTCGCCGAAGGCGAAGACCAGCATGGCGATGAACGGCAGGACCAGAAAGATCATCAGCCATGCCGCCGCCGGCGCCACCAGCGCTGCCGTCACCAGGTTTCTCTTCGTGTTCGTTGCCGCGGGCATGTGAGTTGATCCGTCAAGTTTCATTGGCATTTCGGCCCCTCACCGCGAGGATGAGGGGCGGTCACGTCAAAGTTTCAATCAGGCTGACTTGAACCGCGCCATCAGCTCGGCGCGGCCCGGATCGGTCAAGGTTACCGCGGCGCCGAATTCGAGCGGCGTCAGCGAGGCCTCGTCGGGATAGACGATCTTGTTGCCGGTGACGTCGGCCGGCAGCAGCTTCATCACGCGGCTGTCGGTGGTCGGCGCGCCATTGGCGATATGTTCCTTGACGGCGTTTTCCGGTGCCATCAGGTAGTTGAGCAGCGCATAACCGGCCGCCTTGTTGGCCGCACTCTTCGGGATGGCGTAGAAGTCCGACCAGATTTCGCCGCCGTCCTTGCCGAGCACGAACTGGATTTCCGGCATGTCGCGGTTGAGCTGCGCGCCGTCATTGGTCCAGCACATCGTCATCCAGGCGTCGGTGGCGCGCATCGACGGCTGGTAGTCGCTGTTGATGGCGTAGAGGTGCGGCTTGACCTTGATCAGCAGTTCCTCGGCCTTGGCGAGCCCTTCCGGCTTGGTCGAATTGAAGGAATAGCCGAGCGAGACGAGCGCATTGCCGATGGTGGTCAGCTGGTAGTCGTGGACCATGGCGCGGCCGTCGGCCTCGGTCATGGCGATCTCGAAGAAGTCCTTCCAGCTGGTCACCGGTGTCTTGATCTTGCTGGAGTTGAGCGCGATGCCCGTGGTGCCCCAGTTCTTCGGCACGGCATAGGTCTTGCCGTCGACGACACCCTCGTTGGTGAAGCGCGCGGTCTCGGTCGAGGCGTCGTAGTTCGGCAGCTTGGAGAGATCGAGTTCGTCGATCAGGCCGAGCTTCACATAGGTGGAGATGGTGTAGTTGGTGGGCACGAACAGGTCCCAGCCGGTGCCGCCGGCCTGGAGCTTGGCGAGCATTTCCTCGTTCGAGCCGAAGACGTTGACCTCGACGGCAACGCCGGTTGCCGTCTGGAACGCCTCGAAGGTGGCAGGATCATGATAATTAGGCCAGGTGGCGATCGACATCTGCGTGCCGAGATCGCCGGCAAAGGCCGTCGAATTGAAGAGGCCCGGCTGGCGCGCCAGAACCGCCGTTGCAAGGCCAAGGCCGGTGACGCCGAGGAAGTGGCGGCGGGTGACCGAGCCGCGCTTCAGGCGCATCAGCTCGTCGGCCAATTGCTCGGCGGTGATCGGGGCATTTTCTCTGTACCATTTGGTCATGACGCTGTTCCCTTTATCGTTGACGTTCATGCAAGGCTCAGGGGGCGGCCGGGTCGGGCCGGAAACACATTTCAGGCCGGAAAGACGTGAAGCGCATTCGGATCGAAGGCGAGGCCGACCTTGTCGCCGGGCTCGACGAGATCGCTGTCGCCGAGCGCCCGGCGGTCGGCGGTGACGAGGAAATCGCCGAGGCCATCGACATCGATGGAGTATTCGACCGATGATCCCAGGAAGATGCGGTGCGTGACGGTGCCGGTGAGGGCGGCAGTGGCGGCAGCACCATTGCGTTTCAGGCTGATCGCCTCGGGGCGCAACGCGACCATGGCAGCACCGGCGCTCGGTGTCGTGGTGGCCGGGGCGGCAAACCGCGTGCCGTTGGCAAACAGGATGGAGGCGCCGCCATTGTCGACGGTGGCAGCGATCCGGTTGGTCTTGCCGACGAAATCGGCGACGAACAGGCTTGCAGGGCGATCGTAGATTTCCTGCGGCGGCCCGACCTGGACGATGCGGCCGGCATTCATGACGCAGACGAAGTCGCTCATCGACAGCGCTTCCTCCTGGTCGTGGGTGACGAGCACGAAGGTGATGCCGAGTTCGCGCTGCAGGGTCTGCAGCTCGATCTGCATGGCGGTACGCAGCTTCTTGTCGAGTGCCGCCAGCGGCTCGTCGAGCAGGAGCACCCTCGGCTTGTTGACGATGGCGCGGGCGAGCGCGACGCGCTGCTGCTGGCCGCCGGACATTTCGTGGATCCGGCGCTTGCCGAAGCCGCCGAGCCGGACCATCTCCAGCGCCTCCTGGGCGCGGCGCGAAATCTCGGCACTGGCGATGCGCGGCCGCATCTGCCTGAGGCCATAGGAGACGTTCTGCTCGACGTCGAGATGCGGGAACAGCGCATAGTGCTGGAACACCATGTTGACCGGGCGCCGATAGGCGGCAACGCCGTTCATCGCCTCGCCGTTGATATAGACGGTGCCTTCGCTCGGCTGCTCGAAGCCGCCGATCATGCGCAGGCAGGTGGTCTTGCCGCAGCCGGAAGGTCCGAGCAGCGCCATGAAGGCGCCCCGGGGCACCGCGAAGTTGATGTCCGAAACGGCGGTCACGCTGCCATAGCGTTTGGCGACCGAACGGAATTCGATGTCGTTCGTCGAAGCGGATGTCACGTCTGTTCCCTGCGGTTGTTGTCGGATACCGCCAAGGCTCTGATGCCCCCGCGCTCCACCGTCATTGACAGGCAGCCTAGTCAAAGCGCCCGGTGCCGGTATATACCCCGAGAGAGGTATTTCAACGCGAATTGGCTTGTGGGAGGAGTATACCCCGGAACAGGGCCGGATCGGCGGGAGAGCGGTTTGGGCATCGATCTCGAGGGATTATTTCAGGTCTTGGCGCCCATGGTCGACGGTGCGACCATGGACGACGAGGCTGTGGGTGCGGCCTATCGGCAATTGATGTCGACGCTGATGACCTTCGATTATGTCGTGGTTTTCGCCTATCGCGGCAAGGAACGGCCGATCGACCTCTACAGTACCTTCAATGCCAAGGACCATGTTCTATTCGTCAGCCTCTACCAGGCCGGGCCCTATCTGCTTGATCCGTTCTACCACGCGGCCTGCGAGGGCAAGCCGGGTGTCTGGCGCATGCGGGAGCGGGCGCCGGACCGGTTCTTCTCCAGCGAATACTATCGGACCTATTACGTGCAGACGGGACTGGCGGAGGAGGTCGGCTTCTTCGTGCCGATCAGCGAGCAGATCACCGTCGTGCTTTCGCTGATGCGGCGCGAGGCGACAGGCCCGTTCAGCACGGCGGAATTCGCGTTGCTGAAGAAGGTCGAGCCGCTGGTCTCCGCCCTTGTGCGCCACCACTGGGCCGACCTCGGGCGCCGGTTCGACACGGCGCTGGCAAAGACCGGCCGCAGCCGGAGAAAGTCGGCGCACCCTCCCGCGGACGGCGTCTGGCAGCACCTGAATCTGACCGAGCGCGAAGCCTCGATCATCGAACTCGTGCTGCAGGGTCATTCGTCGGAATCGATCGGCCTGAAGCTTGGGATCTCGACCGGCACGGTCAAGGTCCACCGCCGCAACGTCTACCGTAAGCTCGGCATCTCCTCTCAGACGCAGCTTCTTTCCCTCTACCTGCGCAATCTCGGCCAGTAGGGTTCAGCGCCACACCAGTCTTTCGGGGGGCGTGTTGGCGAAATTCTAAGAGCGCGCCCTTGCTTGACGGGCGGCGTATCCCCGTCGCCCCTCATTCCGGCCCTGTGCCGGAATCCAGCGACCTGACGTCTGTCGGGTCAAAAGACCTTCCAGCCCAAGGCCTTGGGCTGGCTGGATCCCTGTGACAGGCACAGGGATGAGGAGGTTTTTGCACCCTTGGCGTTCCCAGAGAACTGCCAAAGTGTGAAGCGTCGGCTGAGAATGGCTGTGTTGGAGGTGCGGCGCATCCCATTCTCCCTCATTCCGGCCTTGTGCCGGAATCCAGCGACCTGACGTCTGTCAGGTCAGAAGACCTTCCAGCCCAAGGCCTTGGGTTGGCTGGATCCCTATGACAGGCACAGGGATGAGGCGTCTCGATGCGCCCTCGGCCCTCCCTATGCCCGCCAGCGGCAGCAGTCCCATCGCCATCGATTCTCGGCCCATTGCACGCTCGTCGGCCAGTCCTTTCTCCTCGTCATTCGCCGCGATCCACAAACCATGAACGCACCGCGCACGTACTTGCTTGACATTTTTTTCACGGCATGAAATTTCTTTCAGCAACGAGATAAAAATATCATGCAATGCAAAAGGTATCATGCGTTGCAACATAACGAACCTGGGTGGAGACGATGGCGATCATCGGTGGTGCAAACCTTCGCGACGACGAAACCAGCATGGCGACGCGCGCCGCGTGGCTGCATTATGCCGGCGGTCTGACCCAGGCCGAGGTTGCCAAGCGGCTGGGGCTGACGTCACTGAAAGCCCACCGCCTGATCATGAAGGCCAACCAGGAAGGCCTGGTGAAGGTCTATATCGATGGCGAAGTGTCGGAATGCGTCGAGCTGGAGCAGAAGCTTTCCGCGCGCTACGGACTTGACTACTGCGAGGTCGTTCCCGACTTCGATGCCGACGATCTGCCGCTGAAGGCGCTCGGCATTTCTGGCGCGCAGTTCCTGAAGCGCGAGATCGAACGCGGCGAAACTGCGCTCGTCGGCGTCGGTCATGGCCGCACGCTTGCTGCTTGTGTCGAGTATCTGCCGCGCACCACCAGCAATAACACCCGTTTCGTCTCGCTGCTCGGCGGTCTCACCCGCAAGTTCTCGGCAAACCCGCATGACGTGATCCACCGGCTGGCCGAGCGTACCGGCGCGGAAGCCTATGTCATGCCCGTGCCGTTCTTCGCCAACACCGTCGAGGATCGCGACGTGCTCTTCAGCCAGCGCGGCGTGCGCGAAGTGTTCGATCTCGCCAAGACCGCCGACCTCTTGTTGGTTGGCATCGGCACGGCAGAGCGCGAGGCGTCGCTGGTTTCGACCGGAATGATCGAGATGAGCGAGATCGAGGAAATTCAGAGGGGCGGGGGCAAGGGCGAGTTGCTTGGCCACTTCTTCGACGAGGATGGTCGCCCGATCGAGACGACGCTGTCGAACCGCACCTTCACGCTCAGCCGCGACGACCTGAAGGATCGGCGCACGGTGGCCGTCGCCGGCGGCAAGATCAAGACGCCTGCCATTCGTGCCGTGCTTGGCAGCGGCCTGCTGAGCGGCCTCATCACCGACGAAAAGACCGCTCGGGCGCTGGCCGCCGACGGAAAATGAGGAGTGCCTGACAAAGTCGAGAGGCGAGGGCGAGGAGGTGTCGCTCTAACGCCTCGGGGGAGGAATACCGGTCGGGTAGCCGGTGATCGCATGATGCAATCATACCCGCAACGGAGGAGAAGACTTATGTACGAGAAGGAGAAAGACCTCATCAGCGCGTTTCTGCGCGGAGAGGTAGATCGTCGCGGCATGCTCAAGGGTCTCGGCGCTGCCGGGATTGCGGCCGGTTCGGCCGGCACGCTCTTCAACATGATGTCGACCCAGGCGCTGGCCGCCGATTTCGACTGGAAGGCGCATTCCGGAAAGTCGTTGAAGCTGCTTCTGAACAAGCATCCCTATGCTGACGCGATGATTGCCAACCTTCAGGCCTTCAAGGATCTGACCGGTATCGAAGTCACCTATGACGTGTTCCCGGAGGACGTCTATTTCGACAAGGTGACGGCAGCGCTTTCGTCGGGCTCGTCCGAATACGACGCCTTCATGACCGGCGCCTACATGACCTGGACCTATGGTCCGGCCGGCTGGATCGCCGACCTCAACGAATGGATCAAGGATCCGACCAAGACCAACCCGAACTACAACTGGGACGATTTCCTCGCCGGCGTGAAGAACTCCTGCGCCTGGAACGGTCAGCCGGGCGGGGCGCTCGGTTCGGAAGACGCCAAGCAATGGTGCATTCCGTGGGCGTTCGAACAGAACAACATCACCTATAACCGCGAGATGTTCGACAAGGCCGGCGTCGAGCTGCCGAAGAACCTCGACGACATGATCGCGGTCGCGGCCAAGCTGCAGAAGGACATCGGCGGCATCTACGGCATCGGCGTCAGAGGTTCGCGCTCCTGGGCGACGATCCATCCGGGCTTCCTGTCCGGTTACGCCAACTTCAACCAGAAGGACTTGAACGTTTCAGCCGACGGTAAGCTGTCGGCAGCGATGAATACGGCCGAGTCCAAGGCCTATCACACCAAGTTCGTGCAGATGATCCAGGAAAGCGGCCCGAAGGACTGGTCGACCTATACCTGGTATCAGGTCGGCGCCGATCTCGGTGCCGGCGCATCGGCGATGATCTTCGACGCCGATTGCCTTGGTTACTTCATGAACGGCGGCGACAACAAGATGGCCGGCAAGCTCGGCTACGCCGCCTTTGCCGCCAACCCGGAAGCCACGGCCTCGACGCCAAACATCTGGATCTGGTCGCTCGCCATGTCCAATTTCTCCAAGGACAAGGACGCCACCTGGTACTTCCTGCAGTGGGCGTCGGGTCCGGAGCACGCGCTGTTCGGCGCCACCAAGATGGACTTCGTCGATCCCGTTCGCCAGTCGATCTGGAAGGACGAGATGTTCCGCGAGAAGCTGAACGGCAAGTATCCGGGCTATGTCGAAATGTTCGACGCTTCGGCCGCCGGCGCCTCGATCAAGTTCACGCCGCAGCCGCTGTTCTTCGACGTCACCACCGAATGGGCGGCGACGCTGCAGAAGATGGTCGCCAAGCAGGTACCGGTCGATGAAGGTCTCGACCAGCTCGTCGAAAGCATCGATCGCCAGCTGAAGGAAGCTGGTCTCGGCTGATACGCCTCCCAAGCGATGCCCGGCGCATTCGGCGCCGGGCATCCCGCGAGATCGGCTTAAGGCCGCCCAAACCAACCTGAGATGCCGGTGGACTGGCGCGGGGCTCGACCTCGCGTGCCGCGTGCTTTCTTCAAGACTTTAGAGAACGGAGCTCCACATGGCTTCAACAGCAACACTCCGCAAACCGGCGTCAGGTTTCAGGATCAGCAGGAAGATGCTTCCCTATGTGCTGAGCCTGCCGGCGCTGCTCGTGTGCATCGGCATTCTCATCCCCTTCTTCACGGCGGTTATCTATTCGTTCCAGCGTTATAGGTTGAGCCAGCCCTGGGCGCGTCAGTTCAACTGGGGCGAAAACTACCTAAACTTCGTCACCGATCCGGCCTTCTGGAACACGCTGAAGGTGTCGCTGCTCTATGCCGGGATCACCGTGACGCTGGAACTGCTGCTCGGTCTCGGCATCGCATTGTTGCTGCAGCGCCGCTCAACGATCAACAACTTCATCTCGATCATGCTGCTGTTGCCGCTGATGATTGCGCCGGCGCTCGCCGCTTTGATGTGGAAGCTGATGACCAATCCGAGTTTCGGCATCCTCAGCTACCTCGCAAGCCTGATCGGCCTGCATGACTTCCGCTGGGCCTCTTCGCCCGACACGGCACTCCTGACCGTCATCCTCGTCGATATCTGGGTCTATACGCCCTTCATCATGATCCTGCTTCTGGCCGGCCTTCGGTCGCTGCCGACCCAGCCTTTCGAGGCGGCGGCGCTTGACGGCGTGCCGCGAAGCTTCGTCTTTTTCCGCATCACCCTGCCGATGCTGACGCCCTATATCCTGACGGCGACGCTGTTCCGGTTGCTCGACAGTATCCAGCAGTTCGACATCATCTATGCGATGACGCAAGGCGGCCCCGGCAACACGCTGACCGTCTTTCAGGTCGAGGCCTATCTCAACTTCTTCCAGTCGACCAATGTCGGCCGTTCGGCAGCGCTTTTGATCATCCTGTGGGCGATCACCTACACGCTCTCCAACGTCTTCATCAAGAACTGGCTGCGCCTGCGCGAACGCGCCCGCGGCGAAGCGTAAGGAGGTTCACATGGAAACCACGTCTCCCATCGAACGGGTCCTGCGCGCTGTCGCCCTGACGCTCGTCGTTGTCTTCTTCATGTTCCCGATCTTCTGGATCTTCCTGATGTCGTTCCAGACGAACGAGACGATCCTGACCATTCCGCCATCGATCGTGTTCTCGCCGACACTATCCAACTATGCGGCGCTGATCACCGGCAAGTTGCAGACGGCCGCCGGTACGCTCGACATCGCCTTCATGCGCAACCTCGGCAACTCGATCTTCCTGTCGGTCGCTTCCGTTGCGGTGGCGCTGGTGCTCGGCGTTCCCGCGGCCTACGCCTTTGCCCGGCACAAGTTCAGGGGTTCGGAAGACATCGCGTTCACGCTGCTGTCGTTCCGCTTCGCGCCACCGCTGCTGGTGCTGCTGCCGCTGACCCAATATTTCCAGTGGCTCGGCCTTTCCAACACCTATTTCGGCCTGATCTGGGTCTACCAGCTGATCTGCCTGCCACTGATCCTGTGGATCGTGCGTGGTTACTTCGAGGATATCTCGGCCGACGTCGAATATGCCTACCGCATCGCCGGCCATTCCTGGTTTGCGACCTTCCGCAAGATCGCCCTGCCGCTCGCCGGTCCCGGTATCGCTGCCGCCGGCCTGCTCGCCTTCATCTTCGCCTGGAACAATTTCGTCTTCGCGCTGGTGCTGGCCTCCGCCGACAAGCAGCCGGTGACCGTGGGCGCACTTGCCTTCGTCACATCCTCAGGCATCCAATACGGGCAGATAGCCTCGGCCATCGTTCTCTCGGTCACGCCGACGCTCGCGCTCGCACTCTACGCCCAGCGTTACCTCGTCGAAGGTTTGTCGCTTGGCGCGGTGAAAGGGTAAGACATGACGACGCTTCACCTAAAAAACATCGTCAAGCGCTACAAGAGCCAGACGGTTCTCGACGACCTGTCGCTCGATGTCGCCAATGGCGAACGCCTGGTGCTCTTCGGCCCGTCCGGCGCCGGCAAGACGGTGCTGCTGCGCCTTGTCGCCGGCGTCATCGAGCCCGACGAGGGCAGGGTGCTGATCGGCGGCGAGGACATGACCGATGTCGATGCCGAACACCGCGGTGTCGGCATGGCCTTCCAGAACTTCGCGCTCTTTCCCCACATGAGCGCCTTCGACAATATCGCCAGCCCGCTGACGGCGACGCGGTCGTCGAAGGATGCGATCACCGCGGGCGTGCAAAAGGTCGCCAAGCTCCTGAAGATCGACCATGTACTGAGCCATCACCCGAAGGCGCTTTCCAACGGCCAGAAGCAGCGCACGGCATTGGCCCGCGCGCTGGTCGGCTCGCCGCCGCTGCTTTTGCTCGACGACCCGTTGCGCAATGTCGACGCGAAACTCCGCTTCGAGATGCGGCTGGAACTGCCGCGCCTTTTGGCAGCAGAAGGTGCTACCGTCGTCTACGTGACCCAGGACTACAAGGAAGCGATGGCGCTCGGCGACCGGATCGCGGTGATGTCGCAGGGGCGCATCCGCCAGATCGGTACGCCGCAGGAAATCTACAACGCACCCGCCGACATCGAGATCGCGCGGCTCTTCGGCGATCCGACGATCAATCTTTTGGACGTGGCGCCGCAGAAGAGCGGTGACGGTGTCTTCGTCGAACTCTCCAACGTCCGGGTGCGGCTTGCCGATTATGACGGCGATGTCTCGGGCAAACCTTGTGTTCTCGGTCTGCGCCCGGAAAGCATCGTCTTTGTCCAAGCATCGGCGCCGGGCGCCATCCCGGTGACGGTGGAGGCGGAAACGCCGCTCAACGAGAAGACCGTGACGCTGGCGATGACCGCGCGCGGCCGTGAAATCCTCGTGTCGCGTCCGGCCGGAACGCCTGGACCGGTGGCAGGACCGGCCCATATCGCCGTCAACGGTGCCCACGCCTTCCTCTTCGACAAGGCGAGCGGCCGGCTTCTGCCGCGCGCCGACATCGCATCCAAGCGCAATGGAGAAGCGGCATGAACGACACCGCTCTTTTGATCAGGGACGTCGATAAGTTCTATGGTCCGGTCGATTACGGCGTCCACGCCGTCAAGAAGCTCAACATGGACGTCCGGAAGGGCGAGATCATCGCGCTGCTTGGCTCGTCCGGCTGCGGCAAGACCTCGACGCTGCGCATGATCGCCGGTTTCGAGGCGGTGTCGCGCGGCACGATCTCGCTTGGCGGACGCGAAGTCCAGACGTTTGCGCCGGTGCGCCGCAACGTCGCCATGGCGTTTGAGGGCTATTCGCTCTATCCGCCGCTGACGGTGCGCGAGAACATCGCCTTTGCGCTCAAGGCGTCCAAGCTGTCGCAGAGCGTCGTCGACGAGAAGGTGGCTGGTATCGCCAAGCTGCTCGAGATCGAGGATATTCTCGGGCGTTATCCGAGCTCGATCTCCGGCGGCCAGCAGCAGCGCGCCTCGCTGGGGCGGGCGCTGATCCGTGATGCCAACCTGCACCTGCTCGACGAGCCGATGGGCCAGCTCGAGCCGCAGCTGCGCGCCGTGCTGCGCGGCCGCATCAAGCACTACATCAAGGAACGCGGACTGACGGCGATCCTCGTCACCCACGACCAGACAGAAGCCAATGCCCTTGCCGATCGCATCGCGGTGATGGAAGGCGGCGTGCTGCAGCAGTTCGATACGCCGCAGAAGATCAAGGAGCGTCCGGCGAACCTCTTCACCGGCACCTTCGTCGGTGAGCCGCCGATGAACGTGTTCGAGGCGAGTGTCACCGGTTCGGACGCCAAGGTCGCCTTCGGCCTCAGGGACGGCGTGCGGCTGGAATATCCGGCGTCGGATTTCTCCCATGCCGTGCGCGACGCGCTGATGAAGCGGCAGAAGGTGGTGCTCGGGATCCGGCCATATGCGGTGCGCCGCAGCGCCGACGGAGTTTCCGGACGTGTGGCGGTCAACCAATGGCTCGGTGACCAGACGCATATCGCGGCAGACTTTGCCGGCGGCACCATGGTGCTGGTCGAGCATGACCGCACCGAACTTGCCGTCGGCCAGCCGATCGGCATCCACCTCGATCCGTCGAGCCTGCATGTGTTCGACGGTGACAGCGGCAAGGCGATCAGCCACGGCGTGGAGCTTGCCTGATGCGCGACATCCTCATCGGCATCGATGCGGGAACGTCGGTCATCAAGTCGGTGGCCTTCGACCTTGGTGGGCGGCAGCTTGCCATGGCATCGGTGCCGAACACGTACGAGGCGGTCGGCAGGACCGGCAGCGTGCAGGACCTCAATCGCACCTGGACCGACACGGTCACCACCTTGACCGAGCTTTCGGCCAGGGTCGAGAACCTCGCTGGCCGTGTTGCGGCGATCGCGGTGACCGGGCAGGGCGACGGCACCTGGATGATCGACAGAGCGGGCGATCCCATCGGTAAAGGCTGGCTCTGGCTCGACGCGCGTGCTGGCGACACGGTGGAGCGCCTACGTGGCGACAGCGGCGATGTCGAGCGTTTCGCCAGCACCGGCTCCGGGCTTGCCGCGTGCCAGCAAGGCGCGCAGCTGCGCTGGATGAGCGACAACGCGCCGGAAATGCTGTCCGGTGTTGCAACCACGTTTCACTGCAAGGACTGGCTCTACTTCAAGCTGACGCAAATGCGTGCCACGGATCCCTCCGAAGCCAACTTCACCTTCGGCAACTTCCGCACCCGCAGCTACAACGACGACGTCATCCGTTTTCTCGGCCTTCAGAAGCTCAAGCATTTCCTGCCAGAGATCGTCGACGGGGCAACGTCGCACCACCTGCTTTCGTCGGAGGCAGCCGGCGCCACCGGTCTTCCCACGGGCACACCGGTGGTGCTCGGCTATGTCGATGTCGTCTGCACGGCACTTGGCGCCGGGCTCTACGATCCAGGCACCGACACCGGCTGCTCGATCATCGGCTCGACCGGCATGCACATGCGCCTTGCCACGAGCGCCGACGACGTGCGGCTCAACCGTGATCTCACCGGCTACACCATGTGCATGCCGATCACGGACACCTATGCGCAGATGCAGTCGAACATGGCGGCAACGCTCAACATCGACTGGATCCTGTCGGTCGCCGGCGGCCTCTTGAAAGGCATGGGCGTCGAAAAGACCAAGGGCGAGCTTCTGTCCCATGTCGACGGCTGGTTGGCGGAGGCCAAGGATACGTCGCTCCTGTTCCAGCCCTATATTTCGGATGCGGGCGAGCGCGGGCCCTTCGTCGACGCTTCGGCGCGCGCTTCCTTCGTCGGGCTTTCGATCACCCACGGCTTCGGCGACATGGTGAAGGCGGTGTTCGACGGGCTCGCCATGGCCGCGCGCGATTGCTACGCCGAGATGGGGCCGCTTCCGGGCCGCATCCGGCTGACCGGCGGTGCCGCACGTAGCGCCTCGCTTCGGCGCATTCTTGGTGGTGCGCTCGGGGCCAGTGTCCAGACCAGCGAGCGCGAGGAGGCGGGGGCGGCAGGAGCAGCCATGATCGCGGCCGTCTCCCTCGGTATCTACCCCTCGATGGCAGAATGCGTGCGTGACTGGGTGTCGCCGCATCAGCGCGCTGCCGAGCCCGCCGACGCGGCGCTTGCGCGCCGTTACGACGGCCTCTTCCCCTCCTACCAGCAGTCGCGCATCGCGCTTCGACCCGTGTGGCACGCACTTTCCCAGGATGCTGCCTCGGGATCACAACAGGAAGAACTGAAATGAAAAAGATAGCCATCATCGGCGACCGGTTCATGCTGCCGGACGTGTTTCGCGACAAGATCGTCGAAGCAAGCGGCGACGGCCATGAGATCCGCACCCTCGAGCTGCCCTGGCCGGATGTGCCGATGGAGCATGGTTACGCCGTCGAAGGCATGGACGGTCTCAAGGAATATCTGGGGAAGGCGGACGATATCGTCGAATTCATCGGCGACGCGGAAATCCTGGTGACGCAGCTTGCGCCGCTCTCGCGCGGCATGCTGACGTCGCTTCCCGGGCTGAAGCTCGTTGCCGTCTCGCGTGGCGGGCCCGTCAATATCGACATGTCGGCGGCACGCGACGCCGGTATCAGCGTCGTCAATACGCCCGGCCGCAATGCCAGCGCCGTTGCCGAGTTCACGCTCGGCGCCATCCTCGCCGAGACGCGGTTGATCCGCACCGGCCACGAGGCGCTACGCAAGGGCGAGTGGCGCGGCGACCTCTACCGCGCCGACCGCACCGGCCGTGAGCTTTCGGAAATGACCGTCGGCGTCATCGGCTACGGCAACATCGGCACCAAGGTGGTGCGGCTGCTGCGGGCCTTCGGCACAAAGGTTCTGGTGCATGACCCCTATGTGCAGCTGAGCGCCGACGATCTCAACGCCGGCGTCGAGCATGTGGCGCTCGACGACCTCCTGTCGCGCTCCGACCTTGTGACGCTGCACCCGCGCGTCACCGAGGAAACCCGGAACATGATGAATGCCGAGACCTTCGCGAACATGAAACCCGGTGCAATCTTCGTCAACACGGCGCGCGGGCCGCTCTGCGACTACCACGCGCTCTATGAGAACCTTGTGAGCGGCCACCTGTCGGCGGCCATGCTCGAGACCTTCTCTGTCGAACCGGTGCCGGAGGACTGGCCACTGCTCCAGCTTCCGAACGTGACACTGACGCCGCATATCGCCGGCGCTTCTGTTCGCACCGTCACCTACGCCGCCGAGATGGCTGCCGAAGAGGTGCGCCGCTACATCGCCGGCCTGCCGCCGGTCAATCCGTGCTGATGACGGGAGGCAAGAACGTGGGTTCCGAGACCGGAATATATGATCTTTTTGTCGTCGGCGGCGGCGTCAACGGTGCGGGGATCGCGCGCGATGCGGCCGGGCGAGGGCTCTCGGTCCTCTTGTGCGAGAAGGACGATCTGGCGCAAGGCACAAGCTCGCGCTCGGGCAAGCTGGTGCATGGCGGGCTGCGCTATCTCGAATATTACGAGTTCCGGCTGGTGCGCGAGGCGTTGATCGAGCGCGAGGTGCTGCTCTCATCCGCGCCGCACATCATCTGGCCGATGCGGTTCGTGCTGCCGCACAATCCGGCCGACAGGCCCGCCTGGCTCGTGCGGCTCGGACTGTTCCTCTACGACCACCTCGGCGGCCGCAAGCGTCTGCCAGGCACCCGCAGCCTTGATCTCAGCACTGCGCCTGAGGGTGCGCCGATCAAGCGGGACTATCGCAAGGCCTTCGAATATTCCGACTGTTGGGTCGATGACGCCCGGCTCGTTGTGCTCAATGCACTCGATGCGCAGAAGAAGGGCGCGCGCGTCTTGACCCGAACCGCCTGCAGCGCCATTCGTCGCGTCGACGGCCTCTGGCAGGTGGAGATGACGGATCTGCGCACCGGCGTGAAATCCGAGGTCAAGGCGCGCTGCGTGGTCAATACAGCGGGGCCATGGGTCAACGATGTCATCGGCCGGATCGCCGGGCTCAATTCCAGCCGCAGTGTGCGACTGGTCAAGGGCAGCCATATCGTCGTGCCGAAATTCTGGGAGGGGCGGCAGGCCTATCTGGTGCAGAACCCGGACAAGCGGGTGATCTTCATCAACCCCTACCAGAACGACCTGGCGCTGATCGGCACGACGGATATCCCCTATGAGGGGCGGCCCGAGGACGTATCCGCCGATGGCAACGAGATCGCCTATCTCTTGAAATCGGTGAACCGCTACTTCAAGCAGCAACTGACCGAAGACGATATCGTCCACTCCTTCTCCGGCGTGCGTCCGCTCTATGACGACAATGCCGAAAACCCGTCGGCGGTGACGCGCGACTATATCTTCGAGGTCGATGCGGCCAACGGCCAGGCGCCGCTTCTCTCCGTCTTCGGCGGCAAGATCACCACCTTCCGCAAGCTGTCGGAACATGCGCTCGAGCGGCTGAAACCGTTCTTCCCTGAGATGGGTGCGGCCTGGACCGCCAAGGCGCATTTGCCGGGTGGCGACATGGCCAATGCCGATTTCGAGCAGTTTCTTGGGGATCTCAAGGCGCGCTATCGCTGGCTGACGGCCGACCTCGCCAAGCATTACGCGCGGCTCTACGGCACGCGCACGCACGATCTGATCGGCAATGCCAAATCGCTCGAAGACCTCGGCGCTGTCTTCAGCCCGCTGTTTCGCGAGCGCGAGGCGCGCTTCCTGATCGACAACGAATGGGCGTCGACGGCTGAAGACCTACTGGAACGGCGGACGAAACACGGCCTGCACATGACACAGGCCGAGAGGCTGGCTTTCGCCGGCTGGCTGGAACGCCAGCAAGTGGCGGCCTGAAGGAGAGTGGGAATGCGCAGTCTGGAATTGGAGGCCTTGCTTGATATCTCGGCGCGGGTCGGCGCCGACCCGCTGCTGGTGCAGGGGGCGGGCGGAAACACGTCGATCAAGGAGGTCGGCACGCTCTGGATCAAGGCCTCCGGCCTCTGGCTTGCCCATGCGCGCCAGCGCGACGTCATGGTGCCGGTGGCGCTCGACCCATTGCTCGAAGCGTTGGATCGCATGGATCCCGCGGCCGAGAAAGCCCAGGACTTCGTCATCTCCGAAATGAACCCTTCCGGCCTCAGGCCGTCGATCGAGACGACGGTACATGCGCTGATGCCGCAGAAGGTGGTGATCCATGTCCATTGCGTCGAAACCATCGCGACCGCCGTGCAGACGATCGGTGCGGCCATCGCTGCCGAACGCCTGACGGGTATCCCGCATGTCTTCGTACCCTATGCGCGGCCGGGGCTGCCGCTTGCCAAGGCGATCGCCGAGCGGCTGCAGGAGAAGACGTCGGTGCTGATCCTCGGCAATCACGGCCTTGCAGTTGCCGCCGAGACCGTCGCCGATGCGGCAATCCTTCTGACCGAGGTCTCCCGCCGGTTGACGACGCAGCGACGGGCGGCGCCATCAGCCGATCTCGCGGCACTGTCCCGCCTTGCGGTCGACAGTGGCTATTGCCTGCCCGACGACGCACGACTGCATGCGGTCGCAACCGACCTCGAAAGCTGCCGGATTGCTGCCGGCGGCAGCCTCTATCCCGACCATGTCATCTTCCTCGGCAAGGGGTCCGTCATCGCCGCGCCGGGCGAAACCGCCGTTTCGATCGAGACCGCCAGGAATGAACGTGGCGAAACCCTGCCGCCGCTTCTGCTGTTTCCCGGCAAGGGGGTACTGGTCGAGAAGACCATTTCCGCAGGCGCGCTCGCCATGGCGCGCTGCCTTGCCGACGTGACGGCCCGCATTCCCGCAAATGGGCGTCTTCGCTATCTGAGCGATGCCGAGAACGCCGAACTGCTCGGCTGGGACGCGGAGAAATATCGCCAGAAGCTCAACCGGGCAGGGCAGGCGCTGCAATGAGTGGAGATCAGAACGCCCTTGTTGTCGGCATCGATATCGGCACGTCGGGCGCGCGCTCCGTGGCGATGGTGCCTGACGGCACGATCGTCGCCTCTGGTGCGGCCAAGCTCGCCGCTTTTTCCGATGACCACCGCGATCCGGTCGGCTGGTGGAAGGCGGTGCGGGCGGCGCTTGGCGAGGTGCTCGAGGCGGTCGATCGTCGACGGATCCGCGCCATCAGCATCGACGGAACCTCGGGCACGATGCTGCCCGTTTCCGCCGACGGTGCGCCGCTTGCCACGCCGATGATGTACAACGATCCGGTTTCCGACCGGACGATGCTGGACGCAATTGCCGCCCATGCACCGAAGGAAAGTGCCGCCCACGGGGCAACCTCCGGTCTTGCCAAGGTGCTGCTGTTCCAATCGGTGCCGGATGTCTTCCGTGTCATCCATCAGGCCGATTGGCTCGCCGGGCATTTTACCGGGCTCTACGACGTTTCCGACGAGAACAATGCCTTGAAGACCGGCTACGATCCGGTGGCGCGGTGCTGGCCGGAGTGGATCTCACGAACTGGCGCGCGCATCGATCTCCTGCCGGAGGTGCTGCCGGCCGGTGCGCCGGTTGCGACGATATCGGCGGCCGCAGCCGAAGCCTTCGGCCTGACGCCGGATGTCATTTTAGTCGCCGGCACGACCGATGGCTGTGCCTCGTTTCTGGCGACCGGTGCCGATCGTCCGGGCGATGGCGTCAGCGCACTCGGCACGACGTTGACGGTGAAGGTGCTTTCCGACCGGGCGCTGTTTGCCCCGGAATATGGCCTCTACAGCCACCGGATCGGCGACATGTGGCTGGCGGGCGGCGCATCGAATACGGGAGGCGTTGTTCTGGCCGAGTATTTTTCCGCAGAGCGCATCGATGAGCTTTCCGCCCGCATCGATCCGGCTGTCGATAGCGGGCTCGACTATTACCCGCTGACGAAGCCCGGCGAGCGCTTCCCCATCGCCGATCCGAATCTTGAGCCACGCCTGACGCCGCGACCCGAGGATGACGCGATGTTTCTGAAGGCAATCTTCGAAGGCATCGCCGGTATCGAAAGCCTTGCTTATCACAGGCTGACATCGTTCGGCGGACCCAAGCTCGGTTCCATACGCACCGTCGGTGGCGGTGCAAGAAATGCGGCGTGGTCGGCAATCCGCGCGCGCAAGCTCGGCGTGCCGTTCCTGACGGTACGTTCGGAAGAGGCCGCAGCCGGCACGGCGCGGCTGGCGCTTGCCGGTGCAAGACAGGCAGGTGTGTTATGAGTACTGTCATCTCAGGCCTCGGCGATATCGCCGATCGTTATGACGCCTTTCTGATCGACCAGTTCGGCGTGCTGCGCGACGGCCGCAGGCCCTATCCTGGTGCTGCCGAAACGCTGGTGCGGCTGAAGAATCAGGGCAAGCGCATCATCATTCTCTCGAATTCCGGCAAGCGCTCGGCGGAAAACGACCGCCGTCTCGTCGATCTCGGCTTCGTCGCCGGCAGCTGGGACTGGTTCCTGACCTCGGGCGAAGTGGCGTGGCAGATCCTGAAAAAGGAAGGCGGGCAGGCAAGCGGGCCTCCGAAAAAGTGCCTGCTGGTCAGCCGCGACGGCGATCTGTCGCCGCTCACCGGGCTCGACCTCGAGCGCACCGAAGATGGCGCGGATGCGGACTTCGTGCTTCTGGCTGCGAGCGAAGGCGATGTCCTGCCGCTGTCGCACTATGAGGCGCTGCTGGCGCCTGCGGCACGGCGCGGCGTGCCGTGCCTCTGCACCAACCCCGACAAGGTGATGCTGACCAAGAGCGGAATGGCTTTCGGGGCTGGGCGGATTGCGGAGCTTTACGAGGAACTCGGCGGCACGGTGCGCTGGATCGGAAAACCATTCGCCGACATCTACGATTTTGCCCTCGACTTTCTCGGTCATCCCGATCCGTCGCGCGTCTGCGCAATCGGCGACAGCATCGAACACGATATCGCCGGGGCGGCAAGTGCCGGCCTTGAGTCGGCGCTGGTGACCACCGGGATACTGGAGCATGCCTCCGACAAGGAGCGGCAAAAACTCTTTGCCGAGCATGGCGCCACGCCCGATTTCATCCTCCCGAAATTTCTCTGGTAGTCAGGAGTACGGTCTTGGCTTTCACGCTGTCGCTCAACACCAATCCGCTGGTCAATCGTTTTGCCGAGCCTGATGATCTGATCGAGACAATCGGGGAGCAGATCCGCATCGGCTACGTGCAGCTGACGCATGAGTTCGTCAATCCGGGCTGGCCGGCGGCAACGATCTCCAAGACCATCCGTCAGTTCAGGGCAGCGCTTAGCCGCACCGGCGTCAGGATCACCTCGGGCATGACCGGGCCCTATGGCAGGCTCAACCACTTCGGCCACCCCGACCCGGATGTGCGACGCTACTATGTCGACTGGTTCAAGACCTTTGCCGATATCTCCGCCGAGCTTGGCGCATCCGGCATGGGCACGCAGTTTGCGATCTTCACGCTGAGGGACTATGACGACCCGGCCCGGCGCGAGGAGATGATGAAGATCGCCATCGACTGCTGGCGCGACGTGGCGGAACACGGCAAGGCGGCCGGTCTTTCCTATGTGTTCTGGGAACCGATGTCGGTCGGGCGCGAGTTCGGCCACACGATCGCCGAGTGCCGCTCGCTCGACCGGCGGCTCGCCGAGGCGGAGTTGCCGCTCCCAATGAAGATGATGGTCGATATCGACCATGGCGACGTCACCTCCGACGACCCCGATGACATCGACCCCTATGCCTGGGCGGGCGCATTTCCCGAGCGCTCGCCGATCATCCACATCAAGCAGTCGTCGATGAACAAGGGCGGGCACTGGCCGTTTACCGCTGCCTACAACCGGGATGGCCGCATCACGCCGGAGAAGCTGATCGATGCGGTCAAGGCCGGCGGCGGCACCGACAACGAGATCTGCCTGGAGCTGTCCTTCCGCGAGCGGGAACCGACCGACCACAACGTTGTGGAGATGATCCGCGAATCCGTGGAGTTCTGGGAGCCCTACATCGATACCGGGTTCAACCGATCATCAAAATCACACTGAAATATCACAAAGTATCATTAGTTAGATTGAAATATAACATAAAGGTGTTATCTTCTCAGGTGTGATGTCGCGCTCTCGCGGCATCGGGATCGAGGCGGATGACGATGAAGCCGGAAGACAGGCGACAGGCGATCATGGATGTTTTGATGGAGGCCGGCACGGCGTCCGTCGAGGATCTGTCACTCCGTTTCGGCGTCAGCAAGATGACGGTGCATCGCGACCTCGACGATCTCGAACAGGCTGGCCTGTTGCGCAAGGTGCATGGCGGCGCTTCGATCCAGTCGAGCCCGCAGTTCGAAAGCGATTTCCGCTACCGCGAGAAGATTGCCGCCGCCGAGAAGAACCGCATTGCCGAATATGCGGCGAGCCTGATCGAGCCGGGGCAGAGCATCCTCATCGACGACAGTTCGACGGCCGGCGCGATTGCCGGCTGCATCAGGGACATCAGGCCGCTGACCGTCATCACCAACAACCTCGGCGTCATCACCGGTCTGTCCGGTGCGCCCGGCATCAACGTCATCGCGCTCGGCGGCCAGTACAGCAAGAAGTTCAACGGCTTTTTCGGCATCGTCACCGAAGAGGCGCTGCGCTCGCTGCGCGTCGATATCGCCTTCCTCTCCAGCTCCGCAGTCGCGGGAACGGCAGCCTTCCACCAGGACCAGGAGGTCGTGCAGGCCAAGCGGCTGATGGTGAAGTCGGCGGCGCGCAAATATCTCATGGTCGATCACGACAAGTTCGGGCGTTCCGCCCTGCATTTCCTGACAGGGCTCGACGCCTTCGATGCGGTGCTGACCGGCGCCGAGGTGACGGATGAGCATGCCGCGACGCTCCGCGAGGCCGGAATCCCCCTGGTGACGGTCGACAATCGAAAAGCATCGGAGAAAGCATGAACAAGCCGCAGCTCTGGGTGGGCACAAGCTGGAAGATGAACAAGACGCTGGCGGAGGCCATGGTCTTTGCCGAGAGGCTGGCCGCAGCGGACGGAGCGCGCGACGAGCGCATCCAGCGTTTCGTCATTCCACCCTTTACCGCCGTCAGACAGGTCAAGGAACGGCTCGTGCAAACGGGCGTCAAGGTCGGTGCGCAGAACATGCATTGGGACGACGCCGGCGCCTGGACCGGCGAGGTTTCGCCGGTGATGCTGAGGGACTGCAACCTCGATGTGGTCGAGCTTGGCCATAGCGAACGGCGCGAGCACTTCGGCGAGACCGACCGTACCGTGGGCCTGAAGACGGCAGCGGCGGTGCGCCACGGCCTGGTGCCGCTGATCTGCATTGGCGAGACGCTCGCCGAGCGCGAGGCGGGCGAGGCGGATGCCGTCCTGAAGCGGCAGGTTGAAGGCGCGCTGGAACTGCTGGAAGGCGACGCGCGCAAGGCGACGATCCTGCTCGCCTACGAGCCGGTCTGGGCCATCGGCGTCAACGGCATTCCGGCAACATCAGACTATGCCGACGAGCGCCATAAGCGGATCGCCGACGTGGCGCAAGGCGCGCTCGGCGTGCGCGTTCCCGTCCTCTACGGCGGCAGCGTCAATCCCGGCAATTGCGAAGAACTGATCACCCAGGGGCACATCGACGGCCTGTTCATCGGCCGCTCCGCCTGGGACGTCAATGGCTATCTCGACATTCTGCAGCGCGTCTCGAAGGCGATCTGAGCCCTCGTACCCCGCAGATCAACAAGACGGAAAGGAACAATCATGAAGATCGCAATCGGAGCAGACAGCGCCGGCAAGCCCTTGCTCGACGTCATCGCCGCCCATCTCAAGGGCAAGGCCGACCTCGAAGTCAGCGACCTCAGCCAGTCCGGTTTCTACGCCGACCTGTCGCAGAAGCTGGCGCAGACCATCGTCGATGGCGACAACGAGCGCGGCATCCTGTTCTGCGGCACCGGTATCGGCGTCTGCATCTCGGCCAACAAGGTGCCGGGCATCCGCGCCGCGCTGACCCACGACACCTATTCCGCTGAGCGGGCGGCAAAGTCGAACAACGCACAGATCATCACCATGGGCGCGCGCGTCATCGGGCCGGAGCTGGCGAAGTCGATCGTTGATACCTGGCTCGCCTCCGAATTCGACGCGAACGGCCCGTCGGCCGGCAATGTCGACGCGATCGATCGTCTCGACGCGGCGAAGTAAGCGAGCCAACTGCTAGAGCGTTTCCGGTTTAAACGGAGCCACAGACCCGCTCTATCTCTTTGTTTTTACGCATTTCCTGGCGGAAAGCCGATTCGCACTTTTCCTGGAAATGCTCTAATACCGCAATGCACGTTGATCCTCCCTCGCGCATCGCGGCGAGACGCCCGGCAGAGATGCCGGGCGTCTTTTCCTGATTTGCCACTGCCTAATTCGTTTCAGCGTCGTTTGCGCGTCATGTTTGAGGCGCGGCGCTGTCGGGTGTTTTGGCAGACCGCCGGGGCACTGCCGGCTTGACGAAGCTTCTGTAAATATTTGAACATGCTTGCATATCGTCACGTCAGCGAGGAATGCCGCCCCATGCCCGACGCCCCAACGACACCGCCGCATGCCGGAAGCCACCGCCTGGCGCGCATGAGCGGCCGCGACACGCACGAACACCACCGCACAGCCACGACGCTCGAGCTTCTGTTCGACCTGACCTTCGTCATCGCCTTCAGCCTTGCGGCATCGCAGCTTGCGCATCTGATGGCCGAAGGACATTTCAAGGCGGGGCTGATCGGCTTCTTCTTCGCCAGCTTCGCCATCTGCTGGGCCTGGATCAATTTCACCTGGTTTGCTTCCGCCTATGACACCGACGACTGGGTGTTCCGGTGCGTGACCATGGTGCAGATGGTCGGCGTGCTGATCCTGGCGATCGGCCTTCCCGCCATGTTCCGCTCGGTCGACGAGGGTGCCCATCTCGACAATGGCGTGATGGTGCTCGGATACGTCGTCATGCGGGTGGCGATGATCTTCCAGTGGCTGCGCGCCGCCGGCCAAGATCCGGCACGACGGCAGGCCTGCATGACCTATGTGGTAGCGATCACGGTTGCGCAACTCGGCTGGGTCGTGCAGATCTTCGTCGACTTCTCGATCGTTGTCACCTTCGCCATGGTCGTGGCGCTCACCGTCATCGAGATGCTCGGGCCCTATATCGCCGAGACGCGGCATGGCGGCACGCCCTGGCATGCCCACCATATTGCGGAACGCTACGGCCTTCTGGCAATCATCGCGCTCGGAGAAGGCGTCGTCGGCACGGTCGCCTCGATCACGGCGGTGGTGGATGGGGAGGGCTGGAACCTCGACGTGGCGCTCGTCTGCCTTGCGGGCACCGGGCTTACCTTCGGCATGTGGTGGATCTATTTCCTGTTGCCGAGTGCCGAGGTCCTGCACGTGCACCGCAGACGCTCCTTCGTCTGGGGCTATGGTCACATGTTCATTTTCGCCGCGATCGTTGCGACCGGTGCGGGCCTGCATGTCGCCGCCTATTACATCGAGCACAAGGCGCATATCGGGTCGCTTGCGACCGTGTTGACGGTGGCGGTCCCGGTCGCGGCCTATATCGCTCTGGTCTACGGCATGTATGCCTATCTGCTGCGGCAGTCGGAACCGCTTCATGCCTGGCTGCTCGCCGGCACGATGCTGCTGCTTGCGGCGTCGATCGCGGCCGCGATGGCGGGCGTCGACATGGCGATCTGCCTGATCATTCTGATGTTTGCGCCGTTCGTGACCGTCGTCGGTTTCGAGGCGGTCGGTCATCGCCACCGGATGGCGGCGCTGGAACGGTGCCTTGATGAGGCAGAGCCGGTGCATTGAACGCCGGGAATTGGCTATTCGAAACAGCGGTTTGCCGGCTGTTGCTGGCGGCTTGATTCAGGTGGTTCAGAGGTTGATTCAAGCAGGCGCCGCGAAGCGGCTCGATGGTTGCGCATCGGAGCGCTGAGCGAGCCTTGCCCCTCACCCTAGCCTTCTCCCCGCAGGCGGGGAGAAGGTGGCCGGCAGGCCGGATGAGGGGTGGCGGCCGGATACGGCGCGGGCTTGCGGCCCGCCAGCAGATCAGGCGTTGAGCAGCGCCAGCTTGGCGCGGGCGTCGAGGATCTGGGCGCAGGCATTGGCGGCTTCTTCGCCCTTGGCGACGAAGTGTTCGCGGAAGAAGGCGATCAGCGGCGCGCTTTCCTGGAAATTGTGCGGCGTCAGCACGGCCGACAGCACCGGCACGTCGGTATCGAGCTGGACGCGCATCATACCGTCGAGCACCGTGCCAGCGACGAAGTCATGGCGGTAGATGCCGCCATCGACGACGAAGGCGGTGCCGAGGATCGCGGCGTAACGGCCGGTCCTGGCAAGCTTCTGCGCGTGCAGCGGGATTTCCAGCGCGCCTGGCACGTCGAAGATCTCGACGTCGGCGGCACTGCCGCCGAACTTCGTCCATTGGGCGACGAAGGCATCGACACAGCGGTCGACGATGTCGGCGTGCCAGCGGGCACGGACAATCGCAATCTTGGCGGTGGGGTGGGAAAGAATAGTCATGGTCTCAAGCCTTCCAGGGTTTGGCGTTTCCAATTTTCCCGTCGGGCGAACATGCACGCGCGCGAAACCCCGGTGTGGGGTCCACGTTCCTGCTTGCTCTCTTCCATCCGGACTGTGACCGTCGGCTCCGGAATCTGACCGGATCTGCTGACCTCCGAAGTAGACCTCCGAAGCGCTCGCGGGCTTCGATCTTTCGATCGCTACCGCCGGTGGGGAGTTTCACCCCGCCCTGAGAACAAGAGCGACTATATAGATCGGCCGTGCCTGGTCAAACGCATGACGCGACGAAAATCCGGGAAATCGCGACAGATTTTTTCCGTGCCGTATCGCTCCCGGACAAATCTGTTCCCGTCGGGAGCCGCCGTAGTCTGACCTCGGCCGCGTGCCGCGTCGCCGCCACGAGACATTTATCTGCGGACGCGACGCGGGGCTTCGTCTTCGGCGGCGATCGCGCGTGCGGACCAATGGAGCAGCGCCTGCCTGTCATCAAGGCAAGTGACCGGTGCTTCGTAGTAGCGGTGCACGACCACCGGTTTGCCGCCCTTGTTGTAGGTGAACGGCTGACATCCTTCGCTGAGAAGCGCATCTCTCAGGGGCTGATCAACCCTGAAATAGAGGCGATCCTTGATGCTGATGGCGAACTGGCGATCAGCGACAAGATAGGCCCAACCGCCGAAGAAGCGGCCTATGTCAACGGGACCGATATCCGCGAGTTCTTCGTGGATATGGGTGACGAACGCACTCGGCTGCGCTTTAGTCATGGCGGCCGCCGGTGCAAAATGCGCTGTTTTTCATTCGACGGTTCAGGCAATCTCTCCACGGCATGTGCAAGGCAGCTACTGCATGTTTCCTTAAATCCTATTCGATTTAGGGATAAAAACATGCAGCACTTCAAAGCGCTACAGCGACCTTTGCGCGTAACAAGACGCACGCGCTGTAGGGGGACGCTGGAGATCTACTCGCGGATGACGAGCAGGTCCTTGGCGGCAAAGCGGAGCGTGACGTTCGAGCCGAAGGCCGGCGGCGTCAGGCCGGGGTCGTTGAACATGTCGAAGGAGATGACGTCGCCGCCGATGCGCAGCTTGGTGCGGATGACCGAGCCGAGGAAGCTGGTCGAAACCACCTCGCCGGTCAGCGCGGTGTCGCCCCTGGCGCTGTCGGCGATCGAGCCTGCCTCCGGGCGCAGCGCCAGCGAAATGTTGTCGCCACCCTTCATGCCGGCGATCGGCTCCTTCAGCGACACCTGCTGGTTGCCGATGGTGACAGCACCGGCGGCCGGGTCGGCGACCTTGGCTTCGATGATGTTGAGCGTGCCGACGAAGGAGGCGACGAATCGGGTCGCAGGGGTGTTGTAGATCTCGAACGGCGTGCCGATCTGGTCGGCTCGCCCGGAATTCATGACGACGATGCGGTCGGAGATCGACAGGGCTTCTTCCTGGTCATGGGTGACGAAGACAGTGGTGATGCCGAGCTGCTGCTGGATCTGGCGGATTTCCTCGCGCAGCGACACGCGGATCTTGGCGTCGAGCGCCGACAGCGGCTCGTCGAGCAGCAGCACCTGCGGCTTGACGGCGAGGGCGCGCGCGAGCGCCACGCGCTGCTGCTGGCCGCCGGAAAGCTGGTAGGGGAAGCGGTCGGCCAGGTGCTCGAGCTTGATCAGGCTCAGCATCTGCTTGACGCGTGTATCGATCTCCGACTTCTGCGCCCCGGCGACTTTCAGGCCGAAGGCGACGTTGTCGTTGACGTTCATGTTGGGAAACAGCGCATAGGCCTGGAACACCATGCCGATGTTGCGCTGGTTGGGCTTCAGCGTTCCCTGGTCCTTGCTGTCGATGGTGATCGTGCCGCCCGACGGCGTCTCGAAGCCGGCGATCATGCGCAGGATCGTCGTCTTGCCGCAGCCTGACGGGCCTAGGAACGAAACGAACTCGCCCTTGTCGATGACCATGTTGAAGTTGTGCACGACCTGAACCGGGCCGAAGGACTTCTGGATATTGTTCAGTGTCAGGAATGCCATGTGATCAAGCCTTGGCCGGAGCGGATTTCTGGATGCGGGAAACGAGCTGGATCAGACCCATGCTGAGCCAGGTGATGGCGAATGCGATGACCGCGAGCGCCGAAGGCTCATAGGCCTTGTTGGCGCCGACGAGCTGCAGGTACGGACCGAAGGCCGGGCGGTTGAGCAGCGCGGCCATGGTGAATTCGCCCATGACGATCGCAAAGGTGATGAAGGCGCCGGAGAGCACGCCACTCATGACGTTGGGGAAGATGCAGCGAAACAGGATCGTCGGCCATTTGGCGCCGAGGCTTTCGGCGGCTTCCGTCAGCGTGCGGACGTCGATCGCCCGCATCGCGGTATCGACCGCCCGGTACATGTAGGGCAGGGACAGCGTCATGTAGGAGAACATCAACAGCGCATTGGTGCCGGAGATCGAGCCGGTCAGCGGGATCCACGACGAGGAGTTGTAGAGGCGCAGATAGCCGAAGACGATGACGATCGCCGGGATGACCAGCGGCAGAAGGGTGATGAATTCGATGATCGGGCGCACCTGCGGCAGGCGAAGGCGGACCCAATAGGCGGTCGGCACCACCAGCAGCATGCCGAAGACGATGGTCAACACGGCCATCATCATCGAATAGCCGAAGGTCTCGCGGAACTGCAGGTCGGAGAAGACCGAGCGATAGGCGTCGAACGAGTATTCGCCGCGGCGCATGCGCAGCGAGAATTCCAGCGTGCCCAGCAGCGGGATGATGAAGTAGCTTGCACCGATGGCGATGGCGATCCAGGCGCCGAGACGTTGTGCTTTCATTTCTGCCACCGTTCGGCGCGCATACGCAGCCAGATATAGAGAACGTTCGAGATGCCGGTGATGACGATCATGCCGAGCGCCAGCGCATAGCCGAGGTTCGGATTGTGCAGCACGTCGCCGCGGATCTGCGCATAGAGCAGGATCGGCACGATGTTGAGCGAGGACCCGGTCAAGGCATAGGCCGTGGCGATCGCGCCGAAGGCGTTGGCAAACAGCAGGAGCGTGGTGCCGAGCAGGCTCGGCCACAGGATCGGCAGCGCCACCATGCGCCAGTACTGCCAGGTCGAGGCGCCAAGGATTTCAGAGGCTTCGCGCCATTCTTTCTTCAGACCATCGAGCGCCGGCGTCAGGATCAGCACCATCAGCGGGATCTGGAAATACATGTAGGTGATGGTCAATCCGAAAAACGACAGCAGGTTGAAGCCGGTCGAATAGAGATTGAAGCCGAACCATTCGCGCAGGAAGACGGTGACGAGGCCGGTGCGCCCGAGGGTCGCGAGGAAGGCGAAGGCGAGCGGCACGCCGGCGAAGTTCGAGGCGACGCCCGAAAAGGTCAGGAGGCCCGAGCGGATCCAGGTCGGCACGCCGCCGAGCACGATTGCCCAGGCGAGGAAGAAGCCGATCAGCGCGCCGCCGATCGAGGACGCGATCGAGATCCGGATCGAGATCCAGTAGGCGCTGAGGATCGAGGGCGTGAACAGATCGCCGATGTTCTTGAAGGTAAAGCTGCCATCGGGCGTCAGGAACGCGCCGGTGACGAGATAAAGCGTCGGGATGATCAGGAACAGCAGCGCGAAAAGCATGAAGGGGGCAATGCCGAGCCAGTCGATGACGGCTCGCTTGCTGATCAAGGTCGGTGAAGCGGTGCTCATATAGGCTTTCTGTCCCGAGGCTTGCAGTGACCTTTGCGCGTCCGCATGAACGCACAAAGATCGCCTTAGCGCTTTGATTTGCTGCAAAATTCCTTAGATCGATACCGAGCTAAGGAATTGTGCACGAGATTAAACCATGTCGCGCAAAAGCGTGTTGCGGTTTGCGACAACGACATGCGCAAAAACAAGACCTTAAAGCGCAGCAAGCGAATCCTGGTGATCGTGACGCGCTTTAGGGAAACCTCCCCGCGCCGAGGCGCGGAGAGGCGGAAGTCATGGATATTACTGCACGTTTGCGCCGACGACGCTATCCCACTTGGTGGTAATCGCTTCCTTGCCCTTGGCCTGCTCTTCGAGCGTCGGGAAGACAGCCTTTTCGTAGGCTGCTGCCGGCGGCAGCTTGTCGAGCAGTTCCTGCGGGATCTTGCCGTTCTTGGCGAGGTCGTTGAAGCGGATCGGGTGGCAATAGCCCTTCAGCCAGCCGAGCTGACCTTCGTCGGAATAAAGATACTCCATCCACAGCTTTGCCGCGTTCGGGTGCGGCGCGTAGGCCGAGATCGCCTGGACGTAGACGCCGGCGACGACGCCCGAAGCCGGAACGACGACTTCAACCGGCGGGTTGCCGTTGAGGCTGTCGCGCCAGGAAAGGCCGTTGTAGTCCCAGGCGATCACGACCGGGGTCGAGCCCTGCGCGAGCGAGGCGGACTTGCCGATAACCGGAACGAAGTTGCCGGCCTTGTTGACTTCGGCGAAGAAGCCGAGGCCCGTTTCACCAGCCTTGACGGCATCGGTTTCGCCAGCGGCGAGGCCGGCGGCGTAGACGGCCTGAACCGCCTGGTTGGAGGCGCGCGGGTCGCCGGCCATGGCGACCGAGTTGGCGTAGTCCGACTTCTTCAGGTCGGCCCAGTCCTTCGGCACGTCCTTGACGATGTCGGTGTTCACCACGAAGGAGAGAACGCCGTAGTAGTCGCCGTACCAGTAACCTTCGGCGTCCTTGGCCGAATCCGGGATCGAATCCCAAGTGGAGACCTTGTAGGGCTGGATCAGGCCTTCGGCCTTGGCCGACGGACCGAAGGAGAGACCGACGTCGATGACGTCAGGCGCCTGCGGGCCGGTGTTGCCCTTGTTGGCCTTGATGGCTTCGATTTCGTCGCCCGAACCGGCATCCGGGTTCAGCTCGTTGACTTCCAGGCCATACTTGGCCTTGAAGCCTGCGATGACGTCGCCATAGCCGCACCAGTTGTGCGGAAGTGCGATGGTGGTCAGCGAGCCTTCCTTTTTGGCGGCGGCGATGAGCTCTTCGCTCGGCTCGGCAGCGGCGATGGCCGTCGTTGCCAGAAGCATGGCGGTGGAAAGCGAGAGCAGGCGTTGAGTCGTTGAAATCACTGGCGTTCTCCTTATGGGTTTTCAGTCAATTTCGGCGATGCTGTTAAAGAGATGCGATGAAACTTGTGTGACAGCGATCTGTCTGTTCGCGCCGCGCATGTCGTTGGAAGAACAATTCTTTTTTCGACACGGCGCCTTCACTGAAACACACGTGCATAAAATTCCGTGAACGTGCCGGCCACTCCTCCTAAACCGGTTTGCGAAAGATGCGGGTCGAATCGAACAATCCCTCTAGCGTCTTCATCCGGTCGCGGGTTGCGTCCCAGTTGGTGCTCTGGACGGCCTCGATCAGGGCCTCGACCAGAAACAGGATCACCACTGAACTGTCCCAGGCCGAGGGCACCTCGATCTGCGAGCGGAAGACCTTGGAGGCGGATTTTGCCACCGGCGAGCTCCAGCGATCGGTGAAGAGGACGATCTCGACGCCGCGTTCGCGCGCCGATTTCGCCAGCGTCTCCATTTCCTGCTCGTAACGGCGGATGTCGAAGAGAATCAGCACGTCGCCGTGGCGCATGTCGAGCACGTAGTGTGGCCATGCGCTGGCATTCGACGCGATTTCGGTGACACCAGGGCGGATCACCTGCAGATGGGTGAAGAGATAATCGGCAACGGCGCGGGTGATGCGGCCGCCAAGCAGATAGACGTTGCGCTTGCGGTCGGCGATAAGGGCGACCGCCTCGTCGAATTCGCGCGGCTCGATCTGCGCCAGCGTCTCGCGCATGTTGTTCATGGCGGCATCGGCAAAGCGATTGAGCGTGTGGGTGCCCGGCGCGCTTGCGGCCCAGCGGTCATGCTTGGTGATCGGGTTGGAAATCGTGGCTTCCAGCTCCTGGTGCAGCCGCGACTGGAAATCGGGAAAGCCTTTGAAACCAAGCTTTTGCACCATGCGGGCGACGGTCGGAGTCGATACGCCGGCGTTCTCGGCGACCGTGGTGATCGAACCGAGTCCCGATACGGGATAGTTGTCGAGAAGTGTCTCTGCCAACTGTCTTTCCGCGCGGGTCAGCGCGGCGAAGTGGGCGTTGATCACATCCGACACCGTCGTGGGTGTCGCCTTGCTAGTCATAGTCTCCCCTGAACTGGTCTAACGCCAGTTTGTGACAGATTAAACATCGCTGTCACAATTGGAGTCAATCGCAATTTTGAAGAGATCGTTTCAGATTTCGATTGACACTCGCTAATCTCTGAACAAATCTTTTCATTAACGAACGTCTAACGGGGCAAGAGGGGATGCCGGTGTTGACGCGACTTTTGACCGATACAGATGGCGATCCGGTTGCGATCGAGAACGCGGCCGGGAGAGGCGATATCGTTCTCGTTTGCGAACATGCGTCGCGCCGGGTGCCGGAGCGTCTCGGTTCGCTCGGCCTTTCGCCGCAGGCGCTCGAAAGCCACATTGCCTGGGACCCGGGCGCGCTCGCGGTTGCAGAGTTTCTGTCGCGCAAGCTCGACGCGGTCCTGATCTACCAGCGCTTTTCGCGCCTTGCCTATGATTGCAACCGCCCGCCGGAGGCCGACGGCGCCATGCCTGCCGTCAGCGAAGTCTATGAGGTTCCGGGCAACCGCGACATGGCGGAGGAGGAGCGCCGGGCACGGGTCGACGAGATCTACCTGCCGTTTCACGACGCCATCAGCCAGTTCGTGACCGAGCGCAAGGCCAAAGGCCGACCGCCGGTGGTCGTCACGATGCATTCGTTCACGCCCGTCTATTTCGGCAAGCCGCGTTCCGTCGAAGTGGGCATCCTGCATGATGCCGACAGCCGGCTCGCCGATCAGATGCTGACCTTCGCAACCAGGGGCAAGGTCGCCTACGATATCCGCCGCAACGAGCCTTACGGGCCGGCCGACGGCGTTACGCACAGTCTGATCGAATACGGCGTCCACAACGGGCTGCCGAATGTGATGATCGAGATCCGCAACGATCTCATTCGAAACGAGATCGGCCAGAGGGTCATGGCCGATTATCTGGAAGGGCTGCTCAGCAAAGGCGTGGCAGCGCTTTCAGCAAAATAAAGACCCTGGGGAGCGGCTTTGCCGCGGTCCTGTTCCGGCTTGCCGGGGCAGGTGGTGATGGGACCCTGCTGCAATGGGGCGGTCGGGTCTGAAGAAATCAGGGGAAGAAAAATGTCAGACTACAGTGATCTCGACAAAAAGCAGGACATGCAGGTCCTGCATTCGATGGGCTATGCCCAGGAGCTCGAGCGGCGAATGAGCCAGTTCTCGAACTTCGCGGTCTCATTCTCCATCATCTGCATTCTCTCCGGCGGCATCAACTCGCTGGCGCAGGCGACGTCGGGTGCGGGTGGGGCCGCAATCGGCATCGGCTGGCCGCTTGGCTGCTTCATTTCGCTCGTCTTTGCCGTCGCCATGGCGCAGATCAGCTCGGCCTATCCGACGGCCGGCGGCCTTTATCACTGGGGCTCGATCCTCGGCAACCGCTTCACCGGCTGGGTAACCGCCTGGTTCAACCTGCTCGGTCTCGTCACCGTTCTCGGCGCCATCAACGTCGGCACCTATTACTTCTTCATGGGCTCGTTCGGCACGCCGTATTTCGGTCTTGCGGATACGACGCTCACCCGCATCATCTTCCTTGCGGTCATCACGGGCGCTCAGGCGCTGGTAAACCACATGGGCATCGGGCTTACGGCCAAGCTCACCGACTTCTCGGGTTACCTGATCTTCGCAACGGCGATCCTGCTTGCGCTCGTGTGCCTTGCCGTCGCCGACAGCTACGACATCGCCCGCCTCTTCACCTTCTCCAACTATTCCGGCGAGACGGGTGGAAACGTATGGCCGGCGACCTCGGGCACCTGGGTGTTCCTGCTCGGCCTGTTGCTGCCGATCTACACGATCACCGGCTACGACGCCTCCGCGCACACCTCGGAAGAAACCGTAAAGGCGGCAGAATCCGTGCCGCGCGGCATGGTCTCGTCGGTGCTGTGGTCGGCGCTGTTCGGCTACATCATGCTTTGCTCCTTCGTGCTGATGCTGCCGAACATGGACGAAGCCGCCAAGCAGGGCTGGAACGTGTTCTTCTGGGCAATGGACGCGCAGGTTCACCCTGTGATCAAGGACGTGCTCTACCTCGCCATCCTCGTCAGCCAGTGGCTGTGCGGCCTGGCAACCGTCACGTCGGTCTCGCGCATGATCTTCGCCTTCTCGCGTGACGGCGGCCTGCCGGCGTCCAAGGCTCTGGCCAAGGTCAGCCCGAGCTACCGCACGCCGGTGGCTGCGATCTGGACCGGTTCGATCCTCTCCGTGCTCTTCGTCTGGGGCTCGTCGCTGGTCTCGATCGGCGAAACGCCGGTCTATACGATCGTCGTATCGTGCACCGTCATCTTCCTGTTCTTCTCCTTCGCGATCCCGATCACGCTCGGTCTGTTCGCCTGGGGTACGTCGAAGTGGGACAAGATGGGTCCGTGGAACCTGGGCGAGGGCATGTTCAAGCTCTTCGCGGTGCTCTCGATCATCGCCATGGTGCTGATCTTCGTTCTCGGCATCCAGCCGCCAAACGACTGGGCGCTCTACATCACCGTCGGCTTCTTGGCGCTGACTGCGATCATCTGGTTCGGCCTGGAAAACCGCCGGTTCCGCGGTCCGCCGATCGGCGATGAAGTGGCTCGCCGCCAGGCGGAAATCGCCGCTGCCGAAAAGGCGGTCGGCCAAGTCTAACCAATAATAAAATGGGCGGGAGCGCATCTGCAGCTTCCGCCTTTCTTTTTGCGGCCACGGGAACGGCCGCTTGCCGAAACATGGGATGAAATTTGATGAGCTATTCGTTCGAGCAATTGAAAGAGGATGTCGCCGCCGGCCGCATCGATACGGTTCTCGCCTGCCAAGTCGACATGCAGGGCCGGCTGATGGGCAAGCGCTTCCACGCGCAGTATTTCGTCGACAGCGCCTGGCAGGAAACGCATAGCTGCAACTACCTGCTGGCGACCGACATGGAGATGGAGACCGTCTCCGGCTACAAGGCGACGAGCTGGGAGAAGGGCTATGGCGACTACACGATGAAGCCGGACCTTTCGACGCTGCGGCGCATTCCGTGGCTCGAAGGCACCGCACTCGTGCTGTGCGACATGCTCGATCATCACACCCATGCCGAAGTGCCGCATTCACCGCGCGCCATCCTGAAGAAGCAGATCGCGCGGCTGGAGGCGATGGGCCTCAAGGCGTTCATGGCGAGCGAGCTCGAATTCTTCCTGTTCGATCAGACCTATGACGACGCGCGCCAGTCCGGCTATCGCGACCTGCAGCTGGTCAGCGGCTACAACGAGGACTACCACATCTTCCAGACCACCAAGGAAGAGGATGTAATGCGGGCGATCCGCAACGGCCTGCAGGGCGCGGATATCCCGGTCGAGAATTCCAAGGGCGAGGCGTCCGCCGGCCAGGAAGAGATCAACGTGCGCTATGCCGACGCGCTGACGATGGCCGACCGGCATGCGATCATCAAGAACGGCTGCAAGGAGATTGCCTGGTCGCGCGGCAAGGCGATCACCTTCCTCGCCAAGTGGAACTATTCGGCCGCGGGCTCCTCCTCGCATATCCACCAGTCGCTGTGGAGCCCTGACGGCAAGACGCCGAAATTCTTCGACAAGGACGGCAAATACGGCATGTCGGAGCAGATGCGCCAATATGTGGCCGGCCTGCTCAGCCACGCCAGCGAGATCACCTATTTCCTCGCGCCCTACAT
Organism: Ensifer sp. Root142; assembly: GCF_001426785.1. NCBI lineage: Bacteria > Pseudomonadati > Pseudomonadota > Alphaproteobacteria > Hyphomicrobiales > Rhizobiaceae > Ensifer > Ensifer sp. Root142. The sequence continues at coordinate 101,885 of NZ_LMFK01000001.1, forward strand.
CAACTCCTACAAGCGCTTCATGGCCGGCACCTTCGCGCCGACCAAGGCGGTGTGGAGCAAGGACAACCGCACGGCCGGCTACCGCCTCTGCGGTGAAGACACCAAGGCGATCCGCATCGAGTGCCGCGTCGGCGGCTCCGATCTCAACCCTTATCTCGCCTTCGCGGCTTTGCTCGCGGCCGGCATTTCCGGTATCGAAGGCAAGATGGAACTGGAAGCGCCCTTCGTCGGCGATGCCTACGGCGGCAAGAACGTGCGCGAGATCCCGCGCACCCTGCGCGCCGCCACCGAGGCGCTGACGGGGTCCAAGATGCTGCGTGCCGCCTTCGGCGACGACGTCATCGACCACTATGTCCGCGCGGCCGAGTGGGAGCAGGAAGAATACGACCGTCGCGTCACCGACTGGGAAGTGGCGCGCGGCTTCGAGCGGGCCTGACAAGGCCGGAAACTTAGATCTCAGTGGCCGGTCCGGTACCAAGGGCCGGCTACGCCGTCATTCGAAATGGAAGCAGGAAGACGATCATGAGCATGATCAAGTGTATTTCTCCGGTGAACGGAGAGGTTTATGCCGAGCGCCCGGCGCTGCCGCTGGAAATGGCCAAGCAGGCCGTCGCCCACGCGCGCCAGGCGCAGAAGAGCTGGGCCCGCCGTCCGCTGGACGAGCGCGTCAACCTGGTACTATCAGGCGTTGCCCGTCTCAACGAGATGGTCGACGAGGTCGTGCCGGAACTGGCCTGGCAGATGGGCCGGCCGGTGCGCCACGGCGGCGAGTTCAAGGGTTTCAACGAGCGCTCGAACTATGTCGCTTCGATTGCTGCCGACGCGCTGAAGCCGATCCTCGTCGAAGAGAGCGACCGCTTTGGCCGTCGTATCGAGCGCGAGCCGCATGGCGTGGTCTTCGTCATCGCGCCGTGGAACTACCCCTACATGACCGCGATCAACACGGTCGCGCCGGCGCTGATGGCCGGCAACACGGTGGTCATCAAGCATGCCAGCCAGACGATCCTCGTCGGCGAACGCATGGTGCGCGCCTTCGTCGAGGCCGGCGTTCCGGCCGACGTGTTCCAGAACGTTTTCCTCGACCATGAGACGACGGCGGCGCTGATCGCGGCGAAAAGCTTCGACTTCATCAACTTCACCGGCTCGGTCGAAGGCGGCCGGTCGATCGAGCGCGCGGCCGCCGGAACGTTCACCGGTCTCGGCCTCGAACTCGGCGGCAAGGATCCGGGCTATGTCATGGAAGACGCCGATCTCGATGCGGCCGTCGACACGCTGATGGATGGCGCTACCTTCAATTCCGGCCAGTGCTGCTGCGGCATCGAGCGCATCTATGTGCATGAATCGCTCTATGACGCCTTCGTCGAGAAGTCGGTTGCCTGGGTGTCGAACTACAAGCTCGGCAACCCGCTCGATCCGGAAACGACGCTTGGCCCGATGGCGCACAAGCGCTTCGCCGCAACTGTGCGCGAGCAGATCGCCGATGCGATCGCCAAGGGCGCCAAGGCGCTGGTCGATCCGAAACTATTCCCGCAGGATGATGGCGGCGCCTATCTCGCGCCGCAGGTGCTTGTTGATGTCGATCACTCGATGGCCTTCATGCGCGAAGAAACCTTCGGTCCGGCGGTCGGCATCATGAAGGTGAAGAGCGACAGCCAGGCGATCGAGCTGATGAACGATTGCCAGTACGGTCTGACCGTGTCGCTGTGGACCCAGGATGCGGACCGCGCCTCGCGCATCGGCCGCGACCTTGAAACCGGCACCGTTTTCATGAACCGCGCCGACTATCTCGATCCGGCCTTGTGCTGGACCGGCGTCAAGGAAACCGGCCGCGGCGGCTCGCTTTCGGTCATCGGCTTCCAGAACCTTACCCGTCCGAAATCCTACCATCTGAAGAAAGTCACAGCATGACGATCACCGCGAACTGGAGCTACCCGACCGCCATCAAGTTTGGCGCCGGCCGGATCAAGGAGCTTGCCGAACATTGCAAGGCTGTCGGCATGAAGAAGCCGCTGTTGATCACCGACCGTGGCCTGGCGCCGATGCCGATCACGCAGAATGCGCTCGATATCCTCGAGGCCAACGGCCTTGGCCGGGCGATCTTCGCCGACGTCGATCCGAACCCGAATGACGTCAACCTCGCCGCCGGCGTCAAGGCGTTCAAGGACGGCGGCCATGATGGCGTCGTCGCCTTCGGCGGCGGTTCCGGCCTCGATCTCGGCAAGTGCGTGGCCTTCATGGCCGGCCAGAGCCGCCGCCCGGTCTGGGACTTCGAGGATGTCGGCGACTGGTGGACACGTGCGAGCGTCGAAGGCATCGCGCCGATCGTCGCGGTGCCGACGACAGCGGGCACCGGCTCAGAGGTTGGCCGCGCCAGCGTCATCACCAACTCCGCCAGCCATGTGAAGAAGGTGATCTTCCACCCGAAGTTCCTGCCAGCCGTCACCATCTGCGACCCGGAACTGACGGTCGGCATGCCGAAAGTGATTACCGCCGGCACCGGCATGGACGCCTTTGCCCATTGCCTGGAAGCCTATTCTTCGCCGTTCTACCATCCGATGTCGGCCGGTATCGCGCTTGAAGGCATGCGCCTGGTCAAGGAATACCTGCCGCGCGCGTACAAGGACGGCACCGATATCGAAGCACGCGCCAACCTGATGAGCGCGGCCGCCATGGGTGCCGTCGCCTTCCAGAAGGGGCTCGGCGCGATCCATTCGCTGTCGCATCCGGTCGGTGCGATCTACAACACCCATCACGGCATGACCAATGCCGTGGTGATGCCGCCGGTGCTGCGCTTCAACCGCAGCGCGATCGAGGACAGGATCGTCAGGGCGGCCGCCTATCTCGGCATTTCCGGTGGCTTCGACGGTTTCTACGACTACGTGCTGAAGCTGCGCGAGGAACTCGGCGTTCCCGACAAGCTTTCCGCACTCGGCGTCGGCACCGACCGTATCGACGAGATGTCGGAAATGGCGATCGTCGATCCGACCGCCGGCGGCAACCCGGTTGAACTGACGCTCGATGCGGCCAAGAAGCTGTTCAGGGAGTGCATTTGACCGCCGGCAAGTCGCTCTAAAGTAACTGACCGTTAATTTTCTTCGGCCCGGGAAACCATTGGTTTTCCGGGCTTTTTCGCGCCCTGCCTGCGGATTGGGCAGGGCGGGGGTTAATCTTCGCCAACGAAAATTTCCAATTCGTTAACCATGTTCTGAAAGGTTCTATTAAGCGGCATTGCCCGGCGAAGCATCGGTTGGGCAGGCCACGGAACACAGGACAGAATGAGGAAGAAGATGGCGGTCATCACATTCGCCAATGCAAAGGGCGGCGCGGGCAAGACGACGGCGGCGCTGATCCTGTCGACGGAACTGGCGAGACAGGGACACCGTGTTGTGGTCCTCGATGCCGATCCGCAGCGTTGGATCACCAGCTGGGCGGAAAACTCCGGCCAGATCGCCAATCTCTCCGTCATCTCGCATATCACGCCGGCATCGCTGGAATGTCATATCCGGGAAATGAAGGACGAAGCCGACTACATCATCATCGACCTCGCCGGCGCCAAGGATCAGATCGTCGCTTTGGCTCTCGCTCTTTCCGACCAGGTGCTGATCCCGGTGCAGGGCTGCGCGATGGATGCGCGCGGTGCCGTGCAGATCCTCGAGCTCATCCGCCAGATCGAGGACAGGTCGCGTGTGCGCATCAACCATTCCGTCGTTCTCACCCGGGTCAATTCTCTGGTGACGACGCGGGCGCTGCAGACCATCAAGACTTTGCTTGCTTCGCGCGGCGTCTCCGTGCTCGACACGCCGATCGTCGAGCGCGTTGCCTATCGCGAGATTTTCGACTGCGGCGGCACGCTTCAGTCGATGGATGATACCCGCGTCAGCAACCTCGACAAGGCCCGCGAAAATGCAGCTGCGCTTGCCAAGGAAGTGCAGGCTCTGACGCCGGTGAGGGCGCGCCGCTCCTGGGCTTCGCGTGCACCATCCTGGGCGACGCGGCGCGCGGCCTGATCAGGGATCGGCATACGAAGTTAGCCGCTTTGAAGACTGCCATAACCGGAATTGATGTTCGTCAATTCCGGTTGAATCGCGTTGCGACCACCCGAAAAGGCTGTTGCCCGTAAGGCTTCCTTTACCATGGGCTTATACCAGTGCTGGTGGAAAGCGATTGCACCTTATGGCGGTTTGCGAGGGTGCAGGTAGCCGCCATGATTGCGGCAAGGATTGTGGATTCGACCTTTCTCGCTTGGTCTCCCGTCCAGCTTCCATGATCCAGCAAGAGCATGCAGGGAAATCGCGCATGAAAACGGAACACGTCGCTGCCGGCAAGGAAGACATTGCCGGTCGTCTCAATTTCATGGCGCTTGACGATGCCGCCAAGGCGAGCCTGAAGGCCCTGAAGCCGATCCTCGAAAAGGAGCTGGCGCCGGCGCTCGACAAGTTTTACGCCCGGGTCAAAAAGACGCCGGAGACGAACCGCTTCTTCTCGTCGGATGCGCACATCAACCGCGCCAAGGGCGCGCAGGTCGGCCACTGGGCCAACATCGCCGACGCCAATTTCAACGACGAATATGGCGCGAAGGTCCGCACCATCGGCCAGGTGCACGCCCGTATCGGGCTGGAGCCGCGCTGGTATATCGGCGGCTACGCGCTGATCGCCGAACATCTGATCACGGAGATCGTCAAAGCGAATTGGCCAAAGGGCGGTCTGTTTTCGCGCCAGACGACCTCGGCGGAAGAGATGAGCGCGATGCTTTCGAGCCTCGTCAAGGGCATGTTCCTCGACATGGACCTGTCGATCTCGGTCTATATGGACGCCTCCGACGTCACGAAGCAGCGCGCGGTGCAGGAAGAGGTACTGGCGACCGAACGCAAGCTCGTCAGCCAGACCTTCGGCGTTGCCCTGAAGAAGATCTCCGACGGTGACCTGACGGCGCGCATCGCCGCCGATTTGCCGGTTGCCTACGAGGAACTCGGCGAGAACTTCAACCATGCGATCAGCGAGCTTGCCCGCGCGATCGGCGGCATCGAGGCCGGCGCCAGCCAGATCCATCTGAGCGCCAAGGAAATTGCGGCAGCAGCCAACGATCTCGCCAAGCGCACCGAACGCCAGGCGGCAAACCTCGAGGAGACGGCCGCTGCCGTCGAACAGGTGACGCGCACCGTCAAGCAGACGGCCGAAGGCGCCGATCAGGCGAACTCGACGGTGATTGCCGCCCGCGCCAATGCCGAGCGGAGCGGCGAGGTGGTCAGCCACGCGATTGAGGTGATGCAGGAAATCCAGACCTCGTCTGCGAGCATCGCCCGCATCGTCGACGTCATTGACGAGATTGCCTTCCAGACCAACCTGCTTGCGCTCAACGCCGGCATCGAGGCGGCGCGTGCCGGCGAGGCGGGCAGGGGCTTTGCGGTTGTCGCTTCGGAAGTGCGGGCGCTCGCCCAGCGCTGCGCCGATGCGGCCAAGGACATCCAGGGCCTGATCGCCAAGTCGCGCGGCCAGGTGGATGATGGCGTCAGCTCGGTCAACCAGGTCGCCCAGTCGCTGCAGCAGATCGTCTCGCAGGTGGTCGAAGTCAGCTCGGTCTTCGGCAACATCCGCGCCAGCACGGCGGAACAGGCCACCGGCCTGCAGGCGGTCAATACGGCGATCGGCCAGATGGATCAGATCACCCAGCAGAATGCTGCCATGGTTGAAGAAGCCAATGCCGCGAGCCAGGCGCTGACGGTGGAATCAGAACAGATCGCGCTGAAGCTGAAGGCGTTCCAGACGTCTACCCAGGTTCACGTCGGCACCGCGTCCGGTTATCGCCGCGCGGCCTGAGCCCACGTATCGCAGTATGGGCAATAGCGCCTCGGATCATCCCGGTCCGGGGCGCTGTCTATTATAGCCAGAGTTTTATGAGCGCACTTGGATCGCCGCGAAGTTCGTAGGAATTTCGGCGTCCGCTGTGATCATGGTAAGTTTTGACCACTCAGTCAGCCCCGAGCTTGTCTTCGTGACGTTCCGTCCCCGGGCTTCACTTCTCCGGTCGTCATCCTCGGGCTTGACCCGAGGATCCCGTTCTGCAGTTCCACGAAAGCACATGCCAATTTCGCGTGGCAGGCCCTGGATCCTCGGGTCAAGCCCGAGGAAGACGGAGGATGGGGTGCCACCTGCGCATGAACGTGCGTCGACATGGCGCCCGTCTCAGACGGAGTTCACCATCTTCGATGTCTGCAAGGGATGTCTCGTCGCGCGTTGACGAAACCGCTCAGAACCGGCGGTCGACCAGATGCTTGGCCTGTGCGCCCGCATGGTAGAAGGCGGACTTGACGCTGCGCCAGGTGTCGGGCGTCACAGGCGTTTCGGCAAGCGGGATCGCGGAGGTCTGGCCGGTGACGTGGTCGGCGAGCGCCTTGCCGAAGACGGTGCCGGGTGCGATGCCGCGGCCGTTGTAGCCGCTGACGGAGACGACGTTCGGCGCCAGCGTATGCATGGCCGGCAGGTTGTTGGTCGTCATGCCGATGCGGCCGTCCCACCAGTATTCGAAGCGGAAATCGCCGATATAGGGGAAGAGCTTGCGCACGGAGCGGGCGGCGAAGGCGCGGTGCGTGCCCTCGGCCATCGCATCGAGCCGGCCGATCGAACCGAAGATCAGGCGGTTCTGCTGGTCCATGCGGAACGAGGTCATGACAAGGCCCGTATCCCATGTGCCCTGGCGCTCCGGCAGGATGCGGCTTGCGACCTTTTCCGGCAGCGGATTGGTGGCGAATTGGAAGTAGGGCAGGATCGTCAGTTCCTGCGTGTGTTCCTGCCACGGGGTCTCGGCAAACATGCCGCCATAGGCATTGGTGGCGAGGATCACCTGCTTGGCCCTGACGATGTTCTGGCCGGCTCTCAGCACCCAGGTTTCGCCCTTGCGTTCGGCGCCGACGAGCGCAGTGTCGGTATAGATCTCGGCACCGGCGGCAAGGGCCGCACGGGCAAGGCCGCGGGCATAGGCAAGCGGCTGGATCGTGCCGGCGCGACGATCGAGAAGCGCACCGGAGAAACCTTCAGCGCCCGAGAGCGCGCTCGATCGCTCGGCCGAGAGAACCTCGACCGGCGCTCCGCGCTTCTTCCATTGGGTCTCGCGGTCGCTGATATCCTTCAAGCCTTCGGCGCCGACGGCCATGTGCAGGGTGCCGTTGCGGACGGCTTCGCAGGAGATGCCGTGCTTCTCGACCAGGGCATAGACCATTGCCGGGCCGTCGCCGAGTTCGCCGAGCAGGCGGTTGCCGGCCTCGAGCCCCAGCGTCGCGATCAGATCGTCGGGCTTGACCCACATGCCGGCATTGACGAGGCCGACATTGCGGCCGGAGCCGCCGAAGCCGATCATCTTCGCCTCGATCGCCGTGGCCTTGACGCCTTTTTCCGCGAGATGAAGTGCAGCCGAAAGACCGGTGAAGCCGCCGCCGATGATGGCGACATCTGTCGTCAGGTCGCGGGCAAGCGGGCGCGTGTCCGGCGCTGCCGGTGCCGTCGCATGCCAGAGGTTGGGCAAGGTGCGCTCGGTCGCCATCGCGGACATTCCTTCGGTCAAGGGCCTGAAATTTAGAGGTGGCTAAGTGATAGGGCCATCGCCTCGAAAATTCTCATGACAATGTTTCATGAGGTCATGAGGGGTTTCATGAGGTCATGAAGGTTGACTGTGGGGCGTCCGCAAAAAAATGACCGCAGCCGGTTCGTGGGCGGCCGCGGTCTGGGTCGTGTCGGTGGAGTAGTCGGGTGTAAATGTCTTTGCCGGGTCGGCGGTCCGCCGCACCGGCCCTATGGGTTCCGATGAAAATAACCTGACCGATGACGTCATCGATCAGGCAAGCTCATTTTCAACGGAGACATGTCGCTGTCACTCCCCCAATTGGGGGACGGGATGCGAAAAAAGCTGCGATTTCAGTCAATTCCACCGGGGTTCCTACGCGGCAACGCTTGCCACGGTCGGCAAAGAAGAAAGCCCGGGTGGTACCCGGGCTTTGATCGTTTTCTGCGGGATGTATCGAGCGGCTGATGCCTCAGTCTGCGAATTCGACCGTGACGCCGACACTCACCATCTTGGCAAGTTCCGTTGCGTCCCAGTTGGTCAGGCGAACGCAGCCGTGGCTCTGGGTCTTGCCGATCTTGGAGGGCTCCGGCGTGCCATGAATGCCGTAGGTCGGCTTCGAGAGCGCGATCCAGACCGTGCCGACCGGGCCGTTCGGCCCCGGCTGCAGCGTCAGGATCTTGTCGTTGTTGCCCTGCTTGAAGTTGATCTTCGGGTTGTAGGTGTAGCCGGGATTGAGCGCGATGCGCTCGACATTGACGATGCCTGACGGCGAGGGCGTGTCGGACGAGCCGATCGTTGCCGGGTAGGCGGCGACGAGCTTGTCGGCGGCATCATAGGCCAGAACCTGCTTGCGGGCCTTGTCGGCAACGATGCGCGCGACCTTTTCCTTGCGGTTTTCTCCGGGATTGATGACCTTGATGATCGTGCCCGGAATGGTGAAGTCCACGCCTGGGTTGAGCTCGCGCAGATAGGTCTCGTCCATGTGGAACTTCTCGCCGAGCATTTCGGTCGTCGCGGTGAAGGACATGTGCGGCAGCATCGCCTTGTGGGCGTAGTCGTCGGGGATCGAGGCGACATAGGGGCCTGCGGCATCGGCGGCCGTGATCGTATAGCTGGTGATCGGCAGGCCGCCGTTCATGCGCAGGCGCTCGAGGATATCTTCGGTGTTGTTCGGATCGAGCGTTTCGCCGGTTGACTGCTGCCAGGCCTCGATCGCCTTGGTGACGTTCGAGCCCATCTTGCCGTCGATGACGCCGGGCGAGAAACCTTCGCGGTCGAGGAAGACCTGCAGCGCGGTGATTTCGGCGCGCGACTTGGACTTGACCGATATGGCCGGCGGCATGGACTGCCGCAATGGCTGCTCATATTGCGGATCGATCGCCGCCTCTTCGCTGCCGTCGATCAGGCCGGGCAGGCTGTTGGGCAGGTCGTTGCGCTCGACCGAGGGCGGCACCACGTCGCGATAGGCCGGATCGCGATAGTCTTGAATGGATCCGGTGACATCGCCCGGCTCGGAATAGCCGTAGCCGCGGTCGCCGTTGCGGCGGTTGGAATAGACATCGACGTCGCCCTGGCGGCGATAGGCGCGATAGCCGTCGGACGGTACTACGGTTGCGACCACGTTGCCCCAGTTGTCGACCAGCACGGTGCGGCCGCGACGGTCACGCATGGTGCGCACTTCATCGGGGCCCGGCATATAGTCGAGAATTTCGCCTTCCGGCGTCACCAGCATCACGTCGCCATTGCCGCGGCGATTGCGGCCGTAACCTTCCTGAGCAAAGGCGGATGCAAGATCCACGGCGAGGAAGCCGGCTGCGGCGAGGAGCGAGAGGCCGGTGCGGGTCGCTGACGTCACGATAAAACCTGTTCTCATGGTGGTTGATGTGGCGCGGTACATTTGGATTTCGACGTTAATGTGAAAAAAGTGAATTCATCATGAATAAGCGGTTAAATTCTATCTAGGCGCACCCTTAGCAGCTTTCAACCGATGAAAAACAGCCCCTGTCGGCTATCATGTCTTTGTGATCGCTGTGATTCCCGTGAGTTGGACTGGAGGCTGGTGCATGCGAACGAGATTTGATGCACCCGATAACGAACAGGAGAATCATCTGCTGTTCGACCGTCTGTCGGCACTCGATATTGCCGCCTTCGTCGTTGATGGCGTCGATCTTTCGCCGGGTACCGCGATCCCCTCCGATGGCGACCCGCGCATCGACCGGGCACTCGCCGGTTTTCTCTTTACCTGCGGACCAGACCACATCCGCCATCCCGAACCGATTGCCGGCCGCGGGGAAGGCACGCGCTATCCCTTGCACGGTTCGCTTGCCGGCACGCCGGTCAAGCACACGCACATGTCCGCCGACACCACGCTTTGCATCGCCACCGTCGAGGTCAATCTTGCCGATGGCGGCCACGCGCTCCTGGAACGGCGCTGGCATGTGGATGCGGACCGACATGAGGTGATGCTGGAAGACCGGCTCACCAACACCGGCGCCGGCGCCTTTCCGCCGATGATGATGTACCACCTCAATATTGCCGGCCGACTGGTCGGCGACGCGACCCGCATAACCAGTCCCTCTTTTGCCGAGGGTGAACGGGCCTGGCGCTTCGGCGAGGGCGAGAGCGCGCATTTCTGCATCCCGGCCAGCGTCGGGGCCGGCGGCTGGTCCGAAGTGGCGCTTTCGCCGCTGGTCGGTGCGGGCGGGAAGTGCTTGGCGGTGCGCTTTCGCGCCGACACGCTGCCTTACTTGCAGATGTGGCGCTGTCAGCGTGGTGCGGCCGATGTCATCAGCATCGAGCCTGCGTCGCATCGCCTCGCCAAGCGGCCGGAGCTTGCTGCTGCCGGTGAGCTGCAACTGCTCGAGCCCGGGCAGACACAGACCTATGCGCTTGCCTTCGGTGTCTCCTGACTGAGCGATTGGAATTGACGCCGGCGGGCACCGCGCCTACATCAGTGGCCAAGGTTTTTTGCAGGGATTAAGCGACCATGGACATCCGCCCGATCAACGATGAATACTCGGTTTCCGGCCAGATCACGGTCGAAGACCTCGACCAGATCAAGGCGCTTGGCTTCAAGTCCATCGTCTGCCACCGCCCCGATTTCGAGGCGCCGGACCAGCCGACCTTCGATTCCATCGCAGCGCGCGCGCAGGAGCTGGGCATCGAGACCATGCACATCCCGGTCGGCCCGATGGGCGTGACGGCGGATGCGGTCCAAAAGATGGTCGACGCGCTTGACGAATTCCAGCGCCCGATGCTCGGCTATTGCCGCTCCGGCGCTCGCTCGACGGCGGTCTTCCAGCAGACACAGCATATTCGCGGCTGAGCCGGCCTACCGCAGCATAAGGGCGCACTTCGTGCGCCCTTTGCGACGATGTGTCCTCGGGTCCACATAGCCCCCAAGGGATGCATGCCCCAGGGAATGCGCACCTGACGCGCCGGCTCGACCGCGGTTCGGATACACGAACGGCGGAGGATATGGCATGACGGGAATACATTTGATCGAACGCGAGCAGTGGGCTGAAAAGCCCGATGTCTGGCAGGGCGAGTTCCAGGGCGGCTCCTATGGCGCCGACGTTTCGGTGATGTTTTATACCACCGACAAGGTTGGCGGCGGGCCGAAGCTGCACCGTCATCCCTATCCCGAGACCTTCATCATCCGCACCGGCCGCGCGCTGTTTACCGTCGGCGATCGCAAGATCGAGGCAGAAGCCGGGCAGATCGTCGTGGCGCCGGCCAACGTGCCGCACAAGTTCGAAAACCTCGGACCTGGGCGCCTGGAAACCACCGACCTGCATGTGACCGGTGCGTTTGCGACGGAGTGGCTGGAATAAGCAAGAAGCGGCAACTCAGTATAGAGGAGGACACCACCTCCCTGCGTCGTCGACACGACGCAGCTGGATTCCTGTGACAAGCACAGGAATGAGGGAGCGCTAGGAGGTGTCGCAGCGCGCATGCCGCGTTTGCGGAGATGTGCGATCACGTCGGAAACGGGCTCGGTTGGCCGCAACAGTTCCATGCCCTCATTCCTGTGCTTGTCACAGGAATCCAGCCACGGCGCGTCGGCGCCGTGATTGAAGCGTGCTCGAAGGAAAACCTGCCCGTTCCGCTCAGCCTTTCCTTATTTCGCTCAGCGTGCGCGTCGGGGTGATGGCTTCCGGATCGAGCTTGATCTCGATGATCGCCGGCTTGCCGCTGGCGCGGGCGCGCAGGAATGCATCGGCAAACTCCTCAGTCTTTTCCACCGTCTCGCCGTGGCCGCCATAGGCGCGGGCAAGGGCGGCAAAGTCAGGATTGGTCAGGTCCGTGGCGCTGACGCGGCCGGGATAATCCCGCTCCTGGTGCATGCGGATCGTGCCGTAGATGCCGTTGTTGACAACCACAGTGATGATCGGCAGGCGGTAACGCACGGCAGTTGCGAATTCCTGACCGTGCATCAGGAAACAGCCGTCGCCGGCAAAGCAGATGACTTCGCGATCCGGGTGCAGATGCTTGGCGGCAACGGCTGCCGGCAGGCCGTAACCCATGGAGCCGGAGGCGGGGGCTGCCTGTGTTGCGTATCTGCGGAAGCGGTGGAAGCGATGCACCCAGGTGGCGTAGTTGCCGGCGCCGTTGGTGAAGATGGTGTCTTCCGGTGTGTTCGCCTCGATCCAGTTCATGATCGGGCCCATGCGCACGTCGCCGGGGCCGGTTTCCGGCGGTGTCGACCACTTGAGGTAACCTTCATGCATCGCCCTGGTGCGTGCCGACCACACCGGCTCGGCCGCTGGCGCGAGCCCTTCGAGTGCTGTGACGAAATCGCGGGGGCTGGCGGCGATCGGCAGTTCCGGCCGATAGACGCGGCCGAGTTCGGATGCATCGGGGTGGACATGGACAAGCGTCTGGCGCGGATAGGGCGCATCCATCAGCGTATAGCCGGACGACGGCATTTCGGAGAAGCGCCCTCCGACCAGAAGCACCAGATCAGCTTCCTTGATCTCTTTTGCCAGCGCCGGGTTGATGCCGATGCCGACATCGCCGGCATAGTTGGGGTGCAGGTGGTCGAACAGCATCTGGCGGCGGAAGGAGCAGCCGACAGGCAGGCTCCAGCGCTCGGCAAAGCGCTGGAATTCGGCGACGCTGTCAGCCGTCCAGCGCGTGCCGCCGAGGATGGCGATCGGGCGCTTGGCGCCTTCGAGCAGCGCGCCGAGCTGCTTGATCTGGGACGGACCCGGATGGCCCTCGACCGGCTGGTAGGGCTTTGCCGCTGGCGCCTCGGCGCTGCGCGTAAGCATGTCCTCGGGAAGCGTCAGCACGACCGGGCCCGGCCGGCCTGAGGTCGCGACCGCGAAGGCGCGGGTGACGAATTCGGGAATGCGGGCGGGATCGTCGATCTCGCCGACCCATTTCGCGACCTCGGTGAAGGCGCGGCGATATTCGATCTCCTGGAAGGCTTCGCGCTCGCGAGCCTCGCTCTGGACCTGGCCGATGAACAGGATCATCGGGATCGAATCCTGCCGGGCCACATGCAGGCCGGCCGACGCATTGGTGGCGCCGGGGCCGCGCGTTACCATGCAGATGCCGGGCTCGCCGCTGAGCCGCCCCCAGGCATCGGCCATCATTGCAGCGCCCCCCTCCTGGCGGCAGACGACGACATCGATGTCGGTGTCGTAGAGCGCATCCAGCACCGCCAGATAGCTTTCCCCCGGTACGCAGGCGATGCGTTTGACGCCATTGGCGACGAGCGCGTCGACGACGAGCTGACCTCCAGTTTTCATGCTTTCCTCCCGATAGTCATTCTTTTGTTTTCAGATCACTTGTTTTCAGATCGCCGGCGAAACCGGAGCGATGCTCGCGGTCTTGTCGACCCGGCGTTCCCGCCAGATGATGTAGAGGCCGGAGCCGATGATGATGGAAATGCCCAGCCATTTCAGCGCGTCGGGCAGGTCGCCGAAGACGAGCCAGCCGAAGATCGTCGCCGAGACGATTTCGAGATATTGCAGCGGCGCCAGCACCGAGGCGGGGGCGGAGCGATAGGCATAGACCCCAAGCACGCCGGAGATAGTGGCGGTGACGCCGACGCCGAGCAGATAGAACCAGGTGTTGCCCTCGGGCCAGACCGGGTCGAAGATACCAGATCCGCTGCCTTCGCCGAGCCAGAGCAGTACGAGACAGAAGAGACCGCCCCAGATGCCGGCATGGAACTGCATCGACCACGGGTCCTCATTCTGCGCCACCATGCGCGTCACCAGCAGGAACACCGCCAGGCCGAAGGCGGCGACGATCGGCAGCAGCGCGATCAGGCCCACCTCCTGCATGCTTGGCTGGATGACAAGGAGCGCGCCGAGGAAACCGACGGCACAGGCGGTGTAGCGCCGCCAGCCGATCGTCTCCTTGAGGAAGATGCTGCCGAGGATGGTGAGGATGATCGGCTCGACGAAGAAGATGGCGATGGCGTCGGCCACCTCCATTACCTTCAGCGTGGTGATGAAGGACAGCATGGTGACGACAAGCAGGCCGCCGCGCAGCGCGTGCAGCCCGGTCTTGCGCCAGGTGAGGTCGAACAGGCTGCCGCGCACGAGCACGATCGGCAGGATGAAGACGACCTGCAGGATGAAGCGCACGGCGGTGATCTGTGCCGACGGTACTGTCGAGATCGCGAGCTTGGCGAAGATGTCGATCAGCGGCGACAACAGCACCGAAAGGACCATCAGCGTCAGGCCGAAGGAGATGCGGTCATTGGCGTTGGAGGTCTTGGGGAGGGACATGTCTGCCATGATGATGTCGGGTCAGGTCCTCTTGCCGGCCACAGCCTTGGCGGCAACAGAATGGCCGACAGAAGATTTGCCGACGGCCGATTGGCACCAGGCCGCAAACTCCGCTGTTGCCTTCTCACGGCCGATTTCGTTGAGCGTCTCGTGGCGCATGCCCTCATGGATCGTTACCGATACATCCGTCATTCCGCGCGCCTTCATGCGCTCGCCGAGCCAGCGGACGGCACCGCCGTTTTCGGTCGAGGGATCGGCGCTGCCGCCGACGAGATGAACAGGCAGGCCGGCGGGCAGGCGCGCCAGCCGGTCGGCCCGTGCGCCGGCAAAGGCGAGCCGCATCAGATCCAGCCAGAGCGACACCGTCGCGTCGAAGCCGCACAGCGGATCGGCGATATATTTGGCCACCTCCGCCTCGTCGCGCGACAGCCAGTCGGAATCGGTCTTGCGATCCTTGATCGCCTGACCCCAGGCGCCAAAAGTGAGCTTCGACAACAGCGGGCTCGGCACATCCGAGCCCTTGAGCGCCTTTTCGATCTTCAGGATCAACTGGCCGCCGCGCCCGGCGATACCAGGGCGGAAATTCGAGTTCCAGACGGCGAGTGCATCGTAGAGACCTGGATCGGTCTCGGCGGCGTTGAGCGCGATCAGCCCGCCCATCGAGTGACCGAAGAGGATGACCGGCAGGCCGCCCGGATGGGCGGCGGTGGCGAGCGTGCGCATGGCCCTGATGTCGGCAAACACCTTGTCGAGACCTGAGCTGTTCGAGAACATGGCCAGCGGCGCATCCGGCGCGCGCGTCGCGCCATGTCCGCGATGGTCGTGGGCATAGACGTGAAAGCCGTGGCCGGCCATCGCCTCGGCAAAACGGGCATAGCGGCCGGAATGTTCGGCAAGGCCATGGCTGACAAGAAGAATGCCACGCGCGTCGGCAGCTGCCGGAAAATGGCGCCAGTTCAAGATAGCGCCTGTCGGGCTCTGATGCGTCCTCACCTGCCCGAACATGCCTTCTCCCGGACCAATCGTCAGACTCTGCCGATATCAAATCGATTTACAGGGGAAAGGCAATCGCTGCTTGTTGATCGTTACGCATGAGGTCACAAGCGATTTCGCGGACCTGTAATTAACAGTTCCAATTTTCCCGTTTTGAGCGATATTTGTTCCCGTTTTGTTTTATCGGGAGAGTGTCATGGCATGTTGGAGTAAAGCGGTATCAAGTCCAATGACAATTGTTGCGATGGCGCTGGCAATGCTGCTTGCTCCATCCTCGTTTGCCTTGGCGCAAGAGAAGGTTGATGCCGCGGCGGAAGGCGCCTCGGGCCGCACGGAATATGTGCTTGCCGTCAGCTGGCAGCCGGGCTTCTGCGAGACGCGGCCGCAACGCAAGGAATTCGCCAACCAGACGGCCGAACGTTTCGATGCCACGAACCTGTCGCTGCACGGGCTCTGGCCCTTGCGCAAGAGCTATTGCGGGGTGGCGGCCGAGATGCGCACCCAGGACCGCAAGGGCGACTGGCTCGATCTGCCGAAGCTCGCCATGGCCGATGATACGGCGGCGCGGCTGCTGGTCGCCATGCCGGGCGTTCAATCCGGCCTCGATCGTCACCAATGGTTGCGCAGCGGCACCTGCCAGACGGCACCGGTCGACGACTATTTCGCCACGCAACTGCATATGCTCGACGAGCTCAACCGGTCCGCCGTCGGCGCGCTCTTTCGGGCGCGTATCGGCTCGGAACTCGATGAGAAGGCGATCAAGCAGGCTTTCGACCAGAGCTTCGGCGCAGGGGCCGGCGACCGGGTGCGCATGCGCTGCCAGACGGTCGCGGGACGCAGCGTCATCACCGGCCTGACGATCGGCTTGACGGGAGACGTTTCGGGCAAATCCAGCCTCGCGCCGCTGATCCAGGCGGCGGGGCCGACGGAGTTCAAATGTGCCAAGGGCATTGCTGACGCGGCAGGCCGCGGATAGCGGCTGACAAGGCGCTCCGGCATGGGATAGGCGGGGGCAAACGCCTTTGGCGATTGCCCCTTTGCACTAATTCGCCTACATAGCGGGCAAATTTCCTTCCCATGCGGAGCATTCTTTTATGGCACGTCAGTTCATCTATCATATGGCCGGGCTCAATAAGGCCTATGGCGCGAAGAAGGTCCTGGAGAACGTTCATCTGTCGTTCTATCCGGACGCGAAGATCGGTATCCTCGGCCCGAATGGTGCCGGTAAGTCGACGGTGCTGCGCATCATGGCCGGCCTCGACAAGGAATATACCGGCGAGGCCTGGATCGCCGAAGGTGCGACCATCGGCTACCTGCCGCAGGAGCCGCAGCTCGACCCGACCAAGACCGTGCTCGAAAACGCCATGGAAGGCGTTGCCGCCAAGACGGCGATCGTCGAGCGCTACAACGAGCTGATGATGAACTATTCCGACGAGACGGCGGAAGAGGGCGCAAAGCTTCAGGACATCATCGACAGCCAGAACCTGTGGGATCTCGAGAGCCAGGTCGAAATGGCCATGGAAGCGCTGCGCTGCCCGCCGGGTGATGCAGACGTCACAAGTCTTTCGGGCGGTGAAAAGCGCCGTATTGCGCTCTGCAAGCTGCTTCTGTCGCAGCCGGACCTGCTGCTGCTCGACGAACCGACCAACCACCTCGACGCCGAGACGATCGCCTGGCTCGAAAAGCACCTGCGCGAATATCCCGGCGCCGTGCTGATGATCACCCACGACCGCTACTTCCTCGACAACGTCACCGGCTGGATCCTCGAACTCGACCGCGGCCGCAGCATTCCCTACGAGGGCAACTATTCGGCCTACCTCATCGCCAAGGCCAAGCGCATGCAGCAGGAAGGCCGCGAAGAGGCTTCCCGCCAGAAGGCGATCGCCCGCGAGCAGGAATGGATCGCATCCAGCCCGAAGGCCCGTCAGGCCAAGTCCAAGGCGCGTATCCGCTCCTACGACGAACTGGTCAACGCCGCTGAAAACCAGCGTCCGGGCGACGCGCAGATCATCATCCCGGTCGGCGAGCGTCTCGGCCAGGTGGTCATTGAAATGGACGGCGTCACCAAGGGGTACGGCGACCGCCTACTCATCGACGGCCTGTCGCTGAAGCTGCCGCCGGGCGGCATCGTCGGCATCATCGGCCCGAACGGTGCCGGTAAGACGACGCTCTTCCGCATGATCACCGGCCAGGAACAGCCCGACAGCGGCTCGATCCGTATCGGCGAAACCGTGCACCTCGGCTATGTCGACCAGAGCCGCGACGCGCTCGACGGCAACAAGACCGTCTGGGAAGAAATCTCCGGTGGTGCCGAAGTCATCAAGCTCGGCAAATACGAGATGAACTCGCGCGCCTATTGCTCGACCTTCAACTTCAAGGGCGGCGACCAGCAGCAGAAGGTCGGCAATCTTTCGGGTGGTCAGCGCAACCGCGTTCACCTCGCCAAGATGCTGAAGAACGGCGGCAACGTGCTGCTGCTCGACGAACCGACCAACGACCTCGACACCGAGACGCTGGCGGCACTTGAAATCGCGCTGGAAAACTTCGCCGGTTGCGCCGTTATCATCAGCCACGATCGCATGTTCCTCGACCGTCTGGCGACCCACATCCTCTCCTTCGAAGGAGACAGCCAGGTCGAATGGTTCGAAGGCAACTTCGAAGACTACGAGAAGGACAAGATCCGTCGCCTCGGCCCGGATTCGGTCAACCCGAAGCGCGTCACCTACAAGCGCCTGACGCGCTAACACTCTGGCACGTCGCGTGAGCCTCGGCTTGCGCGACGTGCGCCCCGCTCAAAGCGTAGCGATTTCCAGGATTCGCTTGCTGCGCCGTAAGCTCTGGTTTTGCACATTTCGTTATCGCAAAACCGCAGCGCACCTTTGGGTGACGTGCTTTCAGCCCTGGCTCGGAAACGATTTAAGGGAGAAGGCATGCCACAGCTTTGACGTTGCGGCATCCTGCCCCGTCTCGTTTCGCGCCAGTCTCAGCCGCCTGCTTGCATATGTCGTATCCCGAACCGATGGCTGGTTCGGGCGATACGCTCTCCCGCCAACCATTCCATAGAATGCGTCATGGACGCTGCGGTGCGTGACCCTTGCCGCTGGCCCTCTCGTTGAAACCGCTTCTTTGGATGCGTCGTCCACATTGCGCTGCGTTGAGACTGTGGGCATCCGCGGTCAAGGGCGGGAGCGGGCCGCGAGGCGGAGAGCGCAGGGCAGGGTCAGTGGCACGCCACGCCGCAAAGGCATCGTCAACGGGCGGAGCGCAAGCTTCGCCCGTTTGCGTGTCGAAACGGTGGAAAATCCTGTTCCTGGAGCGGCATAGTTTGGTCTCTTCGCGCAAATCCGCTTGCGCTACATCCGCAAATCACATAAACATATCTTTATGTGTTGATGGGGAATGATATGGCGGATCAGAGAGAGCTTGGTCTCGACGCGCTGGTGGATGTGCTGAAGGCTGCGGGTGAGCCGACCCGCATGCGCCTTCTCGCGCTGCTTGCCGCTGGGGATCTCACCGTCACTGATCTTACCGAAATTCTCGGACAATCGCAGCCCCGCATTTCGAGGCACCTGAAGCTCCTGGCCGAGGTCGAACTCGTCGACCGCTATCAGGAAGGCGCCTGGGCCTATTTCCGCCTTCGCCAGGAGGGCGCCCGCGTGTCGCTGGTCAGGGCGATGCTTGCATCCGCCACCGGCGACGACGCAGTTCTGTCGCGCGATGCATCCCGGCTCGTCACCTTGAAGAAAGCGCGGGCCGAAAAGGCGCAGGCCTATTTCAGCCGCAACGCGGCCGGCTGGGACGAGCTTCGGCGCCTGCATGTCAGCGAGCGGGATGTGGAGACGGCACTGCGCGACATGGTTGGCGACGAGCCGGTCGAGAGCCTGCTGGATCTTGGCACCGGCACAGGGCGCATCCTGCAACTGTTCGAAGGGCTCTATCGGCGCGGCATCGGCATCGATGCCAGTCGCGACATGCTGGCCGTTGCCCGCTCCAATCTCGACCGCGCCGGCATCACCAAGGCGTCGATCCGCCACGGCGATATCTTCAACTTGCCGCTTGATGGCCAGTTCTTCGATCTCGTCACCATCCACCAGGTGCTGCATTTCCTCGATCAGCCGGAAGCGGCGATCGCTGAGGCGGCACGCATGCTGACGCCGGGCGGGCGGTTGGTGATCATCGATTTTGCGCCGCACGGGCTGGAGCACTTACGCGACGAGCATGCCCATGCGCGGCTTGGCTTCTCGCATCAGGCGATGACCGACTGGCTGGCAAAGGCCGGGCTCGCCCTGGAAAAGACGACCGATCTGTCGCCGGAAGGCACGGACGGAGGAAAACTGACGGTGACGATCTGGCTTGCGCGCGATCAGCGGGCCGTCGAGGAGAGCGAAGCGCCACATCAGCGCATGCAAGCAGGGGGAATTTGAGAATGACGGCACAGACGCTTTATCCCGCCGAGCGCGGCAATCTGCGGCTTTCCTTCGAATATTTCCCCCCCAAGACCGACGAGATGGAAGCACAGCTCTTTCAGACTGCGGAAGATCTCTCGGTCTTTTGTCCCGCCTTCGTCACTGTCACCTATGGGGCCGGCGGTTCGACCAAGGCGCGGTCTCTGACAACAGTCAGACGGATGATCGAGGAGAAGGGCTTTGCCAACACGGCCGCGCACCTGACCTGCGTCGGCGCGCCGAAGGCCGAGGTGGACACTGTTATCGACGAATTTCTCGCTTTCGGCGTTCGGCACTTCGTCGCATTGCGCGGCGATCCGCAGGGCGGCATCGGCAGCACCTATCAGCCCTTTCCCGGTGGTTACGAGAGCAGCTCCGACCTCGTGCGGGCGCTTCGCGATCGTGGTGACGTCGAAATCTCTGTGTCGTCCTATCCGGAAAAGCACCCGGAAAGCCCTGATGTGGCGGCTGACATCGACATGCTGAAGCGCAAGGTGGATGCGGGCGCGACGCGGGCGCTTACCCAGTTCTTCTTCGACAACGACGATTTCGAGCGCTACCTCGAGCGCGTCCGCCGGACCGGCATCGAGATCCCGATCGTGCCCGGCATCCTGCCGATCAACAATCTCGGTCAGGTGCAGAAGTTCGCCGGTCTTTGCGGCGCCAGCGTGCCGGAGGTGATCGTCACCCGCCTTTCGCATCTGGAAGGCCAGCCGGCCGAGCGCTTCAAGGAGGCGACGCATATTGCTGCCGAGCAGATCGTCGATCTTGCCCGCCGCGGCGTCAGGGACTTCCACCTCTATACGATGAACCGTTCGCCGCTGATCACGGCCGTCTGCGATCTCGTCGGGTTCGAGCGTGCGGACGAGGCGTCGCGGGGCGAGGATATCTCGCTGAAGGCGTTTGCCGGTGCGGCGGCGTAGAACGCAAAACAATCCGAAAAAGCGAAAGCGCATGAAGGTGTCCTTCATGCGCTTTCTTTTTTCCTGCAGCGTCGGGGCAGATTGCTCTTGTCGATCTAGCCCAAAAATTTCTGCCGCAAATTGGATTTCCGGAAAATTAAAGTCCCTATTTCGGTTTGGACTCTCAGCGGCCTGACTTCAGATGAAGAGCATTGTGGCCACGAATACGAACGCTGCACTAATCATGAGGACATTCAACGAATGTGTAAGTCCCATCGAAGACCCTCCTTGCGCTGACGGTTAAAACATAGGGCGAATTAACGGCGCTTGAAAGGGAAACTTGTGCTGCAGTGCGAAAACGCGTGATCACAATTGCCTTGTCAACAGGGCTAATGTTTTGAAATTAAATCGCATTTTATGCCGCCACATTTTTTTCACAATCACTGCCGGAAGGTTAATGTAAACGCTTGTAACCGTGCGTGAGTGCTTCTAAAGGGCACGCTTTCTGCCGTATCCGGCTTGTTCGATTCCTCTTATGCGGCGCGCTTCATCCGCAAGATCCTGCCGTCCAAAACGGCAAGGCCGGCGGCAATCAGCGCCATACCGCCCACATCCGCTGGCTGCAGCGTCTCACCCAGAAAGAGATAGCCGAGCAGGATTGCGCTTGGCGGGACGAGAAGCGTGACCAGCGAGGCGTTGGTGGCGCCGGCTTCGCCCATGATGCGGAAGAACAGGATGTAGCCATAGGCGGTGGAGACGAGCGCCAGCGCCAGGATGGCAAGCGTCGCGTCAAGCGGCGGCATCGGCAGGGCCCAGGGCGTATCGACGAGGGCTGCGACCGGCAGCATCATCAGCGTCGAGGCGGTCAACTGGCCGGCCGCGGTGACCGGCGGGGCAAGGCCGCGAAAGCGCTTGCCATAGGTTGCCGCCAGGCCATAGCTGACGGCGGCAAGCACCGGCAGCATCAGCGCCCAGAGCGGCACGCTGCTGGCGTTGCCGAAAAGCCCGGCGATGGCGCTTGGCCCGATGAGCACGATGGTGCCGGCGAGGCCGAGCAAACAGCCGCCGATCTTGGCGGAGCTGAGTTTCTCGTCGTCGGTCGCCATGTTGGCGATGATCACGGTCCAGACCGGCGTGGTTGCATTCAGGATCGCCGCCAAGCCGGCGCCGATCTGGGTTTGCCCGAGAAAGATGAAGGCATGTGGGATGGCGTTGTTGATCAGGCCCATCAGCAGGAATTCGCGCCAGCGGCTGGCGAGCGCCTGATAGATGCCGAAACGCCTGCGGATGTAGAGATGCAACGCCAGGGCGGCGAGGCCGAGCCTCAGGAACACCAGGGTGAACGGCGGCACGTGCGCGACGGCGACACGGGCAAAGAAGAACGATCCGCCCCAGATGAGCCCAAGCAGGGCGAGAAGCGCCCAGGTCCGCATCGTCATCTGCTGGCTGCCGGTCTGTCCTAGTGCGTTCATGGGTCTGCTCGCGCTTTCTGCGCGGCCGCTGTCGGTCAAATCGACCAGTCGGGATGCGCAATCGAATTGGGCGCTTTCTCCGCTGCATGCCTCCGGCGTCTGAAAGGCTGCATGAAAAGGCGTCACACAGATCTAGCGCGGCGCGTTGAAGTGCACCACCCACTTCTTGCCATCCGCGGTGCGCGAAAGCGCCAAGCATCGATGTCTACTGCATGTTTCCTTAAATCCTATTCGATTTAAGGACAAAGACATGCAGCAATTCAAAGTGCGACAGCGACCTTTGCGCGTCCAATAAGACGCGCGGCGCTGTAGGATCGTTCGATAAGGGAGAACGTCTGTCCACTTCGGCCGGTTTCGATCGAAGCGGACAGACGAATGGTCGCCCGGCCAAAATCCGGCCGGAAGATCGCGTTTACAGCGAGTTCAGCAGTTCCAGGGTTGCCCAGCCGTCGGCGGGACGGCCGAGACGCAGCTGTTCCTTCTGCAATGCTGCGCGGGTGCCCGAGCCGAGGATGCCGTCGACCTTGCCGACGTCGTGGCCAAGGGTCTGCAGCTTGGCCTGCAGCGCCTTCATGCCGGTGTCGTCGAGGCCCGGTTCCGGATTGCCGCCCTCATAGGTCGGGGCGCCGCCAAGGCGGGTCGCGAAATAGGCAGCCGAAGTCGTGTAGATGAACGACTGGTTCCACTCGAGATAGACGTTGAAGTTGGGGTAGGTGAGGAAGGCGACGCCCTTGCGGCCCTGCGGCAGCACCAGAGAGGCTTCGAGATTGCCGAAGGCGGTGTCACCGTTGCGCGGCTTGACGCCGAGCGCGAACCAGTCGCTCGCCTTCATGCCCGGCTGCAGGCCGGTCTTTTCCCAAGGCAACTGCTCGGGAACGCTGACTTCCTGGATCGCCGGCTGGCCGGCCTTGAAGCCAAGGCTCTGGATGAACTTTGCGGCGGTCAGGATTGCGTCCGGCGAGCTCTTCTTGAGATTGACGTGGCCGTCGCGATCGCCATCGACGCCATAGGCGATGATATCTTCGGGCAGCATCTGCACCTGGCCGATTTCGCCGGCCCAGGCGCCTGTCGTCGTTGCCGGGTCGAGGTCGCCGTGCTGAACCATCTCGATGGCGGCGATGAGCTGCGGGCGGAACATTTCCGGCCGGCGGCAGTCATGGGCAAGGGTCACCAGCGCATTGCGGGTGTTAAAGTCGCCCTGAACGGCGCCGAAGTCCGTCTCCATCGCCCAGAAGGCGGTGATGACGGGGGCCGGCACGCCGTATTCCTTTTCGGCACGGGCGAAGACGTCGGCATATTCCTTCATCTTCTGCGCGCCGATATCGAGCCGCGACTTGCTGACGGTGCGTTTGGAGAATTCGGTGAAGGTCTGCTTGAACACGCCCTGGGCGCGGTCGCGGCTCAGCACTTTCTGGTCGATGGCGGCACCGGCGAGCGCACGGTCGACGACGTCGGCCGGAACGCCCTTGGCGACCGCCTCCGCCTTGACGCCTTGCAGGAAGGCGCCAAGATCGCCGCCGCATGCCGGCGCTTGCGCGAGAACGGGGGAGGCTGTCAGCGCGAGGAGCGCGACGGATGCAAGAGCATGCCGGGCTTTGAGGATCATCATAATTCCTTTCTGTCGCCGCAGGGCGCGAAGCGCCGCCGCTGGCGGTCAATGTACCAAAGATGCAATCTGCTGCTGCTCTCTCAGAGCATTATGACGGAAAGAAGAAAATGGGTCGGTTTGCCGCGCTTCTGCACAGAACCGTGGCTGTCGTCATCCCGGCTTGGAAACGGCGGCGACCCAATTCTTCCAGTTCTTGGCCGAGCCGGCAAAGACGTTGATATCGGTGGTGCCGTCAATGCCCGGTATCACGCCGGTGCTGGTATATTGCCAGAATGCCCAGCGGCGCTCGACATAGACTTCGCCCGGATGCTTGGCGACGGAGCGAACCCAGAAGTGGTGCTCCTTGAACTGGTCGACGAGATTGTCGCGGTGGAAATCCACAGAGGTATAGATGATCGGCCGCTTGCCGTAATGGGCCTCCAGCCGGTCCATGAAGCGCTTCATCTCGACGCGGACCTCGTCCGGCGATGGGCGGTGGCGGCAGGTCTTGGATTCGCCGTTCCACTCGACGTCGAGGACCGGTGGCAGGTAGACGGCGCTCTTCGGCACATTGGCGATGAACCAGTTGGCCTGGGCATCCGCGGTCGAGCAGAAATAGTAGAAGTGATAGGGCGCATAGGGAATGCCGGCGGCGCGAGCGCGCTGCCAATATTCGTTGAAGCGCGTATCCACCCTGTCCTTGCCTTCCGTCGCCTTGATGAAGGCGAACGAGACGCCGGAATTCTTCACCTTCATCCAGTCGATATCGCCGTTCCATTTGGAGATGTCGATGCCGTGGATGTTGTGGTGGTGCGGCGTGCGGCCACCGAAATCCTGCGGGTCGGTATCGCTGAAGCGCGGCGGGATCGATGCGGTCTGCAACAGATCGTAGTCGGTCGACGAACAGGCGGAAAGGAGAGTGGCAATGGGCAGCAGTGCCAGAAGAAGCCGGCGCATGGAGGTCCTGTTTCGAAACGAACGACGATCCTGCCTCACACGATGGCTTTCATGATGGTGATGTCCCCCAGTGAGGCGTGAACCTCATTTTCACCATATCATCGTAAAAATTGAGTTAGCTCAAGCGGGAATTGCGGCAGCACTTCGGTCGCCAAGCCGTGCAGCGGCCGGATTTGTCACTGACGCCGCTGTTACGGCCGGGCGGTGGTAGACCGCAAGCCAGGCATAACCCCGGCCGATGGCCCGGCGCTCGAGCTGTGCGCCGTCGCGTCTTGCCCGCTCTCCCAGCACCTCGAACAGTGTTTCGCGCGGGGTCACATGGAAGCGCGTCAGCCAGCCGCGCAGCAGGCGGCGGAAGCTTGCCGGCAGCCGCTCCTGCTGGCCGAAATCGGCAATATGCAGCGAGCCGCCGGGGTTCAGCGCGTCGATCGCCGCTTCGATCGCGCCCTGCCAGTCCGGTATCATTGACAGGGAGTAGGAGATGACAATCCGGTCGAAACCGGTTTCGCCGAAAAGCTGGGGCTGGAAGCTGGTGGCGTCGGCGATGCGCAGCGTGGCCGCCGAACTGCCGCGGCGGCTGAGCTTGGTTTCCGCCGAGGCCAGCATCTCCGCGGAGATGTCGAGGCCGAAGAGCCGGGCCTTGGGAAAGCACGTTCCGATGAGCGCGAGGTTGCGCCCCGTGCCGCACCCGACTTCGAGCACGGAGGCGCCCGCGCCCGCGTTCAGCTCGCGGATCAGCGTGTCGCGGCCGAAGAGATAATACTTCCGCGTCAGATCGTAGACGTGCCTTTGATAGCGATACATTTGGTCCATGCGCCGCTGGTGGCTGATCTCGGCGTGCTCCACCCCGCTCATGCTTTCTTCCAGATGTGGAAGCCGCCATAGATGGCCGAGCGATCGGCGTTGCCGAGCTTCAGCGATGTCTCGGCATCATAGTGCCACTGCTCCATCAAAGCCGTGGAGAGGCGGCCGGGAAGGATGCTCTCTTCAGCGGCCGTGCGGAAGATCACTGTCGCGGCTGCGTCTGCGGTGCGGGTGATCTCGGTCCAGAGATCGTTCAACTGCTGGTCGTTCATCCAGTCCTGGGCGTCGAGCAGCACGTAGCGGTCGACCGATCCTGCCGGCTTCTTCGCCAGAAGCTCGGTGAAATTGGCGTGGTGGACCTCGACGCATTCGGCACGATCGCGGACCGTCTCGTAGTTGCCGGCATGCAGGTAGGCCGGAAGCTCGCCTTCGTGCGGCAGGGGATAGCGGCGTGCGAAGGCCTGCCAGGCGAAGTAGTTTTCCTTGAGCGGGAAATGACAGGTCAGCTTTTCCAGGCGGTGGCGAAGCACGGAGGCAAGCGACTTGTCGTTGCTCAGGCTCGCCAGCTCGTCGAACTGCTGCGGCGGGATGCCGAGGCCGAACAGCGAGCTCTTCTGGCTGGTGATCCAGCGAATGAACGGGCGCTCGAACAGCGGCGCCAGTCGCGTGTCGAAGAACTGGCGCTGCTCGCGCATGGAGCTGGCCTGGACGAACTCTTCCGGATTGACGCCATGCAGTCGCGCCAGGATGTGGCTTGCGGCGATGAAGCGGCCAAGCAGGCCGGTGCGATAGATGTTGCGGCCGAAGACGCCGATGCGCCGGCGCCCGGTGACGCTGCGGCCGTTCCAGTAGCTGCGGGTGGCCTGATCGACCTTCGGGGCGATGAACAGGTCGAAGGCCTGCACGTTCGATGGCGTGCCCTGCGTTGCCAGGAACCGGATAACGTCCTTGTGAGCAGGCAGATGGCGGAAGGCGGCAAGCTTCAGCCGGTTGAGCGCGATGTGGTGCGGATTGAGATCGACCACGTCGATGCGACCAGGGCCGGCGGACAGGTAGGTCAGCATGTTGCAGCCGCCGGAACCGATGGTGACGATGCGGTGTCCAGGGCGAAGCTGCATTGCTTCCATGTCGACGATTGGGTCTTCCCAGATCTGCGGATAGACGAGGCCGGAGAAGAGCAGGCCAAACAGGCGCTCGGACAGGCCGGCAAGCGAAAGGGTCTTGTGTTGCAGGAGGGCGTTTTTTAGCTTGGGATTTTTTCTGCCAAAGCCGACGTCAGGGGCAAGTTCGGTCATCTCTGCCGCTCATCCAGTTGAAACTTAGCCGCTTCTAAAGTGACTCGGCTACACTTTGATGACGGGTTTTTTCACAGCTGCTGCGCCGCACAAAAAATGCCGACTACGATTTTTCACCCATAAGAATTCATTAAACCCTGGCGTGCTAGCTCCTCCCTATATTCGGGGGGCGTCGACATGATGTTAAGAACGTTTCTGCCGAAGCCCGAGCAGCGATTTGCAGCTGCCGGCACGGCACTGGGGGCACTGTTTCCAGCGATCTGGCTGACCACGGAAACGTTGTTCACGGATGGATCCTTTACACATTGGAATTTTTCCGGAGCACTTGCGGCGGGCGTCATGCCCTTCGTCGCCGGTGCCTCTTTCTACCGCTGGTCCTATTCACGACGGCTGGAGCGCGAGTTGCGCGCCGCGCGCCGCGCCGAGCGGCGGCTGCGCAACGAGGTTCACCGCGACCGGTTGACCGGGCTTGAAAACCGCTCGGCGCTGGAGGCCGATGTGCTTCGCGCGCTTCGCTCCGATGGCACGGCATTCGAGCGCAGGCCGCTGCTGCTCATCGACCTCGACCGGTTCAAGGCGGTCAACGACACGATGGGCCATGATGCCGGTGACCGGTTGCTGAGCGGCATCGGCACTCGGCTGCGGCGGGCGTTTTCCGGCGAGGCGACGGTCTATCGGCTCGGTGGCGACGAATTCGTGCTGCTTGGTCCGGGTTCTCCGTCGGATGCCGAGGTCGCGGCGCTTGCCGGCCGGGTGAAGGCGCTGTTCGACGCGCCGTTCGATCTTTCGGACGGCCAAGTGGCATCCGGCTGCAGCATCGGCGTTACGTTCCTGGAACCAGGCGACCTGTCGACCGGCTCCGTGTTGAAGCGGGCGGACCTGGCGCTCTACGAAGCCAAGGAAATGCGCGGTAACAGCCATGTCATCTACGCGCCGCACCTTGCGCGAGCCGCGGAAATGCGCGCCGAGGCCGAGCGCGACCTTGCCCGCGCGGTCGCCCAGCGGGAATTCTTTCTGGAATACATGCCGATCGCCGGTGCAGCGAGCGGCGCCATCCGCGGCTTCGAAGCATTGCTGCGCTGGCTGCACCCGGTCCGCGGCGTCATCGACATGGAGGCTTTTGTTGAGCCGCTCGAACAGGGAGCACTGGCACTCTCGGTCGGCAACTGGGCCCTTCGGCAGGCCTGCAGGCAGGCGGCGAGCTGGCCATCGCCGGTCGGCCTGACGGTGGCACCCCTCGCGCTGCAACTGCGGGATCGCGATTTCCTCGGCCATATCAAGGCGTGCCTGGACGAGGCGGGACTGGCGCCCGGCCGGCTGACGATCGAGGTGGCAGAAGCGTCCTCGACCGGCGATATGGGGCTGATCAGTGAAAATCTGCACGGTCTGCGTGCGCTCGGCGTGCGCATCGCGCTGAGCGGTGGCGCTGCTGCCTCGCTGCCGCTCAACCTTGTCGGGGAGCTTAAGCCGGACCAACTGACTGTGGATTTGCCGGCGATCCGCAGGTCGCATGGCAGCGAGCGCAGCGTCGCGCTGCTCGCCTGCCTCGTCAAGACAGGGCAGGTGCTGCGGCTGCCGATGGCGGTGCGCGGCATCGCCAGGGAAAGCGAAATGGACTGCGCCCGCACCGCAGGCGCTGTAGAAGCCTGGGGGCCATGGATATCCCCGGCATTGCCCGCGCGCGACCTCTCAGCCCTGTTGCGCGATAGGGACGGCGAAGACGCCCGTCGGCTCGCATAAAGGCAAGGGCTTTTCCTTTCGTTCAAATGCTGCTTCTCTCTCTCGCGTCAGACGGGAGAATGCGATGGCACGCGTATTGAAAACTGTCGGGGCTGCTGTTGTCGTGGCCATTGCCTGCGTCGGTGGGTGGCTGGCCGTGGCGCCGCCGGGGCTGCTGAAGGTCGGCGATGGCTACGCCGCCAAGATCGTCTGCTCGAATGTCTTCATCGCCGGGCGTGACGGGCAGGCGGTGCTTGCCGACGACGTCCAGGCGCCGGGCCATCCGTTGTTGAAATTCATCAGCGTCTCGGTCGACCGGGAGAAGCGGCTGGTGTCTGCCCGCATCTTCGGCTTTGCCGCCCCGGCCCATGCGGTCTATCGCCCAGGGCTCGGCTGCGCCAACGTTTCCGACGACGATCTCGCTGCCCTGGCTCCAGCGGTGGAGCCGTCGACGCCTGACATCGCCCGATCGGCCGATGTCTCCTGGCCGGACGGCGACAAGGCGGATATCGATCCGGCCGTTCAGTCATTGATCGAGGATGGCAACCTTGCCGGTCCTGGCATGCGCGCGATCTCGGTGGTGCGCGACGGACATCTGATTGCCGAGACCTACGGCGCGGGCTTTAATCGCTCGACGCCGCTTCTCGGCTGGTCGATGACCAAATCGGTGACATCAGCGCTGATCGGCATGCGCGTCGCCGAAGGGCACATGGACGTGACGCGCGCCGGCCTGCTGCCGGAATGGAGCGGCGACGCGCGCGCCAAGATCAGGCTTGCCGACCTCATGGGAATGGAGAGCGGCCTCGAGTTCAACGAGGGCTACGGCAATGTCAGCGATGTAACGCGCATGCTCTATCTCGAAAGGGACATGGCGGGCTTCGCCGCAGCCAAGCCGGCGACATCGAAGCCGGGCTCGACCTTCAGCTATTCCAGCGGCACGAGCACGCTGTTGTCGCGGCTCTGGATGCAAAGCTTCGACGACCCCGCCGCAGCGCTTGCCTATCCGCGCGATGCCCTGTTCCTGCCGCTCGGGATGACGAGTGCGGTGCTCGAGACCGATGCCAGCGGCACCTTTGTCGGATCGTCCTACATGTATGCAACGGCGCGCGACTGGGCGCGTTTTGCGCAATTCCTGCTTCAGGACGGCAACTGGAAGGGTAGGGGGCTGTTGCCTAGGGATTATGTCGCTTTCATGCGGACGCCGACCAAGGCATCCGGCGGCGAATATGGCGCGGGCCAGGTGTGGCTGCAGGAGAATGGGGTTCGCGCCGGCACAGGCGTCTTTCCTGCCGATGCCTTCTGGATGCTCGGGCATGACGGGCAGGCGATCTTGCTGGTGCCTTCGCTTCGCCTTGCGGTCGTGCGCCTGGGGCTGACGCCGTCACGCGGTGGTTACGACGTGCAGCAGCTCAACGCCAAAATAATAGAGGCGCTCGATTGAGCGCCTCCTGAAACGTTCACCAAAACGATCCGGCGTCGTTATTTCATGCCGAGTTCTTCGAGCAGGCCCTTGCGCTTGGCGTGGTAGTAATAGCCGCTGGCATAGAGCTTGACCGCGCCGTCGTGCTTGTTGTCGGCAACCATCCAGGCGCCGTGCAGGTACTTGGTCGCATACATCAGGTTGGTTTCCGCATCGAACAGGCCTTCGGCCGGGCCTTCGTAGCCGAGCCCCTTGGCGGTGTTGTAGCGGATCTGCATCAGACCGTAATTGCCCTTGCTGTAGGCGCGCGGGTTGTAGTTGCTCTCGCGCTTGACGACGCGGTGCACGAGCTCGACGGGAATGCCGTTGAGGTCGGCGTAATGCTTGATGAGCTTGTCGAGTTCCGGGCGCGAGCTGGTCGGCGCCTTGGTCAGCTTCATCGAATCGGGAATGACGCTGGCAACGGCGGCGACGCTCGAACCGATCACGCCCATCTTCGGCTTTTCGGTGGGCACGATCATGCGGTTGGCGACGAGCGTTTCGAGGCCGACGGGCTCGCCGGTGTCGAAGTCCGATTCCATCGCGGCAGCAACGGCAAGCGTCGAAACGGGAAGATCCTGGACGCGGCTCGTCTTCGGCGAGACGAGGGCGGATGCGCTTTCCGGCAGGACAGCGGCATTGGCAGAAGCTGCTACCGGCGTCGCCATGGCGACGGCCTGCGCTGCGCCCGGCTTGCCGCCGGGAACGGCGACGACCGTCGGTGCCGGACCGGCGGCCTGCGCGAGATCAGTGCCGACGGGAAAGGTGGTTGCCATGCCGGCCGTTTGTGCCGACAGGGCAGCGGATGCCGCGGTTGCCGCGCCATCCGGTGTCGGAAGGGCATAGGCCGTCATTTCGGTGCCGGGTTTTGCAAGCGGGGTGACCGTCTGCACGGCCGTAAGCTCTTCCACCGAGGTATGCTCGACAGTCGAGCACCCGGAGACGAGTGTCGCCGACAGAATAGCTGCCACGCCAAACGTCTGTTTTGAAAGGGAAATACGGAATTTCGGCATGCTGTCACTTTCGTGCTTCTGGGCCCCGCAGCCCCGGCAAATCAACGGCGATTAGCCGCCATGCGTGAATCTCCATTAACCCATGGGGCGTCGCGCAGCAAGCGCACGAGCGAATTTCAGGCCGACGCCCGCTTCATGGTTGCCGTCAGAAGCCCGGCGCCGATGAGCAGCGAGCCGCCCGTGCGGTTGACGATCCGCCTGATATTCGGCTTCGAAATCGTGCTTTTGGCGGCGGTCGCAAGCGCTGCATAGAGGCTTGCGTTGAGGATGGCGAGCGTCAGGAACGTTACCTCGAAAATCGCCATCTGGGTAAAGAGCGGCTGCGACAGATCGAGGAACTGCGGCAGGAAGGCGACGAAGAAGACGATGCTCTTCGGGTTGAGTGCGGTGACGGCATAGGCATGGAAAAAGATGCGCAGCGGCCGTTCCTTGGCGGGCGCATGCTCACCGGTACCTTCGCTTCCGGCAACCGGTGCCCGCCAGAGCTGGATGCCGAGCCAGACGAGATAGGCGGCCCCCACCCATTTCAACACGGTGAAGACCGCAGCGGAGGTGGCGAGCAGTGCGCCGAGCCCGAGCATCGATGCGGTCATGGCGGTGAAATCACCGAGCGCCACGCCGGCAACCGTCGCGCCCGCCGTCTTGCGGCCATGGCCGAGCGCATAGGAAATGACGAGCAATATGGTCGGGCTGGGAATGGCGAGCAGCACTGCAGAGGCAGCGGCAAAGGCAAACCAGTGTTCGAACGACATGAAAAAGGCTCCGCGCTTGAGGGCTTTCCGAGACTGATCTCGGGAGGGAGCCACCAAGGCGCGGAGCCGTCAACTGTTAATCAGAGATCTCTGATCAGTCTTCCGCCTGCCACTTCTGGCCAATGACATCCATGACGTTGCCGAACCACTTCGTCGAGGTGTCGAAGTGCTTGCCGCCCTTGATGCGCGGGAACTCGATGGTGCGCAGCTTGCCGCCCTGATCCTCGTCGTGGCCGGTGACGCCGGAGACCTTGTTAAGTGCGCTTTCGACCGCCAGGTCGACCATGCTCTGGATCAGGCGGAGATCGTCGACGTTTGCCGGCGCGGAGCGGGCGTAGTAGCCCGACTTCTGCACCATCGACCGCTCGGCGCCGAGAAGGGCCGCGAACTGCTTGGAGAACCAGTTGCCGACATTGATGGTGTCGATCTTCACGTGGCCGAAGGCGTCGCGCTTGACGGTTTCGCCGGCAGCTTCCCGCTCAGCGACGATCGCGTCGAGGCAGGCGCCTTCGCTGACGAACAGCGTGACGAAGCCCGAGTGGTTCATGACGGCGCGCAGCCGCTCGGCCTCGGCCTCGAGGTCGAACTTGATCTCGGGCAGGTAGAGGCCGTCGATGTTCTTCAGCTGCTTGTTCATCATGAAGCCGTCGACGAACTGCTTGTCCTCAGTCATCTGGACATAGGAGCGGGCGGTTGCCGCCGTCAGCCAGCCGCAGTGACGGCCCATGACTTCATGGACGACGAGCGTGCGCGGGGCAGCGCTCTGTTCGTTGCTGACATGATCGAAGAAGCGGGCGCCATGTTCGGCGGCCGTCCAGGCGCCGAGTGACTGGCGGATCGGCACCACGTCGTTGTCGACCGTCTTCGGCAGGCCGACGACCGTCAGGTCGTAGCCATTGGCGCCGAGATAGGCGGCAAGGTCGGCGGCGGTGGTGTTGGTGTCGTCGCCACCGATCGTGTGCAGGATGCCGATGCCGTCGGAGGCGAGGCGCTCGGCAGCGACGCGCAGCGGGTTTTCACCCTCCTTGACCAGGCCGCGCTTGACGCAGTCGGCAGCGTTGGTGAGCTTGACGCGGCTGTTGCCGATCGGTGAGCCGCCGTGGCGGTGCAGGATATGCGCATTTTCGCGCATGTCCCTGGTGATCTCGATGCGGTCGCCAAGCAGCACGCCCTGGTAGCCGGAGCGGTAGGCCACCAGCTCGTAGTCGGGCGCGATGTCGGTGTAGCGTTCGATCAGGCCACCAACGGCGGATGACAGGCAAGGCGCCAGCCCGCCGGCCGTCAGCATTGCGACTTTCTTCTTGGCCATGTTTCCTCCTCGGGATTCGGCATGCAATTGGTGGGGCCTCTCTAGCGTAAATCCGATGGAAGTTAAATGACAGGTCTGTGGATGTCCGGTCGGCAAGTGCTTGGGTTTTGTCGCCTCGGTCTCGAAAACGACCGTGGACATGATGCCGCGCAAACCGCGGCGGCAAGAGGCAGGCTCGGCGCCAACCCGCTGTGGGGCAGGGGGTTGAGCCTCTTCCCGAAGGTGCTGACCTGTTCCCCAGGGAACAGATGGGAACCCTCGCGCTGGCGCAACGTTACCGCAACGGATTGACAATAGTGAGGGGCCATCACAAATTCGTCATTCCCGTGGTTCGCCGCAGGCCACCGCTTGCAATTTGCCACCACAATAGTCCATGCTATAGGCTGGAGAGACAGGAAAATCGTGCATGTCATTCTGGGATAGCCTCCTCAAAATCGTCACCGCCACCGGCAACGCACTTGCCGGTGTGGTCGAGGCCGTGCGCACACTGTTCGAAGGCGACCCGGAAACCCGGCGCAAGGTGGCTTTCTCCGTGGCGATGATCGCGCTTTCGGCCAAGATGGCGAAGGCCGACGGCGTCGTGACCGAGGCGGAGGTCTCGGCCTTTCGCGATATCTTCGAGTTTCCCGCCGATCAGGCCCAGAATGTTGCCCGTCTCTATAACCTCGCGCGCCAGGACGTCGCCGGTTTCGAAGCCTATGCCGAGAAGATGGCGTCGCTCTGCTCGTCCTGCGAGAGCAATTGCCCGATCCTGGAAGACATCATCGACGGGTTGTTCCACATCGCCAAGTCCGACGGCGCGGTGCATGAAAAGGAACTGGCCTTCCTGATGCGGGTCGCCGAGATCTTCCACATGGACGAAGCGCATTTCGAACGGATCATGGCGCGCCACGTGCACAGCGACGGCCGCGATCCCTATCAGGTGCTCGGCGTTTCGCCCAAGGACGACTTTGCTAAGATCCGCAAGCACTACCGCGTGCTGGTGTCCGAGAACCATCCGGACATGCTGGTTGCGCGTGGCGTGCCGCAAGAGTTCCATGCGATCGCCAATGACCGCATGGCCGCGCTGAACGCCGCCTATGAGGCGATCGAGAGAGAACGCCGCGCCGCATGACGTCGAAATACTGCGACTACTCGGGTGCACGTTTCATGCCGTCGCCCAACTTCGGCGACCGTGCGGATGCGCGGGTGCCCGATATGATCGTGCTTCACTACACTGGGATGCCGACGGCGAAATCTGCGCTCGAATGGCTGTGCCGCCAGGAAAGCCAGGTTTCGAGCCACTATTTCGTCCACGAGGACGGTCGCGTCGACCAGCTCGTGCCGGAGACGCTGCGGGCCTGGCATGCGGGCAAAAGCTTCTGGAAGGGCGAGACGGACATCAATTCCTGCTCGATCGGCATCGAGATCGCCAACGCCGGTCACCCCGGCGGGCTACCGGATTTTCCCGAAAAACAGATCGCTGCGGTCGTCGAATTGTGTCGGGACTGTGGCGAACGGTGGTCGATCGCCCCGGAACGGGTCCTCGCACACAGCGATATTGCGCCAATTCGCAAGGTCGATCCGGGTGAAAAATTTCCGTGGGATCGCCTGCATCGCGAGGGCGTCGGGCACTGGGTGGAGCCGGCGCCGATCGGCGGCGGTCGCTTTTTTCAGCGCGGCGATCACGGCCAACCGGTCGAGGCGATCCAGTCCATGCTGTCGCTCTATGGTTACGGCATTGAAGTCACTGGCGAATTCTGCGAAAAAACCGAGGGCGCCGTCGCCGCCTTCCAACGGCATTTTCGCCAGGAAAGGGTCGACGGCATCGCCGATATCTCGACCCTCGATACGTTGCACCGTCTGCTTGCGGGACTACCGCAGTTTGGTGCCTGACGCGCAAAATTTTTGCGTGCTAAATTAGCTTTCCCGGTCTTTTGTCGCACAAATTTGCTGCGTTGCCACATGTTTACCATGATGCGGCATTCATTTGCCGCTGATTGGAACTGCAGGGAACGTCAGGGCGCAACGCTCATTTCCTGTCAATGAAACGATCGGGAAGTGAGGCTTGAACGGCGGGGTGCGCCGTGCCGCCCATTCCCCAGACCGGAGACTTCAAACTACATGAGAATATCGTCTGTTGCTGCGGTGGCGGCATGCTTTGGCATGTTCTTCGCCGGGATTGGTACGTCGTATGCGGGGAATATCGACAAGACCATCAAGACCTCATCCCTCAAGTCAGTTACACGGACGACAGGTTACCCGAAACCGGAAATCTTAGAAGGCACGCAGTACACAATCCTGATCCAGTCCTACGCCAAGCAGTACGGCGTTCCGGCGGACCTGGCCCATGCGGTGGTCAAGGTCGAAAGCAATTTCAATGCCATGGCGCGCGGCAGTGCCGGCGAAATCGGCCTGATGCAGATCAAGCCGGCGACGGCGCGCATGATGGGCTATTCCGGCTCCTCCAAGGGTCTCTACGATCCCGAAACGAACATCAAGTTCGGCATGAAGTATCTTGCTGTGGCGCATGAGCTTTCCGGCGGCACCACCTGCGGCACCATCCTGAAGTACAATGCCGGCCACGCTGCCAAGCGCATGAACCCGGTCTCCAAGCGTTACTGCGGCAAGGTCCAGAGCATCATCGACTAAGTGATGCCGTCCGTATGGCGCGCACCAGGTCGTGCGCGCAAAGCATGTTTTACAGCGCCGCGCGTCTTATTAGACGCGCAAAGGTCGCTGTAGCACTTTAAACTTGCTGCATAATTTCGTCCTTAATCGGATCCGATTTAAGGAATTATGCAGTAAGGGGCATTGTATTCTATCGAATACCGAGCATCATCCGCTGACCGTCCTTGAGCGGTGGCAGATGCTCCAGCCGGACAGGTCTCGCGTTCCGGCGAACTTCGAAATGTGATGCCCCCGCAGTGTCATAACTGCACTGACATGCTATCTCCGCCTGATCGAGATGATGGGGACGGACATGTCGGAAAGCTTTGATTTCATCATTGTCGGCAAGGGCATGATGGGGGCGGCCGCAGCACGGTACCTGGCGCTTTCCGGCGCACGGGTGGCCTTGGTCGGGCCGGACGAGCCCAGCGACTGGGCCAATCACGGCGGCGTCTTTTCCAGCCATTACGACAATGCCCGAATCACCCGCACGATCGACGACGATCCCGTCTGGGCGCGTCTCGCCAAGCGTTCCATCGACCGTTACAGAGAGATCGCCGGGCAAAGCGGCATCGATTTCTATGCGGAAGTCGGCTGCCTGATCGCCGGCCCGGCGCCGGGCGGAAGCTACGACTATATCGAGAAGGTCGCCAAGGCTCGCGACGCGCTCGGCGTCGAGGCGCCGCTTCTGGACGAAGATGCACTGTCCGAACGCTTTGCCTGGTTCCGTTTCCCCCAGGGCTTTGCCGGCATCCACGAGGCGCAAGGGGCCGGCTACATCAATCCACATGCGCTCGTTCTGGCGCAGACGATCTGTGCGGAAAAGGCCGGCGCCCGGATTGTCCGCAGCGAAGTGGCGTCCGTATCCGAGGCCGGCGACCGCGTCGTCGTCACGACGACAGAGGGCGCAACACTCACTGCGGGACGCGTGATCGTTGCCGCCGGCGGGTTTTCCCTTTCCGACACGCTTCTTCCCCGACCGATCGACCTCGTCGTCAAGGCGCGCACCGTGTTCTTCGCGGAGGTCGCGGCTGACGATCTGCCAACCTATGACCATATGCCATCGCTGATCGGTGCGTCGCCGGAGCAGGCGAAGAGCTACTACCTGCTGCCGCCGGTCGCCTATGCCGACGGCAAGCATTACATCAAGATCGGCGGCGATCCGACCGACCGCATTCTCAAGAGCGAGCCCGAGGTGCGGGCGTGGTTCCGGGGCAGCGCCGGCGCCGGAGCAGCGGAACACATGGGCGGATTGCTCGCCGAGGTGATGCCCGGCTTCAAGCCCGCTTCGACGCATTTCCGCCCCTGCGTGACGTCGTTCACCCGCCACGGCTTTCCCTATATCGGCTTTGCCGGCGGCGATCGTATTGCCGTCGTCACGGGTGGTAACGGCCAGGCGGCGAAAAGCTCCGACGAGATCGGTCGGCTTGGCGCCAAGCTGGTGATGGATGGTCGGATCGACGATCCGGCCTATGAAACGGATTTCGCCGTCTCGTTCCGCTAAGCACTGAAGTAAAAGTGTGGCGGCGTGCCAAAGCCGAAACGTCGAGATCGCCGTTTTTCTCTGGCGCTCGGCTTCCCGGTCGGTTAAGGACCGCCTGCCAGTTGGCCGGGCAGCCGCGCTCCGCAAGTGCCGAAAGGCCGCGGGGGGAGGAAAGTCCGGGCTCCACGGAAATACGGTGCCGGATAACGTCCGGCGAGGGCGACCTCAGGGAAAGTGCCACAGAAAGCAAACCGCTCCGCTTGCGGAGTAAGGGTGAAAGGGTGGGGTAAGAGCCCACCGCGGACATGGCGACATGGACGGCACGGCAAACCCCACCGGGAGCAAGACCGAATAGGGATGACGCGGGCGCGCAAGCGTCCAGCCTGTTTCCGGGCCAGTCATCCGGGTGGGTTGCAAGAGGCTGCGTGCA
Source organism: Ensifer sp. Root142 (assembly GCF_001426785.1). Lineage (NCBI taxonomy): Bacteria > Pseudomonadati > Pseudomonadota > Alphaproteobacteria > Hyphomicrobiales > Rhizobiaceae > Ensifer > Ensifer sp. Root142. Next base: position 139,459 of record NZ_LMFK01000001.1, read on the forward strand.
AACGTAGTCCCAGATGAATGGCTGCCACGTTCCGTTGTCTTCGGGCAATGGGGCCATACAGAACCCGGCTTACAGGCCAACTGGCGATTTCTTCCTTCTATAGCGCCGCGCGTCTTGTTAGACGCGCAAAGGTCGCGGTAGCACTTCGAATTGCTGCATGTATCCTTAAATCGAATACGATTTAAGGATACATGCAGTAGACGGCGATGCTCTTAGCAGCAGCGAGGCTTTGGGCAGCGCAAGTTCGGCTGACGTCCTTTGCTCTTTGTGCCAGCTAGGACGCGAAAACCATGGCCGCAGCGCCGTCCGCCCGCTTGGCTGCAATCTTGCTGATATTCCGATTTCCCAACGATTTGAAGCCGTTTGGCCGTCGCATTGCGAGGCATCGGGGGTGCTTTCGTAACCCTTCGTTAAACTTAACAACCTATCAATATTTGATCAGCTACCCAGCTGTTCAAGAGCCAATCCCATTGACGCCCATATGGTCCCATGATATCCCATAATGGTACTGCGCAAGGGCCGCGTCGTGGCCCGTCATCGCAAAATTCCAGTGTCTCCCGGCTTCGGGAGATGGGCGGACATGTTGGTGTCCGGCGGGGGCGTTTTGTGGGTGTGGTCGAGTGTTCCCGCGGGTCGATGATAATGGCCCGTCAGTCTTGGGCGGCCGTTTCGCGTCATGAACCGCTTCTTGTCAAATGCTACCAATCGGATCGATGCAAAGGGGCGGGTGTCCGTGCCTTCGGCGTTTCGTTCCGTGCTGTCGGATGGAGGCGTTCGAGAGCTATACTGCTTCCAGGATTTCGTCTTTCCGGCGATCAGCGTCGGTGGGCCGGAGCTCCTGGATCGGTTCGAGAGGCAGATGGCGGCCGAGGATCCTTTTTCTCCGGCGGCCAACGAGATGTCGCTGCTCGTTCACGGGGGCGGGGTCTTCGTCAAGCTCGATCCGGAAGGTCGGTTGATGGTGACGGATTTCATCCGCGACTTCACCGGTATCTCGACCGACGTGATGTTCGTCGGGCGGGGCGATTATTTTCAGCTCTGGGAGCCGCAGGCCTTTGCAAAGGCGCAAGCGGCGGCCCGGGAAGGGCGCAAATCACGGGGGTTGCGTCCGGAATAGAATGGAGAGGCGGAATGGTGACGGAACAAGGCGGAGGAACTTCTGAAGCCGATGGCGGACCGGTCCGTCACATTCCCGTCCTCCTGAGCGAGGTTCTCGCGGCGCTCGATCCGGCCCCCGGCAAGGTCATTCTCGACGGCACGTTTGGTGCCGGCGGTTATGCATCCGCCATCCTCGATGCTGGCGCCGATGTGATCGCGCTCGATCGCGATCCGACGGCGATCGCCGCGGGCCAGTCGATGGCTGCGGCCGCGGGTGGTAAGCTCAAGCTCATTCACTCCCGTTTTTCGCAGCTCGCCGAGCATGCGCCCGCCGGCAGTCTCGACGGCGTGGTGCTCGATATCGGCGTGTCGTCGATGCAGATCGACGAGGCCGAGCGCGGCTTCTCCTTCCAGAAGAAGGGCCCGCTCGACATGCGCATGTCGGCAGCCGGCGTTTCTGCCGCCGACGTCGTCAACCGGGCCAAGGTTTCCGATCTCATCCGCATCTTCGGTTTCCTCGGCGAGGAAAAGCAGTCGGGCCGCATCGCCCGCGCCATCGAAAAGCGCCGGGCCGAAACGCCGTTCGAAACCACCCGCGATCTCGCCGGGTTGATCGAAATCGTCACTCCGCGCAAGGCCAAGGACAAGATCCATCCGGCAACCCGCGTCTTCCAGGCGCTGCGCATCTTCGTCAACGATGAACTCGGCGAACTCGCCCAGGCGCTTTTTGCCGCCGAGCGGGCGCTGAAGCCGGGCGGCCGTCTCGTGGTCGTCACCTTCCATTCGCTCGAAGACCGGATCGTCAAGGCTTTCTTCCAGGATCGCTCGGGCAAGGCTGCGGGTTCGCGCCATCTGCCACTGGTGACCGCGCGTGCGGCAACCTTCACACCAGTTGGAAAGCCTATGGTGGCCGCCAGCGAGGAAGAAGCGTCCCTCAATCCGCGCGCCCGGTCTGCCAAGCTCAGAGCCGGTATCCGCACGGAAGCGCCATCGCCGGGAAACGATCTATCCATTTTCAATCTGCCGGAACTGGCGAGCCTTGCACGGTTGGGGGGCTGAGAGAGATATGCTGCGAACACTCGACATAGTCCTGATCGTCGTCATGACGGCAGCCGCCACGGTCACCTACACGATCAAGCATCGTGCCGAAAACAAGCTGGAAGAGGTGCGCAGGCTCGATGCCGCCATCAAGCTGGAAGAAGACACGATCGACCTTCTGCGCGCCGACTGGGCGCTGCTGACGCAGCCGAACCGGCTGGAACGTCTGGTTGGCGCCTTCGGCGCTGATCTGCAACTGGCACCGACGCCGTCGACGCAACTCGTGCGCCCGCAGGAGCTGCCGATGCTGAAGGCCGACGTGCCGCCGACGGAAGAAGAAAAGAAGCTCGCCGCCGCCAAGGCGTCGGAGAAAAAGACCGATAATATCGCAACAGGTTCGGTGGCGCGCTGATGTCGTTTCTCTCCCGCATCATGGTCTTGAAGAGCAAGGCGCATTTCTCCGCAGGCGGCAACAACCTGCCGGCCGAGGCCAAGCTCAACGTCACCTTCCAGGGCACACGCAAGAAGACCACCAATCAGGCGAAGAACCGCGTGGCGATCATCATCGCCAGCTTCGGCATCGTCTATGCGGTCATCGGTGGCCGCCTGGTGCAATACGGCATGGCGCAGCCGGAGACGGTTTCGAGTATCGGCCGCGCCGACAATCTGATGGCCTCGCGCCCGGATATTCTCGACCGCAACGGCGAGATCCTCGCCACCGACATCCGCACGGTCTCTCTCTATGCCGAGCCGCACAAGATCGTCGATGCGGATGAGGCGGTCGAGCGGCTTGCAACCGTGCTGCCCGATCTCAACGCCCGCGACATCTACAACAAGCTGAAGTCGAAATCGCGCTTCCAGTGGCTGCGCCGCCAATTGACCCCGAAGCAGCAGAGCGAAATCCTGGCGCTCGGCATTCCCGGCGTCGGTTTCCGGCCGGAAAAGCGCCGCTTCTATCCGGGCGGCCCGACCGCCGCCCATGTTCTCGGCCACGTCAACATCGACAACCGCGGTGTTGCCGGCATGGAGCGCTACATCGACGGGCAGGGGCTCGCCGATCTCGCCGCCATCGGCATGACCAGCGATGCCAAGCTCGAGCCGGTCAAGCTGTCGATCGACGTTCGGGTGCAGAACATCGTGCGCGACGTCATCGATGCCGGCATGAAGAACTACCAGGCGCTGGCCGCCGGGGCCGTGGTGCTCGACGTCAATACCGGCGAAGTGCTGGCGTTGGCGTCGGTCCCCGATTACGACCCGAACAAGCCGGCCGAAGGTGCCGAAGAGGGCTGGATGAACCGCATGTCGAACGGCACGTTCGAGATGGGCTCCACCTTCAAGACGTTCACGATCGCCATGGGTCTCGATTCCGGCAAGGTAACGCTCAACGACAGCTTCGACGCCTCGGCACCGATCCGCATCGGCGGCTTCACCATCAAGGACTTCCACGGCAAGCGCCGGGTGCTGACCGTTCCGGAAATCTTCCAGTATTCGTCGAACATCGGCACCGCCAAGATCGCCGACCTGATCGGCATTCCCGGCCACAAGGAATTTCTGACCCGGATCGGCCTGCTGTCGAAGCTGCCGACCGAGCTGCCGGAAGTCAAATCCCCGAGCCAGCCGCGCGAATGGAAGAAGATCAACTCGATCACCATCTCCTTCGGCCACGGCGTTTCGACGACGCCGCTGCAGACGGCTGTCGCAGGTGCCGCGCTCGTCAACGGCGGCAAGCTGATCCCGCCGACCTTCCTGCCACGCTCGCAGGAGCAGGCCGATGAACTGGCGACGACGGTCGTCAAGAAAAGCACCAGCGACGACATGCGCTTTCTGCTTCGCTGGAACGGCATCGCCGGTTCGGGCAAGCGCGCGCAGGTGCCGGGCTTCAACGTCGGCGGCAAGACCGGCACGGCCGACAAGGTCGTCAACGGCCGCTATGCCAGCGACCAGAACTTCAACGCCTTTCTCGCAGCGTTTCCGATCGACAATCCGAAGTACATCGTGCTGACTTTCATTGACGCGCCGAAGACCGGCGAAGGCGGCGGACGGACCGCCGGCTCGAATGCCGCGCCCATGGTTCGCGACATCATCAGCCGCTCCGCACCGCTTCTCGGCGTCGAACCGAAGTTCGGAGAAGATGGTTCTGCCATGCTTGTGTCTTATTAGGCATGAAATGAGAATGCGGACGATTCGCGATTCCGGCGAATTGAGAGCGATGTGAGACGTGCGGTTCATGAAGATAAAAGACCTGGCGGGAACGAGCTTCCCTGAACTTTCTGCGCAACTGGATGGCGCTTCCTCGCAGATCGAGGTTGCCGGCATTACGGCCGACAGCCGGCATGTGCAGCCAGGAGATCTTTTCGTCGCCGTCTCCGGCACCAAGGCAAACGGCACCAGCTATATCGTCGACGCGCTTGCGCGCGGCGCCGTTGCCGTCGTCGCTGAATCCGGCGTCAAGCCTGATGGATCCTCCGCACCCGTTCTTTCGCTCGGCAACCCGCGCGCCTTTCTCGCGCGCGCCGCCGCCGCGTTCTACGGTCGCCAGCCTGAGACGATGGTTGCGGTGACGGGCACGGCCGGCAAGACCTCGGTCGCCTCCTTCACCCGGCAGATCTGGGCGCATTCGGGCCTTGCTGCCGCGATGATCGGCACGACAGGCGTGGTGGCGCCCGGCCGCAACGACTACGGTTCTCTCACCACGCCCGATCCGGTTTCCCTGCACAAGCTTCTTGCCGAACTCGCAGATGCCGGCGTCACCCATGCGGCGATGGAGGCTTCCAGCCACGGCCTCGACCAGAGCCGGCTCGACGGCGTCAAGCTTTCGGCTGCGGCCTTTACCAATCTCGGCCGCGACCACATGGACTACCATCCGACGGTCGAGCACTATATGGCGTCCAAGATGCGGCTGTTCGAAGCGTTACTGCCGAAGGGCGCGCCCGCGGTTGTCTTTGCCGACGACCAGTGGTCGGAACAGGCGATTGCGGCTGCCCGCAAGGCCAAGCTCGACGTGCGCACCGTCGGCCGCAAGGGCGAATTCATCTCGCTGAAGCGGGTCGAACATTTCCGCCACAAGCAGTCGGCCGAAGTGCATGTCGGCGACGACATCTTCGAAATCCATATTCCGCTTGCCGGCGATTTCCAGGTTGCCAACGCGCTTGTCGCGGCGGGACTTGCGATCTCCACCGGCATCAGCGCCAAGGCGGCGTTCTCCGCGCTTGAAAAGCTGCAGGGTGCCTCCGGCCGCCTCGAACTGGTCGGCCAGACCAGGGACGGCGCGCTTGCCTATGTCGACTATGCCCACAAGCCCGATGCGCTCGAAAATGTGCTGGCCTCGGTGCGGCCGTTCACGACGGGCCGCGTTATCGTGGTCTTCGGCTGCGGCGGCGACCGCGACAAGGGCAAGCGACCGATCATGGGCGAGATCGCCACGCGGCTTGCCGACGTCGTGATCGTCACGGATGACAATCCGCGCTCGGAAGTGCCTGAGGTGATCCGCTCGGAAATCATGGCTGCGGCTCCAGGTGCAACCGAAATCGGCGACCGCGCCGAAGCGATCCGTGCCGCCGTCGGCATGTTGACAAGCGGCGACACGCTGATCGTCGCCGGCAAGGGACATGAGGAAGGCCAGACGGTCGGTTCCGTCACGCTGCCGTTCTCGGATCATGCGGAAGTCCGCAAGGCATTGGGAGGTCTGTGATTTGAACTGGCTCTGGACAAGCAGCGATCTTCTGGCCGCAATGAACGGCCGTCCGGTTGGAAACCTGCCCGAAGGAGTAAGCGGCATATCGATCGACAGCCGCTCGGTCGGCAAGGGCGAAGCCTTCTTCGCGATCAAGGGCGACCGGGTCGATGGCCACGACTATGCGGGCCTTGCGCTCGCCAATGGCGCCGCACTCCTCGTTGTCAGCGAAGGCAAACTGCCGGCGCTCGGCCGCCTCAGCGCGCCACTGATCGTCGTCGACGACGTGCTTGAAGCGATGATTCGGCTCGGTTGCGCGGCGCGCGACCGCAGTGCTGCGAAGATCATCGCCGTCACCGGTTCCGTCGGCAAGACCACCACCAAGGAGATGCTGCGGCACGTGCTGGTGCCGCAAGGGCGCGTGCACGCCTCCGTGGCCTCGTTCAACAATCATTGGGGCGTGCCGCTGACGCTTGCGCGCATGCCCGAGGCCACCGATTTCGGCATCTTCGAAATCGGCATGAACCATCCGGGCGAGATCCGGCCGCTGACGAAGATGGTCCGCCCGCATGTGGCAATCGTCACCAGCATCGCTGCCGCTCATCTCGGAAACTTCGACAGCCTGGACCAGATCGCCGAGGCCAAGGCCGAGATCTTCGAGGGCGTCGTCAATGGCGGCCACGCGGTCATCAACCACGACAGTGCCCAGTACAAGCTGCTCGAAAAGGCCGCGGGTACGGCTGGCGTCAGCTATATCCACTCCTTCGGCGTCAACCCGAAGGCGGAGTTCCGCCTCGTCGAGTTTGCCGGTGCGGCGGACGGTTCAGTGCTTTGGGCCGTCCTTGGCGGCCGGACGATGGAAATCACCATCGGCGCTCCTGGACGTCATATCGCCGAGAACGCGCTGGCCGTGCTCGCGGCGGTGAAGCTGGTCGGCGCCGATGTCGACTACGCCGCCTCGTCGCTGGCGACGATGCAGGCCGAAACGGGCAGGGGCCGCCGGCACCAACTGTTGATCGGCGCGGGCACACTGACGCTGATCGACGAGAGCTACAACGCCAATCCGAGCTCGATGCGCGCGGCGATTTCGCTGCTGCAGGATTCAGCACCGGCGCCGGGCGGGCGCCGCATCGCCGTGCTCGGCGACATGCTGGAGATGGGCGAACACGCCGCCGGCGTTCATGCCGCGCTCGCCAAACCTCTCGTCGAAGCCGGCATCACCGATGTCTGGCTTGCCGGGCCGTTGATGGCCCACCTGCGCGACGCGTTGCCGCCGGAAATCTCCGTCGTCTACCGCGAAACGGTGGACGAACTGAAGGCCTATGCACTCGGCACGGTTGCGACCGGCGACGTGGTGATGATCAAGTCTTCGAAGGGCACGGGCTGCGGCAAGATCGTGCATGCGCTGATCGAAGCCTATCCGGAGCCCGAGGCCGAGGGGGACGAAGCAACTGCGTGATTGCCGGACTGCAAGCGGTTCAGCGGCAATGATGCAGTCGACCAAATGACGACAACGATCTTCGCGTGCCTCAAGCGGCGCGCTGCGTTGTAGTGGTCGTCGCCGATGCTGGCGGCGGTGGATACAGCCTTGGGTTAGGCAGCGCGGCCTAACACTTTCGCATACAAGCGCGTATCGTTTTTCAGATGATTCTGTTGGACGGTGTCCGATTTTAAACCTTTGGGGAAAGGTCCCTTATGCTCATCTGGCTCGTGGAACTGGCGGACCACTTTCAGTTTTTCAATCTCTTTCGCTACATCACGTTCCGTACCGGTGCAGCGCTTTTCACTTCGGCCTTGATCGTTTTCCTTTTCGGTCCGCGCATGATTGCCTCCCTCCGCATCCGTCAGGGCAAGGGTCAGCCTATCCGCGCCGATGGTCCGCAGACGCATTTCAAGAAGGCCGGCACGCCGACGATGGGCGGGTTGATGATCCTTGCGGGCATCGTCGTGTCATCGCTTCTGTGGGCCGATCTTTCCAGCGTCTATGTGGTCTCGACCCTTCTCGTCACGCTCGGTTTCGGCGCCATCGGCTTTTATGACGACTATCTCAAGGTCACCAAGCAGTCGGACAAAGGCTTTTCCGGCAAGGCGCGTCTCGGCTTCGAGTTCATCATCGCCGCGATTGCCGTGTTCTTCATGATGCAGGCGTCGCTTTCGGGCGGTGCTGCCGGCTCGACCTTCGGCTCCTCGGTCACCTTCCCGTTCTTCAAGGACCTCGTGATCAATCTCGGCTATTTCTTCGTGCTGTTCGGTGGCTTCGTCATCGTCGGCGCCGGCAATGCCGTGAACCTGACGGATGGTCTCGATGGGCTTGCCATCGTGCCCGTCATGATCGCGGCGGCCGCCTTCGGCCTCATCGCCTATCTCGCCGGTAACGCCGTTTTCGCCAATTACCTGCAGATCCATTTCGTGCCCGGCACGGGCGAGCTCGCCGTCATCCTCGGCGCCGTCATCGGCGCCGGCCTCGGCTTCCTCTGGTTCAACGCGCCGCCCGCCGCCATCTTCATGGGTGATACCGGTTCGCTGGCGCTCGGCGGCCTGATCGGCACCGTTGCCGTCGCGGTCAAGCATGAATTTGTCATGATCATCATCGGTGGCCTGTTCGTCATGGAAACGCTGTCGGTGATCATCCAGGTGTTCTGGTTCAAGCGCACCGGGCGCCGCGTCTTCCTGATGGCGCCGATCCACCACCACTTCGAAAAGAAGGGCTGGACGGAAAGCCAGGTCGTGATCCGCTTCTGGATCATCGCCGTCATCCTTGCGATGGTCGGCCTGTCCACCCTCAAGCTGCGGTGAGCGGACGATGATCGCGGTCAGCACATTCAGGGGCAAGAAGGTCGCTCTTTTCGGGCTTGGTGGTTCGGGGCTGGCGACTGCGCAGGCGCTCGTCGCCGGCGGCGCCGAGGTGACGGCCTGGGACGACAATCCCGACAGCGTCGCCAAGGCCGGCGAGGCGGGTGTGCCGACAGCGAACCTGCACGGCATCGACTGGCGTGCCTTTGCCGCCTTCGTGCTTTCGCCCGGCGTGCCGCTGACCCATCCGAAGCCGCATTGGACCGTCGACCTCGCGCATGCCGCTGGCGTCGAGATCATCGGCGATGTCGAGCTTTTCGTGCGCGAGCGCCGGGCGCAGGCGCCCGATGCCCCGTTCATCGCCATTACCGGCACCAACGGCAAATCGACGACCACGGCGCTGATCGCCCATATCCTGAGGGAAAGCGGCCGTGACACCCAGCTCGGCGGCAATATCGGCACGGCCGTACTGACGCTTGAGCCCCCGAAGGCCGGCCGCTTCTATGTGGTCGAGTGCTCGTCCTACCAGATCGATCTGGCGCCGACGCTCAACCCGACGGCCGGTATCCTGCTCAATCTCACGCCCGATCATCTCGATCGGCACGGCACCATGCAGCACTATGCCGATATCAAGGAGCGGCTGGTGGCCGGCAGCGGCACGGCGATCGTCGGTGTCGACGACAGCTTCTGCGCACTGATTGCCGATCGCGTCGAGCGGGCGGGCACCAAGGTGGTTCGCATCTCGCGCCGGCATGTTCTGGCCGACGGGATCTATGCCGAAGGCTCGCGCGTCCTTGAGGCGCACGGCGGAACGTCGCGGCTCTTCGTAGATCTCGATGGCATCCAGACGCTGCGCGGCGGCCATAATGCGCAGAATGCTGCCGCGGCAATCGCCGCATGCCTTGCCGTCGATGTCAGCGAAGACGAGATACGCCAGGGGCTGAAAAGCTTCCCCGGCTTGAAGCATCGCATGCAGCCGGTCGGCCGCAAGGGTGCTGTCGTATTCGTCAACGACAGCAAGGCGACCAATGCGGATGCAGCGGCCCCGGCGCTGTCGAGCTACGAGCGCATCTACTGGATCGCCGGCGGCCTTCCGAAGGAGGGCGGCATCACTTCGCTGTCGCCGTTCTTCCCGAAGATCGTCAAGGCCTACCTGATCGGTGAGGCCGCACCGGCCTTTGCCGCAACGCTCGGCGAGGCGGTGCCCTTCGAGATTTCAGGCACGCTGGAAAAGGCCGTGGCGCATGCCGCAGCAGATGCCGAGCACGATGACAAAGGCGCGTCGGCGGTGATGTTATCCCCGGCTTGCGCAAGTTTCGACCAGTATAAGAACTTTGAAATACGCGGCGATGCCTTCGTGACGCACGTCAAGGCATTGCAGGGCGTGACGATGCTGATCTGACGCTCGCCGTCCGCGCGCCCATCCGGCGCGCGACGGGTGGCGGTGATGCCGGGGTTTCGGACGTTTGGCGCAGGCGCGCCTGATAAAGGGGACTGACAGATGGTAAGCCGAGCCGAACGTGGCCCTGTGGCCGACTGGTTCTGGACGATCGACAGGTTCTTCCTGGCGACCTTCATCCTGTTGATGGGCGTGGGCTTCATGCTGTCGTTTGCGGCAAGCCCGGCGGTCGCCGAGCGCATCGGCCTCGACAGCTTCCACTTCGTCAAGCGCCACGCCGTCTTCCTCTTGCCGTCGCTGGTGGTGATGGTCGCCATCTCCTTCCTGTCGCCGAGGCAGGTGCGCCGCGCCGCGATCATCCTGCTCGGCGTGTCGCTCGCGATGATGGTGCTGGTGCTGTTCATCGGCCAGGAGGTCAAGGGCTCGATGCGCTGGATCTCAATCGCCGGCATTTCCATCCAGCCCTCGGAATTCATGAAGCCAGCCTTCGTGGTCGTCTGCGCCTGGTTGTTTTCGGAACATGCGCGCCAGCCGGAAATTCCCGGCAATCTCTTTGCCATCCTGCTCTTCGGCATTGTCGGCGCGCTGCTCGTCGCCCAGCCCGACCTTGGCCAGACGATCCTGACGACCGCGGTCTGGGGCGGCATGTTCTTCATGGCCGGCATGCCGTGGCTGTGGATCATCGTGCTCGCCGGCGCTGCCTTCGGCGGCTTCTTCGTCGCCTATACCATGCTGCCGCACGTGGCCGGCCGTATCGACAAATTCCTGACCGGGGAGGGCGATACCTTCCAGATGGACACGGCGCGCGAGGCGATCATCCGCGGCGACTGGTTCGGCCGCGGTCCGGGCGAAGGCATCGTCAAGCGCATCATTCCCGATAGCCACACCGACTTCGTGTTCTCGGTGGCGGCTGAAGAATTCGGCATCGTCTTCTGCATGCTGATCGTGATGATCTTCGCCTTCCTGGTGCTGCGCGGCCTCAACCACGCCTTCCGCGAGCGCAACGACTTCAACCGCTTCGCCGTTGCCGGCCTCGTGCTGCAGATCGGCATCCAGTCGATGATCAACATCGGCGTGAACCTCGAACTGCTTCCGGCCAAGGGCATGACCCTGCCGCTGATCTCCTATGGCGGCTCGTCCATGGTGGCGATCTGCGTCACCGCCGGCTTCATCCTGGCGCTCACGCGCCATCGCCCAGAGAAGCGCGCCGTGGAGCGTAGCCTGTTTCGGTCCGGCATTGGCGTGCCGGCGGAGTAAAGAATGACCAAAGGCATTATCCTTCTTGCCGCCGGGGGTACCGGCGGCCATCTGTTCCCGGCCGAGGCGCTCGCCCATGAGCTGAAGGCCAACGGCTATTCGGTGCATCTGGTGACCGACAGTCGCGCCGAGCGTTTCGCCGGCAAGTTCCCGGCAGACGAGGTGCATGTGGTGCCGTCGGCAACCATCGGCTCGAAGAACCCCATTCATGTCGTGCGCTCGCTGTGGACGCTCTGGACCGGCATGCGTGCCGCGCGCCGGCTGATCGCCCGGCTGCGGCCGAAGGCCGTCGTCGGTTTCGGCGGCTACCCGACCGTGCCGCCGCTGCTGGCGGCAACCGGCATGGGCGTGCCGTCGATGATCCATGAACAGAACGCTGTCATGGGTCGTGCCAACAAGGCGCTCGCCTCCCGCGTCAAGGCGATCGCCGGCGGCTTCCTGCCCGAGGGCACCGGTACCTTTGCCGCCAAGACGGTGACGACGGGCAACCCGGTGCGTCCGGCCGTGCTCGATGCTGCCAAGGTGCCTTATGTCGCGGCGGCGGGCGAAGCGCCGTTCCATCTCGTCGTCTTCGGCGGTAGCCAGGGCGCGCAATATTTCTCGAAGGCGATCCCCCAGGCGATCTGCCGTCTCGACGACGCACTTCGCCAGCGGCTGACGGTGACGCAGCAGGCGCGTCCGGAAGATCGCGACGGCGTCATCGCCACCTATGAGAAGCTCGGCGTTCCCGCCGAGGTCTCGCCGTTCTTCACCGATATGGCCGAGCGCATCGCCGGCGCCCAGCTGGTCATCTGCCGCTCGGGCGCCTCGACGGTTTCCGAGCTTGCGGTCATCGGCCGGCCGGCGATCCTCGTTCCCTATCCTTATGCGCTCGATCACGATCAGGCGGCCAATGCCGCGGCGATTGCCGCCAAGGGCGGCGCAAAGGTGATCGCCCAGGCGGAGCTGACCGCCGAGCGCCTTGCCGGCATTCTTGCTGAGGCCATGGCCAATCCACAATCGCTGGCGCAGATGGCCGCCAATGCGCGCGAAACCGGAAAGCCGGACGCCGCGCGCTTGCTTGCATCGATGGTAGAGGCTATTGCCAGCGGTTTGACAGTCGAGACATTCAAGGAAAAGCGCTCATGAAAATGCCGAAGACGATCGGTCTGGTTCATTTTATCGGTATCGGCGGTATCGGCATGAGCGGTATTGCCGAGGTGCTGCACAATCTCGGTCACCGGGTGCAGGGCTCCGATCAGTCTGATAGCGCCAATGTCCAGCGGCTGCGCGAAAAGGGCATCGAGGTCTACGTCGGCCACAAGGCCGAGAACATCGGCGATGCCGAAGTGGTCGTCGTGTCGACCGCGATCAAGAAGGACAATCCCGAACTGATCGCCGCCCGTGAAAAACTGCTGCCGGTCGTGCGCCGCGCCGAGATGCTGGCCGAGCTGATGCGCTTCCGCAATGCGATCGCCATCGGCGGCACCCACGGCAAGACGACGACGACCTCGATGGTTGCTGCCCTTCTCGATGCCGGTGGGCTCGACCCGACCGTCATCAACGGCGGCATCATCAATGCCTACGGCACCAATGCCCGCATGGGTGAGGGCAAGTGGATGGTGGTCGAGGCCGACGAGTCCGACGGCACCTTCCTCAAGCTGCCTGCCGATGTCGCCGTCGTCACCAACATCGACCCTGAGCATCTCGACCACTACGGCAATTTCGACGCCGTGCGCGCCGCGTTCCGCCAGTTCGTCGAGAACGTGCCATTCTACGGTTTCGGCGTGCTCTGCCTCGATCACCCCGAAGTGCAGACCATGGTCAGCAAGATCGAGGACCGCAAGGTCATCACCTACGGCGAAAACCCGCAGGCCGACGTTCGTTTCCTCAACATCCGCATGGACGGTGCCACTTCCGTCTTCGATATCGAGATCCGCCGTCGCCGCACCGGCCAGGTGATCTCGATGAAGGATCTGCGCCTGCCGATGCCCGGCCGCCACAATGTGTCGAACGCCACGGCCGCGATCGCGGTCGCCCAGCGCCTCGGCGTCAGCCCCGAGGCGATCGCCAAGGGGCTTGCCTCCTTCGGCGGCGTCAAGCGGCGCTTCACCTTTACCGGCGACTGGAACGGCGTGCGCATCTATGACGACTACGGCCACCATCCGGTCGAGATCAAGGCCGTGCTCAAGGCGGCGCGCGAGGCATGCCAGGGCCGCATCATCGCCGTGCACCAGCCGCACCGCTACTCGCGCCTTGCGAGCCTGTTCGAAGATTTTTCAGCCTGCTTCAACGACGCCGACACGGTTCTGATCGCGCCTGTCTATGCGGCCGGGGAGGAAGCGATCGACGGCGTCAACGCCGAAGAGCTCGTCAACCGCATCAAGGCCGGCGGCCATCGCGACGCCCGGCATGTGGTCGGACCCGAAACAATCGCGCCGGTTGTCAGCAAGATTGCGCAGCCGGGTGATTTTGTGGTTCTCTTGGGGGCTGGCAGCATCACCTACTGGGCCGCTGCCCTGCCACGGGAACTCGCAGACATTTCAGGAAATTGAGCATGAAACAGGTCAACGGTCAGAAACTACTCGAAGCACTCGGAAGCGGAGTCAGCGCCGTTCGCGGCCGCATCACGCCCGATGCGCCGATGGATCGCGTGACCTGGTTCCGCGCCGGCGGTCTTGCCGAGCTGATGTTCCAGCCGCACGACACTGACGATCTCATCACCTTCCTGAAGCTGGTTCCGGCTGATGTACCCGTCATGGTCATGGGTGTCGGCTCGAACCTTTTGGTTCGTGACGGTGGCATTCCTGGTGTCGTCATCCGGCTTTCGGCCAAGGGTTTTGGCGATCTCGAACTCGTCGGCGAGAACCGCATCAAGGCCGGCGCGATCTGCCCGGACAAGAACATTGCGGCGATGGCGCTCGATAACGGCATCGGCGGCTTCTATTTCTACTACGGCATTCCTGGCGCGATCGGCGGCGCATTGCGCATGAACGCCGGCGCCAACGGCTCGGAGACCCGCGAGCGCGTCGTCGAGGTGCACGCGGTCGATCGTCAGGGCAATACGCATGTGCTGTCGAATGCCGACATGGGCTATGGCTATCGCCATTCCGCGGCGGCTAAGGACCTAATCTTCACGCACGCCATCTTCGAAGGTTATCCCGAGGACAAGAACAAGATCCGCACCGACATGGACGCCGTGCGCCAGCACCGCGAAACCGTGCAGCCGATTCGCGAAAAGACGGGGGGATCGACCTTCAAGAACCCGGAGGGACATTCGGCCTGGAAGCTGATCGACGAAGCGGGTTGCCGCGGCATGATGATTGGCAGCGCGCAGATGTCGCCGCTGCATTGCAACTTCATGATCAACACCGGTCAGGCGACGGGCTACGAGCTCGAATATCTCGGCGAAACCGTGCGGAACCGCGTGCTCGAACATTCCGGTGTTCGGCTGGAGTGGGAAATCAAGCGCATCGGTACCTTCATGCCGGGCTACGAGATCAAGGAATTCCTCGGCCGCGGCATCGCCTGAGGCTTATGGGAATAGTTTTATGAAGGGCCGCAGCGGCATCGCTTTTCTGGCGTCCTCAGCCGGAGTCTCTTTCTCTCGCCGTCATGCTTGGGCTTGATCCTCGCATCCACGGGTCCAGGTCGGCATCTTTGCGCGGAGGCTGGATCCAGGAAATTGGATTCAGGGAGACAAGATCAGAGCTTGCTGGCAACGAGGGTCGCGGGCTAAAGCCAACTTGTCATGACGTGCCGCAACCAAGCTGGCACCTGCTAACTTCCGCATACTCTAACGTCTGGACTAACAATGGATCAGGGAACTCTGGGAAAAATCGCTGCCATTTTGAATGCTGGTTCAACAAATTATTCCGTTTTTCTGAAGTTGTACGAGGTGCAACTGGGGAGCCAGATAGATTCAACTGCAATTGTTCAGATGGTGTTGGGGACAGGAGCTGTGTTGGGCGGAATAGAAGAAGTACAAAGTGGGTCGGTGTGGCCGGAGGTTATGGAAGCCGTGCTGTATGTTGGTGACTCTAGCGCTGGTCCATCAAGTACAGCACTTAAATCCGGACAATTCACTTCCTTAGTTGAGCTGCTCAAGGCGCAGGTCGACACGATGGTCAAGACATCAGCAACAATCGAGACCTTCTGGCTTAGCAACGGGCATCCCGCCTATCCCGTGTTTTGGGACTTCGCGTTTCTCTTCAGAACGGATGCAACTGCAACTATCTTCATCGGAGCAAGTTCGGACTAGGCAACTGGTCGGAGACTTGGCTACCAGAACTGGCCCACGGAAAGAGCCGCAGCGTTGTCGCTGCGGCTCTTTCGTTTTTTGTGGAACAGGCCGCGTGTGTGGCGAGGCGCAACAGAAATCAGGCCGAAACCTCTTCTTCCGTCGACAGCACCAGGCAAACGAGCGTGATCGCAGCGGCCCCCAGCAGATAGTAGCCGACATGGTCGAGGCTGTAGTTGGTCGCAAGCCAGGTGGCGATGTAGGGCGCGAGCGACGCGCCGAAGATGCCGGCGAGGTTGAAGGTCATCGACGCGCCGGTATAACGCACCGAGGTCGGGAAGGGGGCGGCGAGTGCTGCGCCAATCGGACCATAGGTGAGCCCCATCAGGCCGAGGCCGAGGATGGAGAACAGGAAGGCGCCGCCGAGACCGCCGGCCATGAGCGGTGCCATGACCAGGCCGAAGGCGCCGATGCCGATGGTGGTGATGATCAGCACCAGGCGGCGGCCGTAGCGGTCCGACAGGATGCCCGAGACCGGGATCATCAGGCCGAAGAAGACGACACCGGTCATCTGCACGACGAGGAACTGCTCACGCGAATAGCCGAGCTTGGCCGTGCCCCAGGACAAAGAGAACACCGTCATCAGGTAGAACAAGACGAAGGTGGCAAGCGCCACGAAGGTGCCGAGCACGAGGCTGCGCTTGTGGAACCGGAAGATCTGCGCGATCGGAACCTGGACGCGCTCGTGCTTGTCGATCGCCTTCTGGAATTCCGGCGTCTCGGTGATCTTCAGGCGGACATAGAGGCCGACGATAACCAGCAGGATGCTGGCAATGAAGGGCACGCGCCATCCCCAGGCGAGGAAGGCCTCATCTGTCATGACTTCGCCGAGGATGAGGAAGGTACCGGCCGACAGGATGAAGCCGATCGGGGCGCCGAGCTGCGGGAACATGGCATACCATGTGCGCTTGCCCTCGGGCGCGTTCTCGGTTGCGAGCAGCACGGCGCCGCCCCATTCGCCACCGAGGCCGAGGCCCTGGCCGAAGCGGCAAAGGGCGAGCAAGAGCGGGGCCGCGACGCCGATCGACGCGTAGGTCGGCAAGAGGCCAATGACGACGGTGGAAATGCCCATGGTCATCAGCGCTGCGACCAGCGTCGCCTTGCGGCCGACCTTGTCGCCGAAATGGCCGAAGATCACTGCGCCGAACGGGCGGGCGAAGAAGGCGATGGAGAAGGTGGCGAAGGATTGCAGCATGGCCGATGTCGGGTCGGACGTCGGAAAGAAGAGATGCGGGAATACGAGCACCGCTGCGGTGGCGTAAACGTAGAAGTCGAAGAATTCGATGGTGGTGCCGACGAGGCTGGCGAACAGCACCCGGGCAGGGGAGTTCACTGCCGGCGTCTGCAACGCGCTATCCTTCGGCGACAGGGAGGTTGTCGCGTCTGTCATTGTTGTCGTTCCTGATATGGATGTCATGCCGTCTTGGGAGGCGGTCGGGGCGTCTTAACGCAAGTTTCCGCATGTTGAAACCCTGAATTCGTAAGAAATGCGAACGAATCCGAGGGGTGGCGCAGCATTATTCCGAGGGTGCATGGCTCGCGCGAATCATAGGCACGGCTGCTCCTAAAATAGGCAGACAAGTGAAGGCCCGGCGTGCGGTTTCGTGTTTTGCGGGCGATGACATCCCTGTCACAACCGGGGTTGACCGGAATCAAAATGTGGCAAACTCTGGGCGATTGAAGCGATCAGCTTCGGTTTTCGGGAGCGAATGCATGTTCAAGAAGCTTTCTGCGGAATTTCTCGGTACATTCTGGCTCGTTTTCGGCGGCTGCGGCAGTGCGGTGCTGGCGGCTGCGTTTCCGGCTGTTGGGATCGGCCTGCTCGGCGTTTCCTTCGCCTTCGGCCTCACCGTTCTCACCATGGCCTATGCCGTCGGCGGCATTTCCGGCGGCCATTTCAACCCGGCCGTTTCTGTTGGTCTGACCGTTGCCGGCAAGTTCCCAGCCTCCAGCCTCATCGGCTACATCATCGCCCAGGTGCTGGGCGCGATCGTCGCTGCAGCCGTGCTCTACGTCGTCGCCAGCGGCAAGGCGGACTTCCAGCTCGGCGACTTTGCCGCCAATGGCTATGGCGAACATTCGCCCGGCGGCTATTCGCTGACGGCCGCGCTGGTGATGGAAGTGGTGATGACCTTCTTCTTCCTGTTCATCATTCTCGGTGCCACCCATGGCCGCGTGCCCTCAGGCTTTGCGCCGATCGCCATCGGCCTGGCGTTGACGCTGATCCATCTGGTGTCGATCCCGGTCACCAACACATCGGTCAATCCGGCCCGCTCCACAGGGCAGGCGCTATTCGTTGGAGACTGGGCGCTTTCGCAGCTTTGGCTCTTCTGGCTGGCTCCGATCGTCGGCGCCGCGATCGCGGGAATCGTCTGGAAAATCGTCGGTGAAGACGATTAATCGCTTCGGCAAAAACGACTGATCGTTAAGCCGAAAATACCGCCAATCGTTAAGGCCTCGCACCGAATTGGTGCGGGGCCTTCATTTTTTAGCGGTTTGTGTTTTGTGTAAACAGGCCGCGCCAACGCGCTGATTTCGTGCCAGAAAGCGTTGTAATCGCAACGTTTTCGAGCACGGCTGCCGATCGTTTCCCGACTAAGGTTAATAAAAGTAAACGGTTCATTAACTATAATGCCGTTCTAGTGCCTCCGATGGCCACCGGTGACTCGCGTTGCCGGATTCAGCCAGGCGCAAGCAAGCGTTGCGATAGTGACGTATTTTCGGGGGTATGAATGAACGGCAAGCATGTAGCTGTCCTTATGGGCGGATTTTCTTCGGAGCGACCGGTGAGCCTGTCGTCCGGGGCTGCATGCGCCGATGCTCTGGAAGCGGAAGGTTTCCGCGTTACGCGTGTAGACGTCGCGCGCGATGTCGCTTCGGTTCTGGCCGCGCTGCGCCCGGACGTCGCCTTCAACGCCCTTCACGGTCCGTTCGGCGAGGATGGCACGATCCAGGGCATTCTTGAATATCTGGAAATTCCCTACACCCATTCTGGCGTTCTGGCCTCCGCACTCGCCATGGACAAGGCGCAGGCCAAGCACGTGGCCGCCGCCGCCGGTGTTCCGGTTGCCGAAGCGCTGGTGATGGATCGCCGGGGCTTTGGTCCGAAACATCCGATGCGCCCGCCATACGTCGTCAAGCCGGTCAGCGAAGGCTCGAGCTTCGGCGTCGTCATCGTCAAGGAAGATCAGTCGCATCCGCCGCAGGTCGTTACCTCGAGCGAGTGGCGTTATGGCGACCGAATCATGGTCGAACGTTATGTCGCCGGCCGCGAACTCACCTGCGGCGTCATGGGCGATAAGGCGCTTGGCGTCACCGAAATCATCCCGCAGGGCCACGCCTTCTACGATTATGATTCCAAATACGTAAAAGGTGGCTCGCAACACGTCATTCCGGCACAGGTTTCACCAAATATTTACCAAAAAATACAAACACTCGCATTGAAGGCGCATCAGGCAATCGGTTGCCGGGGCGTCAGCCGATCCGACTTTCGCTTCGACGACCGTACCTCCGGTGAAGGCGAATTGATCTGGCTGGAAATCAACACCCAGCCCGGCATGACCCCAACCTCCCTGGTGCCCGAGATGGCTCAGCATGCTGGCCTTGGTTTTGGCGAGTTTCTGACTTGGATGGTGGAGGACGCTTCGTGCTTGCGGTAAGGGGCAAAAGGGGCAAGAGAGTTCGTGACCCGCTGGGCGCAGTTGCTGCCGAGGCGGATGGCGCACGCGTTCTGCCGCGGCCGCTTCGCAAGGCCGTTCGCTTCCTGGTCAGCCTCGGCAGCGGCCGCGTCCGCTTTCCAGCCCATACCGGCACGATCGCTGCCGTCGCGTTTTTCGCCGCCACCGGCTTTTACGGCATGTCGCTCGGCGGCCATACACAGAACGTCGCGCAGGCATCGACGACGGCGGCCGGCTTTGCCATCGAGGACGTGCGCGTCTCCGGCAACGAGCAGACCTCCGAGATCGATATCCTGCAGCAGCTCGGCCTTGACGGCACGACGTCGCTGGTGGCGCTCGACATCATCGAAGCGCGCAAGCTGATCGCCGAACTGCCCTGGGTGCAGGGCGTTACGGTTCGCAAGGTCTATCCGAGCACGATCGAAGTCACGCTCACCGAGCGCAAGGCCTTTGGCATCTGGCAGCACGGCTCCGACCTGTCGCTGATCGAGCGCAGCGGCAGCGCGATTGCGCCGCTGCGCGACAACAAGTTTGCAGCCCTGCCGCTGTTCGTCGGCCGCGACGCCGAGACGGCAGCGGCCGATTTCTACGACGAGTTTTCCCGCTGGCCGGAGATTCGCTCGCGGGTGAGGGCCTTCGTGCGCGTCGCCGGCCGTCGCTGGGATCTGCGCCTCGACAACGGCATCGTCGTCAAGCTGCCGGAACACGATGTCGCCCGTGCGATGAAGGTTCTGTCGGAGATGGAAAGCGAGCACCAGCTGCTCGAGCGCGACATCGCCGCAGTCGATCTGCGGCTGGAAGATCGAACCACAGTTCAATTGACGCCGGATGCGGTCACCCGGCGCGAAGTTGCCTTGAAGGCGAGGGACAAGATGCTGAAGGCGCAGGAGACGGAGAGAAAGAAAGAGGGGCGGATATGAGTTTGTTCGGTTCCTCCAGCTTTGGCCTGCCGCGCCTGAAGCCGCTTTCTTCGAAGCGGTCTCATGTCGTCTCGGTGCTGGATATCGGCTCGACGAAGATCGTGTGCATGATCGGCCGGCTGACGCCGCGCGCCGAAAGCCAGATCCTGCCGAACCGCACGCATAGCGTCGAGATCATCGGCATCGGCCACCAGAAATCCCGCGGCGTGAAGAACGGCGTCGTCGCCGATCTCGATGCGGTCGAAAGCGTCGTGCGGCTCGCCGTCGATGCGGCCGAGCGCATGGCCGGCCTCACCATCGACAGCCTCATCGTCAACATTTCCGCAGGCCGCCTGCAGAGCGACGTCTATACCGCGACCATCGACCTCGGTGGCCAGGAAGTCGATGCCAGCGACCTGAAGAGAGTGCTGTCGGCCGCCGGCCAGCAATCGCTGCGTTCCGACCGCGCCATCCTGCATTCGCTGCCGACTGGCTTCTCGCTCGACGGCGAGCGCGGCATCCGCGATCCGCTCGCCATGTTCGGCGACGTGCTCGGCGTCGACATGCACGTGCTGACCGCGGAGCGGGCGGCGCTGAAGAATCTCGAACTTTGCGTCAACCGAGCGCATCTCTCGGTCGAGGGCATCGTTGCGACGCCCTATGCCAGCGGTCTGGCGGCTCTTGTCGATGACGAAGTCGAACTCGGCTGCGCCGCGATCGACATGGGTGGCGGCACGACGACGATCTCGGTCTTTGCCGAGGGCAAGCTGGTTCACGCCGACGCGGTCAGCCTCGGCGGCCACCATGTGACGACGGACCTGGCGCGCGGTCTTTCGACCCGCATCGAAGACGCCGAACGGCTGAAGGTCGTGCACGGCTCGGCCCTGCCCAACAGCGCCGACGAGCGCGACATCGTCTCGGTCCCGCCGATCGGCGAGGACGACCGCGACCAGCCGACCCACGTGCCGCGCGCTCTGGTGTCGCGGATCGTACGCGCCCGCATCGAGGAAACGCTGGAGCTCATCCGCGACCGCATCCAGCGCTCGGGCTTCAGCCCGATCGTCGGCAAGCGCATCGTGCTGACGGGTGGCGCCAGCCAGTTGACCGGCCTGCCGGAAGCGGCACGCCGCATCCTGGCGCGCAATGTTCGTATCGGCCGTCCGCTCGGAGTTTCCGGGCTGCCGGCTGCTGCCAAGGGACCGGCGTTCTCCACGGCCGTCGGTCTGATGATCTATCCGCAGGTCGCCGACCTCGAAACGCATGCGGCCCAGGGCGGCATGTTCTCGTCGATCGGCAACGGCAACGGCCGCATCGCCCGCATGGGCCAGTGGCTGAAGGAAAGTTTTTAGAGCGCCGCGCGTCCGGATGGACGTGCAAAGCGCGCTCTAAGGTTTGTGACGTGCATAAGCCTTTCCGAAAATCGCAGACGATTTTCGGGGTTATGCGCGGAGTACGGCCGGCACCGAACAGGGACGATGCTGGACGAAGACAAAGTTGGAATTTCAAGGATTTGGTCGGCTCGGCAAGGCGGCCAGAAAACAGAAGGAACGGGTACTATGACTATCAACTTGCAGAAGCCGGATATCACGGAGCTGAAGCCCCGCATCACCGTCTTTGGTGTTGGCGGCGGCGGCGGCAATGCCGTCAACAACATGATCACAGCGGGTCTTGAAGGCGTCGACTTCGTCGTTGCCAACACCGACGCGCAGGCGCTGACCATGACCAAGGCAGAACGGGTCATCCAGATGGGTGTCGCCGTGACCGAGGGTCTGGGCGCCGGCTCGCAGCCGGAAGTCGGCCGCGCGGCTGCTGAAGAGTGCATTGATGAGATCATCGATCACCTGCATGGCACCCACATGTGCTTCGTCACCGCCGGCATGGGCGGCGGCACCGGCACCGGTGCAGCCCCGATCGTCGCGCAGGCCGCCCGCAACAAGGGCATCCTGACTGTCGGCGTCGTCACCAAGCCTTTCCATTTCGAAGGCCAGCGCCGCATGCGGCTCGCCGACCAGGGCATCGCCGAACTGCAGAAGTCGGTCGACACCCTGATCGTCATCCCGAACCAGAACCTCTTCCGCATCGCCAATGACCGCACGACGTTTGCCGATGCGTTCGCGATGGCCGACCAGGTCCTCTATTCGGGTGTTGCCTGCATCACCGACCTCATGGTCAAGGAAGGCCTCATCAACCTCGACTTCGCCGACGTCCGCTCGGTGATGCGCGAAATGGGTCGCGCCATGATGGGCACCGGCGAAGCCTCGGGCGAGGGCCGCGCAATGGCCGCTGCCGAAGCTGCGATCGCCAACCCGCTGCTCGACGAAACCTCGATGAAGGGCGCACAGGGCCTCTTGATCTCGATCACCGGTGGTCGCGACCTGACCCTGTTCGAACTCGACGAAGCTGCGACCCGCATCCGCGAAGAAGTCGATCCGGACGCCAACATCATCCTCGGCGCCACGTTCGACGAAGAACTTGAAGGCCTGATCCGCGTATCGGTCGTTGCCACCGGTATCGATCGCACGGCCGCGGAGGTAGCCGGTCGTTCGGCCGACTTTCGTTCGGTAGCAGCGCAGAAGCCGATCATCCGTCCGTCCGCAGCCATTCCGGCACAGCAGCCGGCGGTTGCCCAGCACCAGCCCGCTCCGGTCCAGCAGCCGGTCGCCCAGCCGGTGCAGCAGCAGAACTCCGTCGACCAGATCGCGCTTGCGATCCGCGAAGCGGAAATGGAACGCGAA
This sequence comes from Ensifer sp. Root142, assembly GCF_001426785.1. NCBI lineage: Bacteria > Pseudomonadati > Pseudomonadota > Alphaproteobacteria > Hyphomicrobiales > Rhizobiaceae > Ensifer > Ensifer sp. Root142. The sequence goes on from NZ_LMFK01000001.1 coordinate 162,307, forward strand.
CTCGACATCGCAACCCGCGCCGCCACCCAGGCTCCGGCTCCGATGCAGCAGGCTCACGACGACTTTCGTCCCCAGAGCAAGCTCTTTGCCGGTGCCGCACCGGTAGAAGCCGCTCCGGTCATGCGCCAGCCGGCTCCAGTTCAGCGTCCGGTCGAAATGCCGGTTCACGCACAGGTCCAGCCGCAGCCGGTTCAGCGCCAGGAGCCGATCGCTCCGGTGATGCGCCAGCAGGCCGAGCCGGTTCGCATGCCGAAGGTCGAGGACTTCCCGCCCGTCGTAAAGGCCGAGATGGACCAGCGCGCCCAGCCGGCGCCGCAGTTGCAGGAAGAGCGCGGCCCGATGGGTCTTCTCAACCGCATCACCAGCTCGCTCGGCCTGCGCGAAAGGGAAAGCCCCAGCGTCAACGCCGACATGACGGCCGGTGCGCCGAGTGCGGCTTCCCAGCAGCGCCGTCCGCTTTCGCCGGAGGCCAGCCTCTATGCGCCGCGTCGCGGCCAGCTTGACGATCACGGTCGCGCCGCACCGCAGGCGCGCTCGCACGAAGATGATCAGCTCGAGATCCCGGCGTTCCTGCGCCGTCAATCGAACTGATTTGAAGGCCCGTTCCTTCACCTTGCCGAATGCCCGGGCTACCGCCCGGGCATTTTTGTATTTCTAGCATTCTTTCAATAGGTTGCCGGGGTCAAACGGCGTGTTACAGATGCGTAACAAAACGAAACGAACAGTGATTTGGAATGGTGCTTCAGAACCACTATTTTCAAGCTCGGAATTGGGGATGCATGCGATTCGATCACGCGCTGTCTGTTCGAAACGCAGAGTTCCGGCCTTTGGGCCGAAACTCTCGGGCGCCTTTCTTGCGCCCTGAAAACCGCTGCATCCGCCTGATGTTTGGGCCTTATGGCCATAGGTATTGAAAGTGACGACGAGAATGGGAATCGAACTGCTCGGATTTCAGACCACGATTGCTAGCCCGGTAACGCTCAAGGGAATTGGCGTTCATTCGGGCGCCGAGGTGGAAATCACCTTTCATCCGGCCGAAGCCGATGCGGGCATCGTTTTCCAGCGCGTTCTCGCCAACGGCCGCCTGAGCGAGTTCAAGGCGGTTTCCTCGCAGGTCGGCAACACCGATCTCTGCACCGTTCTCGGCATGTCGCCGGCCACCTCGATCGCAACCATCGAGCATGTGATGGCCGCCATCTACGCGCTCGGCCTCGACAACCTCACCATCGAGGTTCATGGCGCCGAGATGCCGATCATGGACGGCAGCTCCGAACCCTTCATCGATGCGATCGAGCAGGTGGGCGTTCGCGCGCTGGCGGTCAAGCGTCGTTACATCCGCGTGATCAAGCCGGTGCGGATCGAATCAGGTGCGTCCTGGTCGGAATTCACGCCCTATGACGGTATGCGCTTCGAGGTCGAGATCGATTTCGACTGCCCGCTGATCGGTCGCCAGGCCTGGAAGGGCGACATGACGCCTTCGGTGTTCAAGCGCGAACTGTCGCGTGCCCGCACCTTCGGCTTCATGCGCGACGTCGAGCGCCTCTGGGCTGCCGGCTACGCGCTGGGCTCGTCGCTGGAAAACTCGGTCGTGATCTCCGATGACGATTCGGTCATCAATGTCGAAGGCCTTCGCTATACGGACGAATTCGTGCGCCACAAGACGCTCGACGCCGTTGGCGACCTTTCGCTTGCCGGCGCACCGTTTATCGGCTGCTACCGTTCTTATCGCGGTGGTCACAAGATGAACGCAAATGTGCTCAAGGCTCTGCTCAGTGATCCCTCGGCCTACGAGGTCGTCGAAACCGCCACGCCACGTCAGCGCACCCGTGCGCGCGACATGGTTGCGGTTGCAGTTCCGGGCTTCGCGCCCTGGTCCGCATAACAACAAAAAGACACTCTCCTCCAGTCGCCGGCCGAAAGGCCGGCATTTTCATGTCGGCGCCGCCATAAATTTGCATGAATCACCGATCATGACGTTGCGGCATTGAGGCAACTTGCTCTAAAAGCGCATGTCTGGCGGGGTCGATGCCCGCAGAATGGAACGGGAATATCCGATGGTTCTTGCAGTTTCTGTTGATTTGAAAAAGTCAGCGCGTGTGTTCGCCGTGGTAGTCGCGGCCGTTGCCGGCAGCGCCCTGATTACCGCCTGCCAGAACGATCCCGATATCGACATCACCAAGCTGACGGCCGAGACCGATCCGCCGGAGGTGCTGTACAACCAGGGTCTCGCCAACCTCAATGCCGGCAAGACCACGGAAGCGGCGCGCAAGTTCGAAGCGCTCGACCGGCAGCATCCTTTCTCCGAATACGCGCGCAAGGCGCTCGTGATGAACGCCTTCGTCAGCTATCGCAACGGCCAGTACCAGGAGGCGATCAATTCCACCGGGCGCTACCTGAACCTCTATCCGCAGTCGGAAGATGCGGCCTATGCGCAGTACATTCAGGGGCTTGCCTATACCAAGCAGATCCCGGGCGTGACGCAGGACCAGAAGCCGGCCTTTAAGGCGATCGAGGCGATGCAGGCCGTCGTCGACAAGTATCCGGACTCGCAATATGTCGAGGATGCCCAGGCGAAGATCCGCTTTGCCCGCGACCAGCTCGCCGGCAAGGAAATGCAGGTCGGCCGCTATTATCTCGAGCGCAAGGAATACCTCGCCGCCGTGTCGCGTTTCCGCACCGTCGTCGAGAAGTATCCCAATACCAACCAGGTCGAAGAAGCACTGGCCCGTCTGGTCGAAGCCTATTACGCAATGGGCGTGGCCTCCGAAGCGCAGACCGCTGCCGCCGTTCTCGGACACAACTATCCGGACAGCCAGTGGTATGGTGATTCCTTCAAGCTGTTGCAGTCGGGTGGCCTCGAGCCTCGCGAAAGCGGCAATTCCTGGATTGCGCGCGCAGGCAAGAAGCTGATCGGCGCCTGACACGGAAGATTTGACCCCGGATGCTCGCCCAGATCTCGATCCGCGATATCGTCCTGATTGAACGGCTTGATCTGGCGTTCGAGGCCGGCCTGTCCGTGTTGACCGGTGAGACAGGTGCCGGAAAATCGATCCTGCTCGACAGCCTGTCGCTGGCCCTTGGCGGGCGCGGCGACGGCTCGCTCGTGCGTCACGGCTCGGACAAGGGCCAGGTGACGGCGGTCTTCGACGTGCCGATGGGGCACTCGGCACGGCTGATGCTGCGTGACAACGGCGTCGACGATGATGGCGATCTGATTTTCCGTCGCGTGCAGTCGGCCGATGGCCGCACCAAGGCTTTCGTCAACGATCAGCCGGTCAGCGTTCAATTGATGCGGCAACTTGGCCAGACACTGGTCGAAATCCACGGGCAGCATGACGACCGCGCGCTTGTCGATATCGACGCGCACCGCACGCTTCTCGACGCCTTTGGCGGCACGACCGACGAGGCAGAGCAGGTCTCCGGCCTCTACCGCGCCTGGAAAGATGCCGAACGCGGACTGAAGAAGCATCGCGAGCGCGTCGAGGCGGCAGCACGCGAAGCGGACTATCTGCGCTCCTCTGTCGAAGAACTGGAAAAGCTCAGCCCGCGCGATGGCGAAGAGGACGAGCTTGCCGAAAAGCGCGCGCGGATGATGAAGTCCGAGCGGATCGCCGGCGACATCAACGAAGCCTCCGAATTTCTCAACGGCAACGGCTCGCCGGTTCCATTGATTGCCTCGCTGGTGCGCCGGCTGGAGCGCAAGAGCCATGAGGCGCCGGGGCTGCTGGAAGAAACCGTCGAGCTCTTGGATGCCGCGCTGAACCAGCTTTCGGATGCGCAAATGGCCGTCGAGCGAGCGCTGCGCAACACCGAATTCGACCCGAAGGAATTGGAGCGGGTGGAGGAGCGCCTGTTTGCGCTTCGTGGCGCCAGCCGAAAATATTCCGTGCCGGTCGCCGAGCTTCCGGCGCTGGCGGTGCGGATGATTTCCGACCTGGCCGACCTCGATGCCGGCGAGGAGAAGCTGAAGCAACTCGACATGCAGGTTGTTGCGGCACGGGTGGCTTTCGACGCTGCGGCGCGCACCTTGTCCGACAAGCGACAGAACACGGCGTCGGCGCTGTCTGCTGCAGTCATGGCCGAGCTGCCGGCGCTGAAGCTCGAACGTGCCCGCTTCATGGTCGAAGTGCAGAGCGATGCGGCCCAGCCGACCGTCGACGGCATCGATCTGGTCGAATTCCATGTCCAGACCAATCCGGGCACCCGGCCGGGGCCGATCATGAAGGTGGCTTCGGGCGGCGAACTTTCGCGCTTCCTGCTGGCGCTGAAGGTGGCGCTTGCCGACCGCGGCTCGGCGCCGACCCTCGTCTTCGACGAAATCGACACCGGAGTCGGTGGCGCGGTCGCGGATGCCATCGGCCAGCGACTGAAGCGCCTTTCCGGCACGGTGCAGGTGCTTTCGGTCACCCATGCGCCGCAGGTTGCCGCACGCGCGGCGACGCATCTGCTGATCTCCAAGGGACCATCGACCGAAAAGGCCGAGATGATCTCGACCCGCGTCGCCCGAATGGACGACAAGGCCCGCACCGAGGAAATCGCCCGCATGCTCGCCGGTGCCTCGATCACCGAAGAGGCGAGGGCGGCCGCCGCCCGATTGCTTTCCGGCAACGGTTAGTGCCCGCTACGCCTTCTCGCCAAGTTGTCTCCCGGTCGAGCGCGTGTCTTTATTAGGCGTTGCGCGGATATGCGAGCTTTGGCATGTGGGAACAGCTCCAGCAGCGAATTCAGCTTCGACTGGACCAGATGCGCAAGCATCCGGAACTGATCCTGCTCTATTCTCTCGCCTTCGTCGGCTACATCCTGACGATGAAGGAAGCCAACAAACAGCTGGGGGTGATCGGCATCCTGGCGGTGGTGGCCGGCACGGCGCTCATCCCCTATCTGGTCGCGCGACTTCGCGGCGCGCGCAGCATCGAACTGCCGGACGAGAAGGACGATGGCGCCGCACCGCTCGGGTTTCTGCGCTCCAGCGCTGAGGATGACCGCCCGTACCTGGTGCGTGTCCCGCCATCGACGGCGGTTGCCTATGATGTCATCCGCAAGGCGCAGGACGTCTTTCAGAGCGACGCGATCGATCCGGAGGAGGATATGAAAGCCTTCTTCTCCGATCCCTACAGCCTGATCTGCCTGCAGGACTCCGACGACAATATCTACGGTTTCACCGACTACTACGCCTTCGAGAAGAAGCACTTCAAGCTGTTCCTGCAAGGTGACTATGGCTTCGACGACCTGCTTGCCAACGGGTTGCTTGTCCATCCGAAGGCGCGCAAGGCCAAGGTGGTCTATCTCGCTACCATCCTCAATCTCAGCTACCTGCTCGATTCCATGCGCAGCGAACGCCGGCGGCAGAACGGCATCCTCGTCTGGGCGACGGTGTCGGCGATCCTGGAGTACCAGGAGTTTCCGCCCGAAGGTATCGACCTCTATGGCATCGGCTGGGACAAGGGCGGCGCCGCCATCCTGAAAATGTTCGGCCTCGATCCGGTTGGTCGCGTCATGCGCGGCCTTGCGGAAGGCAAATGGATCTACACCAGACGCGGCGTCCACCGGCAGGATTTGGAAGGGATACGCGCGCGCTACCAGAAGCGATACGAGCGCTGGTGTGAGTTGGAGATCCGCCGCTGCGCCGACGTCGAGCCAAGTGTCGCTCCGGCCGGATGATCAGGGGAGACCGATAACGGCCGCTCTTTTCTTTCCCGACAGTTGCTCTAAAAAACGACTCCCAATCCGGAGTCGTCGCGCATGTCCAGTGAACTGAAACCCGTCGAGAAGCTGAACGAAACGGAAGCCGCCGAGGAGCTGGCCTTTCTCGCCTCCGAGCTTGCCCGGCACGACGCGCTCTATCATGGCAACGACGCGCCGGAGATCACGGATGCGGACTATGACGCGCTGAAGCGGCGCAACGATGCGATCGAGGCGCAGTTTCCGGCGCTTGCGCGCGAGGACAGCCCATCGAAGAAGGTGGGGGCAGCGCCATCCGTTACCTTCCAGCCGGTCGTTCATGCCCGGCCGATGCTGTCGCTCGACAACACGTTTTCCGACGAGGACGCCCGCGATTTCGTCGCCTCGGTCTACCGCTTCCTCGGGCAGCTGCCGGATAATTCGATCGCCTTTACCGCCGAGCCGAAGATCGACGGCCTCTCGATGTCGCTGCGCTACGAGAACCGGCGGCTGGTGACGGCGGCGACCCGTGGCGACGGCACAACAGGTGAAAACGTCACCGCCAATATCCGCACCATCGGCATGATCCCGCAGACGCTGCCGGCCGGCGCTCCTGAGATCGTCGAGGTGCGCGGCGAAATCTACATGGCGAAGTCCGACTTTGCCGCACTCAACGCCGAGATGGCAGCGCTCGGCAAGCCGCTCTACGTCAACCCGCGCAACACCGCTTCCGGGTCGCTCCGCCAGCTCGACGCCAAGGTGACTGCCAGCCGCAAGCTGCGCTTCTTTGCCTATGCCTGGGGCGAAATGTCGGAAATGCCTGCCGATACCCAATTCGGCATGGTCGAGGCATTCAAGGCCTGGGGTTTCCCGGTCAATCCACTGATGCAGCGGATTTCGTCGGCCGACGAGCTGCTGACGCATTACCACCATATCGAGCGCGAACGGCCTGATCTCGACTATGATATCGACGGCGTCGTCTACAAGGTCGACCGGCTCGACCTGCAGGCGCGGCTCGGTTTCCGCTCGCGCTCGCCCCGCTGGGCGACGGCGCACAAGTTCCCGGCCGAGCAGGCATTTACGCGGCTGACGGCCATAGACATCCAGGTGGGGCGCACCGGCGCGCTGACGCCGGTGGCACGGCTGGAGCCGATCACCGTCGGCGGCGTCGTCGTGACCAATGCGACGCTGCACAACGAGGATTACATCAAGGGGCTCGGCAACAGCGGCGAACCGATCCGCGAGGGTCGCGACATCCGTATCGGCGACATGGTGATCGTCCAGCGGGCGGGCGACGTCATCCCGCAGATCGTCGACGTGGTGATGGACGAGCGCAAGGAGGGGAGCGAGCCCTATCGTTTTCCGACGACATGCCCGGTCTGCGGCAGCCATGCGGTGCGCGACATCAACGAGAAGTCCGGCAAGGTGGATGCAGTGCGCCGCTGCACCGGCGGCTTCGTCTGCCGGGCGCAGGCGGTCGAGCATCTCAAGCATTTCGTCTCGCGCAATGCCTATGACATCGAAGGCCTCGGCTCCAAGCAGATCGAGTTCTTCTTCGAGAGCGAGGATCCGACGCTGTCGATCCGCACGGCGGCCGACATCTTCACGCTGGAAAAGCGCCAGGAGACGTCGCTGACAAAGCTCGAAAACATCGACGGCTTCGGCCGCGTCAGCGTGCGCAAGCTCTATGACGCGATCAACACCCGCCGCTCGATCGCGCTGCATCGCTTCATCTACGCGCTTGGCATCCGCCATGTCGGGGAGACCACGGCCAAGCTGCTCGCGCGCTCCTACGGCACCTACGAGGCCTTCGGCGCAGCCATGAGCGAAGCCGGCACCTTTACGGGTGATGCCTGGAACGAACTCAACAGTATCGACGGCATCGGCGAAGTCGTCGCCCGCGCCATCGTCGAGTTCTACAAGGAGCCGAGGAACCTTGAAGTGGTGACGCGACTGCTTGCCGAAGTGACGCCCGAAGGGGCGGAGATACCGGTTGCGAGCGACAGCCCGGTCGCCGGCAAGACCGTGGTCTTCACCGGTTCGCTCGAAAAGATGACGCGCGATGAGGCCAAGGCCAAGGCGGAAAGCCTCGGCGCCAAGGTGGCAGGTTCCGTGTCGAAGAAGACCGATATCGTCGTCGCCGGCCCGGGAGCGGGCTCCAAGCTCGACAAGGCGCGCGAACTCGGCGTGCAGACGATGGACGAGGACGAGTGGCTGGCGCTGATCGGGGGCTGATGCCCACGATCAGGGGCGCTGGCAGGCGTTGTCGTTATGCCTGTTCCGCGTCGTAGGCTTCGGATGCTGCCTTCAGCGCGGCGATGTCGTCGGCGCAGATGACATTGCGCAGCGCGTCGAACTTCGACCTCTCCCATCGGTAGATGCCGAGTGAGAGCAACGTCTCGATGTCTGCTTCGGGAAAGCGCTGGCGAACGGGGCGGGCCGGATTGCCGGCAACGATGGTGTAAGCCGACACGTCTCTGGTGACGATCGCGCCCGAAGCGATGACGGCGCCTTCACCAAGGGTGACTCCCGGCATGATCATGGCGCGCATGCCGATCCAGGCGCCGTCGCCGATGATCGTGTCGCCCTTGCCGATATAGGCTTCGCCAATCATATCGATGAACGGATAGAGGCTGACCCAATCGGTGCGGTGGGTGTGGTTGCCACCCATCAGGATTACCGCCTCGGCACCGATCGCGACGTAGTCTCCGATCCGCAACTGGTCGATCGGCCATTGCGGCTCCCAGGCCTTGAGGCTGTAGTCGTCGCCATAGAGGTAGCGAACGACGCTCTCCTCGAAGGAACCCGTCCAAGCGTTGCTGTAGTAGCTGTTGGTGCCGCGCACATGGATATTCGGGTTGCGCACGGTCTCGTGCAAAAGCTCGACCTTGGACCAATGCTTGGCTTCGACATTCATGGACATGGGGCTTCCTCATTCTGCTCATTGCAAGCGTCAGCGACGGCTCACTCGCCTTCTCGACGTATGGGTTCCCCAACTATCCGGTTTTTCGGGCAATTTCTCCCCAAAACCTCTGCGGCCGATAGCCTCGCTCATAGTTGCGTGCACCGGATCAGACAAAAAAAAGCGCCCGCCGCGAAACGCGGCGGGCGCAAGGCAAGGGGATTGCGTCAGATCAGGAGGCCTGCTGCTGGGCGGCTTCCATGTCCATCCACATGAATTCCCAGACGTGGCCGTCGAGATCCTGGAAGCTGATGCCGTACATGAAGCCGTAGTCGAGTGCCGGCTTCCAGGGCTTGGCACCGGCAGCGAGTGCCTTGGCGAGCATGTCGTCGCATTCGGCGCGGCTCGAGGCGGAAAGGGCGGTGATGACCTCGGTGCCCTTGCTGGCATCGCTGATCTCGCCGGTGATGAAGCCGCGGAACTTCGGTTCGGTCAAAAGCATGACGAAAATATTGTCCGAGATCACCGTGCAGGCGGCCGTGTCGTCGGAGAACTGCTCGTTGAAGGTATAGCCGAGTGCCGCGAAAAAGGCCCGGGACGCCTTCAGGTCCTTGACGGGCAGGTTTACAAAAATCATGCGCATGGAATGCTCCTCGTAGGGATTTTCTTGATTGAACATAACTAGGACGTTCGGCGTGACACGCAGCCGACAGCCGTTCAGACATTTTTTGAGAAATGCGAAGTGTCCCCGCTGATGTGGTGTGCAATCATAGGTTTTCAAGCATTTCCGGTTCACCCGAGATTACTGGCAATTCGCTCGGCAAGGTGCCGGCGGCGCGCTCGAAATGGGCGAGCACATCTGGAACGGCGGCGAGTGCCACACGAGGCCGATCAGAGTTTGGCGGTCCATGCTGAATCCGCATCGTTTGCACCTCGCACATTTCTGGCGGATGTTCCATGGTCTCCGGACCTCGTGAAGAGGTGCGGCGAGCAACGATGACTGTCGGCGCCCGGGATGTGAGGAGACACGATGCGTTTGAACCAGGTGACGGTGACGATGCCCGATCTCGATGCGGGGTGGGAGTTCTACCGCACGCTCGGGCTGCAGCCGATCGTCGATGCGCGGCCGCATTATGTGCGCTTCGTCTGCCCGGATGGCGGCAGTTCGTTTTCGCTGCATCAGGGCGAGGCGGGCGGCAGCGGCACAACCGTCTACTTCGAGTGCGACGATCTGGATCTGACCGTCAGCCGGCTGATCGAGGCCGGTATCCTGTTTGCGAGCAGTCCCGCCGACAAGAGCTGGCTGTGGCGGGAAGCCGAAATCTTTGATCCCGCCGGCAACCGCATCGTACTTTATTTCGCAGGCGCCAACAGGCTCGATCCGCCCTGGCGGGTGCCGAGTTCCGCCCACAGCTGAGCTTGCCCGCCCGGACCGTGCGATAATTGGCTTGGCTCTATTCGCAGCGGCACCAATTCCGTTTGTCTTTTTGCGCTGCACAAGATAGAGGTTTGCAGCCAAATTTTGTGCAATTGCCTTTTCGCGGAGCGGGCCAAGAGCCACAGGCCGCGGGGCGGGGCGCTAGCGGCGCCTTCGCGGATTGGAGGGTCCGGATTTGAAGACCATCACCACCATCACCGAGCTGCGCGCAGCCCTTGCCGAATACCGGCGGGCAGGCAAGACGGTCGGGCTCGTGCCGACCATGGGCTATCTGCATGTCGGCCATATGGAGCTTGTGCGCCGTGCGCGCGGGCAAAATGACGTCGTCGTTGCCAGCATCTTCGTCAATCCGCTGCAGTTCGGCCCCAACGAAGACTTGAGCAAATATCCGCGCGATCTCGCCCGCGATCAGGCGATGCTGGAAGAGGGCGGCGTCGACTTCCTGTTTTCGCCAGGGGTGTCCGACATGTATCCGCGACCGATGGAAACGGTGGTCGACGTGCCGAAGCTCGGCTCCGAGCTTGAAGGTTCCGTGCGTCCCGGCCACTTTGCCGGCGTTGCGACTGTCGTCACCAAGCTGTTCAACATCGTGCAGCCGGACCGCGCCTATTTCGGCGAGAAGGATTTCCAGCAGCTGCAGATCATTCGCCGTATGGTCGATGATCTCGCCCAGCCGGTGGAGATCATCGGCGTGCCGACGGTGCGCGAGGCCGATGGGCTCGCCTGTTCGTCGCGCAATGTCTACCTCAGCGCCGCTGAGCGTGAAGCGGCTGCCATCGTGCCGAAGGCACTTGCCGAGGCCGAGCGGCTGGTCGCGTCCGGGATCACCGATGCCGTCGAAGTGGAAAGGGCCGTGACGGCTTTTCTTTCCGCCGAACCGCTGGCTCGACCCGAAGTCGTGGCGCTGCGCGATCCTGGCACGCTCGAAACAATTCAAGAGATCGGTGACAAGCCGGTGCTGCTGCTGCTGCTCTTCGTGCGCTTCGGCACGACGAAGCTGCTCGACAACCGCGTGATTGCCGCCAAATCCGCCCATTTTGCAAAGGTTGCCTGAGAATGAGCGTACAATCTGCCAGACGCCGCCTGAGCCCTGCCAATATCGAGGCGCTGAAGGGCGAGCGCCCGATCGTCAGCCTGACGGCCTATACGACACCGATTGCCCGGCTGCTCGATCCGCATGTCGATTTCCTGTTGGTCGGCGATTCGCTCGGCATGGTGCTCTACGGTCTCGACACCACCGTCGGCGTCACGCTCGAGATGATGATCGCCCATGGCCAGGCGGTCATGCGCGGCTCGGAGCGCTCCTGCATTGTCATCGACCTGCCGTTCGGCTCCTACCAGGAATCCAAGGAACAGGCCTTCCGAAGTGCTGCACGCGTTTTGAAGGAAACCGGCTGTAGCGCCGTGAAGCTCGAGGGTGGCGCCGAGATGGCCGAGACGGTCGAGTTCCTCGTCAGCCGCGGCATTCCGGTTCTCGGCCATGTCGGGCTGATGCCGCAGCTCGTCAACACCACCGGCGGCTATCGCTCGGTCGGTCGCAACGAGAAGGAAGTGGCCAAGATCCGCCGCGACGCCAAGGCGATCGACGATGCCGGCGCTTTTGCGATCGTCGTCGAAGGCACCGTCGAGCCGGTTGCGCGCGAGATCACCGGGGAATTGCGCTCGCCGACCATCGGCATCGGCGCATCGCCGGCCTGCGACGGCCAGATCCTCGTCTCTGACGATATGCTGGGCCTGTTCAACGACTTCAAGCCCCGCTTCGTCAAACATTTTGCCGAACTGGCGCCGGCGATCTCGAAGGCTGCGGAGGAATACGCCAACGAGGTCAAGGCGCGCACGTTCCCGGGTGTCGAGCATACGTTCCAGGTCAAGCGCTGACACATCTCTTTGCACGACCTGGCCGCGCCAACGAGCACACGGCGACTTTGAACAGGAGGGCGCAGGTCATGCGGCTTGCGCCCTATCCCACTGGGGGAGCGATCTTCGGATAAATGCCCCACCGCCAGGTGGTCGGTGGCGAGGCGGCGGTGAAAAAACGGCGATCGCTTATCGACCCGTGCGCATTTCGTTCAAGCCTGCCGCGGTCAGGCATCATAAAATTCAATCATTGTATAAGCGCAATTGAATTGTTGGTCGGGGCGGGAACGCCTATCTGTCCGGCACAGGACGACAGCCGCGCGCGCCTTGAGGTGCACAGTCGCTGTCGCAGTTTTGAAATGCTGCATGTGGCCTTGATCGATCCCGATTAAAGACGGCATGCCGCGGGCGCCCATTGCCGGCGCCGCGGGAGGATTCCATGAGAAAAGACGAATTCTGGGAAGGCGTGCGCGGCGGCTTCCCGATCATGCTAGCGGCGTCACCCTTTGGCGCGCTGTTCGGTGCGCTTGCGGTCGACAATGGTTTTACCATCGCCGATACCGTGTTCATGAGCGCGACGGTTTATGCCGGCGCCAGCCAGATGGTCGGCATCGAGCTGTTCGGCAACCATGTCCAGCCATGGCTGGTGGTGCTTTCGGTCTTCGCCGTCAACTTCCGCCACGTGCTCTATTCCGCCTCGATCGCCAAATACATCCGGCATTTCACCCCGGTCCAGAAGTTCTTTGCCTTCTTCCTGCTGGTCGATCCGCAATATGCCGAGACCGAGAAGCGCGGCGAGCGTGGCCTGCCGGTGACCTTCCCCTGGTATCTCGGCTTCGGCCTGGTGATCTATTTCCCCTGGATCTTCAACACGCTGCTTGGCGCGATCTTCGGTCAGTTGATCGGCGATCCCAAGGCCATCGGCCTCGACGTGCTCTTGCCGATCTACTTCCTCGGCCTGGTGATGGGTTTTCGCAAGCGTGACCGCTTTTTGCCGATCGTTGCGGTTTCTGCCGTGGCGTCGGTTGCCGGCATGCATCTCGTCGGCTCGCCCTGGCATGTCAGCATCGGGGCGCTGGCGGGCGTGCTGCTCGCCGCCTGCCTGCCGCCGACCGAGACGGTTTCGGCACCGCCCGTCGCCATCGAGAAGGAGGCCTGAGCCATGGACCCGCAACACCTCAATCTCATCTATCTGATCATCGCGGCGGCCGTTGCGACCTTCATCACCCGCATCGGTGGCTATGTGCTCATCACCCAGATGAAGCAGATCCCGCCGCGGCTCGAATCGGCATTGAACGCCGTTCCGGCGGCGGTGCTGACGACGCTGGTGGCGCCGGCCTTCGTCTATGGCGGCTTCGACGTCGCGGTCTCGATGTTCGTCGCCTTCGCCATTGCGCTCGGGCTTAATCTCTCCACCTTGCGCATGCTCGTCATCGGCTGGGTGGTGGTGATGCTGATCCGGCATCTCGTCCTGTAGGTTCCTCACCGCCTTTGTGCGGGCAATCCCTGTCGCTGGTCGTGTCGTCGAAGACGGCGCGGGCAGGGCAGGGTGCGCTGAACGCTCCGGCGTTGGCTTCGGGCGCGTCCTGGATTATCATCCTCTGATTGCCGGAGAGGTACGGCTGCGCCGCGCGCCCTGTCTGACGCGCAAAGGTCGCGGTTGCACTTTGACTTGCTGCAGCCTCCCGGTGGTGGAGGAGCGACCATGATTACCAGGATCTCGATTGCCCTTTTGCTCGCGCTTGCGCCTGCGACGGCCTTTGCCAACCAGTGCCCCACCATGATGGCTGCGATCGATGCGGCCATCCCGACGGCCTCTCTTTCCGAGGCCGACATGGCGAAGGTCACGGCGCTGCGCAAGCAGGGCGAAGACCAGCACAAGGCCGGCGATCACGCCGCGTCGGAGGCAACGCTCGGCCAGGCCAAGAAACTGTTGGGAATCTGAAAGGAAAAGCCGGGGCTTCCCCCAAGCCTTTGTGCTTCTTCTTGAAAGCCGGCGTCAGAGCGGGATGAGGAAAACTGCGTGCGGTTTTCCGGCCGCATCCCGCCCCAATTTGCTACAGCGCCGGGCGCTCTCCCGGATTCGCTTGTTGCGCTTTAAGCTCTTGTTTTTGCGCATGTCGTTATCGCAAAACCACTGCGCACCTTTGCGCGACATGCTTTGGGGACTGGAAACGCGCTTCAGCCCCTTCGCAATGCCCCACTCAGCGTGTGATGGCTTTCGTCGCGGTCTTCAGCCAGTTGCGGGTCTCGTCGCCCACCAACAGCGGCATCAGCTTTTCGCGCGTCTCGGCGTGGTAGGCGTTGAACCAGCCCAGTTCCTCGTCGGTCAGCAACGCCGGCAGCACCAGGCGGCTGTCGATCGGGCAATAGGTGATCGTGTCGAAGCCGAGCATCGCCAGGTCGCCGCCGGCGATCTCTTCGGCCGGTTGCACCACGATGAGGTTTTCGATGCGGATGCCGAAGGCGCCGGGGCGGTAATAGCCGGGCTCGTTCGACAGGATCATGCCGGGCAGCAGTTCCTGGGTTGAAAGCCGGGCGATGCGCTGCGGTCCCTCATGCACCGAGAGGTAGGAGCCGACGCCGTGGCCGGTGCCATGGGCGTAGTCGGCGCCAGCCTTCCACAGCGCGATGCGGGCCAAGGGGTCAAGGTCGACACCGCGCGAGCCCTTGGGGAAACGCGCGGTGCTGATGGCGATCATGCCCTTCAGCACCAGCGTGAAGAAGCGCTTCTGCTCTTCCGGAACCGCGCCGACCGCCACCGTGCGGGTGATGTCGGTGGTGCCGTTGATGTATTGCGCGCCGGAATCGATCAGGAACATGGTGCCTGCTTCGATCGCGCGGTCGGTTTCGGTCGTCACGCGGTAGTGCATGATCGCCGCATGCGAGCCGGCACCGGAGATGGTGTCGAAGGAAATGTCCTTGAGTGGGTTTTGCATGCGCTCGCCGACGGTGGCACGGGCGGCTTCCAGCTGGTTGGCAGCGCCGATCTCGGTGACGGTGCCGGGCTCGGCCTTGTCGAGCCAGGCGAGGAATTCGACCATCGCGGCGCCATCCTGCAGATGCGCGCGGGTCGAGCCCTCGATCTCGGCCCTGTTCTTCTGGGCGCGGGGCAGGCGGGCTGGGTCGACGGCCTCGACGACCTTGCCGCCCTTGGAGCGGATCAGCTCGGAAATGGCGAAGGAGGCAAGGTCCGGGTCGAGCATGACGGCAGCACCCGCAGTACTGAGCGTCGACAGGCGGTCGTCGAAGGTCGAGGGTGCTGCGATCTCGGCGATCTGGGTGAGATAGGCTTCCTGCTCGATGCCGGTCTTGCGCTTGTCGAGGAAGATCTCGGCGCGGCCGTCGGCATGGATGATGGCGCGGGCGAGCGGATGCGGCGTGTGCGGCACGTCGGTACCGCGGATATTGAAGGTCCAGGCGACGGAGGAGGGGTCGGTCAAAACCACGGCGCTGGCACCGGCCTTTTCGAGGCCGCCAGCGATGGTCGCGATCTTGTCCTTGGCAAGCTCGCCGGCCTGCTCGATCGGCTGGATGGAGACGCGGCCGAGCGGGGCTGCCGGGCGACCGGTCCAGATGCGGTCGAGCGGGTTGTGGTCGAGGAAGACGAGCGAGCCGCCGAGGACGGCAAGCGCCTTTTCCAGCCGGCGCACTTCAGCGCCTGTGTGCAGCCACGGGTCGATGCCGAGCCTGAAGCCCTTGGTGCCGTTATTTTCCAGCCAGAGATGCGGCGGCTCGCCGATGAGATCGCCGCCGATAAAGACCTGGCCGTCGACCTGTTCCTTCAGCTGGGTCACGTAACGTCCATCGACGAAAACGACAGCCTGACGCTGCGTAATGAGGGCGACGCCGGCGGAACCGGTAAAGCCGGTGAGCCAGGAAAGCCGCTCCGACGATGCCGGCACATACTCGCCCTGGAACTCGTCGGCACGGGGTACGAGAAACCCGTCGATGCCGAGGGCGGCGAAGGTGGCGCGCAAGGCTTCTGTGCGCTCCTTGCCGAACTGGGGCGTGGAGGTGACTTCAAAGGACTGAAACATGAGGGATTTCCGGTAAATTGGGCGGAGAACCGCGGGAAAGATGCGCGATCTTAGCGGAAACGTCCATGGGGAGGAAAGAGGCGAGATCCTGCCGGGCATGCCGGCGGCAGGACGTGCACAGAATCAGAGCATTTCCAGGAAAAGTGCGAAGCGGTTTTCCGTCAGGAATTGTGTAAAAACAAAGAGATAGAGCGTTTTTGCGATTCCGCATAAATCGGAAATGCTTTAGAGGGCAATTGCTCATTTACCATACATATGCGCTTTCTGCATGGCTCCTATGCCAAGAAGCTGCTATCTCTATCGGAATAATAGTTTATAAGCCGCCTCAACGAACACGGACGAACATCCGGTGGTTCAAAAGCCTGCAGTTCCGAGAATAGTTGATCACTCTGTTCTCCTCCTCCCTCAAGGGTGGTCAATTTCGGAACGGTAGACGCCCGCTCGAGCGCTCCTCCTCCTCAGGCTCGCGGGCATGGTTCGGTCTCAAGCCGAACCAGCAGGCGATGCCCCTGGCATCGCCTTTGTTTCGAAGGGCCGCCCGTCATGAAAGACGTGGCGGCCTTTTCGTTTTTCTTCGGCTTGGCTTTTTGGCGCTGGCACCCTGACATCAACGGCTCTTTCGTGCGCCGTTATGGAGCACGTGCCACAAGATGATTTTGCACAAGGTCACAATCCCGATATTGTGGACGAGTTCGGTTTCCCAACAGAGTGCGCCACCCGAAGGAGACGTGGGAGCGTGGTCGAGAAATCAATCCACCGCCGCCTTGTTGCGATCCTCGTCGCCGATGTGGTCGGCTATTCCCGCATGATGGAAGCCGATGAAGCCGGGACGTATGAGACGCTGAAGGAGCGGCGAAGTCATGTGCTCTACCCGGTGGTGCGCGCCCATGGAGGACGCATCGTCAAGCTGATGGGCGACGGCGTGCTGGTCGAATTCGCCAGCGCGATTGACGTCGTCGAGGCCGCGCTCGAGCTTCAGCGGAAGATGGCGGAGGCGAATGCCGGTGTTCCAGAACCCAGCGAGATCCTGCTCCGCATCGGCATCAACATCGGCGATGTCATCGGCGAGGGTTCAGACATTTATGGCGAGGGGGTCAACATCGCAGCGCGACTGGAAGCGCTGGCCGAGCCGGGTGGCATCTGCATGTCCGAGAAGGTGCACAATGAAGTCCGAGGCAAGATCCCCGTCGTGATGAAAGACCTCGGACTGGTGCAGCTCAAGAACATTGCTGCGCCGGTCAGGATCTTCGGAATGGAGACGGCCCGGGCACTGCTCCAAACGACACTTTCTCGCGGCAGGGAATTTACCACCATCGCCGTTCTGCCTCTCACGAACATGTCGGGAAGCACAGAGCAGGACTACTTCGCCGACGGCCTCACCGAGGACATCATCACCGAGCTGAGCCGCTTCCGGAATCTCTCCGTCGTCGCCAGAAACACCACGTTCAGCTACAGGGGCCAATCGGTGAACGTGGCGGAGGTGGGCCGGCAGCTCGGTGCGGAATTCGTCCTCGAAGGCAGTGTCCGGCTGGCTGGCCAGCGCCTGCGCGCCTCGGTGCAATTGATCGACACACAGACAGGGGCGCATGTCTTTGCCGAGAGATTCGATCGCGAAATGGCGGACATCTTCGCGGTCCAGGATCAAATCGTCGATGCGATCATAGGTCGCCTGTTTTTCAATCTTCAAGAGGTGGCCGGGGCCGTTCGCGCAAGGAGTTCGACGACGGATATCTCCGCCTATAGGTCCTGGCTCCGGGCAGGGGCTGCCTGGCGCAACGGTGACGAACAGGGTGCACGCGGGCACATGCAGGAGGCGATCCGCGTCGACCCGACCTATGCGCCCGCTCTCGCCTCGCTAGGATTGCTCTACGCATACTGGCGGTTCAGTGAGCCTGATGCTGCGACAGATGCCGGGCTTGAGGTTGAGTGCCAGGAATATGCCGCGCGGGCGATCGCTGCCGACAGAAACGATCCATTCGTCCTCACCAGCGTTGCTGCATGCTTTCTGTTGGTCGGGAAAATTGACGAGGCCCTGCGCTACTCCGACATTGCGATCTCGATGAGCCCGCGCGACATGAACGTCCTTGTCGCCCGAGGCATGATCCTTTCCTATGCGGGAATGCATGAAGAAGGCTTGGCGCTTGTCGAACGGGGCTGCAAGTTCGAGCCGCTCCTGCCGCCGGCGTTCCTCTCCAGTCTCGGGGACTGCTACTATCTCGCGCGCAGGTTCGATGCGGCATTGACCGCCTACGGAACCCTGATCGATCCGCCGTATTTCTTCCGATTGAACCAGGCGGCCTGTCTCGCCCAGCTCGGCAGGCCAGGCGGCCTGTCTCGCCCAGCTCGGCAGGGCGGAGGAGGCGGCAATCATAACGCGCGCGATGCCCGCGGCGTTCGATGCAGACGTCTACGCCCGAAACACCGCGAAGATTTGCTCCTTGTCAGAGGATGCGGAGCTCTGGCTGAACGGCTTCCGCAAAGCCGGCATATCCATCGCTCAGTTCTCCCACCGCCGTCCGGCGAAGGGATAGGCTGCAAACCGAGACCAGGTCAGGCTTTGCGAAGAAACCCTGCGGCTGTCGCTCCGGACGCGTGCCTCACTTCTCCAGGTGGATCGTCACCCAGCCGTTGCGCCAGATGGTGCGGACATGGCGCAGGTGCTGCCCGTTATAGGCGGCAAGCACCTTCCAGCGCTGCTCGGCAAGAATGCCCGAGAGGATCACCGAGCCGCCGGGGGCGAGGTTGGCGGTCAGTTGCGCTGCCATCTTCATCAGCGGACGGGCGAGGATGTTGGCGATGATCAGGTCGAAGGGGCCGTTGCCGCTGAAGGCGGTGGAGTGAAAGCCGGGGGCCGTCGCAAAGGTCATGCCGGTGACGACGCCGTTGCGGCGGGCATTTTCCTCGGCAACGCGGGTGGCGATCGGGTCGATGTCGGTGGCGAGCACCGTCACATGCAGGAGCTTCCAGGCAGCGATCGCCAGCACGCCGCTGCCGGTGCCGAGGTCGAGCACGTTGCGCACCGTGCGGGTGCGCGCCACGGTCGCCAGCACTTCGAGGCAGCCGGCGGTCGTGCCATGGTGGCCGGTGCCGAAGGCCTGGCCGGCCTCGATCTCGATGGCGATCTCACCGGTGCGGACCTTGTCGCGGTCATGGGAGCCATGCACGACGAAACGGCCGGCGCGCACGGGCGCCAGCCCCTCGAGCGACTTGGCGATCCAGTCGATATCCGGCAGCACTTCGCGTTCGATGGCAAGATGGGAAAAGTCGTCGGCAAGCGCCTCCGTCAGCCGCTCGTTGACGCTCTCCTCGTCGGCCGCCATCATGTAGATCGAGGCTTCCCAGACGTCGCGCTTTTCGTCGACTTCCGTCGTGCCGATGGCAAAATCCTCTTCGCCGAAGACCTCGCTCATGCGGTCGAGCACGGCTTCCGCCTGCTTCTCGGTGGTGGTGACGAAAAGTCTGATCTCGCTCAAGGCTCTGTCCTTCGGCTGGCTCTGCATAATCGCCGCACGCCCTATCCGACGTGCGCCGCTGCAAGCCCCCGCCGCTAGCATGAAAGCTTGGCAAACGCAAAGCGCCGGGCGATGCCGGCGCTAGCAAAGATGTTCGATTGGGGCAGGAGCGGTCCTCAACCCTTGGTGAGGTTCTCGAGCTTCTTGATCGCGGTTTCGGGGTTTTCCCCGTAGGCGATGGTGCCGGAGAAGCTGCCGTCGGCGTCGAGCAGGAACACCGAGGCGGTATGGTCCATGGTGTAGTCGCCGTCAGGCTTTTCGGCGTCGAGCGGCACCTTTTTGGCGTAAACGCGGTAGCCCTTGACCATCTCCAGCACCTTGTCGGCCGGACCGGAAATGCCGGTGATGCGCTTGGACACGTTGGAGACGTACTGGCCGAGAATTTCAGGCGTGTCGCGCTCAGGGTCGACGGTGATGAAATAGGCCTGCAGCTTGTTGCCTTCCGGGTCGACCTTTTCCAGCCAGCCGTTCAGCTCGAACAACGTCGTCGGGCAGACCTCCGGGCAATGGGTGAAGCCGAAGAACAGCGCGGTCGGTTTGCCGGAGAAAGCCTTCTCGGTGATCTCCTTGCCATCCTGCGCCACCAGCGTGAAGGGCACGCCGAAGGGGCCGGAGGCGCCCTGCTGCTTCGACTGGGTCATCTCGTAGGTCAGCCAGCCGAGAACGCCGGCCATGACGACGACGGCGGCCCAAAGGGCGATGCGAATGGTTTTCATGCGTGCTACCGATTTAGTTGGGGCCTTGGCCGGCCATATCAGGTTGATCGGCTTTTGATACCGTCTCCGCCGCAGCCACGCAAATGGGACAATTGCCGCAGGCAATCTCTTTGTGTTGAAGCATTTCCGGACGGAAAACCGCTTCGCACTTTTCCTGGAAATCCTCCGGCAGTAATGCCCGTCAGCTCAGATGCACCAGGCAAGGCCGGACTGGGCGAGCGCCAGGAAGATATCGGCGCCGTTCGCCATCCAGCCGCGGAAGGCGAGAAGCGTCACGACGGCAAGCGCCATCGCAAGACCCGCAAGCAGCGGAAGCCGGATCGATCTCTGCGTTCTCGTGTTCATGACCCTATCATAGCATCCGGAGCGCCAAGGGGAAGGGATCTCCGGCCGGGCCGGAGATCGGCGTTCAGGCGGCCGGCAACACCAGCGGGTCGAGATCGGCGCGGTAGCGCTGGACGGCCTGGGTCGTTTTCGCGTCGAAGGGCAACAGAAGCGGCAGGAGAAGATCGCGCAGGAACAGTGCGACCGGGCCCTTTGCCTGCTTCTTGGCGCCACGGCGGCGGCTGATGCGGACGATGTGTTCCACCCGGTCGCGCCGGAGCGTCTCATAGGCCCTGAAGGCCCGGCTCGGCGCGCCATAGGCGGTGAGGCAGGCGGCGAGCACGACGGCATCCTCGATCGCCATCGAGGCGCCCTGGCCGGCATGGGGAGAGACCGCATGGGCGGCATCGCCAAGCAGCACGACGCGATCGTCGAACCAGCGCGGCAGGTGGCCCATGTCGAAGACCGGATAGGCGCGCGGCACCGAGGTGACGGCCGCGGCGATGTCGCGGACCGGGGCGGCGTCGCCGGCGTGCTGGGCGCGGGTGCGGGCGGCAAGGGCTGCCGGATCCGGCCGGCCGATCGCCGTCTCCTCGTCGAGCGTGAAGGAATCGAACCAGAACACCGGCCCTTCCTGCGCCTTGATGTAGCCGAAGAAGGCGCTTTCGCCGAACATCAGGCGCAGCACGCCGCCGCTCGACGGCACGTGAGGACAATCGAGAAAGCCGCCGGTGCCTGTCAACCCGGTATAGAGCGGCTCGGGCGAGGCGGGCAATGCGAGGCGCCGCGTGCGCGACCAGACCCCGTCGCAGCCGGCGAGCCAATGCGCATGCGCACTCTCGCCGTTGCCGAAGCGCAAGGTCACGCCGTCCGCTTTCCGCTCGATGTCGATGAGCGCGTGGTCATAGCGAATGTCGACGCCCTGCGCCGACGCTGTCTGGCGTAGCGCCTCCAGCAGGTCGGCGCGACGCAGGGTGATGCTCGCGGCGCCCGCCTGCCGTTGGGCTTCCCGCTCATCGAGCAATGCCAGCCGTCGGCCAGCGGCGTTGAGGATTTCAATGCCGGTCGTCGGGATGCCGAGGGAAGAGACACGCTCGGCAAGGCCGAGCGCGCGCAGCGCATTGATGCCGTTCGGCGCCAGCGTCAGGAAGGCGCCTTCGCCGGACGCCTCCCGCGGCCGCGCCTCGAAGATCTGGACTGAGTGGCCGGTCTGGCGCAGGCGAATGGCGAGGGACAGGCCGGCAATGCCGGCGCCTGTTATCGCGATGGAATTCTGCTTTGGCATATGCGTCTCCAAGGCTTGCGTCCGCTGCAAGCGAAGTTCATATTGTTGCGATGAATGAAAAGTACGATGGATTAATATTTAGATGATCGAAGTAAATTCGTCAAGCCCGGCGCCGGACGGACTCGTCCGAGCAATTGGCGGCGCCGTGATGCGCTGGCAGGATGCGACCCAAGCCTATGACGAGGCGGTGGGCGAGCGGCTGCAGCTCAATGCCGCCGAGCGCCGCTGCCTCGCGTTCTTGCATGCCGGCCCGCGACCGGCCGGCGCGATTGCCGAGGAGACGGGACTGACGCCAGCGGCGGTGACGGCGCTGATCGACCGGATGGAGGCACGCGGCCTCTTGCAGCGGACGCGCAGCGCCGAAGACCGGCGCAAGGTGATGGTGGAAAACACCGATGCAGTGGAGATGCTGACGGCGCCCTATTACCGGCCGATCGCCGAGGAAGGTGCCGGCTTCCTCGCGACCTTTTCAGCCGAGGAGCAGGCGGTTCTGCTGCGCTTTCTCGAAGGGGCGACCGCGCTCCAGCAAAAGCATCTCGCCGCGCTGCGTTTCTCCCCATGATTCGGGGGTCGGCTTAGCGAATGCTTAAGGTCTGTTTGCCAGTGTTTTGCCAACGCGGGTGAAGTGCTTCACCTCTACATGACATGACGTCATCCGGTTTGATCGAGCCCGGCTTTCCGCATCGATTTTAACGGAGGACTTCGCCTGGTTTTGGCAGGTCCGTGACCATGGACTGCCCTATGACCGGAACGTCTGCGCCCCTGAAAAAGAACCTCACCGTCAGCCAGCGGCTTGCCACGCTCGCCGGTGCCGCCTTCGTTGGCTTCGGCTCCGTGCTCGGCGTCGGCTGGTATGAGGACATGCGCTCGAACGAGGCGCTGAACGGGGCGATCACCGCGCAGCGCGGCCTGACCGCCGTCGACGAGATGCGGCTTGCCACCACCAACCTCGTGCTCAACGCCATGGATACCATCGTCGACCGTAACGAAGGCGTGATCCATCCGGAGCGCGCCGCAGGCATCGCAACCACGCTTAGCCTTCTCGAAGCCAGCAAGGCGGATATCAAGACGCTGGCGACGCTGCTCGGCCGGACTGACGCGCTTTCGACCTTCGACGCGGATCTCACCGAACTTCGCCAGGCAATCGGCGTCGACCTGAAGACGCTGGTCGAAGGCAAGGCTTCGACGGAAGAATTCGGCAAGATCGACGACGCGATCGACGGTGCCGGCGAACGGCTTGGTAAAGCACTTTCGCAGCTCTCCGAGGCTGCGACACAACTGGTTCAGACGCGGGTCGACGAAGCGCGCGCCGTTTCGGCCGATGCGCTTCTGCTGCAGACTATAGCCGGTCTCGTCGCCATGGCGACCTTGCTCGGCCTGCTCTGGTTTCACGGGGCGACGTTGCGCCGCGGCATCCTCGGGCTTCGCGACAGCATGCAGCGCATCCAGAAGGGCGAGCTCGGCTCCAAGGTCGAGGCGCTTGACCGTGGCGACGAGATCGGCGTCATGGCCCGCTCCGTCGATCTCTTCCGTGCCTCGGCCATAGAAAAGCAATCGCTCGAGCAGAATGCGGCGGCAAGCCGCCGCGAAATCGAGAAGGAACGCGAACAGCAGCAAAGCGAGCGCGACGAAGCGGTTCGCCGCATCCAGGCTGCGGTCGACAGCCTCGGCCTGGCACTGACGCAGCTTGCCGAAGGCGATCTCGCCGTCACCATCGACCGCCCCTTCGATGGCAAGCTCGATACGCTGCGCCGCAATTTCAACCAGACGGTCGAGCGCCTGCGTGACGTGCTCTTCAACGTCAAGGAAAACGCGCTCTCGATCGAGACGAATGGCCGCCAGATGCGCACCGCCGCCGACGACCTGGCGCGCCGCACCGAAAAGCAGGCCGCATCGCTGGAGCAGACATCCGCCGCCCTCGACGAGATCACGGTGACCGTGCGCACCGCGACCCAGCGCGCCGAAGAGGCGAGCCGCATGGTCGACGAGACCCGCACCAATGCGCAGGAATCCGGCCGCATCGTCGGCGAGGCGATCAGCGCCATGGCCCGCATCGAGGATGCCTCGAACGAGATCGGCACGATCATCAACGTCATCGACGAGATTGCCTTTCAGACCAACCTTCTGGCGCTGAACGCCGGCGTCGAGGCAGCGCGGGCAGGGGAAGCCGGCAAGGGTTTTGCCGTCGTGGCGCAGGAAGTGCGCGCGCTGGCGCAGCGCGCCGCAGGCGCCGCCAAGGATATCAAGACGCTCGTCGGCCGCTCGGGCAACGAGGTCGGCACCGGTGTCCGGCTGGTGCAGGCGACGGGCGAGGCGCTCGGTCGCATCGGCGCCGATGTCGCGCGGATCAACGAGCACATGAGTTCCATCGTCATGGCGGCGCGTGAGCAGTCGACCGGGCTCAACGAAATCAGCACGGCGGTCGGCCAGCTCGACCAGATGACGCAGCAGAACGCCGCGATGGTCGAACAGACCAACGCCTCCAGCCACACGCTGGCGCAGGACGCGGAAAAGCTGACGCAACTCGTCGGCCAGTTCCACGAGGGCCGGACCGTCCAAGCATTGATGCGCTCCAACGCACCGTCGCAGACGACCGCGAGCGTGAAGCCAGTTACGACCGTGAAGCCGGCAGCGCCTGTCCAGACGCGGGCTTCAACGCAGATCGCAGCCGCAACGACGCCTGCAGCTGCAAGGCTCGTACCCAGGGGCACGCACAAGGCGGTGCCTTTGCACAACCTTGCCTCGGCAAAATCGACCTCGCGTCCAGCTCCATCCCCCGCCAAGGCCCTGATGGGCAAGCTAGCGGGCGCATTCGGCAACCAACCGGGCTCCGTGCCATCGACGTCGGCCTCCGGTGAGAATTGGGAAGAATTCTGATCATGTCCAACGCAATCAAGCAGTCCGGTGCCTATCTCGAAATCGTTTCGTTTCATCTGGGCGACCAGGAATTCTGCATCGACATCATGGCGATCCGCGAAATCCGCGGCTGGGCGCCGGTGACGCCGATGCCGCACACGCCGCCCTACGTGCTCGGCCTCATCAACCTGCGCGGCGCGGTGATCCCGGTCATCGACATGGCCTGCCGTCTCGGCATGAAGATGACCGAACCGTCGGAACGTTCGGCGATCATCGTCACCGACATTGCCGGCAAGCTGGTCGGCCTGCTCGTCGAGCAGGTATCCGACATGATGACCATCAAGAGCGAAGATCTGCAGCCGGCGCCGGAGATCATTCCGGAAGCGCAACGTGCCTTCTGCCGCGGCATTGTCGCGCTGGAAAAGACCATGGTCTGCTTCCTCAACCTCGACACGGTGATTGCCGACGAGCTGGCGCAGGCCGCCTGACCACCTTCGAGCCGCGGATTGGCGATGCGCCCTGGGGCTTTCCCGGGGCGTTTCGCGTTTTGCGCGTGGCACGTTGGTCAGAAAGCCCGCAGGTCAAGTTAAACTTGCGTCATGATTTTCACGCTTGGGCGAGGCTATCGTGACAAAACGTCATGAGCGCTGACGGAACAGTTGTACTACTTTAGCGTTGTCGCAGCGTACCTGTTCGGAGGCCGGGTACCGTATTTTTGAAACAGGAGTTGAACCTATGACCATGTCTGTAAGGAAACTCATTGCCGCGCTCTCCGTAACAACGCTCATTGCCGGCGCCGCCGGGCCAGTTCTGGCTGACAGCTACTATCAGGGCATCGACGCGAACAATCCTCCCGGAACACAGTATCGCGCCAGGGTCGCCCCGATGCGCACCACCGTTGCTCCAGTCGATAGGATGTCGACAGGCAGTATCTACAGAACCGTTCCGCGTGCCTACCAGCAGCCGTTAACTGATCGCTATCAGGGTGGTGACGGCGACTACTACCAGGGTATCGTCCCGCCTACCTATTGAGCATCGATGGCCTGACGCCAGTTGTGGGGACTGGCCGGTGACAAAGCCCTCCTGGAACACTCTTCCGGGAGGGTTCGTTTTGTCAGGGCTTCGGCTTGCCTTCCTGCCAGTTGACGGTCTGCCCGTAGAGCGGGATCGTCGTGATCGACATCTTGGCCGAGCCGTCGGTCAGTTCGCGCGAGTGGGCAAGATAGATCAGCGTGTCGTTCTTGCGGTCATAGATCCGGGTGACGAGCAGGTCTTTCCAGATCAAGGACAAGCCGGAGCGGAACACTTCCTCGCCTTCTTTCGAAAGGTCGATGTCGCCGATCTCGATCGGGCCGGTCTGGCGGCAGGCGATCGAGTTGTTGGATGGATCCTCGAACCAGTTGCCGTTTTTCAGCCTATCGATGACGCCGCGATCGAAATAGGTGACGTGACAGGTCACACCCTTGACCTTGGGATCGCTGACCGCGTCGACGATGATGTCGTTGCCGAGCCAGTCGACGCCGACTTCGCCGACGGTTTCGGCCCGGGCGGGAGAGACTGTCGTTACGAAAGCGGCAAGGCTGGCTAGCATCAAGACGCGGAACGAACGGGACATGAATTTCCTCCGGTGGTTTGCACCGTTCACATAGGTTCTGCCCCAATCAATGCAAGATGGCCAGCGCAAGGTGGACACGTGAACCGGGCTGAGCGGAGGTTCCCGGATCAGCCGGTGTCGCGCAGCAGTTGCGGTGCGAGCGAATAGGCCTCGGCAGCGCGAAGCTGTGCGGCGGCAGCGGCAAGCACGCGACCGCTGGCGTCTGGCTGCAGCCTCCCGGCGATGGTGCAGCGGTCGCGTCCGTCGGCCTTGGAGGCGTAGAGTGCCATGTCCGCCCGGATCATCACGTCGGTCATGGTATCGCCAAGGCCCGCGCTGGCAATGCCGATGCTGACAGTCAATCGGATCGGCTGGCCGAAACGTCCGACGGGGGTGACGCGGACCGTACGGCCGATCTCCTCGGCCAGCAGAAACGCTTCGCCTTCGGTATGGTCAGACAGCACCACGCCGAATTCCTCGCCGCCGATGCGGCCGAATGTGCCGCGTCCGGCAAGGCAGGCGGTGACCGTGTCGGCGAAATGGCCGAGCGCGGCATCGCCGGCCGCATGGCCATAGCGGTCGTTGATCTGCTTGAAATAGTCGAGGTCGAGCAGCAGGAAGGCGGCGGGGCGCGCGTGCGCCGTGCACGAGGCAAAGATGCGTTCGCCAAGTTCGATGAAGGCGCGCCGCGACAGCGCTCCTGTCAACTCGTCGCGGGCAATCGTGGTCTTGAGATCGGCGATGACGCGGTCATGAGTCATCAGGATGACGCCGAGAAACAGGATGGGCATGTAGAGCAGCCACATCGCAGCCAGCAGAAAGTTCCAAGCAACAAGGGGAGCCGGGCCCGCCTCGTTCACGGGGGAAGGGGGCGAGATCGCGGCGATCTGCAGGAGCGTGACGCTGGCAATGGCGGCACCGATGACGATTGCCTTCCGTGTTGTCGGGTCGCTCGCTGTGCGCAGCCTCAGGACGGAAATGGAGGCGACCACGAAGACGGCGGCGGCGATGCCGAGCGTGATCAGCGCCCGAGCCGCGGTACTCTCAGCGCCGAACGCAGCCAGAACCGAGATGGTTGCAACCATCGTTGCGCCGAGCGGCAGGATTGCCGGCCTCCAGCTGGGTAGAGCGAAGAACGAGCGGAACCCGGCGAGTACGAAGAGACAGGCGATGGCAAGAAACGCAAAGCCGACAAGCAGCAGCGGCCGGAGAGACTGGATCTCGGCCAGCATCACCAGTGTCATGGCAATGGCTGTCATGGCACAGCCGGAAGCGAACTCCGCAGCGCCTGGCATCGATGATTTCTGCAGCGAAAGCAGTACCGGCAGCATCACCAGTAGGCATATGATCGATAGGGCGGGGAGAAAGCTCATTTCGAAACGGCCTGTCGTGCTAAAATCGAGGAAGGCGGCTTACGTCAATGCCAAATATGCAGGGGTCAATTGGTAGCTTTGGCGCCTTAACGAAACCCGGCGGAAATCGCTGCAATTTTAGCGACTGCCGAAATTGACACGGTTGTCCACCGATGCGGAGTGACAACTGCCGGATGGTCAGGCGTTTCGTCGGCGGTGACGCGGTGCCAGGCGGTTCAAGCGGCCTTCTGCGGGCCGGGAGAGGCGACATGTTCACGGGACCGGTGTTCTTCGAAAACAGGGCCGACGCCGGCCGCAGGCTGGCGCAGGCGGTGGCCGTCGAGGCGCCGCCGGAGCCCCTGGTCATGGCGCTGCCGCGCGGCGGCGTTCCGGTTGCCTTCGAGATTGCCACGTATCTCCGCGCACCGCTTGAGGTGCTGATCGTGCGCAAGATCGGCGCGCCGGGTCATCAGGAATTCGGGCTTGGCGCACTGGTCGATGGCGAAGAGGCGGAACTGGTGCTGAACCGCGAGGCCGTGCGCCTGGTGCGGCCGCCGCGCGGCTACATCGCCGCCGAAGCCGAGCGCCAACGCGCGGAAATCGCAAGACGGCGGGTGCTCTATCTCGGCGATCGCGAGCCGCATTCGCCGAGGGATCGCAATGTGGTGCTCGTCGACGACGGCATTGCCACCGGCGGCACGATCCGCGCGGCGATCCAGGCGCTGCGCCGGACCGGTGTGCGTAGCCTGCTGTTGGCGGTTCCCGTTGCGCCGGCGAGCGCGCTCGCAAGCCTGCGGCCGTCGGTCGACGGCATCGTCTGTCTCTCCACCCCCGCCTTCTTCCGCGCCGTCGGCCTGCATTACCGCGACTTCGAGCAGACCTCGGATGCCGAGGTCATGACCTTGATCAGCAGGGCGAGGGCAGGCGGGTGCGATGACGCTTGAGACGGAGGTTGTTACCGCCAACATCTGCCTCCGGCCGTATTGAAACCTTGGAACCGCCGCGCCACATTCCCGGTGCTTGATTGAAGCGTGAGGACGGCCGCCGGAGGAGGTGGGCCGGAAGAGGGGAATGATGGCAGTTTCACTGGACATTGGGAAAACGCTTGCCGATTTTTGCCGACCGGACCGGATGGCGCTGGTGGTTTATGACATGCAGGCGGGGATCACCAATCAGGTCAAGAATGGCCCGGCGATCCTGGCTGAGGTGCTGAAGGTTCTGGAGGCCGCGCGCGCCGGCGGCTATCCCATCATCTTTCTGCGGCATCTGTCGATGCCGAAGCCGCTGATGGGCGCGTTCCAGATGCGCCAGGCGATGGCCTGGCAGCGCACGGACGATCCCGATGCCGTCAAGCCCTGGTTCCTGCGCGGCACGCCGGGCTTCGAGCTGGTGGCGGAACTGGCGCCGCGCGACGATGAGGCCATTCTCGACAAGATCACGTTCTCGGCCTTCGAGGGCACGCCCCTTGCCATCATCCTGCGCGATCTCGGACTGACCTCGTTTGCCATCTGCGGCATTGCAACCGAAATCGGTATCGATCCGACGGTGCGCCATGGCGCCGATCTTGGGCTGGTGCCGATCGTCATCCGCGATGCCTGCGGCGCCGGCCACCACGAGGCCGGCGAGCGCTCGATGGACAACATCGCCTTCATGGGCGACGCGATCCTGACCGGCGTGGACGAGATCATCGGGGCGATGGCCAAGGGCCGAATGTAGCGGCAGTCTTTGTCGCTGGTCCGCTCCAGCTCGGGCTGTTTCAGTGGGTGCACGGTCCTCGCAATCGCGAAGACCGTGGCGCCTTCGCCCCTTGAGGGCTGAGCACGCCTTGCGCAGGCAGGCTATGAATGGAAAGACATCACGCCATCATCCCCATAGTTCATTCGCATCGATCCAGCAGGATAGAGATATGACCGACGCAGTTCGCATCCGCCCGATTGTCCGCAGCGATTACCAGCAATGGCTGCCGCTCTGGGATGGTTACAACGCCTTTTATGGAAGGTCGGGTGCAACGGCGCTCGATCCTGATATCACCGCAATGACCTGGTCGCGATTCTTCGATGCTTACGAGCCGATGCACGCGCTGGTGGCCGAAAACGAGGGACGGCTGGTCGGGCTCACCCACTACCTCTTTCACCGCAGCACGACGTCCATCGGGCCGAACTGCTATCTCCAGGATCTCTTCACCAGCGAAGCTGCGCGCGGCAAGGGCGTTGGCGCGGCATTGATCGAAGGCGTCTACGAGGCCGCCCGCACGGCCGGCTCGCCGCGGGTTTACTGGCAGACACATGAGACCAATGCCACAGCGATGGCACTTTACGACAAGGTGGCGGAGCGTTCAGGCTTTCTCGTCTACCGCAAGATGATCTAGGCTTTAGCTTGGCTGAAGGCTGTGTGACAGCGGGCAACTGGGGTGGACGCGATGGACAACGTGCAGGTTTCTACGATCGGCTTCACAAAATCATCGGCGGAAGATTTTTTCGATCGCCTGCAGAAGGCCGGCGTCAAGACGATCGTCGATGTCCGGCTGCACAATACCTCGCAGCTTGCCGGCTTCGCCAAGGCCAATGACCTTGCGTTCTTCCTGAAGAAGATCGGCGGTATCGACTATGTGCACCAGCCGCTTTTTGCGCCCACCGAGGCGATCATGAAGGCCTACAAGACCGACAAGGGCGACTGGAAGACCTTTTCGCGGGACTTTCTCGACCTGATGGCGGAGCGCAAGGTCGAGCAGCACGTGAAGCCGGAGGCGCTGCAGGGCGCCTGCCTGCTCTGCGCCGAGGACAAACCGCACCGCTGCCACCGCACCCTCGTCTGCGAATATCTCAACGATCGTTGGGGAGGCCGCCTTCGCGTCGAGCATCTGTAGGACCTGACAGTCGCCAGCAGCTGTGCCGTCTCCTTCAACCGTCACGCTCTTGATGAACGCTCCCGTACTCGCAAGCTGTTTGAACAACATCAGCCTTGTGGCCATGGTCGCGATGGTAGGCAAGGAGTAGTGAATGTAGCTCGGCAAAAGTAATGGCAAGGCCGTGCGAGACCACTAGGAGCCCTTTGGGTGTTCCAAACATGCCGCTTCGCCGAATCTTCGCGCCAATTTTCTTATGTAGGCGGCCGATCGTGTTCGGATCGAGTGTCAACACAATCATTTTTTGTTTGTGATACTCGATCGGATTGAGGCCGACGATCGCGGGCCAGGGGATCATGCTCGGAGCCAGTCGAGCATCGCTAAACCCCTGAGGGGACAACATGATAACGCTGCGTCGCATCGGAACGTAGAGGACGAGTACACCCAGGAATGCAGCGGGCCAAGCTATCGAGCCGAGATAGCGGGCGAACAACAAGCGACCAGAACCTGCTTCTACACCCAGTTCAGTACAGTTGTTAGGGAAGCCGCCGACAGTGCTGCGGCGGCGGCGAGGATTCCTATCAATTGGGGCCAGGATTTTTTGACTTCGACGGTGCGGGAGGTGTCAATCATATTGGCCGTTCCGCCTGGGCGATTTAGAATCCGATGCCGGCAATCCAAATCGTCCGTTGTCCCAACTGGTTGCCACCTGATGTGCCAGCCTAGCAGACTCGTTGCGCTCACGCTTTCTCGACAAATCCATCCAGCACGCGCTTCTGCCCGGCCTTGTCGAAGTCGATCGTCAGCTTGTTGCCTTCGATCGCTGAAATGTTGCCGTTGCCGAACTTCATGTGGAAGACGCGGTCGCCGACGGTGAAGCGCGAGGGCTCGGTGCTGGTGGATTTCGCCACCAGTTCGCCATCGATGGTGCGGCTGCGCGGGCCGCTTTCGCCGTAGCCGATGCGCTCGACGGCGTGGCCGGAGCGCGAGCCCCAGTTGTCGCGCGTCGCATCCGAGCGGTTCTGCTGGGCGCGCTTCCAGCCGGGGGTGGAGTAGTTGTTCTGGAAGGGATCGGCCTTGTCGAAGCGCGACTGGCCATAGCCGCCGCGGCCGTACCCGCCATAGGACTGCTCGGTCTCGGCCACCTCCACATGGGTATTCGGCAACTCGTCGAGGAAGCGCGAGGGCAGGGTGGACTGCCACAGCCCGTGGATGCGGCGGTTGGAGACGAACCAGATGTGGCAGCGGTGCTTTGCCCGGGTGATGCCGACATAGGCAAGACGGCGTTCTTCCTCGAGGCCGGAGCGGCCGCCCTCGTCAAGCGCGCGCTGGTGCGGAAACAGGCCTTCCTCCCAGCCGGGCAGGAACACGGTGTCGAACTCCAGCCCCTTGGCCGAATGCAGCGTCATGATCGAGACGGCATCGAGGTTTTCGTTCTGCTCGGCGTCCATCACCAGCGCGACGTGTTCGAGGAAGCCGCGCAGGCTCTCGAAGGCTTCCATCGAGCGGATCAGTTCCTTGAGGTTTTCGAGCCGGCCCGGCGCTTCGGCCGATTTGTCGTTCTGCCACATAGCCGTGTAGCCGCTCTCGTCGAGGATCTGCTCGGCAAGTTCGGTGTGCGGCGTGGTTTCGAGCAGGCTCTGCCAGCGGCGGAAATCGGCGACGACATCGAACAGCCCCTTGCGGGCCTTGGCCTTCAGTTCGTCGGTCTCGATGATGTCAGTCGCAGCCGCAAGCATCGGCACGTCGCGGGCGCGGGCATAGTCGTGCAGGGTGCGAATGGTGGTGTCGCCAAGGCCGCGCTTCGGCGTGTTGACGATGCGCTCGAAGGCAAGGTCGTCGGCCGGCTGGCAGACGAGCCGGAAATAGGCCATGGCGTCGCGGATCTCGAGCCGCTCGTAAAAGCGCGGGCCGCCGATGACGCGGTAGTTCAGGCCGAGCGTGACGAAGCGGTCTTCGAATTCGCGCATCTGGAACGAGGCGCGCACCAGGATCGCCATGTCGTTGAGCTTGTGGCTCTTGCGCTGCAGTTGTTCGATTTCCTCGCCGACGGCGCGGGCTTCCTCTTCGGAGTCCCAGGCGGCGTGCACCTGCACCTTCTCGTCATCCGGGTCGGTGCGTTCGGTAAACAGCGTCTTGCCGAGGCGCCCCTCGTTGTGGGCGATCAGATGCGCGGCGGCGCCGAGAATATGCTCGGTCGAGCGGTAGTTGCGCTCGAGCTTGATGACCTTGGCGCCGGGGAAATCCTTTTCGAAGCGCAGGATGTTGTCCACTTCCGCGCCGCGCCAGCCATAGATCGACTGGTCGTCGTCGCCGACGCAGCAAACGTTCTGCGGCACGCCCTTGGCGCGCTGCGCCAGAAGCCGCAGCCACATGTACTGCGCGGTGTTGGTGTCCTGATATTCGTCGACGAGGATGTAGCGGAACTTGTCGTGGTATTCCTTCAGCACATCCGGATTGCTGCGGAACATGCGGATCGGGTGCAGCAGCAGATCGCCGAAGTCGCAGGCGTTCAGCGTGCGCAGCCGGTTCTGGTAGGCGGCGTAGAGCTCGCGGCCCTTGCCGTTGGCAAAGGCGCGGGCATCGCCCTCGGGGATCTGCGCCGGGTCGAGGCCCTTGTTCTTCCAGCCGTCGATCATGCCGGCGAACTGCTTGGCCGGCCAGCGCTTGTCGTCGAGGCCCTCGGCCTGGATGATCTGCTTGATCAATCTGACGACGTCGTCGGTGTCGAGAATGGTGAAGTCGGAGCGCAGGCCCACCAGCTCGGCGTGGCGGCGCAACAGCTTGACGCCGATCGAGTGGAAGGTGCCGAGCCAGGGCATGCCCTCGACCGCATGGCCGACGAGCACGCCGACGCGCTCCTTCATCTCGCGCGCCGCCTTGTTGGTGAAGGTCACCGCAAGGATCTGCGAGGGGAAGGCGCGGCCGGTGGAAAGAATATGGGCGATGCGGGTGGTGAGAACCCGGGTCTTGCCGGTGCCGGCGCCGGCGAGAACCAGCACCGGGCCATCCAGAGATTCGACCGCTTCGGCCTGTTCCGGATTGAGGCCGGAGAGATAATCCGGGCGCTGCTGGCGGTCGCGGGCAGCCATGGCGCGCGCGGCGATGCCGCCCGTTGCTGGCGGCTGCTTGCGCGGGGCCGGCTCTTCGTCGAAGAAGGGAATGTCGTCGAAACCACTCATCATGCGGCTCAATGTAGTGATTCGGAGGCGAAAGGCCAGAAAGGATGTTCTTCTTTTATTCCGTTTTCTGCGCCACCCGCACCAAGCCTGTGGAAAGACAGGCGATTTCGAAGCCGCTTATTCTCGCGCTCACCGCCGTCAGGCCGTCCTGTCGAAGGCAGCGTCCACCGGCACCTGCAAGGCGGTCGCCAGCTGGTTGGTTCTGGCGGCAAGTGAGATCACGCGCAAGAGATCGGCATGTTCGGCGTCGCTCATGCCCTTGGCTCTCGCGGCAGCCGTATGCGAATGGGCGCAGTAGCCGCAGCCATTGCTGACGGAAACGGCGATGTAGAGCATTTCCTTGACCAGCGGATCGAGCGCGGAGGGCGTTGCCATCACCGCCTTGACGTCGCGCCAGGTCTGCTCCAGCAGGTCGGCATCGAAGGCGAGCCACAGCCACATATTGTTGATGAAATCCGATTTGCGGGTGGCGCGAATGTCGTCGAACACGGCTTTTACGCGCGCGTCGGATTCCGGATCGGCAGGCGGGGCGATGGTGCTCATGACGTCTCCTGGTCATAGGGTCAATCGGGGGGCGTCCGGCGGCGGACGCCGCCGGATCGGCAGGTTGGTATCCCTCTTTGCTTGTACGCATTTCCTCACGGAAAACCGCTTCGCATTTTTCCTGGGTATGCTCTAGACGAG
Organism: Ensifer sp. Root142; assembly: GCF_001426785.1. Taxonomy (NCBI): domain Bacteria; kingdom Pseudomonadati; phylum Pseudomonadota; class Alphaproteobacteria; order Hyphomicrobiales; family Rhizobiaceae; genus Ensifer; species Ensifer sp. Root142. The sequence continues at coordinate 196,555 of NZ_LMFK01000001.1, forward strand.
CGCAAACACGCGCGCCGGACCGCCGGTGCCGCCGCGGTGTTTGGGCGCGCCAAGCACGAGGGTCGCGCCCTTGACGGGCACCTTGTCGAGGTTGGCGGCCGCCTCCAGTCCCCAGCGGCCTTCCGGCAGCCAGGCATAGTGGGTGGCGAAATCAGGCGAGGGGCCATGGTCGAGCGAAAGCGTGTCGACGGCGATGCCGGCCGCCTTGGTCTCGTCGAGCAGGTATTTCGCCGCCTCGGCGTGGAAACCGGGAAAGTGCATCTTGCCGTTTGCATCGGCATTGCGGAACTTGTCAGTGCCAAGGTGCGCTCCCCAACCGGAAAGCATGGCGACGCAGGCGTTTTCCGGAATGTCGCCATTGGCGGCGACCCAGGCCTTGATGTCGTCGGGTGTTATTTGCGCATCGGCATCGGCGGACGCCTTCTCGCGGATGTCGACGACGCAGAGTGGCACGACGAGCTTTTCAACCGGCAGCTCGGCGACCGACAGACCATCGGCGGAGAAATGCAGCGGCGCGTCGACATGGGTGCCGGTGTGTTCGTTCACCCGGAGCTCGAACAGGTTGAACTTGTCCTTGGCGTAGCTGAACTTTTGCTCGCGGAAGAACTGCTGCTGGCCGAAGAAGGTCGGGAACTCCTCGTAGAGTTCGTGGGTGAGGTCGGTGACGCCGGTGTGTCCCTGGGCGAGCGCCGGCGGGGCGATACCGGCGCTCGCGGCGGCGATGCCCGCTGTGCCGACGGCTGCTGCCTTGAAGAAGCTGCGGCGGGACAACATTTTCTGCTTTACGGATTCCATGACGCACGCATCGCACATGTCTTTGCTTCCCTCTCAAGAACCGGTCGAAACCTGATGGCAATGGCTGCCAGCGGTTGCAGGATACCTCAGAGGAAATCGCTGTAAACGGTCTTTGTCCCGTGCGTTTTGATGGAATGACACGGCGATCGCGATTGCCGGCGCACGATGGCGCTGATGTCATCATGCCGCCAACAAATACGCTTTTATTACAATTGCGTAATGATGGCATTCCGCCGTTGCCCACAAAGGTGCGAACAACGATACTCTGGGCAAATCGGAACGTTCCGCCGGCGCGTGCCGCGCAGGAGCGCGTTTTGCATATTTGGAGACATGAATGCGGGTTTGGAAACAGCTGGCGGTGAGCGCCGTTGTGCTTTTGGTGGGTGCCGGCGTCTGGGTGCGGTTCGTGCCCGGAGCAGGCGAAACGCTGGCCGCGATCGGTGTCTCGCATCCGCTGATCGATGCCATCTCCAAGCAGAGCGGTGCCGCTGGGGGCGAGGGCGGCCAAGGCAGCGGCGGACGCAGGCAGGGCGGCAACGACGCCATCCTCGTCATGGTTCGCCCTTCGGCAACGTCTGTCGTCAATGACCGGCTGAACGCGATCGGCAACGGCGAGGCGATCCACTCCGTCACCGTGACGCCGACGGCCACCGGCAACCTCACCGAAATTCTCGTGCGCTCCGGCGAAAAGGTGGCGCAGGGGCAGGTGATCGCCAAGCTCGATAGCGACGACCAGAAGATTGCTGCCGACCAGGCGCGGCTGACGCGCGACAGTGCCCGCGAAAAACTGGAGCGCTATCGCAACCTCAGCACAGCGCGCGCGGTGACCGCCGTCGACGTGCGCGACGCCGAAATCGCCATGCAGGCCGCGGAGCTTGCGCTCAAGACCGCCGAGCTCGACCTCAAGCGCCGCGATATCGTTGCGCCGTCGCAGGGCGTTGTCGGCATCATCACCGTCAATGTCGGCGACTACGTCACCACGACGACGCCGATCGCCGTGGTCGACGACCGCTCGGAAATCCTCGTCGACTTCTGGGTGCCGGAGCGTTTTGCGAGCAAGATCGTCGTCGGCCAGCCGGTGACAGCGCACGCCATTGCCCAGCCGGGCAGCCAACTCGAGGGCGTCATTCACGCCATCGACAACCGCCTGGACCAGGCAAGCCGGACGCTGCGCGTGCGGGCGCGGCTGGAAAATCCTGACGACACGTTGCGGGCGGGCATGTCCTTCTCGGTGACCATGGCATTCGATGGCGACACCTATCCGACCGTCGATCCGCTCGCGATCCAGTGGAGCTCCGAAGGCTCCTATGTCTGGCGTGTCAGCGCCGACAAGAGCGAGCGGGTTCCGGTCAAGATCATCCAGCGCAACCCCGACAAGGTGCTGGTTGATGCGGCCTTGAGCGAAGGCGACGAAGTCGTCACCGAAGGTGTGCAGCGGCTGCGCGACGGCGGCGACGTGCGCATTGCCGGGCGCGAGCGCCGCGATGCCGCGCAGAAGGTCGCGGAGGACGGGAAGTGAGCGGCGCGAAGGAACCCGGCCACCAGACCGCGCGCGAGGCCGGCAAGACCGGCTTCACCGCGCTTTTCATCCGCCGGCCGATCTTCGCCCTGGTCGTCAACACGCTGATCGTCGTCGCCGGCCTTGCGGCCTGGAACGGCATCGAGATCCGCGAACTGCCGCAGGTCGACCAGCCGGTCGTCTCCGTGACGACGACGCTCGACGGTGCAGCACCCGAGACCATGGACCGCGAGGTGACATCGGTCGTCGAAGGTGCGGTCTCGCGCGTGCAGGGCATCCGCGACATCTCCTCGACCTCGTCCTTCGGCCGCAGCCGCGTGACGCTGCAATTCTCCGACACCACCGACATCGGCCAGGCGGCCAACGATATCCGCGATGCGCTGGGGCGCGTTCGCAACCAGCTGCCCGACCAGGCGGACGAGCCGAGCATCGTCAAGGCGGACGCCGACAGCCAACCGATCATGCGCCTGGCGCTGACCTCCGATACCATGTCGATGGAAGACATGACGCTGCTCGTCGAAAACGAGATCAGCGACCGGCTGGCCGCCGTCGAGGGCGTCGCCGACGTTGCCGTCTATGGCGACCAGGAAAAAATCTTTCGCATCGACCTCGACCAAGCCAAGCTTGCCGGGCGCGGCGTGACGGTGGCAGACCTCAGGACGGCCCTTGCCAACGCCTCCTATGACGTGCCGGCCGGCAAGCTCACGAGCGCCAGCCAGGACATTTCGGTGCGCGCCACCGCCGACCTGCAGACGCCGGAGCAATTCGAAAACCTCATCCTCGTCAACAATGTGCGGCTGCGCGACATCGGCACGGTGACGCTCGGACCCGATTCAGGCACCACGGCGCTGCGCTCCAACGGCCGCCAGGGCATCGGCCTCGGCATCATCCGCCAGGCGCAATCCAATACCGTCGATATTTCCGAGGGCGTGCGCAAGGTCGTCGAGACGATCCAGACGCAGATTCTTCCCGAGGGCACGCAGCTCAGGATCACCAGCGACGACGCCGTCTTCATCAACGGCGCCATCCACGAGGTCGAGATTGCGCTGGGCGTGGCGATCTTCATCGTCACGCTCGTCATCTACATGTTCCTGCTCGACTGGCGCGCAACGCTGATCCCGACCATCACCATGCCGATCGCGCTGATCGGGACGGTGGCGGCGATCTACATGGCCGGCTTCTCGATCAACATCCTGACGCTGCTGGCGATCGTGCTCGCCACGGGGCTCGTGGTCGATGATGCGATCGTGGTTCTGGAAAACATCGTGCGACGGCGGGCCGAAGGGCTGGGCCCAAGGGCCGCGGCCGTGCACGGCACGCTCGAAGTGTTCTTCGCGGTGCTGGCGACGACCGCGACGCTTGCGGCCGTGTTCGTGCCGCTGTCCTTCCTGCCGGGCCAGACAGGCGGGCTCTTCCGCGAGTTCGGCTTCGTGCTCGCCTTCTCGATCCTGCTTTCGTCCTTCGTGTCGCTGACGCTCTGCCCGATGCTGGCATCGCGCATGCTGACAAAGGAGGCCCACAACGAGAAGCCGGGGCCGATGCGCCGGTTCGGGGCACGGGCTTCGGAATTCTACCGGGTCACGTTGCGCGGTTGCCTCAATGCGCCGCTGATCGTCTTCGTCGTTGCCGCCTTCTTCACCGCCATGGGCGGCATCGGCTTCATGACGCTGAAATCGGAACTGACACCGAGCGAGGACCGCTCGCAGGTGATGATGCGCATCAACGCGCCGCAGGGCGTGTCGCTGGAATATGCGCAGGCGCAGATGCGCCGGATCGAGGACGGGCTGCAGCCGCTGGTCAAATCCGGCGAGATCGACAACATCTTCTCGATCTCCGGCCAGGGTGGTTCGGCCAATAGCGGCTTCATGGTGCTGACGCTTGCCCCCTGGGACAAGCGCGACCGCAGCCAGCAGCAGATCGTCTCCGACATCAACAAGGTGACGGCGCGCATCCCCTCGGTGCGGGTGTTTGCGATGCAGCCCAACAGCCTCGGCATTCGCGGCGCCGGCAGCGGCCTGCAGGTGGCGCTTGTTGGTAACGACTACACCAAGCTCGGCGATGCCGCGGCAAAGCTGGTGCGCCAGATGGAAGACACCGGGCGTTTCGAGAATGTGCGGCTGAACTATGAGGCCAACCAGGCGCAGCTTTCGATCACCATCGACCGCGAGCGGGCATCCGACATGGGCGTCGATATCGGCGGCCTTGCCTGGGCGCTGCAGGCGATGCTCGACGGCAACAGCGTCGTCGATGTCTATGTCGACGGCGAATCCTACCCGGTCAAGCTCCTGTCCTCGACCAATCCGGTCAACGACCCGACCGACCTGCAGAACATCTTTCTGAAAGCCGGCGACGGCAAGATCGTGCCGATGTCGACGATCGCCAGCGTCGAGGAAACCGCCGTGGCGCCGCAGCTCTCGCGCGAATCGCAGCTTCGCGCCGTGTCGCTGTCGGCCGGGCTCAAGTCCGACCTGGCGCTCGGTGAGGCGCTGACCATGGTCGAGCAGATGGCCGAGCCGCTGCTGCCGCCGGGCTCGCGCATCATGCCGCTGGCCGAGGCTGCCACCCTCAACGAGAACGCCAACGGCCTCGTCATCACCTTCGGCTTTGCCCTCGTCATCATCTTCCTGGTGCTGGCGGCGCAGTTCGAAAGCTTCATCAGCGGCTTCATCATCATGGCGACGGTGCCGCTCGGGCTTGCCTGCGCGATCTTTGCGATGATCATGACCGGCAACACGCTTAACATCTACAGCCAGATCGGCCTGGTCATGCTTGTCGGCATCATGGCGAAGAACGGCATCCTGATCGTCGAATTCGCCAACCAGCTGCGTGATCGCGGCCAGGATGTGCGCACGGCGATCGAGAACGCCGCCAACATTCGCCTCAGGCCGGTGATGATGACGATGATCGCCACCATCGTCGGCGCGGTGCCGCTGGTGCTGGCAAGCGGTGCCGGTGCCGAGGCGCGCATTGCGCTCGGCTGGGTGCTGGTCGGCGGGCTCGGCCTTGCCGTGGTCGTGACGCTCTATCTCACGCCGGTCGCCTATCTCGTCATTGCTGGGCTCACGAAGCCGCATGCGGACGAGGAGCGCAAGCTGCACGAGGAAATGGAAGCGGCGGCCGCGCTCGAAACGAAATAGCGGCGGGCTCTCAGCGTCGGCAGCGAAGATGTCAACGCTGACCGCCTGTCGCGCTGCTCCCTGGCTCTAAAAAGCGCTAACCCTGAAGTTCAAGCCAGGCGGCGATCAGAAAGACCACCGCTGCGATCGCGCCCAGCGCACTCCTGCCGGCGTGGAGCCTCGCCCAGCGGCGGAGAAGCGCGCGGGTTTCCTCGCTCGCCTCATCCGGCCGCGTTGCCTCGAGGCGTCGGTTGATCGGCATGATGACGAGGATCGTGTAGGGCCAGTTCAGAATGATGATTGCTGCCCCTAGGCCCCAAAGTGCATTGTCACTCTGCCACCATGCGGCAGCGCCGAGCAGGCCCGAGATGATTGCGAGCGAGGCTTGCATCTCGAAACCTCGCCGGTAGGCCGGCACCCATTGGGCGAGGGCCGCTCATCGAGGTGAAGCCTTGCCGGGTGTTCGGCGACGTTGATGTAGACGGCGGCGCCGAAGAATACCGCTGCGGTAAACAAAGCGAGCAGACCGAGCATTTGACCTTCTCCTCTCTCCCTTCAGTATATACCGTCAGGGGCTGCACAACGATAGGTGTCGTCGTTGGGCGCAGAGCTGCCGGCTCAAGGGCAGATCCGGGAGGGAATTCTGATCGACGTTATCCGTCGCAATGCGAAAGCTTTGTGACCCTCAGGTCTCACCAGCGGCGTTTTCACGCGATAGTCTGCCGGAGACTGCGTGAACGTCTGGACAAAGTGATTCCGATTTGCACAGTAGCGCCTTGAAATGAAAGCGCTTCCCCTATGTCGGAATGGGGCAGCGCGAATGGCATGAAGAAGGGACGTTTTCCGTGGCATTGAAGGCGATCAGAGCTGGCTCGAGAAACGAAACCGGGATCGAAACCGCAAAGGGGCAGCTTGCTGCCCGATTCGGCGATCGGTTCCAGACGGGCGAAGCGATCCGTGCCCAGCATGCCCACACCACCACCTACATCCCGGCGCAGCTTCCCGATGGCGTCGTCTTCCCCGAGAGTGCCGACGAGGTGCGCGAGATCGTTGCGATCGCAGCCGCAAATGCCGTGCCGCTCATTCCCTTTGGCACCGGATCCTCGCTCGAGGGCCACGTCAACGCGCCGAACGGTGGCATTTCCGTCGACATGATGCGGATGAACCGGGTGCTCGAGGTCAACGCGGAAGACTTGGATTGCCGGGTCGAGCCCGGCATCACCCGCGAGGAGCTGAACACCTATCTGCGCGACACCGGCCTGTTCTTCCCGATCGATCCCGGCGCCAACGCCTCGATCGGCGGCATGGCCTCGACGCGGGCGTCCGGCACCAACGCGGTGCGCTACGGCACGATGAAGGACAATGTGCTGGCGCTGACGGTGGTGACATCAGACGGGCGCGAGGTGCGCACCGCGCATCGGGCACGCAAGTCGTCTGCCGGCTATGACCTGACCCGGCTCTTCGTCGGGGCCGAGGGCACGCTCGGCATCATCACCTCGATCACGCTCCGGCTGCAGGGCATTCCCGAGGTCATCTCCGGCGGCGTCTGCCCGTTCCCGACGATTGCCGATGCCTGCAACGCGGTGATCCTGACGATCCAGTCCGGCATTCCGGTCGCCCGCATCGAGCTGTTGGACGCTTTGCAGATGAAGGCGTGCAACGGCTACTCCGGCCTTTCCTATGAGGAAACGCCGACGCTTTTTGTCGAATTCCATGGGAACAGCGAGAGCGTCGAGATGCAATCGCGGCACTTTGCCGAAATTGCGTCGGAATTCGGCTCTAGTGGCTTCATCTGGACGACCAACCCGGAAGAGCGGGCGCGGCTGTGGAAGGCGCGGCACAACGCCTACTGGGCCCAGAAGAGCCTGATCCCCGGGGCTGCAATTCTCTCCACCGATGTCTGTGTGCCGATCTCGCGGCTGGCCGATTGCGTTGCGGCGACCCATGACGACATCGCCCAGCACGGTCTGACGGCACCGATCGTCGGCCACGCGGGCGACGGCAACTTCCACGTCGGCCTGCTGTTTGACGACAAGGACGCCGCCGACGTGGCGCGGGCCGAGGCCTTCGTCGAGCGGCTGAATGCGCGGGCGCTGTCGATGGACGGGACCTGCACCGGCGAACACGGCATCGGTCAGGGCAAGATGCCGTTCCTCGAAGCCGAACTCGGCGACGCGCTGGATCTGATGCGGCAGGTCAAGCGTTCTCTCGACCCGCAGAATATCTTCAACCCCGGCAAGATCTTCGCCTGACGCGAGACGACGGGCGAGGGGACACGCGGCCGCGCGGCCACTACCCCTTTGGGGCAAAGGCGGGCGCGCCCGCGCAATTGTAATGGACGGAAACGTCCCTTTGGCGTTCATATGGACGCAGACGGCGTCGACAGGCGCCCCGAGAACTTGATGGGAATGTAGGCACGGTGCTTTCGCGAATTCTGGTTGCCATCGGCGGTCTTGTGGTTGTTGCGCTCTTTGCGGCGCTGATCGCCCCGTGGTTCATCGACTGGACGGGTTTCCGCAAGGAATTCGAGCGCGAGGCTAGCCGCATCATGGGCAAACCCGTCGTCGTGCACGGCCGCGTCGACGCACGCCTGATCCCGTTCCCGACCGTGACGCTCAACGACGTGCGTGTCGGCGGCAGCGATGCGCGCGAACCGCTGATCCAGGTCGAACAATTCTCGATGAGCGCGGAGCTTGCGCCGTTCCTGAGTGGCGAAGCGCTAATCTTCGACATGCGCCTCGACCGGCCCAAGGCCAAGGTCCGGCTGCTTTCCGACGGTACGCTCGACTGGGCGCGTGGTACGCGCACGGCGATCCCCGCCAAGACGGTGGTGCTTGAAAACGTAGAGATCACCCAGGGCGAGATCGAATTCATCGACGAGCAGACCGGCCGCACCCGGCGCGTGACCGACCTTGCCGCCGATCTTTCGGCCCGGTCGCTGGCCGGCCCCTGGAAGGTCGAAGGTCGTGCGGCATTGGACGGCGAGGCCGGCAGTTTTGCCTTTGCCAGTAACAAGGTGGACGAGGCGGGCGCGCTCAGCCTCAAGGCGCGGGTGACGCCGGACAAGCGTCCATTCGGCGTCGAGCTCGATGGCGCGCTGAAGATCGTCGACTTCAAGCCGCTTTACGGCGGCCGCTTCACGCTGACCGAAAACCGCCCGCAGGGCGAGGCCAAAGAAGTCGACGACCATGCGCCGCTGCGCATCAACGGCGATTTCCAGCTGACCAATGAGAGCATCCGTGTGCCGGAGTATCGCTTCGAGGTCGGTCCTTCGGATGATCCTTACGTGGTGACCGGCGAGGCGACGCTCGACACCGGCAAGGAGCAGAAGTTCCTGCTAATTGCCGACGGCCAGCAGATCGACGTCAGCCGCATCGGCAATTCCGGCAGCAACGGCAAGACCGGGCGCGACCCGGCGATCTCCATGCGCCAGCGGCTGGAAGCGATGCTGGCGATCGCTGCCGACATTCCCATTCCGCAGGTGCCGGGCAGGGCCAGTTTGAAGCTGCCGGCGATCGTCATCGGCGATACGACGGTGCGCGACGTGCGCATCGACGTACAGCCTGATGGCGCCGGATGGGTAATCGACAATGTCGTGGCGCTTCTGCCCGGTCGCACCCAGCTCGAGGCCAAGGGACGGCTCAACCTCAAGGGTCAGCGCTCCTTCCGCGGCGACCTGCTGCTCGCGTCCAACCAGCCGTCGGGGCTGGCGAGCTGGCTGGCCGGCTCTGTCGACCCGGCCATCCGCAAGCTGAAGACCGCGGGTTTTTCGGCAACCGTCAACCTGACCGACACGCTGCAGCAGTTCGAAAACCTTGAAGTCGCGGCCGGCGATGCCAGCCTCAAGGGGCGGCTCGAGCGCCAGTCCTTCGCCGAGCAGCAGCCGAACCTTTCGCTGCAGCTGAACGGCAACCGCATCGATCTCGAAGCCTTGCAGGCGCTGGCTGGCCTCGTCGCCGGCGATGCCTCGACCTCGACATTGATGCAGCACGCGATCGCTGCCGACCTTTCGGCCGACGAGTTCTCCGCCTTCGGCGAAGATGCCCGCGACGTTCAGGCGGTGGTGACGCTCAAGAACGGCCAGTTACAGGCCGAGCGCGTGGCGATCGGCTCGCTTGCCGGCGCGCAGCTTGCCTTTTCCGGCCGCGCCAGCGGCGATCTCGCAAAGCCCGTCATTTCGGCCAAGATGAAGCTCGCGGCCAACGATCTGACGCCGTTCCTGGAAATGATCGGCCGGCACGCCGTCGATCATCCGGCCCTTCGTCGGCTGACCAAGGCTGGCCCGTACTACACGGACGCCGCCTTCGACGTGACGCTGACCGCCGGCAACAAGGAAGGCAACGCGCCCGCGACCTTCGGCATCTTCGGCACGGCCAACGGCACCAAGATCGCCGCCAGCTATCAGGCGCCCGACATGGCCCAGGCGCTTGCCGGCAAGGGCATGCTGCTCGAAGCGACGCTCGAAAACCCGCAGACGCTGTTGCTGCTCGGCCAGGCCGGGTTCGATCCGCTGCCATTCGATGCGGACGCCAACGGCATCCTCTCGGTCAAGCTGCAGAGCACCGATGGCTCCAACGCCAATGGCACGGTGACCTTTACCACTGAGAAGACGGCGCTTGCCGCCAAGGGCAGCTTCGATCTTTCGCGCGACCATTTCCTCGAGGGCCAGGCCAAGCTGACGCTGCAGACGGAAGACCTCGAACCTTATCTGCTGCAGCAGGGCATCGCCCTGCCACAGACGGGCAGTGGCCTGCCGATCTCTGTTTCGGCCGACGTGGCGACGACACCGGAGGCGATCGCCCTTACAACGGTCGAAGGCAAGGCGGATAACAACGGCTTTGCAGGCGCGCTGACGATCGACCGCAAGGTGCCGGGCAAGGCGGAGGGCCAGATCAACCTTGCAACGCTCGATCTCGCCTGGCTCGCCGAGGGCATCCTCGGCCAGGTTCAGGACATGTCGACCGGCGCGCTGTCGAAAACGCCGGTCGCCCAGGCGGCCTGGACCGGCCTCAACGTGGCCCTGGATGTGCAGGCGGCCAATTTCTGGCCGGGCTTCTACGGCGCCGTTGGAAATTTTGTCGGCAAGATGGAATGGAAGGGCGACGAGATCGCCTTCACCGACGCGACCGGCGACTGGCTCGGCGGCAAACTTGAGGGCCGGGTGCAGATCGGCAATGCCAACGGTTCCGGCTTCCTGCGCTCGCGTCTCGACGTCAAGGGCGGCGATCTGGCGCAGGCGGGCTGGATGCGGGCAGGCGCGCCGGTTGCCACCGGCACCTTCGACCTGTCCGTGGCGCTGGAGGCATCGGGCGCGAACGCGCAAGCCATGGCGCATTCGGCAAGCGGCTCGGGCACTGCGACCTTCAACGGCGTGACACTCAACGGCATCAACAGCGCCGCCCTGCCGCAGTTGATGGCGACTGCCGATGCGCTGAAGATGGAGATTTCAGCTGACGCGATCCGCCAGGCGGCGGAGGCGACGGTGTTTTCGGGCCAGTCGGTCGTCGGTGTGGTCAAGGTGCCCTTCAGCATCGCCGGCGGCGTGCTGCGGGCACAGAACGTGACGGCCGCCGACGGCAACGCAGCTTTTGCCGGCGAGGCGTCGCTCGACCTTGCGGCAGAACGCATCGATGCCGGCATCGACATGACTTTCCGTCCGGGTGACGAGGCGCTTGCTGGCGCTGAGCCGCGCGTGCGGCTCGGCTTCGCGGGACTGCTGGCATCGCCAGGCGTCAGCCTCGATGTTGCCGATCTCTCGAATTTCCTCTCGCTTCGGGCCTTCGAGCGCGAGCGCCGGCGCGTCGAGACGCTGCAGGCCAACGTGCTTGAGAAGCAGCGGCTGCGCCGCGAGGTGCAGCTCTACAAGGCAAAGGCGCAGCAGCGTGAAGTCGAGCGCCTGCGGGCGATCGCCGAAGAACGGCGCCGCGCCGCTGCGGCAGTCGAGGCGGAGCGGGTGAAGGCGGATCTCGCCGCCCGCGCCGAGGCGGCCCGCAAGGCGGCGGAAGAGGCTGCTCAGGCCGAACGCGAACGCCAGCAGCAACAGCAGCTGGGCGCGCCAGCGCAGGCGCAGCCGAATACAGGTACCGTCGAAGGCCCGCAGAAACCGGGCGGCCAGGGGCTGAATTTCGACGTCTTGCCCGACATTACCGTGCAATAGTCTTGCCGGCATCGCGGTTGCGCGCCGCATAGGCGTTGGCCTACTGCATGGTTCCTTAAATCCTATTCGATTTAAGGATAACAACAGGCAGCAATTCAAAGTGCTACAGCGACCTTTGCCCGTCTAATAAGACGCGCAAAGGTCGCTGTAGCTGTGCGTGCCGTCGGGCGTGCAGCTGTGCGGTTTGTCGCCCGCGTGCTCACACCGGACGATCACGCTTGGATCGTTTCCAGTTTAAGCGGAGTCGCAGAAATGCTCTGTCTCTTTGTTCTTACGCATTTCCTGACGGAAAACCGCCTCGCACTTTTCCTGGAAATGCTTGGGTCTCCAGCTCGCATTGGAGCATAGAATCTTTCGGCCAGGATTGCGAAGCGTCGCCGCGTCCCGGTTCAGAAGTGGATGGCAACGCCGAGGATCGGTCCGTGTTGCACGGCGTCGAACTTGAAGCCGTCGTCGCTGTAGTCGACGCCGAGTGCGCGGTAGCCGGCGACGACTGAGATCGTATCCGTGAACTTGTAGCCGAGACCGAGCGCTGCATCCCAGTCGAGATCCGCGCCGCCCGCACCGACCAGCCCCCAGCCGGTCATATAGAACTCGGGCGTGAAATAATAGGCGCCGCGCAAGCCCGCGACCGCATCGACCCATGTCGCACTGTCTTCGCGTTTCCTACCGTTGAGCAGGCCGCCTGAGAACGAAAGCGTCGAATCAACCGACCAGACTTTCAGGCCGCCGACGAAATCCAGGTTGGACGATTGATCTTCGTAGATCGCATAACCGACGCCAAGCAATCCGGCAAAGGTCTTCGATTTCACATCGACGCTATTGGCAAGAATGCCGTTCGGCGTGTGGCCGTCGGCGGAAAGGTCGGTATAGATCACGTCGCCGAAGATGCTGTAGGGCCCGTTGCGGGCTTCGCCCGTCGCCATGAAAGCGAAATCGAGATGGTCCCAGATATCTCCGAAGCTTGAATCGATGTGCACCTCAGGGAGACCGAACTGGGCGGTGTCGCCCGTCAGGCCCGCCATCCAGAAGTAGGGTGCAACGGTGAACTTCCAGCCGCTCTCCGTCTCCTGCTGTTGGGCTGTGGGTGCAAGAAGGGGTGCGATATCGGCGGCGCTGGCGATGGCGGCCGATGACAAAGTCAAACACGTGGCCAGACCGATACGAGCATAGAGCTTCATGGGTTCCTCCCTCTCCTGTCCAGCCAGCGACTCTCGTGCGCTGGCAACTGTATGATTGTTTGAAATTAGTGCAGTCTAAACAAGCCCATTCGCGTTTATTGCCGGATCAAGCGTTACCGAAATGCCCGAGCTGTGGCGCCAAGCACACAGAAACCGGTGGGATGGGCCACAGTTGCAATCTCAAGTCTATGTTTCTGTCGGCGTGTGCTTCAAATTTTCCCGGATTGGTGTGTTCAGGGACGGGTGCTGAGGCATGCATCTGGTTTGTGAAGGCAATCCCGCTCCTGCGCCGAATGCCTGCTTTTGCGCGCTGAAATGGGGAGACCCCTAAAATCCTAATGGATTGATTGAGCAGGAGTTAGCATCCTGCCTTCACAGTGAGGCCTGCAACGGGGGGTGGCATGAAGTCGCTGGAGCAGGGCCTTGATCGCCGCGCGATCATCTGGATCATGAACTGGACGTTTTCAGGCACTGCCGGCTGCACGGCCGTTGCCCTTCTCATCACTTATTACTACATCGTCCCGTTCGGCGGCGAGCTGATGGCGACCTCAATGCGCCTTGCGCTGTTCATTCCGCTGCTGCTGGCCATCCCGCTTTTCGCCTTCATCGGCATCAAGCTCCAACAGTTGGCACTTGCCAACGATCTTCTGACGCTGGCCAGTCGCTATGACGGCCTGACGGGCTGTCTCAACCGTGCCGCCTTCACATCGGATGTCACCGCATTCTTTGCCGATCAGGACCTCGAGCCGTTTCCGCCGACGTCGGCGCTGATGGTGCTGGACGCCGACCACTTCAAACGCATCAACGATTGCCACGGCCATCTGGCCGGCGATCAGGCATTGGTGGCGATAGCAACCGAGATGCGCCAGGCAGTGGACGGTAGCGGCCTGACGGGGCGCCTCGGCGGAGAGGAATTCGGCGTTTTCGTTCCCTATGCCCGTCCCGAAACGATAGGGGCGATGGCGGAGCGAATTCGGTTGGCGGTGGCCGAGCGCGGGCAGGCGATCGCGCCGGGCGCAGAGCCAGTCACTGTCAGCGTCGGTGTGGCGCTGTTCAGCTATCCCGCCCACTATGAGGATGTCTTCAAGATCGCCGACGACCAGCTCTATCTCGCCAAGAATACCGGGCGCAACCGGGTTTGCCTGGTCGAGTATTTGCGTCGGCCGGGCGGCATCAGGGCGATGGCAAACCAGCTGCGCGAGGGGCTTGCAGGCGTCTTCACCGAGACATTCGGAAGCGGCCGCGATGAGCCAGGCGAAGAGCCGTCAAGTGTCGCTGGCCGCTGACAGCTCTATATTCGCCTTGATCCAGTCGAGAACGTAGACGCGGAGCGCCGAAGACAGGTTGCTGTCGGCGCCACGCGCATCGTCGATCTCGACGATCAGTTGGGCGATCGGCATGGCGCGGGCGGCCGCGATCGTCTTCAGCTCCAACCAGAACGGATCTTCCAGCGAGAAGCTGGTGCGGTGGCCGTGCAAGGTGGCGGAGTGTTTTCGGATCATCGCCGGAGCTCGCAAATTGATTCAAGTCGTTGGCGGTTTGATTCGGGACGTTGCTGCAAGTCATTGAAGCGGAATCGCTTTTTTGCAGGTCGTGCGCCGGGTTCGACGTTCTAAAGCGCGTCGCGATCTCTACAGCGCCGCGCGTCTTATTAGACGCGCAAAGGTCGCTGTAACGCTTTAAACGTTCCGCAGCCGTTCGTGCGCGCGGCGCTTCAGTCCTCGGCCTCGTCAGGTCGATCGCCGGAAGGTTCGCGGCGCCCCTGGTCGAGGGCCTTTGCCGCCTTCGCATTCAAGGCGTCGGTCAGCGATTTCTCGGCCTTGGTGCGGCCGAACGAGATGCGGTTCTGTTCGGCCTGCTTTTCTTTTTCGGCGCGGGCATTGCGCTTGCGGAACTGGCGTAGATTGACGACGTCACCACTCATGCCGCGTCCTTTCGCTTGCCTCAGTTCTTCTTGCGGAAGGAGTCGAGCGAAACCACCGAGCCGCCGCCGTTCTTGGCGTCGCCGGATTTTTCCGGGTCCTTGGGCGGCACTTCGCCATCGGTTTCAGGAACGGGATAGGCGGTGATCTCCGCCGATTCGGCCTCTTCCTCTTCGGCCGTCGCCACGTCGAATTCGAGTTCGAAATTGACCGAGGGGTCGTAGAAGCCGCGAATGGCATTGAACGGAATGACCAGCCGCTCCGGCGTATCGGAGAAGGACAGGCCGATTTCGAAGCCGGCCTCGGAAACCTTGAGTTCCCAGAACTGGTGCTGCACGACGATGGTCATCTGCTCGGGATACTTGGATTTCAGGTGCTGCGAGATGCGAACACCCGGCGCGCCGGTCAGGAAGGTGATGAAGAAATGGTGCTCGCCGGGCAGGTGGCCGGTGGCCGCAACCTCGGTCAGCACCTTGCGGATGACGCCGCGAAGCGCGTCCTGCGCCAGAATGTCGTAGCGAATGTGGTCCTGGCCCATGAGATTCCCGTCTTTCTCGAACTCAATTCTACTGTCGGCTTTCCATTGCCCGTCTCGATATGACGAGTCAATTATTCAAGCATCTATAGACCATTTCGAAGCGGGGGAGAAGGTGAAGGCTTCTGTTGCCAGGTGCCTTCGGACCCCGCCTTACGGTGCTACCCGGAAGGACTTGATTTGAAGTGTCGCACCGCCGTTAGGCAGCGAGACGTGCTTCAGCATAGTTGTCGTTTGCAACTATAAGTTTAGCCCGATAACGGTGGTACAATGCCGAGCAAAAAGTCGATCTTTACGCCCTTGTCGATCCTATTTCGCCCCCATCAAAAGCCGGTCATCGAAATCTCGACCGGTTTTTGGTGGAGGCGCCGGGTACCGCCCCCGGGTCCAATGGGTTTATTTCACCGCCCGTTTATTGCCATAGCCGCCCGAAGACGGCATCTGTCATATAGGTCTTTCCGGCGCTGAAGAAAAGGGGAAAGCACGGATATATCGCAGCTTTTCCAAAACCCCTGACATGCCAAACGCCTTGACATGAATGGCAGCCGTGAAAAACTCCGGCTGCTGCACGCGGCCTGCAAGGGCGCTGCGGTTTATCGAGCAAGATCAATCTGGAGGCATCATGACTGACTATCTCGCAGATGTGCAGAAGTATGACAGCGGCGCCGACGAAGCTGTTGTGAACAAGATCGTGCGCCATCTCGGCATTGCACTGCGCAACAAGGATTCCTCGCTCGTGTCGGCCACGGACCCCAAGGAACTCGATCGCGTTAGGGAAAAATGGTGCGAGAAGAAGCTCGGCGTCGTGGGTGCGGAAGCGGATGCGGCCATTTCGGCGACGACGAAGGCGATGTCGGCAGATCGATCCAAGTCACGCGTGACCTTCTATTATCTGGTGGCCAAGAACCTCGGTAAGCTGCAAACGCTGTAGATCACGTTCATTGTGAAGGCGGGATGCAGGCGGAAAACCGCGCGCACTTTCCTTGATCCCGCTTTGAGCGCGGCTGAATATGCGGGATAAACACCCCCGGGACATTGGTTTGCCGCCGGCTTCACCCTAAATTTGGGACAACACGAATCGGCGGCGCCAGACCATGCAGCAATATCTCGACTTCCTCGACCATGTGATGACCAGCGGAACCGACCGGGGTGACCGGACGGGAACGGGGACGCGCTCGGTCTTCGGCTACCAGATGCGTTTCGATCTTTCGCAAGGCTTCCCGGTGCTGACCACCAAGAAGCTGCACCTGCGCTCGATCATCCACGAACTGCTGTGGTTCCTGAAGGGCGAGACCAATATCGCCTATCTCAAGGAAAACGGCGTCAGCATTTGGGACGAATGGGCGGACGAAAACGGCGATCTCGGGCCCGTCTACGGCTACCAGTGGCGCTCCTGGCCGGCGCCGGACGGGCGGCATATCGACCAGATCGCCGGTCTTGTCGAAAGCCTGAAGACCAATCCGAACTCGCGCCGTCATATCGTTTCCGCCTGGAACCCGGCGCTGGTCGACGAGATGGCCCTGCCGCCGTGCCATTGCCTGTTCCAGTTCTATGTCGCCGACGGCAAGCTTTCCTGCCAGCTCTATCAGCGTTCGGCCGACATCTTCCTCGGCGTGCCGTTCAACATCGCCTCCTACGCGCTTCTGACGATGATGGTGGCGCAGGTGACCGGGCTGAAGCCGGGCGATTTCGTCCATACCTTCGGCGACGCGCATATCTACCACAACCATTTCGACCAGGCACGGCTGCAGCTTGCCCGCACGCCGAAGACGCTGCCGACCATGCAGATCAAGCCAGACGTCAAGGATCTGTTTTCGTTCCGTTTTGAAGACTTTACCCTGGTCGGCTACGAAGCTGATTCAACCATCAAGGCGCCGATCGCCGTCTGAGGCGTCGTCGCCTCGGGGGTGCGGGCAGGCGGTCGATACGGGCATTCGCGTAACGGCGGCAGACCGGGAGGGTTTGCCGTTTCTTACGGAGTTCAGATGTTACAGCGGCCTTTGCGCATCATGTTCGGCGAGGCGCTGTCGGGAGGTTTCGATGCTGACGCTCGTCCACGCACCCTTGTCGCGCTCGTCGCGTATCGTCTGGCTGCTCGAGGAGATCGGCGCGGAATACGAGATCCGCTATGTCTCGATCCGCCGCTGGGATGGCACCGGCGCACCCGACGACAACAATCCGCATCCGCACAAGCAGGTGCCGGCGCTCTTGCACAAGGGTGCGCTGATCTGGGAATCGGCGGCCGTGGTACAATATCTCACCGACCTTCACCCCGAATGCAGTCTCGGCCGGGCGCCCGGCCATCCCGAGCGCGGCGCCTATCTCTCCTGGCTTGCCTATTATGCCGGCGTGATCGAGCCGACGGCGCTGGCCCACATCACCGGCGCGACGATCAACAATCCGGCGCAGGCGCGGCTCTACAGCGAAATGTGCGCCCATGTGATCGACGTGCTCAACCGACAGACCTATCTGCTCGGCGCGACGATGAGCGCCGCCGACCTGCTTTTGGCCAGCGCACTGCAATGGATGCGCAAGATCCTGCCCGAGAGTGAGGTCGTCGACCGCTATATCCGGGTGGTCACGGACCGGGCAGCCTATGTCAGGGCAAGTGAAATCGACAGCAAACCGAATGGGTTCCATGACTGATACCAGCACCAACGAGCCGAAAATCTCCATCGTCGTCGCGGTTGCCGCCAACGGCGTCATCGGCCGCGACGGCGATCTGCCGTGGCGGCTTTCCACCGATCTCAAGCGCTTCAAGGCGCTGACGATCGGCAAGCCCGTGATCATGGGGCGCAAGACCTGGGCCTCGATCGGACGTCCGCTGCCCGGCCGAGCGAACATCGTCATCAGCCGCAGCGCAGATTTTACTGCTGAGGGCGCGACCGTCGCGCATTCGCTGGAGGAGGCGCTGGGCGCAGCGCGGCGCGAAGCGTCGGCATCAGGGGCAGACGAGATCTGCGTTATTGGCGGCGGCGAGATCTACCGGCAATCGATCGGCGTCGCCGATATCCTGCACATCACAGAGGTTCAGGCGGAAGTCGAAGGCGATACTCGCTTTCCGGATATCGACCCTGACGTTTTCGACAAGGTGTTCGAAGAGGACCTGCCGCAGGGCGAGAAAGACAGCCATGCCATGCATTTCGTGACGTGGCGGCGCCGGGCCACGCGCTAATGCATGCCTCCTAAAATCGGCATCGATCTAAGGAGAAAGTTATGCAGCGAGTTTGAAGCGCTGTCCTTGGCGCGTCATGTTTGGCGCGCCGCGCGTAATGGGCCATTCGTCAACTATTTTGAACCATTTACGGTGAACTCTGGCGTATCGCGTTGAAAGCGGTGCATGTCATACCTATAACGGGTTCACATCGTGGACGTCCGTGCATTCGCGCGGCAGTTCAGCGTGAGCAGTATTCAAAAGAGAGGTTTTGATGCCCTGGAGCAATCAGAATGGCGGCGGCGGCCCTTGGGGCGGCGGCGGCGGCGGAGGCAATCAGGGGCCATGGGGCCAGGGGCCGAACCGGCCGCGTGGCGGCGGCAAGGGCGGACCGCCGGATCTCGAAGAGATCATTCGCCGTGGCCAGGATCAGCTGAAGAACGTCGTTCCCGGCGGTTTCAACGGCGGCATCTTCGCCATCGTCGGCCTGCTGATCGTCGGCTTCATCCTGATCAACTCGATCTACACCGTCCAGCCGGATGAACGCGGCGTCGAAATGCGCTTCGGCAAGCCGAAGGACGAGATCTCGATGCCGGGCCTGCACTATCACTTCTGGCCGCTCGAAACCGTCGAGTTCGTCAAGATCACCGAGCAGCAGCAGAACATCGGCGGCCGCAACAGCGGTCAGTCCAATGCCGGCCTGATGCTCACCGGCGACCAGAACATCGTCAACGTTCAGTTCTCGGTGCTGTTCTCGGTCACGGATCCGAAGGCCTACCTCTTCAACGTCGAAAATCCGGCTGACACGCTGCAGCAGGTCGCCGAAAGCGCGATGCGCGAAGTGGTCGGCCGTCGTCCGGCCCAGGACATTTTCCGCGATAACCGTCAGGCGATCGCCGCCGACGTGAAGAGCACGATCCAGGCAACGATGGACAGCTACGGCGCCGGCGTTTCCGTCAACACCGTGGCGATCGAGGATGCGGCCCCGCCGCGCGAAGTCGCCGATGCGTTCGACGAAGTGCAGCGTGCCGAGCAGGACGAAGACCGCTTCGTCGAAGAAGCCAACCAGTACGCCAACCAGATCCTCGGCAAGGCCCGCGGTCAGGGCGCGCAGATCCGCGAAGAGGCAGCCGCCTACAAGGGCCGCGTCGTCAAGGAAGCGCAAGGTGAGGCCCAGCGCTTCATCTCTGTTTATGACGAATATTCAAAGGCGCCTGATGTAACCCGCAAGCGTCTCTATCTCGAAACGATGCAAGGCGTTCTCGGCAAGTCGAAGAAGGTCATCATCGACGAGAAGAACGGGCAGGGCGTCGTGCCCTATCTGCCGCTGAATGAAATCGGTCGGCCGGCACAGTCGGGAGGCGCACAGTGATCAACAATCGTACTTCAATCATCCTGATCCTGCTCGCCGTCGTCCTGGTCGGTCTCTATTCGTCGATCTTCGTGGTCAACGAACGCCAGCAGGCGATCGTCGTTCGCTTCGGTCAGATCCAGGACGTCAAGACCCAGCCGGGCCTCTACTTCAAGCTGCCCTTCGCCTTCATGGATGCCGATCGCGTGCAGTATGTCGAAGACCAGGCCCTGCGCTTCGATCTCGACAACATCCGCGTCCAGGTTTCGGGCGGCAAGTTCTATGAAGTCGACGCCTTCGTCATCTACAAGATCGCCGATCCCCGTCGCTTCCGCGAAACCGTTTCGGGCGACCGCGATTCTGCCGAGGCACGTCTGCGCACCCGTCTCGACGCATCGCTGCGTCGCGTCTACGGT
Organism: Ensifer sp. Root142; assembly: GCF_001426785.1. Taxonomy (NCBI): domain Bacteria; kingdom Pseudomonadati; phylum Pseudomonadota; class Alphaproteobacteria; order Hyphomicrobiales; family Rhizobiaceae; genus Ensifer; species Ensifer sp. Root142. The sequence continues at coordinate 216,701 of NZ_LMFK01000001.1, forward strand.
CTGCGTGGCTTCGAGGCAGCGCTGTCCGACGAGCGTGCATCGATGATGCGCGAAGTTCGCGCCGACCTCAAAACCGATGCCGAATCGCTCGGCCTCAACATCGAGGACGTTCGCATCCGTCGCACAGACCTTACGCAGGAAGTCTCGCAGCAGACCTTCGACCGCATGAAGGCCGAGCGTCTGGCGGAAGCCGAACTGATCCGTGCCCGCGGTAACGAAGCCGGCCAGCGTCGCCGCGCCATCGCCGACCGTCAGGTCGTCGAGATCGTCGCCGACGCCCAGCGCGAATCGGAAATCCTGCGCGGTGAAGGCGAAGCCGAACGGACGAAGACCTTTGCCGACGCATTTGCGCGCGATCCGAAGTTCTTCGAATTCTACCGTTCGATGACCGCCTATACGGAGTCCATCGGTAGCTCGGACACGACGCTCGTGCTGTCGCCGCATTCGGAGTTCTTCCGTTATTTCAATGACTCGGAAGGCAAAGCACCGGCTGCGACAGAGACGCAACCGGCGACCGGGAACTAAGCGGACAATGTCCGACTTTCTGACCGGGATTGCTTTTTTCCTGATCATCGAGGGGCTGGTGTACGCACTGGCCCCTTTGGTTTTAGTGGAATTGGCGAAGCGTTTGCCGTATGTCCCGGAGCATCAGCTTCGACTGGCCGGGGTATTTTCCGTTGCCGCCGGTGTCGGACTTGTCTGGTTGCTTCGAGGATAATGCGAATGCCACATAAACTGCTGATCCGGCTGGTCGATGCCGAATATGCGATCACCCGTCTCAATGTCGGTTCCCAGATGCCGGAATGGCTGCCGGGGCCGGGTTTCTGGACCGTGTCCAGCTCGCGAGAGGAAATGACCCTCGTCTGTCGCGCCGCGCGCGTCCCTTCCAGCACCCAGAGTTCGCTCGGCTGGCGCTGCTTCCGTATCGAACAGCATTTCAGCGTCGACGTGCCCGGCGTGCTTTCTTCCGTGCTCAGGCCGCTGTCGGCCGCGGGCATCGGCGTCTTTGCCAATTCGACCTTCAGCACCGACTATATCTTCGTGCCGGGCTCCGATCTCGACAAAGCGGTGCAGGCGCTGAAAGAGCACGGGCACGAGATCACCATCTGATCTACTGCATAATTCCTTAAATCGGATTCGATTTAAGGAGAAATTATGCAGTGAGCCTGAAGTGCTACAGCGTCCTTAGCGCGTCATATTTGACGCGCGGCGCTGTAGGCTCCGTATCCGCACTTTCGAGCGGATCAGAAAATCGTGTCTGGACGCTTCTGAATTCCGCCGTATCTTCACTGGAAGATCGGGTGCAACGTGATCCCCGGATCGCGTCTCTGTCACCGGCTGCATAAGTCTTCCGATCGGGATCGATCGTGGGATAAATTATGCGGCAAATCAAAGTCGCTGCAGCGACCCTTGCTCTTTGTCGGGCGCATGGGGCTGCAGAGCATCGCATGACGCGGCTACCTTCAAGGGCGCCGCACCGCCGAGACAATGTGAGGAGCTCCGCGAATTGTCCACTCGATCGAAATCCTTCGGCGCTCTGGCGCTGGCCGCCACGCTGCTTCTGTCCAATGCGGCCATGGCGCAGACGGCCGCCGTTCGCCCGCCGAGCAATGGCCCCGCATCCGTCGCCGACCTTGCGGCCGGCCTGCTTGATGCGGTCGTGAACATTTCGACGTCCCAGCGCGTCAAGAACGACGACGATGCGCCGACGCCGCAGGTGCCGGAGGGCTCGCCCTATCAGGACTTCTTCGACGAGTTCTTCAAGGGGCAGGGCGACAAGGGCGGCAACCGCCAGCGCACCGTCAATTCGCTCGGCTCCGGCTTCGTCATCGATCCCGCCGGCGTCATCGTCACCAACAATCACGTGATCGAGGGTGCCGACGATATCGAAGTGATCTTCGCCAATGGCAGCAAGCTGAAGGCCAAGCTCGTCGGCAAGGATACCAAGACCGACCTCGCGGTGCTCAAGGTCGAGCCGAAGACGCCGCTGAAGGCAGTACCCTTCGGCGATTCCCGCAAGATGCGGATCGGCGATTGGGTCATGGCGATCGGCAACCCGTTCGGCTTTGGCGGCTCTGTCTCCGTCGGCATCATCTCGGCGCGCGGCCGGAACATCAATGCCGGCCCCTACGACAATTTCATCCAAACGGACGCCGCCATCAACCGCGGCAACTCGGGCGGCCCGCTGTTCAACATGCAGGGCGAGGTGATCGGCATCAACACGGCGATCATTTCGCCGACGGGCGGCTCGATCGGTATCGGCTTCTCGGTTCCGACCGAGCTTGCCGCCAATGTCGTGCTGCAGCTGAAGGATTTCGGCGAGACGCGGCGCGGCTGGCTTGGCGTGCGCATCCAGCCGGTGACGGACGATATCGCTGAAAGCCTGAAGATGGCCTCGCCGCGCGGCGCTCTGGTCTCGGGCATTATCGAGGGCGGGCCGATCGCCAAGGGCGAGATCAAGGCCGGCGACGTCATCATCAAGTTCGATGGCAAGGACGTCTCCGAGATGCGCGACCTGCCGCGGGCGGTCGCCGAAAGTGCCGTCGGCAAGGCCGTCGACGTGGTGATCATCCGCGACGGCAAGGAGCAGACGGTCAAGGTCACGCTCGGACGGCTCGAGGATGGCGAGGGCATCGCCAATGCCGCGGTAACCACCAATGAAGAAGGCGGCGAGGACAAGAAGACGGATCAGCCGCCGGCAGCCGAGCTGCCCGCCACCGACACGGTGCTCGGCATGAAGCTGACCACGCTCAATGCCGAAAGCCGCAAGAAGTTCGGCATTGCCGACGATGTCGAAGGCGTGGTGATCGCCGAGGTCCAGGCAGGCTCTGCCGCCGCCGAGCGGCGGGTGGAGCCGGGTGACGTTATCGTCGAGGTCGGCCAGGAAGCGATGGATACGCCTGACGACGTCTCCGAGCGCGTTGAAGAGCTGAAGTCCGACGGCCGGCGCAATGCGCTGCTGATGCTTTCCAACAAGACCGGCGAATTGCGCTTCGTCACCGTGCGCATGGAATAGGACGGCGTGGCGCGATGGCCTTTTCCTGAATCCTTTCAGGATGATCGCGCCGTTCTCTCCCGGCTTGATTCCGATCCCTGAGATTTCGATTCAAGGCGGTGTCTTCCTTGAACCGGCAGCGGTCGAAGCTCAGTATTATGCGGTGGCGCTTCGGGCGATCTACAGCGTCGCGCGTCTTATTGGACGCGCAAAGGTCGCTGTCGCACTTTGAATTGCTGCATGTTTGGTAGGTCCTGTCTTACGTCCGGCACTGTGGTGACGGGCGGTGGCCGCTGTCTTGGAGGTACCGCCTGCAGCGCCGTTGGGGAAAGCGGTGCGGCGGCCCCCCCCTCAGTCTTTGGCGCAGGGCACGCCGTGGCTGGCGGTCCGTTCCGGTCGGGTGCGGTGTATGTCGTGCCGCAGGGGCTGAAAGGTCATCAGGCGCAGCGCGTCGATCAGGGTCTCGAGGATGGCGTACATGGCCGGATCCTCCTTTCTGGTTCCTCATTTCAACGCACTTGTCGCAAAGGCTCAAACGAGTTTACAGTTGTCTTCGGATGACTTGAGGTTATGCATGAAGCGCGGCCGTCTGCCCCTGACAGCGTTGCGGAGTTTCGAGGCTGCGGGCCGGCTCGAAAGCTTCACGCTGGCTGCCGGCGAGCTTTTCGTTTCCCAAGCCGCAATCAGCCGACAGATCCGCGAGCTGGAAAACCTCATCGGCCGGCCGCTGTTTGAGCGGCGCCACCGCAGCGTCAGCCTGACGGTCGAGGGCCGGTCGCTGCTTTCGGTGCTGACCTCCGCCTTCGACATGGTGGGAGACAGCCTGGAGGCGCTCTCCGGGCACAAGCCTGGCCATACGCTGAGGGTCAGTGCCGAACCGTCCCTTACCGGCTGCTGGCTGGTTCCGCATCTGGCGGAGTTCCAGAGCGAGCATCCCGAGATCGACCTGTTGATCGACGCCGACCCGCGGCTTGTGGAGTTTCGCAGCGGGGACGCTGATATCGCCATGCGTCACAGCTTGAAGCTCTCCTCCTGGCCGCGCGTCGAGGCGCGACGGCTTGCGCAGGTGGAGATGATCCCGGTGATCGCGCCGGAGCTTGCCCGGTCCGGCAGGCCCTTGTTGATGCCTGTCGATCTCATGCAGCATGCGCTCCTGCACGAGGACAATCGCGAAGCATGGCAGCAATGGTTCACTGCTGCCGGGGCGGGACCGGTTCGCATCGAGCGGGGCGCGATCTTTACCGATGGCGCCATGGTGCTGCAGGCGGCGTTGCGCGGCAACGGCGTCGGGTTGGTCGATCGCGACCATGTGCGCGACGAGCTTGCGGCCGGGCGCCTGCTGCAGCCGTTCGATGTCTCGGTGCCCTATGGCGCCTTCTTTCTCGTGGCGCGGCGGTTCGACGCTTTGTCAGAGGCGGCGCAGGCGTTCGTCACTTGGGTCGAACGGAGTTATCCGGGGGCAGGGCGCGGGGGGTGACGTCTCGGATGGCGTTGCGAGATGTTCCGGGTGGGTCGCCCCTCATCCGCCTGCTGGCACCTTCTCGCCGCCTGCGGGGAGCAGGCTCGGATGTGACCGGACTGACAACGCGCAAACGTTGGGGATTGGCGAAGAGGGTTCGGCTTGCGCATCTCTCCCCGCTGGCGGGGAGAGATGTCCGGCAGGACAGTGAGGGGCAAGCGCAGCGTCATGAACTGCAAGCGGCTGACGGATGAACCCGCAAGCCGCCGTTTACCGGCGCCGCGGCGCTTTCACGCCACGTCCTTCGCCCGCTGTGCCTGCCATTCCGCCCGGGTGATTGCGTAGAGCACGTGGCGAACGAGCTGCGGTTTGTCGGCGGGGATGCGCGGGTGGTTGAAGTCGCGTGCGGGGTCGCGGTGCATTCCAAGGCGCGCCATCACCGCCGTCGAGCGGGTGTTGTCGGGGACGGCGAAGGAGACGATTTCGCGAAGGCCTTTTTCGTCGAAGCCGTAGCGCAGGAGGTCGGACGCTGCCTCGGTGATATAGCCCTTGCCCCAGAAGGGGGCGGCGAGCCGCCAGCCGATCTCGACGGTGCCTTTCGGCAGGTGGGGCTCGAGGTCGGTATAGGCGAGGCCGCAGAAGCCGATCGGCCGGTCGTCTTTTTTCAGCGCGACAGCGAAGAAGCCGAGCCCCGTTTCGGCGATGCCCTGGCCGACGCGGTCGAACAGCGCGTCGGTTTCCTCCCGGTTGCGGCGATGGGGGAAGAACGCCATCACCTCGGCATCATTGTTGATCTCGAAGAAGAGATCGCGGTCGGCCTCCTTCCAGGCGCGGATGCGCAGGCGTTCGGTCTCGGAAACGATCATCTGACGAAATCGGTCTTTCGATAGCCCTGCAGATAGAGAAGGGCCGTGAGGTCGCCATGGTCGATGCGGACCTTCGCCTGTTCGGCGACCACGGGCTTGGCGTGCAGCGCAACGCCGGTGCCGGCGAGCTGCAGCATGCCGAGATCGTTGGCGCCGTCGCCGACGGCAAGCGCCTCGTCGGTCGAAATGCCGAGGCGGCCGGCAATGTCGATGAGCGCATCGACCTTGGCCTGTTTGCCGAGGATCGGTTCGGCGACCTCGCCGGTCAGCGTGCCGTCCTTCTCGATCAGCGTATTGGCGCGGTTTTCCTGGAAGCCGAGCATGTCGGCGACCGGGCCGGTAAACACGGTGAAGCCGCCGGAGATGAGGGCGGTGTAGTAGCCCTTCGCCTTCATCGTGGCGATCAGCTCAGGGCCGCCCGGCGTCAGCGTGATGCGCCTGGCGATGACATCGCCTACGACGCTCGAAGGCAGGCCCTTCAGCAGCGCGACGCGCTCGATCAGCGCCGGCTCGAAGGCGATCTCGCCGTTCATGGCGCGGGCGGTGATGGCGGCAACCTTGTCCTTGAGGCCGACTTCGGCGGCAAGTTCGTCGATGCATTCCTGGCCGATCATGGTGGAGTCCATGTCGGCGATCAGAAGCTTCTTGCGCCTGGTGTCGGCGTCCTGGACGGCGACATCGACAGGCGTTCCGTTCAGCGCGCCGCGCAGCGCCGCCTCGGCGGCAAAGGGGTCCGTGCCGTCGGTGAGCGCCAGGTCGCAGGCGACGCCGTCGGCGAGCCAGTAGAGACCGGATGCCCTAACGGCGTCAGCGGCGGCTTCCGCGAGCGCTGGCGTCAGAACAGGATTTGACGGATTGGCGATAAGCGTGGCAACGAGAGCCATGGACAACAACCTTGAAACCGATACGGACGCGATCCTGATAACCGGGCCGACCGCCAGCGGCAAGTCCGCGCTTGCGGTCGAATTGGCGCGCCGGCATGACGGCGTGGTCATCAACGCCGACAGCATGCAGGTCTATGACACTTTGCGGGTGCTGACCGCGCGCCCTGACGAGGCCGATATGGGTGGCGTCGAACACCGTCTCTACGGCCATATGCCTGCCGGTCAGGCCTATTCGACCGGGGCGTGGCTGCGCGAGGCGCAAGCGCTCGTCGCCACGCTGCGCAAGACCGGCCGGTTGCCGGTCTTCGTCGGCGGCACCGGGCTCTACTTCAAGGCGTTGACCGGCGGGCTTGCCGACATGCCCGAAATTCCGGCCGCCATTCGCGAGCGGCTGCGCGAGCGGCTGATGCAAGAGGGGCCGGATGGGCTGCATGCCGAGCTTGCCGCGCGCGACCCGCAGACGGCAGAGACGCTGAAGCCCGGCGACGGCCAGCGTATCGTGCGCGCGCTCGAAGTGGTGGAGGCGACCGGCCAGTCGATCCGCCTCTACCAGCAGAAGAGCGGCCCTGAGATCATCGATCCGCAACGGGCGCGAAAGCTTGTCGTGCTGCCGGATCGCAAGGTGCTGCACGATCGCATCAACCGCCGCTTCGGTATGATGCTCTCCGGTGGGGCGATCGACGAGGTGCGTGCGCTCTTGGCGCTGAACCTCGATCCGGCCATGCCCGTGATGAAGGCGATCGGCGTCAGCCAGATTGCCGCGCTCCTGCGCGGCGAGATCGATGAGGCCGAGGTGATCGAGACCGGCGCCGCCGCAACCCGGCAATATGCCAAGCGGCAGATGACCTGGTTTCGCAACCAGCTCGACGACAGCTGGCAGCGCATCGAGAATGCTGCCGAGGCTATTTGAGTTCCGGCGGGCGATCGCACCACCGGATAACGATGTGTAAAATTCAGACTTGCAGGACAAAGCCGCCATTCTCGGCGGCTTTGTCGTTTGGTGCGGAAGTGTCGTCGTCAAGACGCGCCGCGGTCGACGGCGCGGCTATGCGGGCGACCACCTTCGGGATAGGTGATCAGTTGCCTGTTGGCATCGGGATACTAAAACCGTCCTTTGACAACTCATCGCGTAGCCACTGGAATTGTTGGTATTTCGAGATCTCGATCGGACCGGAGTAGCTCGCGCTCTGCAGCTTGCGCGGCGGATACTTTACATAGGTTTCCATCAGCTGTTTGATCGCGTCGCCGATGGTGACCATCGTCCAGGTGCGCTCCGTGTAGTTGTTCATGAAGATGTCGTAGCGCTCCTGCGGGTCCTGCCAAAGATCGAAGACCTGCGGGACCGTTGCGACATATTTGGATGCGCCCTTCCAGCCAAGGTTCGAATCGACCGCCAGTCCTCCCGTCGACTGACCGTCGTCGCCGCGCAAATTGAACACCGCCTTGTAATTGCCGACGCGGGCAGCGCCGGGCGAAAGTTCGTTCTCGGTGAAGTAGAACCAGGACGTGCGTTCCGACTTGCCCGTACCGAGCAGGATCGGCGACATGTCATAGCTGTCGAAGATGGTCGGCTGGCCCTCGCGGTCCTTATCCGGCAGGGCGACGCCGGCGACGGAGGCGAAAGTCGCCATCAGATCAAGCCCGCCGACGATATCGTGGTTCTTGCTGTTTGGCTTGACCTTGCCCGGCCAGACAGCGATGGCGGGAACGCGATTGCCGCCTTCGCGAACGGTACCTTTGGTGCCGCGGAATGGCGTGTAACCGGCGTCGGGGTACACGTCCTGCCAGGCGCCGTTATCGGTGGTGTAGAACACGAGGGTATTTCTGTCCAAGCCGGTTTCATGGAGTTTGTCCATGATGCGGCCAATGCGGGTGTCCAGTTCCACGATGCTGTCGGCATACTTCGATTTCGACATCGACTTATGCTCGAACTCCGGTGCAGGCAGGTTCGGCTGGTGCACCTTCATGAAGTTGACGCTGATAAAGAATGGCTTGTCGGATTTGGATGCGTCGTCGAGGAAGCCAACGGCGGCCTTCTCGACGTAGCTGTCGAAGAACGGAATACCGACAACACCCGGTGCACCGTTGATCGTCGGCGTATCGACGTACTGGCCGTTGATCTTGAACTCTTCCACGGCTTTTTCACCCGCTTTGCCTGACAGAGCGCCTTTGGTCACTTTCTGGAACATCGCCCGCAGCTTCGGATCCATGTCGGGGAACCGCAAAATCCGCTCGATGGCAGCCGACCTACCTCGTTACCGTTACAGAGTTGACATTTCTCCACATTAGATCACCCTAAATTGTAATCTGGACTGCAGGGGTAATCTGGTCGTCGGCATTATCTGGAAATGTCTTTCAGGCGGCCATCATGGGGATGGCGGCTTTCGTTTCTCGGGCAGGGTCCGATGGGTACTAAGCGCACAAGACGGATCTTCTTCATCGAGTTCTATCGCCAGCTTGGCGTTGTCTGGCCAATCCTGTCCGGCATGCTTGGCATCATGCTCGGGTGCGGCCTGTTGATCGGGCGAATAGAGGAATGGCGGATGATGGACACGCTGTATTTCACCTTCGTGACCGGTCTTACCATCGGCTACGGCGATCTGGTGCCGAGCCACTTGTCTTCGCGCGTGCTGGCCTTGCTTATCGGTCTTACGGGGATTGTGCTCACCGGCCTCGTGGCAGCCGTCAGTGTCCAGGCGCTGAGGACTACGGCCGATGATAGCAACGGGCGAGATTCGCCAGACTGAGCCTTGTTTGCTGTCGCCGGCCGCATTCCGGTCGAGAAGCCTCGATGCATTTGGGGGGCTCATGAGCCAGCTTTGGCACGAAATTCGGCACACTCCGCTCCTCTGGCTCCTGGTCCTGGGGCCGTTGGTGCTGGTGGCGCATAGTGCCGCACCCGATGCGCACACGCTGCTTTTCCTGCTTTCGGTCTTGGCGATCATTCCGTTGGCAACTTTGTTGAGCCATGCCACCGAAGCCGTCGCCGCCAGGACGGGCGACACGGTCGGCAGCCTTCTCAACGCAACACTCGGCAATCTGACCGAGCTTATCATTGCGCTGGCCGCCTTGCGGCTTGGTCAGTACACGCTGGTGAAGGCCTCATTGGCCGGCGCCATCGTCTGCAACACGCTTTTCATGCTGGGCGCTTCATTCCTGCTCGGCGGCCTGAAATACCACGTTCAGGACTACAATCGCGTCGGCGCCCGCCTGCAGACGAGCATGCTTTTCCTGGCAACGATCGCCCTTATCGTTCCGTCGGCAATGGCCGAGGCCGATAGTCTCGCAGCGGCACCGGACTTCATGCAGGAGTTGAGCTTCGGTCTGGCGATCGTTCTGATCATCGCATACGGGTTGGGCTTGTTCTTCTCCCTGAAAAGCCATCGCGAATTCTTCGGCAGCGTCGAGCATGCTGCCACCTCGGACGATGCTCCCTGGCCGTTGAGTGTTGCGCTTGCGACGTTGGCCGCCGTGACGGTCATGGTCGCCCTAGTCAGCGAAGTCTTCGTGGAATCGGTGCAGCAGGCGGCCGAGACGTTCGGAATGACGCCGGCATTCGTCGGGTTTATCGTCGTGGCACTGGTGGGGGCGGCGGCCGAAATGGCGTCGGCATTTTCCGGCGCTCGCAAAAACCGGCTGGACCTGAGCGTCGGCATTGCGCTCGGTAGTGCTGCCCAGATTGCCCTTTTCGTTGCTCCCGTTCTCGTGCTTTTGAGCTACGTTATCGGGCCGACGCCGATGGACCTGCAGTTCTGGCCGGGTGCGGTCACCATGGTGCTGCTCTCCACCATGACGGCCTTCATCGTCACGACCAGCGGCCGGGCCGCGTGGTTCGTAGGCGTGCTGATGCTCATGGTCTATGTGATCTTCGCCATGACGCTGTATCTGCTGCCGCCCAAGCTCTTGTGAGCTCGCACGCAGGCAAAGGACCCAGCTGTTCAGGGCAGGTTGATCTGCCAGGAAACGCCGAAGCGATCGTTGACCCAGGTGAAACGCCGGCTGAAGCCGTAATCCTCCGGTGGCATCAGTATCTTGCCGTCCTCAGCAAGAGCGGTGGAAAGACGAGTGAGTTCTTCCTCGCTGTCGCAATCGATGAAAAAGGAGAAGGACGGGGTGAAATCGAAGGCGTGGCTGACCGGGCTGTCGATGCATTTCACCGTCTGGCCGCCAAGGCGGAAGGCTGCCACCTTGACGCTGCCTTCGGCACCCTGTTCGCCAGGGCCATAGCGCTCGATCGACAGGATCTCGGCATCGGGAAACAGCGAGACGTAGAGCGCCATCGCGGTCTCGGCCCTGTTGCTGCCTTGGAACATCAGGAAAGGGGTGACGGCTGCTACCATGTCTGCCTCCTGCGTCGAATGTTTTGGCCGCACGCCGCGGCGCTGTTTTGATGTCGGCTTGGCCCCGTACTGGAGAACGGCCAGGTCGGCCCTGCGGTTCCCGCTCCTTTGACGCGCCCGTGCCTTTGCTGGCGCGAACGCGGGCGCACTTTTGCCGCACGCGGCGGGGGCGCACAAGTCTGTCCGATCTGCTGATGTCCGGTGGGGAGGGTGAAAACGCCTTGAGGGGCCGGCGCGAGCCGAAGCCTGCCGAGGCGCACCTGCGCGTCTCAGGGTTTGCGGATGATGCTGCCGAGCGGCCGCTTGAGCAGGCTGTCGCGCAGCGAGCCTTCGCGTCGCGGTTCGGTGGCGGGGCGGACAGGATAGGCTTCAGTCGGTGGCGGCGGGCGATAGCCGGCCGCCGGCTCCGGTGTCTCGGTCAGAAGCTGCTGGCGGATCTGGTTGAAACGCTCGAGCTGCGGATTGCCGGGCTCGGGCGCGCGGGGCAGCATGTCGGGGCGATAGGGCTCGATCTCCGCTACGTCATCGTCGTCGAAGCCGGCAGGCGCCGGTTCGTCGCGGGTCTCGGGGCCCAGTTCTGCGGCCCAGAGCCGCTCGTCCTGCTCGTCGGTGGTGGCGGCCGCCAGATAGCTCTGCTGGAAATTCGAGATGTTCGGGCCGGTGATCGCCCGCATGCGGTTGACGATCGAGCGGATGTCGACGGTCGGCGGCGCGTCCTCGTCGACCCGGTCGATAATCCCGTGGGCGCGGGGCAGCCGCTCCTCGTTGACGCGGGTAAAGCGCATTCGCATGGGCACGGCGACCGCCTCGCCGAAGGCGATGGCTTCGCCGTTGCCAATCGATGAGATGAAACTGGTGGTCGAGATCGACGAGTTGGGAATGGCCGAGCGGATGATCTCCTGGTCGCGGTCGTTGGCGAGCCGCATGGCAAAGACCGTCGAGCACTGCGACAGGATCGTCGGGTCGAGTTCGCCCGGACGCTGGGTGATGATGCCGAGCGAGACCCCGTATTTTCGGCCTTCCTTGGCGATGCGGGCGATCGCCTGGCGCGTCGGCAGGAAGCCGAGCGACGGGTCGGCGGGCACATAGCGGTGTGCCTCTTCGCACACGACCAGCATGTGGATGCCGCCACTGCTCCAAAGGCCGATTTCGAACGCCATGCGGCAAAGCACCGAGGCGACGGAATTGACGACTTCCGACGGGATGCCTGCGAGTTGGAAGGTGGCGATCGGCCGGCCCTCGCCGGGAATGCGGAAGACCTTGGCGATCGTGTCCTGGATCGTGTCGGAGATCGTGTTCGACGAGAACATGAAGTGGTAGCGCGGGTCGTTGATCGCCGAGACGATCCTGACCTTGAGCGAACGCAGATGCGGCTTGTCGTTTCGCCCTTCGAGCCGGCCAATGCGCTCGTCGATCAGCGCCAAGAGGTCGGCGATGCGATAGGGCACGGGGGTATCGGCGGTAATCGAGCTCTTTTCCGTCTGGCGGCGCACGAGGCCGGACTCGGCGCTGCCCTTGAAGGCTTTCTTGGCGTCGGGAATGACGTCGCGCAGGATGTCGAGTTCTTCGGGGATGGCGGGACGGCCACGGAAAATGACCTCGGCGAACTCCTCCAGCCGGAAGAACCAGAACGGCAGGTCAAGCGTATCGGGGTCGATGACGACAGCAAGTTCCGGGAAGGCGGCGGCAAATTCGTTGTGCGGGTCGAGGATCAGCACGCGCAGTTTCGGATCGGCGGCAATCGCCTTGTTGAGCAGCAGCGTCACGGCGGTCGACTTGCCGACACCCGTGGTGCCGACGATGGCGAAATGCTTGGCCAGCATCGACGGCACATGGATCGTCGCGTCGAGGCTTTCGTCCTGGGTCAGCTTGCCGATGATGCAGCAATCGTCCTGGCCGGAATCGTAGATGCGGGCGAGATCGGCGGTGCGAATGCGATGGGCGACCGCACCAAGGTAGGGATACACGCTGATGCCGGCGGAAAACTCCTCACGGCCTCCGGGGCCGACATGGACTTCTCCCATCAGCTCGACCTCGATGCGGAAGGTGTTGTCGGTGTCTTCGCCCCATTCGCTGCTGGCCGTCTGCATGGAATAGACGAGGGCAACCACACGGTTTCTTCCGACCGTGATCGAGATCAGCCGGCCGACCGACCAGAGTTCCGTCAGCGAGGTTTCGCCCTTTTCCGCGACGGCAGCAATGGTTGCGCGCGAACCGCTGCACGCGACGACGCGGCCGAGGAAGCGATTGCCGGGCTTCAAGCCGTCGCGGCGATCCTGCTCTCCGGCACGCATCGAGGAATGAAGATCATTGTTCAGCAACGCACAACCCCGGCACAACGGTCCTTCATGTTAGCGCGGGGGATTTAACAAGTGGTTTCGGCATTGGCTGCGCCGATCAGGCGCGAACGCTGCCAGCGACGCATGGCTGGTGCATTGCTCGCATCAATTTATGCGCGTACTCTAATATAATGAATTCAAAGTGTGCCTGAGCCACGGGAGATTTTCCTCATGAAAATTTGTCACAGCATGCTTGCGGGCGCAGGTTTTCTCGCCATGAGTTGCATCCCCGGGTTGGCGCAGGAGGTCAAAGGTCTCCCGGGTTCTCCGGACGCCACGATCACGATTGACGGCAAGCAGCTTCCCCAAGCCGATCCGCGCTTCGGCGGCGTGATCAATCAAAAGGCCTCGGAGTCGCAGCCCTGGTGGGCCCCGCGCATCGCGCCGCCGCAGGGCGCTCCCAACGTGCTGCTTATCATGACGGACGATGTGGGCTTCGGTGCGCCCGGCACCTTTGGTGGCGTCGTCCCGACGCCTGCTCTCGATCGCATCGCCAACGAGGGCCTGCGTTTCACGAACTTCCACTCCACATCGCTGTGCTCGCCTTCACGAGCGGCATTGATTACCGGCCGCAACCATCACGTCGCCGGCTTCGGTGTCGTTGGTGAGATGGCAACGGGATATCCTGGCTATAACTCGATCATCCGCAAGGAGAACGGCACCATCGGCACCATTCTCAGGGACCATGGCTATGCCACCTCGTGGTTCGGCAAGAACCACAACACGCCCTTCTATCAGTCAAGCCAGGCGGGCCCGTTCGACCAATGGCCGAGCGGAATGGGCTTCGAATATTTCTACGGCTTCGTCGGGGGCGACGCGAGCCAGTGGCAACCGAACCTGTTCCGCAACACCACGGCCATCTACCCGTTCGAGGGCAAGCCCGATTGGAACCTGACCACGGCAATGGCCGACGATGCCATACAGTACATGACGCAGTTGAAGGAGATCGCGCCAGACAAGCCGTTCCTCGTCTACTACGTGCCCGGCGGCACCCACGCGCCGCACCATCCCACGCCGGAATGGATTAAGAAGATCGGCGATATGCATCTCTTCGACGAGGGCTGGAACAAGCTTCGCGAGACCATCTTTGCCAACCAGAAACGGCTGGGCATCATGCCCGAAAATGCCAAGCTGACGCCTTGGCCGAAGGAACTGCCGGAATGGGATACCCTCAATCTTGAGCAGAAGAAGCTCTTCATCAAGCAAGCGGACGTTTATGGAGCCTATCTCGCCTATACCGACAATGAGATCGGCAGGGTCATCCAGGCGGTCGACGATCTGGGCGAACGCGACAACACGCTGATCATCTACATCAGCGGCGACAACGGTGCGAGCGCCGAAGGCATGGTCAACGGCACGCCGAACGAGTTCACGACGTTCAACGGCGTTCCGGTCCCGGTGAAAGACCAGTATCTCTGGTACGAATTCTGGGGGTCGGACCGCACGTTCCCGCATTTCTCCGCTGGTTGGGCGTGGGCGATGGGCACGCCGTTCAAATGGATGAAGCAGGTGCCGTCGCACTTCGGCGGAACGGCTCAGGGCATGGCGATGTCGTGGCCGGGCCACATTGTTGACGCGGGAGGTATCCGCCGGCAGTTCCACCATTTCATCGACATCGTGCCGACGATCCTTGAGGCGACCGGTATCACAGCGCCGGACACGATCAACGGCATCCAGCAGCGCCCCTTCGATGGCGTGAGCATGATGTATACCTGCGACAAAGCCAACGCCGAGGCGCCATCCACGCGCAAGACCCAATATTTCGAGATGCTCGGCAATCGCGCCATCTATCACGACGGCTGGGTGGCGGCGACGACGCCAGCGACCCTGCCGTGGGAGCTGAGCGCCAAGACGCCTCCCGATGTGATCTCCGGATACAAATGGGAGCTCTACAACGTCAAGGACGACCCCACCCAGTTCGACGACCTTGCCGCCAAGATGCCAGACAAGCTTAAGGAAATGCAGGCGCTGTTTTATTCGGAGGCAGCAAAACACGACGTCTTGCCGCTGGATAACTCCACGCTCGCCCGCTGGAACGCGCCTCGTCCGAGCCTGACGGCGGGACGGGCGGAATTCACCTATTCGGGCGAACTAAGCGGTGTGCCAGCCAGTGCTGCGCCGAAAATACTGGACAAGTCCTACAGCATCACGGCCGAAGTCGAGATACCCGAAGGCGGAGCGGAAGGCATGATCGTCACCGAGGGTGGGAGGTTCGGCGGTTACGGGCTGTTCCTGAGCAAGGGAGAACTGGGATTCGGGAGCGGTAAGGTCGTCTTCCTCTATAACCTGCTCGACCTCAAACGAACCACATGGGAAGGGCCCACACTGGATGCCGGCAAGCACACCATTGTCTTTGACTTCAAGTCGGACGGCCCAGCGCTGGGTCAAGGTGGCACGGGTATCTTGACCGTGGATGGCAAGGAAGTGGTAAGGAATTCGCTGGATCACACCACGCCGATCACGTTTCCGGAAGACGAATCTTTCGATGTTGGCCTGGATACGCGCTCCGGCGTCGCGATGATCGAGTATCGCTACGATCCACCTTTCAGGTTCACCGGCAAAATCGACAAGTTGACTTTCAAGTTGAGCGAGCAGCCAACAGCGAAGCCTTAGGCTGTTCAGGCAGCCTTGAAGCGCATGGTTGAATGAAAGGTATATGCTGGTGAGTTCGATGAAAACGGTCCTGATGTTCGCCGCCGTCAGCGAGGCGGCCACGGGGATGGCGTTACTCATCGCCCCGTCGTTTGTGGCGGAACTGTTGTTCGGCGAGCCCCTGGCCGGCGCGGGAGCGTCGGCTGCTCGCGTGGCCGGGATCGCCCTGATCGCATTGGGGCTCGCCTGCTGGCGGCATTCGCCTCTGGTCGGCATGTTGACCTACAATGTGGCCGTGACGCTTTATCTTGCCTATCTCGCTGTCGCCGGTGAGCTGACCGGCGTCCTGCTGTGGCCGGTCGTCGCGCTTCATGCCGTCTTTTCCATCCTTTTGTCGCGCGCTTGGCTCGTCGCTCCGGAGCGTTGAACGAAGATCCCAGTTCAGGACGCGGAATCTCGGGGACGACAACCTTGATTGAAGGCCACGGCGGCTGACCTGTTCGCAATAACGGGGAAGTTCGGGAAACCATACGTCCTGTCGCAAACGTAATTCAACCAAACGGTTGACTATTTGCCAGTGCGCGCGTACATTCAACCAAATGGTTGAATTATAGGTGCCTGAGATGATGTTCGTCTTTCACCCCGACCACCTGCCGAATGCCCAGAACGCTTCTGGACCGACCGTCTCGACAGGCTCGAGAGGGCGTTGAGCCAGCGCGTGTCTCCATCAACGGAAAACCACGGCCCGACCGGCCGTGGCCAGACCAAAGCCGACCCGATCGAACCTCGCCCGGCCTTTCCGGGCCCGACAAACCCAAGCCCGACAAACCCAAAAAGGAGACGACAGATGAACGACCTTTCGACCCTGGACACCTATGGCGTGCTGAGTGAACCGGACACGTTGAAGATGACGCGGCTACTACCCGGGCCGATCGAGCGAGTCTGGGCCTATCTGACCGAAAGCGACCTGCGCCAGCAGTGGTTGGCGTCAGGCCAGATGGAGATGAAGGTAGGCGCGCCGGTCGAACTCGTCTGGCGCAACGACGAACTCACCAACCCGCCCGGCGAGCGCCCGGCCGGTTTTCCCGAAGAGCATCGGATGCAGAGCCAGATCACCGACCTCGACCCGCCGAGAAAGCTCTCGATAAGCTGGGCCGGTAGTGGTGACGTTTCCTTCGAGCTGGAGACGGTGGGCAACAGGGTGCTGTTGACCGTGACCCACCGCAGCATTGCCGACCGCGCCACCATGCTGATGTTCGGTGCCGGCTGGCACATGCATCTCGACATTCTGGCTGCTCGTGCCAACGGCACGGAGCCGCAACCTTTCTGGGACGGCTGGAACCGCCTGATGAAAGACTACGACCAACGGCTGCCTGCCTGAAGGGGAGCGCCGGTCACAACAGGCGTGTGGCGATGCAGGGCTTCTCGCTCCGAGAGCCCGATGCCGCACGCCGGCTGTGCTCCAGAAATCTGTTCGCGCAAAAAAAGTGCGACGACGAGTCGGATGTCCGAGCCCGGAAGCGTCCTTGTGCCGAGGGGACGGTGTGTGTGCCTTGCGTGGAGTTTCCGTCCGGGCCGGCGCAAGCCGGGCCGCTTGAAGAACAGCAGTCGAGATGAGGTACGAGGAGATACCACATGCACAATTCCCGATATCGCTGGGTGATCGTCGCGGCGGGCGGCCTGTTGGGCTGCATCGCCATCGGCGCCATGTTTTCGCTGCCGGTGTTTCTTCGGCCGATCTCGCAGGATACCGGCTGGTCCGTCACCGGCGTCTCCAGCGCGATGACCATCGGCTTTCTATCCATGGCGGCGGCAAGCATCGCCTGGGGCAGCCTCTCGGACCGGCTGGGCGCCCGGATGATCGTGCTGATCGGGTCGGTTATTCTTGCCGGGAGCCTGCTTTTGGCAAGCCGGGCGACATCGCTCATCGAGTTTCAGATCGTCTTCGGCCTTCTCGTCGGCGCGGCGACCGCGGCGATCTTTGCGCCGATGATGGCCTGCGTCACCGGCTGGTTCGATACCCATCGCAGCCTGGCGGTATCCCTGGTTTCTGCCGGCATGGGCATGGCGCCGATGACCATGTCGCCGCTGGCGGCATGGCTCGTCTCCATCTACGATTGGAGAACGGCGCTGCAGATCATCGCGGTCATCGTTGCCGCCGTGATGATACCGACGACGCTCTTGGTGCGCCGCCCGCCGGTTCAGGAAGACGAAAACACCGCTTCGGCAATGGATAGCGGGCCGCAATCGTCAATGTCGGTCAGCCAGGCCGTCCGGTCCCCGCAATTCATCGTGCTTCTGCTGACGAACTTTTTCTGCTGCGCCACCCATTCGGGCCCGATCTTCCATACGGTGAGCTACGCGGTCACCTGCGGCATCCCGATGATAGCTGCCGTTTCGATCTACAGCGTCGAAGGGCTCGCGGGCATGGGCGGCCGCGTCGCCTTCGGCCTGCTCGGGGACCGGTTCGGAGCCAAGCGCATTCTGGTTCTGGGACTGCTGATCCAGGCGTTCGGCGCGCTTGCCTATGTCTTCGTCAGCGAACTGGGGGCGTTCTATGCGGTGGCGGTGCTGTTCGGCTTCATCTATGCCGGTGTCATGCCGCTTTATGCGGTGCTGGCGCGCGAGAATTTTCCGCAGCGGATGATGGGCACGGTGATTGGCGGCACGGCCATGGCAGGTAGCCTTGGCATGGCGACCGGACCCTTGGCCGGTGGCCTGATCTATGACGCCTTCGCCAGCTACGCCTGGCTCTATATCGGTGCCTGGGGCATCGGTCTCGGCGCCTTCCTGATCGCCTTGACCTTCAGGCCATTCCCCAAAGGCGTGCCGGTGCCCGTACCGGCACAGTGATCATCGGGCGATAGCCCACGTGGACGGCCGCGAGGGCTTGGATCAGGTCCGCCTCGCTCGGTCAGCGCCCGGGTACCAGGCGAAGTTCGAGGACCGGCCCGTGTACGGAGGCGGGCAAGCGACGGGCTGGGCCGCGTCAATGACGCGACACGCAGCGGGTCGGCAAACCCAACGGTGACCGGGAACTGGAACGGTTGCTCGGCGATCTCGTGGCTAAGCTGGTCAACGCATGACGTCGGCGGAGCTTTCGGCCGCGATCAAGGGAGCTTTGGTCCGTGAACGGGCAGGGCCGGCTCTGTCGCAACCGCTCTATTGGTGGGAGTTCATGTCGAAGACGACCCAGCGGAAGAACAGGTAGATGGCGCCAGCGCTGATGACCAGCGGCGAGAGTACGGAAAGGTCAAGCATATCATTGCCTTGTTTTTTAGCACTGCATCATGCAGCCGGGCCATCTTTCCCCAGGCCACTTAAGTTTAAGTGGATCGATATGGTAAACGGAAGGGATTGGTGGCGATGGCGCGACGTTGCCTCATGGGCGCTTGCGGCGGCGGCGGCCCGGTTTCGTGCAATCCGATATCTCCCGGAAAAAGCGTTGACGCTTCCGGCTTTTGCGTTTAACAAATCGTCCCATGATAAATTTTGCGGTTATTCTTGTGGTGGGACGGCGCATGGGCAGGATGGTGTAACCATCCGGCAGTAGCCACCCATGCGCTAAACGAGGCTCCTGACGGGGCCTTTTTTTATGCCTTCAAACAAGCTAAGCACCCAACTGGGAAAAGGGATGGAAGCAAGTCAATGAGCGGTACAGAGAACCAGATGACAGGCGCGGAGATCGTTCTCCAGGCACTGAAGGACAATGGCGTCGAGCATATCTTCGGCTATCCCGGTGGCGCCGTGCTTCCGATCTACGACGAAATTCACCAGCAGGAAGATATCCAGCACATCCTCGTTCGCCACGAGCAGGGCGCCGGCCACATGGCCGAAGGCTATGCCCGCTCCACCGGCAAGGTCGGCGTCATGCTGGTTACCTCCGGTCCCGGAGCCACCAACGCCGTCACCCCGCTGCAGGACGCGCTGATGGATTCCATCCCGCTCGTCTGCATCTCCGGCCAGGTCCCGACCTCTCTGATCGGCTCGGACGCCTTCCAGGAGTGCGACACGATCGGCATCACCCGGCCGTGCACCAAGCACAACTGGCTGGTTCGCGACGTCAACGATCTCGCCCGCGTTATCCATGAGGCGTTCCGCATCGCCCAGTCCGGCCGTCCGGGTCCTGTCGTTGTCGACATCCCGAAGGACGTGCAGTTTGCGACCGGCACCTATACGCCGCCGTCGGCCGTTCCGGCCCAGACGAGCTACCAGCCGAAGACGCAGGGCGATCTGAAGAAGATCGAGGAAGCCGTCGAACTGATGAAGACGGCCCGCCGTCCGATCATCTATTCCGGTGGCGGTGTCGTCAATTCCGGCCCTCAAGCCTCGCAGCTGCTGCGCGAACTGGTCGAGCTCACCAATTTCCCGATCACCTCGACGCTGATGGGGCTGGGTGCCTATCCTGCTTCCGGCAAGAACTGGCTCGGCATGCTGGGCATGCACGGCACCTACGAAGCCAACATGGCGATGCATGACTGCGACGTCATGATCTGCGTCGGCGCGCGCTTCGACGACCGCATCACCGGCCGCCTCAACGCGTTCTCGCCCAACTCCAAGAAAATCCACATCGACATCGATCCGTCGTCGATCAACAAGAACGTTCGCGTCGACGTGCCGATCCTCGGCGATGTCGGCTCGGTTCTCGAAGACATGGTCCGGCTTTGGCGTGCGGCCACAAAGGCGGACGACAAGACACGGCTGGCCGACTGGTGGGAAGGCATCGTCAAGTGGCGGGCGCGCAACTCGCTGGCCTATGCCGCCAACGACGACGTCATCATGCCGCAATACGCGATCCAGCGGCTCTATGAGTTGAGCAAGGGTCGCGACACCTACATCACCACCGAAGTCGGCCAGCATCAGATGTGGGCCGCCCAGTTCTTCGGCTTCGAACAGCCGAACCGCTGGATGACCTCGGGTGGTCTCGGCACGATGGGTTACGGTTTCCCGGCTGCCATCGGCGTCCAGGTCGCGCATCCCGACAGCCTCGTCATCGACATTGCCGGCGATGCCTCGATCCAGATGTGCATCCAGGAAATGTCCTGCGCGGTCCAGTACGGCCTGCCGGTCAAGATCTTCATCCTCAACAACCAGTACATGGGCATGGTGCGCCAGTGGCAGCAGCTGCTTCACGGCAACCGTCTGTCGCATTCCTACACCGAGGCGATGCCTGACTTCGTCAAGCTGGCGGAAGCCTATGGCGGTGTCGGCATCCGCTGCGACAAGCCGGGCGAACTCGACGATGCGATCCGTCGCATGATCGACACGCCGGCGCCGGTCATCTTCGATTGCCGCGTTGCCAACCTCGCCAACTGCTTCCCGATGATCCCATCGGGCAAGGCGCACAACGAGATGCTGTTGCCGGACGAAGCCACGGACGAAGCGGTCGCCAACGCGATCGACGCCAAGGGCCGCCAGCTGGTTTGAGATAGGGACAGGAAACAATAAAATGAGCGCACACCTTCAACCGACCGGTTCCGCCTATTTCATCGCCAAGGAAACCGAAGTCGCCGAAACGCACACGCTTTCGGTTCTCGTCGACAACGAGCCGGGCGTTCTCGCCCGGGTCATCGGCCTGTTCTCCGGCCGAGGCTACAACATCGAGAGCCTGACCGTTTCGGAAACGGAACATCAGGCGCATCTCTCGCGCATCACCATCGTCACCCGCGGCACGCCGCACGTGCTCGACCAGATCAAGAACCAGCTCGAGCGGCTGGTTCCGGTCCACCGGGTCGTCGATCTCACCGTGCGTGCCGGCACGCTTGGCCATGACCGCCCGGTCGAGCGCGAGCTGGCGCTCGTCAAGGTGCATGGCTCGGGCGACCATCGCGTCGAGGCCCTGCGGTTGGCAGATGCCTTCCGTGCTTCCGTCATCGACGCCAATATCGATCACTTCGTGTTCGAGATCACCGGCAAGTCGTCGAAGATCGAACAGTTCATCGCCATCATGAAGCCGCTCGGTCTCATCGAAGTCTGCCGCACCGGCATCGCCGCGATGAACCGCGGCCCGCAGGGGATGTGATTGTAGGTTAGCGGGTAGGGGGGTGACCCTTGTCTGGCCTATCTGAGCCAGGCGGGGGGTGTTTGCCCCACACCTCAGCCCTCTCCCCGCAGGCGGGGAGAGGGGGTGCAACTTCGAGTTTGCGCAACTGGAGCGTTTCCGGTTTAGACAGAGTCGCAGAAACGCTCTATCTCCCTGTTTTGACACATTTCCTGACGGAAAACCGCTTCGCACTTTTCCTGGAAATGCTCTAGGTGGCGACTGCCACCCGTCCCCCCGATTCTTCCCTGACAAGCTCGCACCTCGATCGGCCTTGCTGCCAAAGTCAAAAAAGATCAAATTGATTCTTGTATCTGTTCATCGGGGGAATGGCAGATAGGCGGCGCTGGGGAGCTGACATCCTTTTACCTGGCAGAGAATGCAAATTACCCGTTCCGTTACCGGGGAAACATTAGTGGTGAATGAACCGCGATAATTCTCAGGAGCTCACAAAATGGCAAGCAGCAAGCGGCCCTATGATGAGACACTTTTGCGGAAGGCCTTCGATGTGGCGCGGCGTTCGCGCGAGGGCGGGGATCACCCGTTTGGTTCAATTCTCGCCGACCGTGACGGCAATGTCTTACTGGAACAGTGCAACGGCTACAGTTCGGAAGGTGGCGACCGCACGGCCCACGCGGAGCGGCTTTTAGCCACGCGCGCCGGCAAAGCCTATGATTTGGATTTTCTTGCCGGATGCACGATGTACACGTCCGCGGAGCCATGCGCCATGTGCTCAGGCGCGATCTATTGGGCAGGCATAGGGCGCGTCGTGTTTGGCCTGTCCGAGAGAGAGATGAAACAACAGATAGGCGCGAGCGAGGAAAATCCGACGCTTGATCTCCCCTGCCACATCGTGTTCGCCGCCGGTCAGCGCCCAACGGAAGTCGTCGGCCCCATGCTTGTGGACGAGGCGGCGAAACTCCACGAAGAATACTGGTCTCGTCGTTAAAGCGTTTCCGATTTAAACGGAGTCGCAGAAACGCCCTATCTCTTTGTTTTTACGCATTTCCTGACGGAATGCCGCTTCGCACTTTTCCTGGAAATGCTCTGGATCGCGACGATCCTATGAGTCCAATGGATTGGAGTCTGGTGGCAGTTTCTGCCTAATTGCGCAAGTTTGCCGCATCTATCCTTCTCCCCGCAGGCGGGGAGAAGGTGGCCGGCGGGCCGGATGAGGGGCGGGCGGAACGCTGTGCAAGTCGCCAGGAAACTTCGACAGGCCAGGCAGTTGGCTAATCCCGTAAACAGCCTACACGCGATAGGGGCACGCCATTCTCCCGCATTCCGGCCCACTGCATGTATCCTAAGGATACATGCAGCAATTCAAAGTGCTACAGCGACCTTTGCGCGCCTAATAAGACGCGCGGCGCTGTAGTGCCGGAATCCAGCGACTCGACGTCCGTCGGGTCAAAAGACCTTTCAGCCCAAAGACTTGGGCTGGCTGGATTCCTGTGACAAGCACAGGAATGACGGGGGGTTTGGCCGGTCCCCAGCGTCTCCACGACCCGTCATCATGAGAGCTGAACCTGCCAATTTCTGCCGGAAAGATCCGAGTGGGGCCTTAAACGGTCGGCCCTCAAATCATCTCCAACGACCTTTTGCGCTTCGGTGGCGGGAAGGCGTTGTCGAGGGTCGCGAGGTTTTCCGGGGTCAGGTGGATGTCCATCGCGTCGCGGTTTTCGCGGGCGCGTTCCGCCGAGCCAGTCTTGGGGATCGAGATCACGCCGGGGCGGGTTTTCAGGAAGGCGAGTGCGATCTGCGCCGGCGTTGCCTGGTGCGCCTTGGCGATGTGGACGAGATCCGCGTTGCGCAAGAGCCGGCCCTCGTCGAGCGGCGAATAGGCCATGACGGCGACACCGCGCTTCTGGCACCAGGGCAGGAGATCATATTCGATGCCGCGCCTTGAGAGATTGTAGAGAACCTGGTTGGCGGCGACGTTCTTGCCGCCGGGAACCGCCAACAACTCCTCCATGTCGTCGACATCGAAGTTGGAAACGCCCCAGGCGCCGATCTTGCCGGCCTTCTTCAGGGCTTCGAACGCCGCCACCGTCTCGGCGAGCGGATAGCCGCCGCGCCAGTGCAGCAGGTAGAGATCGATATGGTCGATGCCGAGATGCTTCAGGCTGCGCTCGCAGGCGGCCTCGGTGCCGATCCGGCTGGCATTGGAGGGCAGCACCTTGCTGACGATGAAGGCTTCGTCGCGCCGGCCTTTGACCGCCTCGCCGACGACGCGCTCCGAGGCGCCGTTGCCGTACATTTCGGCGGTGTCGATCAGCGTCATGCCGAGGTCGAGGCCGGCCTGCAGGCTCTTCACTTCCTCTGCGGCGCGCGAGCGCTCGTCGCCCATGCGCCAGGTGCCCTGGCCGAGAACCGGAACGGAGCGTCCATCGATGAGCGTGGTGGTCGGGATCGGATCGTGCATTCGGCTTTCCCCTTGGTCGGACGTGGACGGGATTAAGCGTTGGGCGGGTCCCAGCGTTTCGTATGTCGCAATCTAGCGCAATCGGCGGGTCTTTCGAGGTGCCTTTTCTCGGCGCGCAGGCGCGTTGCTGGTCGCGATATCTCGGGCGCGGAACTCGACCCAACTCCCGTTCCGTCCTATCAGGCCGGTGGTCGCCCGATGTTGTCACCGTGACAATTCCGGGCTGGTTGCCAGGATTAGGTCAATTATGTTGACCTAATCCTGGTGGAGGAAGATAATGCAGGCCGATACGCTCCTGGCGTTGTTTCTGTTCGCGCTCACGACGTCGATTACGCCGGGCCCGAACAATATGATGCTCTTTGCCTCGGGCGTGAACTTCGGCTTCGTGCGCACCATCCCGCATATGCTGGGGATCGGTGCCGGTTTCTTCTCGCTGCTGATCGCCGTCGGTCTCGGCCTGGGCGCGCTTCTCCACGCCGTACCGTTGCTCTACACCACCCTGAAGTTTGCCGGCGGTGCCTATCTCGTCTGGATCGCCTGGAAGATCGGCACCTCGCGCTCGCTCGGCGAAGGCAAGGCCGGCGCCGTGCCGATGACCTTCCTGCAGGCGGCGGCCTTCCAATGGGTCAATCCCAAGGCCTGGGTCATGGCAGTCTCGGCAATGGCGACCTATACCGGCGGCGAAAGCTACATCGCCAGCGTGCTTGCCGTCGGCCTGGTCTTTGCCCTCGTCAACGTACCGAGCGTCTCCACCTGGGCCGGTTTCGGCTCGGCCCTGCGCCAATGGCTGTCGGAGCCCGCACGGCTCAAATGGTTCAACATCACCATGGCGGTGCTGCTCGTCGTCAGCCTGTGGCCGATGCTAAAATAGCTGGAACTGCGGCTTTGCCAGCATCAGCCAGAAAATGCCGACAACGGCAAAGAAGGCCGGGAAGCCGCAGGCAAACCAGATGGCATAGAGCCGATCGAAGGCCGGCGGCAGCGGCGTGTTCTCCGCCGCAGCAAGCTGCGCCAGATTGCGCAGCCGGATCTGGATCCAGACCACGGGAAGCCAGAACAGGCCGGTGACGACATAGAGGATCAGCGACAGCGCGATCCACCCTTCCGCAAGCGACCAGCCAATGCTTGTCGCCAGCAGATATCCGGTGATCGGCTGAAACACCACGGCTGTGGCGGTGAAGACCGTATCTGCGACCACGACTGTGCCGGCGACATGGGCGATCAGCCGCGCATCGCGCGTGCGGCTCGCCATCAGCATGAAGAAGGCGATGCCGGCGCCGGTACCGAAGAGCACGGTGGCGCCGATGACATGGGTGAGGCGCAGGAGGTCGTCCGGAAACATCAGCGTTCATCCCGAATGGCGAGGGTGGCAAGCGTCAACAGGATCGACGGCAGAACCTTGACGAGCGGCCCGAGCGGATCGGTCCAGAGTTCGGGCTCCGCCAGGGTTGCGGAGGCGAGATAGGCGGCGGTCAGCGCCAGCATTCCCAAGAGCGCCTGTTTCGCCCACGGGCGGACGAGCACCGCGGCTCCGAGCACGATATCGGCAAGGCAGGTCAACAGCGTCAACGCCGTTGCCGGGCCTTCGGCCAGGAACCGCAGGAAATGCTGTCTCGCCGCATCGATGGCAAAGAGCGGGACCAGCCCCGAAAGCAACCAGAAGGCCGACAGCCCGACGATCAACAGTGGTTTCAAAAGATAAAGCCGGGCAAACCAGAGATCCTGCACGCCGGATGGCACAGCCGAAAGGCTTTGGCGGGCCGACAGAAACGGCACCGGGGCGTGAGCGTCATCCTCGGCTGAGACGCCGCCGGCCATCACCGAAAGCGCAGTCGAGCGCAGTGGCGAGCGCCAGCCGAGCCGTCCGGCGATATCGGCAAGGAGCCCGACGGGTGCGGCGAGCGGGGCCGGCAGCGAAACGATCCTAGCTGGCGATAGGCCAAGCCATTGGCGGTGCAGCGCGACGAGCTCGGCAAGGGGTGGCCGCTCTGGGTGGCCGAGCACGAGGTCGCTTCGTTCGGGCAGGAGACCTGCGACGGCGGCGCTGACCGCCTCGGTGACATCGCTAAGGGCAACTGTTTCGACGCGGCTTTGCGCGTGGACGAGCGGGATCGCGAAGGGCAGGGCGGCAAGCGCCCTGAGCAGGGCCGAGCCGCCATGGGCATTGCGGCCGAGCACCAGCGCCGGCCGCAGAATGACATGCGACACGCCGCTTTCCGCAAGCGCCGTGTCGGCGCGGAACTTGGTGGCGAGAAAGGCGAGGTCAGTGCCGGCATCGCCGCGCGGCGCCGAGATCTGCACGATGCGCATCGGCGGTTTGTTTTTGGCAGCGGTATAGAGCGCCAGCATCGCCGCTTCCTGGGTTGCAGCGACATGATCGGCCAGGCCATCCTGCAGCGCGCCGGCGCAGTTGACGACCACGTCATGCGTCTCGACCAGCGGCAGCCAGTCGCCGGCCTTGCGCATCTCAGCAAGGTCGGCGGCAATCCATGACGCTCCCGGCCGTTTCAGCCGGGCGCGGGCGACATTGCGACCAAGGCCGGTCACCCCATGTCCGTCGCTTGTCAGTCGATCGAGGAGGGCCGAGCCGATGAAGCCGGTGGCGCCGAGAATCAGAATTTTCATGACGTCAGTTTACAGAGCTGCCAGCGAAAATTGGCGGGTAAAAATGATCGAGCAGCGAAGGTGGATTGGACGACTTCGCGCCTCGGATGGAGCCGGCATCATGCAACAGCAGAGGCTGCTGCGGGCACCAGGGCAAGCCTGCGATTGCTAGGTCAACAACCGACGCGGCAGGGGGCAGGGCGAACCTATCACAAGAACTGGTCGATAATGGACAAGACAGCGAGCAGCAGCATTGGCGGAATGACTATGGCAAGCCGGAATGCCCATTTTGAAGGCAATCGTGGCCTATCGACCGGATTGTCTTTCCGCAACGGTCGAATGAGTTTTTCCCTGACGAACGCGGGGGATAGGAGGTCGCCGAAGGACACCCCTATGGTCTCATCGATTGCCGCTCGAATGTGATTGCGCTCGGCCTCGCTCAGTTCAAGCCGGGTGAGTTTCTCGTCAAGCAGGATCGGTAACGGGACGCCTTCGGTGATGACGGCGAGGGCGGGGTAGGCATGTCCGGCGAAGGGGGTTGTCGGCAGCGCGCGGTCGTCGCTCGTCGGCCGGAGGTACAGTGGGCGCTGGCCTGGCTTCATCCGGGTATAGGCTGTCTTTATAGTACCGCGCGCAAAGGGAACGCTCGGGGCGTAGCGCAGGATTTGGCTGCCGCTCAGATCGACGATGATGGGCTTCAGCAAATACCGCCGGCCGGCGGCGCGGCGGGCAAGGAGAATGGGGATGGCGTTGCTCAGCATGACCAGGCTGAACAGCACAAGGCCGGCTCCGAGGATGAGCCGCTGCGCCGTCGTGCGAATGACGCTGCGATAATCATGGGTGAGGCTGACATGCTCGGGGCTGTCGCCGGCGATTGTGATGTTGCCGTGCCGGCAAAGGCCGGGTTGACCGACCGAACGGGTGTTCAAGATTTGCTCGTGGGGCTGACCATCGTGCTGAAAGCGAACCTGCGTGCTGCAGAGCTGGGGTTCGCCGCTGCCAGGCAGGCAATCGACCGAGCAAATCTCTGCGCCGCTGACGAGAACGGGGTTCCGGCTGATGGCGTAATCACGCCTGATCTCGTCGATCGGGAGCCGGAGCAGGCCCACCGCCAATGGCAACGGCAAAAGTGCCAGGAAGAGGAAAAAGAAGCCGAGGGAAAAGACGGGCGCAACGACGCGGATAGCACGGGACGGGAAAGCACTTTCGGTTGGTGTCGTCATGCGCTGCCAGTTCCCCCAATGCTCCGTCCTCCGCCTTCCGCCCACAAGGCGTCGTGGCGTCGAATCACCCCGCTTGCTAAGACCTTAGCGCAACTTCAGACTTGTGACGGAGGTGGTGTGCAATCGTGCCTTCGCCGTTTCCTGATGATTGCTTGCAATCAAACGGGCCGTTTTGACAGCGATGGCAAACCGCGTCGAACCGGACTTGTTACGGTGACAATTCCGGTCCACGGCCGCTGGTAAAATCGATTTCGAAATCGGCGTTTATTCGCTACGACTATTGCCTCAGGGAGGCAGCGGCGCCATCTGCGCAGCCGCGAGGCGCCGTGCTGCGAGGAGCCAGGCAATGTCCGAACACCATCATGGTCACGATCACCATGATCACGACCATCACCACGACAACCATTTCACCGATATGGAGGCGCGGGTAAAGGCGTTGGAAACGGTGTTGACGGAGAAGGGCCTGATCGATCCGGCGGCGATCGATGCCATCGTCGAGACCTACGAGACCAAGATCGGCCCGCGAAACGGCGCCCGCGTCGTTGCCAAGGCCTGGACCGACGCCGAATTTGCCGACTGGCTGAAGGGCGACGCAACGGCGGCGATCGCCAGCCTCGGCTATACCGGCCGGCAGGGCGAGCACATGCGCGCCGTGTTCAATACGGCCGACACCCACAACCTCGTCGTCTGCACGCTCTGCTCCTGTTATCCCTGGTCGGTGCTCGGCCTGCCGCCGGTCTGGTACAAGGCGCCGCCCTATCGCTCGCGCGCGGTCATCGATCCGCGCGGGGTGCTGGCGGAATTCGGGCTGATGCTCCCCGAGGACAGGCGCATTCGCGTCTGGGATTCGACGGCGGAGCTGCGTTATCTCGTCGTGCCGGAGCGGCCGGTGGGGACAGAGGGGCTCCGCGAGGAAGAGCTTGCCGATTTGGTGACCCGCGATTCCATGATCGGTACCGGGCTTGCGCTTGTCACCGAGGCGCTGCGATGAACGGGCCGCACGATCTCGGCGGGCAGCATGGAATGGGTCCGGTCGCGCCCGAGACCAACGAACCCTATTTTCACGCCGAATGGGAAAAACGGGCGCTCGGCGTGACGCTTTCCTGCGGCGCCTTCGGCGCCTGGACCATCGACGAGAGCCGGCATGCGCGTGAAAACCTGCCGCCTGCCACCTATCTCTCGGCGAGCTATTACGAGATCTGGACGCGGGCGCTGGAGACGCTGCTGAAGCGCCACGGTTTCGTGACCCAGGCCGAACTCGACGGCGGCCAAATGCTCGAGAAAGGAGCCGAGCCCAAGCGCGTGCTGAAGGCCGACATGGTGCCGGCGGTGCTTGCCAAGGGCGGCTCTTGCGACCGGCTGGTCGAAACGCGCCCGCGCTTCGTCGTCGGCGAACAGGTGCGCACCAAAAATTTCAACCCGACGACCCATACGCGGCTGCCGCGCTATGCCCGCGCCAAGCTCGGCACGATCGAGGCGGTGCAGGGTTCCTTCGTCTTTCCCGATGATAACGCCCATGGCCGCGGCGAGAGCGCGCAGTGGCTCTATACAGTGGTGTTTGACGGGGCTGAGATCTGGGGCGAGGGCGCCGACCCGACATTGACGGTGTCGATCGATGCCTGGGAGAGCTACCTTGAGCACCTGTAAGACGACATCGCCGCTTGCCGCCTCCGCCGGGCTGCCGAAATCGCCCGAGGGCGATCCCGTCTTCGCCGAGCTGTGGCAGGCGTCTGCCTTTGCCATGACGGTGAGACTGCACGAAAAGGGCGTCTTTTCCTGGAACGAATGGGCCGAGGCGCTTTCCGCCGAACTCTACAAGCCCGGCCGCAAGGCGGATGCCAGCGACTATTTCGATTGCTGGGTGGCGGCGCTGTCGCGGCTCGTCACCGAGCTTTCGATCACCTCCAGCGGGCAGCTGGAAACCTTGACGAAGAGCTGGCAGCGCGCGGCCGAGGCGACGCCGCATGGGCATCCGATCCTGATCGAGAACGACCCGCTGCGGTAGCGGTCTGTCATATCTCATGGGACGCGAGCGGGTTTGCCCCTCACCCTAGCCCTCTCCCCGCGGGCGGGGAGAGGGGACGTGGACGACAATAGCGTTGCCACCTGGCATCTGTCGTTGACGAGCACCTCGGCAGCGAATGGCTGACGTGGAGTGGCCGCGAGCCACAAGTTTCCTTCTCCCCGCGTGCGGGGAGAAGGTGGCCGGCAGGCCGGATGAGGGGCCATCTCCACGGAACATCACGTAACGTGAATCGATGCTTCGAAAACTGAGCCAACGTTATGATATGGCGACGGTTTTAACCTCGAAACGCTTTCAGTTGCGGCAGCGCTGCAGTCGTCTCTGACGCCGTCAACTCTTGGCGGCTGCCGGCTTCTCGAACTGGCGGTAGCATTCGTCGGCGACCTGTTGCAGAAGCGTACGCGGCACTTCGCCGGTGACGGCATAGCCGATCGGTCCGTCGATCCAGTAGAAGGTTTCGACGCCGCCGCTGCTGTCGATGCGGAAGCTGGTTTCGCGGTTGTCCGGGTTGCGGCCGAGAAGCACGGTCAACCGCTGGCCGCTCGGGTCTTCATACATGAACAGCGCGCCCGCCTTGCCGTTGACCGGTAGCAGCCTGCCGCCGACGAGCGAAAAGCCGAGTTTCGACAGATCGGGAATGTTGAGCGGATGATCGAGCCGCTTGCCGAGCCAGGTGGCAAGGTGGGTCTGCTGGTCCGGCCCGACCTCGACGGCGTGGCGCACCTCGCTTGCATAGATGAGAAACGCTGACTGCGCCTGCCGCGGCAAGCTCTCAGTCACCAGGGCAACCTGTTCTGAACGTTCGGGGGCGAGGACATGCGGGGCATAAAGTCCGCTGAGGGCGCCGGCGCCAAAGAGCAGGAGACCGGCGGCGATGCGGCCGCCAAGGCGCAAAGTCCAGCGATCGCGCGAAGCGACGGCCGCGCCCCGGCTGCTCGTACCTGCGAGCAACGCCCGGTCGCGCTCGTCACTGCGGGCATAGGTCGAAAACATGGCGCGGAGTTCGGTTGCCTGGCCCTGCCACTGGCGGACCTCCTCGGCGCGCGCGGGGTTGCGCTCGAGCCATTGCTCGACCCGCGCCCGGTCCGCCTCGCTCAGGAAGCCGTCGACATAGGCGTTGAGGTCGTCTTCGGAGACGGTGTTCAATTCGTCCGTCATTTCGGTCTCCGCATGCTGATCACGTTGTCGTCCTTCATCGCTTCGGCAAGCTGGTGACGCGCCCGCGACAGGCGGGACATCACCGTGCCGATCGGAATGGCCAACATGTCGGCCACATCCTGGTATCGGTATCCCTCAATCACCACGAGCATCAGCACCGAGCGGTTTTCCGCCGAAAGGCCGTTCAGCGCCCGTTCCAGCCGCGAGCGTTCGAGCGGATCGCTCTCTTGGGTTTCCGCCTGGAGGCCGAGGTTGTCGTCGAGCTCGACCTGCGGGTGCAGCGCGGTGTGCCGGTGCCGGTTGCGGCTGAGATTGGTCATGATGGTGAAGGCCCAGGCACGCAGGTTGACTCCGCGCCACTGGGCGCGGCGCGCCAGAACCTTCTCGACACAATCCTGCAGCAGATCTTCACCATCAGGATCCGAGCGCACAAGGCTGCGCGAATAGCGCCGGAGCGCCGGCATCAGCGCCAGCACATCCTCCTCGAACCGGTCGGATGCGGGGCTTTTCGCCCCCGCATCCATATTCACGCCATCACGGCTTGACGACATCCCATTCGCCCTTCAAGCCATCCCCGGTAATGTCACCCATCTTCTTGTCCTTGATAAAGAAATACAGCGGCATACCGTCCTTGGCCCACTGCTTGGCTCCATCCTTGCGTTCGACGACCGTGTAGGCTCCTTCCGCCATGGCATCGCCTTCGACCGTGAAGGGCGGCCAGTTCTTCGCGCAGGCGTCATAGCAACTGGAAACGCCGCCATGGTCGTCCTTGTAGGTGTAAAGCGTCATGCCGTTGGCGGCGGCGAGCACATTGCCCTTTGCCGTTTCGACCGTCTTGACCGGAGGTGCCGCAAAGGCGGCGCCGGCGACAAGGGAAATGGCAATAGCGAGCGGTAACGTTCTCATGGGAGCTTTCCTTCCTCAACTTGAATCTAGCGGAGTGCGCAGGCGCGCGGATCCTGACATGAGACACGAGGAGGGCGGGGATTATTCCCGGAATTGTTGCATCGTCGCACTTTTTTCAAGTGCCGGCGAGCCGCACCGCTTTCAGGCGCGGTTGGCGACGAAGCGGGCGAGCGCGGGGCCGATCATGGTGATGATCATGAGACGGGCGGACTGCAGCGCCATGACGAAGGAGAGGTCGACATTGCTCGAAGCGGCGATGACCGCGATCGAATCGAGCCCGCCCGGGCTGGTGGCGAGATAGGCCGTCAGCGGGTCGATGTCGGCGACCTTGATGAGCAGCAGGGCAAGCAGGCCGGAAAACGAGATCAAGACGACGATTGAGATCACCGTCGGCACCAGTGCGCGGCGCGCGTGGGCAAGGATCGAGCGGGTGAAGCCAAGGCCGATGTTCCAGCCGAGCAGGGCGTAACAGAGCGCCAGCAGCCATTGCGGCAGCTCGGTGGTCATGACGCCGCTGACATTGAGCACGGCGCCGACGAGGAACGGCAGCAGGAAGGCGCCGGCCGGCACGCGCAGCATCCGGCCGGCAAAGGCCGCGCCGAGCCCGACGGCAAGCGTTGCCAGGAACGGCAGGATCGAGACAGGCTCGAACCAGACGATTGCGGTTTCGGCCTCCGCGCCGGTCACCCAGAGATGGGCGACCATCGTCGCGGTGCTGGCGACGAAGA
The DNA here is from genome assembly GCF_001426785.1 of Ensifer sp. Root142. NCBI lineage: Bacteria > Pseudomonadati > Pseudomonadota > Alphaproteobacteria > Hyphomicrobiales > Rhizobiaceae > Ensifer > Ensifer sp. Root142. The sequence goes on from NZ_LMFK01000001.1 coordinate 249,280, forward strand.
TGACGCGCAGATACTGCATGAAGGCGACGAGGCGCGCATCGGCGCCATAGGCATCCGCCATCAAGAGCATGGTGGAGGCGGCACCCGCCGACGAGCCCCAGATCGCCGTCGTGCCCGGCAGGATGCGCATGCGGGTGATCACCCAGCCGCAGAGCGTGCTGACGGCGATGACGGAGAGAATGACGCCGAGGAACAGCGGCCAGTTGCCGGAAAAGGTGCCGAGCATGCCGGGCGTCATCGCGCCGGCGATCATCATTGCAAGAATGAATTGCACGCAGAAGTACACCTGCTTGGGCAGGCGGATGGTGCCGCCGTTCATGCCGAAGAGCACGGCCGCGAGCATCGGCCCCATCAACAGCCCGGCGGGAATGCCGACCAATTCGAGGACTGTCGCAAAGATCACGGAGACGAGCGTGAGAAGCAGCCATTGCAGCGTCGGCGCAAGGCGGCCGATGCCGACAGGGTCCGAAGACGAGGGCGTGGCGGGCTGGTCGGGCTTCAAGGGCATTCTCCGGCATTGCCTCAGGCGGTTGACGTGTTCGTGCCCGCCTGATCCGTTTGTCGGGGCTGGCCCATGCAGGGATCGGTTCGCCGCCGCGCAACCGCTCGTTAGCAGCATTGCGCGCAGGCATTCAAGCGGCAGGCTGGCCACAGGGCCAGAAAGTGCCACAGCGGATAGGGCGGGCGGCCGAAACGACTGGATGGGGGTGCCGTCATGTGACACGCCTGCGCCATTGCGGCGCGGCGCTGGGCAGCCCGGCGCGCGGCAGATCGATGATAGCTCCTTGATCTGGTGCGGGATTTCGCGATGGAGGTCGTTGCAAACGCGGGTGCCGGGCGTCCGGCAGGATACGACGACCCGAAATCCGGGCTTGCTTGTGCACCCCGAATCCTGACACTTCGGATCATGCAATTTGCTCCGCAACAGGACGAGGCCCTCAAGGCCGTTTCACAATGGCTGAAAGAGGGCCGCTCGCAGCTCTTTCGGCTGTTCGGTTATGCCGGCACCGGCAAGACGACGCTTGCGCGCCATTTCGCCGAGCATGTGGATGGCGACGTGCTGTTTGCCGCCTTTACCGGCAAGGCCGCCCAGGTGCTGCGCTCCAAGGGTGCCAGCAACGCCAAGACCATTCACTCGTTGATCTACCGGCCGCGCGGCGAGGAGGAGGTTTCCGACGAGGAGACCGGCAAGACCTCGATCGCGCCGATGTTTTCCATCAACCGGCAAAGCCCGGTCGCAAAGGCGGCGCTGATCATCGTCGACGAATGTTCGATGGTCGACGAGGCGCTCGGCAAGGACCTGATGAGCTTCGGCACGCCGATCCTGGTTCTCGGCGACCCCGGCCAGTTGCCGCCGGTCACCGGCGGCGGCTATTTCACCAATCAGGATCCGGACTATCTGCTGACCGACATTCACCGCCAGGCCCGCGACAACCCGATCATCCGGCTGGCGATGCAGGTGCGCGAAGGCAACGAGATCATGCATGGCGACTACGGCACCACCCAGGTGATCGGCCGCGGGCAGGTCAACCAGGAGCTGGTGCTGGAGGCCGACCAGGTGCTGGTCGGCACCAACAAGACCCGGCGGCGCTACAACCAGCGGCTTCGCGAGCTCAAGGGCTTTACCAGCGAATATCCGCAATCCGGCGACAAGCTGGTCTGCCTGCGCAACGACCCGGCCAAGGGCCTGCTCAACGGCTCGCTCTGGCAGGTCATGAGCTCGTCGAAGGAAACGGTGAAGCCCGGCATCAACCTGATGATCCGCCCTGAGGACGACGACATGGATCGCGGTGCCGCCAAGATCAAGCTGCTGAAGGCAGCCTTCGAAGAGGTCGAGGGCGAAATTCCTTGGTCGACCCGCAAGCGCTACGACGAATTCGACTTCGGCTACGCGCTGACGGTGCACAAGGCGCAGGGCTCGCAGTGGAACAATGTCGTGCTGTTCGACGAGAGCTGGGCGTTTCGCGATACCCGCGAGCGCTGGCTTTATACCGCGATCACCCGTGCGGCCGAGCGCCTGACGATCGTTCGCTGAGGACGGGCAGGCCTAAGTCTTCGATCGAGGGAGATTTCAGTGCCGATCAACAGGATCATCATTTACGCCCAAGACGTCGAGGCGACCGTCCGCTTCTACGAGAAGCACTTCGGCTTTCAAGCATGCGACGAGGCGGGCGACCGGATCATCGAGCTGATCTGCGGGGAAGGCGGGGCCAACCTGATGATCCACCCGGCGGCCAAGGGACAGCGGCGCGGCCAGTCGCTGGTCAAGCTGGTATTCGACGTGAGAGACGTCGAAGCCTTCTGCGAGCGCTGCGCTGCCGAAGGGCTGGTGTTTGGGGCCATCCATCAGGCCGATGGCTATGTCTTCGCCAACGCGAAGGACCCGTGCGACGATCCGATCTCGGTCTCAAGCCGCGCTTTTCGCAACGGGTGACTGTCGAATAGCGCGGCGTTTTTCTTGGCTCCGTCGCGCCGCGGCCGGATCTGAAGCGCGCGCCCTCTTTCTGCTCTTTGCTAGCGCTTGGTCGCCATCCACAGGACATGGCGGGCACCACCACGCTTGCCGTTGGCGCGCACATTCACCTCGTCGGTGGCAAAGCCGACTTCGCGCAAGCGGCGCGTAAAGGCGCTGTCCGGCGCCGATGACCAGACGGCAAGCACGCCGTTTGGGCGCAGGGCAGCCTTGGCCGCGCGAAGGCCGGTGTGGTTGTAGAGGCTGTCGTTGGAGGCGCGCGTCAAGCCATCCGGACCATTGTCGACATCGAGCAGGATGGCATCGTAAGCGGCGGTCTTCGATCGGATCAGCGCGCCGACATCGCCGACATGGATGTCGACGCGTGGATCGTCGAGCGTGCCTTGGTGGAGATCCGCCATCGGTCCGCGCGCCCACTCGACGACAGCTGGCACGAGCTCTGCGACCACCACCCTGGCATCATCAGGCAGCGCGCCCAATGCGGCCCGCAAGGTAAACCCCATGCCGAGGCCGCCGATCAGCATGCGGGCATTCTTCCGGCAGGCAATCCGCTCACAGCTCAGCGTCGCCAGCGCCTCTTCCGATCCGCTCAGCCGGCTGTTCATCAATTCCGTCGAGCCGAGCATGATGGAAAATTCGCTGCCGCGGCTCTTCAGGCGCAACTCGTCGCCATCACCGGGAATGGTTGCGCGGTCTAGCAGGATCCAGGGAAGCATCGGGGTCGTCTCTCATTGCATCGTTCAAGCGCCTCGTAACATGAGCGTGGCGCTGAAGACATCACATTGTCGATGATCCAGGGAGAATTGCCCCCTCACGATGCCCTTTTCGGCGACGGGAATTTCGACACCGCGATGCTTCATCCCCGTGACCAGCGCGGGATCTCGGCTAGATACGTCCGATAGCGCGAAGCGTCGCGCCTGGTTATTCCGCGGCGATCATGCCTGATAGCACCGCCTTGGCGATGGCCTGGAAGCGGTTGTGGGCGTTGAACTTGCGGATGATGCCGGCCTCGAGCGTCAGCGCTGCGGCCAGATCCATCTCCATCAGCCGGGCGATGCGTGCAGCCGGGTAACCTTCGGCCATGAATGTGAGGCATTCGCTCTCGATCGGCGAGAGATGCACGTTTTCGGCGTCATCGGACGAGGCCTCGCCCTGTTCAGCTTCGTTTTCCAGCAGTTCGGCGATGCGCTGCATCTGGCGCCGCAGGTTGGATTGTTGCGCCGCCAGTTCCCGGCGTCGTGACAACAGCGCTTCCTTGAACAGCCGGTCGGCCTCTGTCTGGTCGTCGGCGCCGGCAAGACCAGCGAGCAGTTCCTGGATGGCCGCGATCGGCATGTCGATTTCACGGCAGGCGTTGATGACGGCCATGCGGCGGATGTGGTCCGGTCCATAGACCCGCATCGGCCCCATGCGGGCGGCGGTCAGCAGGCCCTTCTCCTCATAGAAATGCAGGGTGCGGTGGGTGACGCCGAAGGCATCGGCCATATCGGCGATTGCAAGCGGGCTTGAGGGATCGTGATGGGGAAGCGGCAGTCTGGGCAGGTAGCCGGTGCGCTCCGGCGCCGCCAGCGCGCCCTCGTACTTCCAGTGGTCTCGCGGCATATCGATGATCCCCGTTTGACAGTGCCGCGCGCCTGTTCAAGGGGGCGAAGGCAGCCGTCACGCTTCGATTTGCTGCATAATTGATCCCGATATCGCTGCCGATTTACGGAATTATGCCGCAGGCATCAGGAACTCGTCGCGATCGCACGGTATGACCGGAGCGGAAGCGATCCGCGCTCCAATGCAACCGTCGATGGTCGACGATAGCGACTGCTGCTCGGCTGGGGCACACCGCGAAGGGCGCGGCTACTGCTGACAATTGTGCTTGCCTGACGAGCAACCAGGCACCAATTCCCAACGCATGGCCACACCGTATACGCGAATCACATATATGAATAGTCCTGAATATTGCAGGGGAAGTGCTGGTTTGGGCCATGCTGGCGGGCCGCTTAGGACGCAGGCAGCATGGTTTTCCGTCAGTGGCCGATGACCCGGAGTGGGCTGTTTGCGCTGAGGATGAACAGCGGCTCGTCGCCGCGCAGCGGTGCCAGTTTTTGCTGGCAGGACCAGGCGCTTTCGAAGCTGCCGCGGGTCAGCAGCTTGCGATACTGGGCGGTTGCCGTCATGCAATCCATCAGCGGGCTCTGGATCTGTTCTTCGCTCGCATGGGTGTAGATCTCGCCATCGAGGGAAAACAGTTCGGATGCCAGCGACATGCTTTCAAACAGCAGATCGGGCTCACTCTTCAATCGTTCGCTTGTGATGAAATCCTGCCGCAGCGGCACGCCTTCGCCATCATGCTTGAGCGTAACGCGCACACCGGCCGCAGGCGCGTCGTACCAGGTCAGCTCGAGCGAAAACGACAGCGCCGCATTGCGCGATACCGGCCGTCCGGCGTCGCCGTCGGTGGCGCGCGCCAGTGTCCGGTGGCGCTGAGCGGCGGCGCGAAGGGCGACGGCGAAGGCTTTGACGTCGGCGTTCTGGTCTCCCGATATGGCGACGTTGACGGAGGGCAGCACGCGCTCGATCGAATGGCGGCCGTTGAAGAGCTTCGCCTGCGCATCGATGTCCATCGTCATTTCCGGTGAAGGCAGCGGCGCAAACAACAAAAGCGGCAGCACCGACAGCACAGCCAGCGGCGAAGACAACGGTGCCGGCGGCCAGGCCGTCTTCTGGCCGGGGAGGCGCTTGCGCGTCAGCTTCGGCTGGCGCGTCTGTGGCTCGGCGGGGCAGGCCGCATCGATCTGCCGGCGGCTGTATTCCGGTACATAGGTGCCCTTGGGAATGACCAGATGCCATTCGTCCTCGGCGCCATCGGTCTCGTAATAGGCCTTGAGCAATTTGCGCAGCTTGCCGGCATGCACCCGCACCAGCGGATCGCTGTCGGCATTGAACGCCTGAGGGCGGTCGAAGACGTCGATGGCGATCGAATAGCCCTTCAATTGCGGGCCTTCGCCGATCATCTCCTTTTCGACCACATAGGCGAGAAAAGCGCGCAGGCGTTCGGAACGCGCGAAAGACTTGCTCTCGAGGATACGGCGAAGGTTTTGCCGTATCGTCTCGTCGCAGGGTCTTTCGACCGCCATCATCAATTGTTGCTCCAGGTTCATTCGTCGCGAAACTTTATGAAAGAGATCGAAGGGCAGATCTGCCGCAATTCGATATGATTCGGAAATTTAGGCTCAAAAAAAGCTGTTGTCAGGATGCTTGACCCCAAATTTGAGATTTATCTGAAATAAACTCAAAATTGCGACCGTCCCCTGTGGCAGAACGTAGCGGTGCGTCTTTTGCGACCTTGCATCGCCGACATCCGCATCGGTTTTTGCCTTGGTTGATGGGTCTTGCTGGACGCACTGCATGTTAGGCCCCACTAATGTCAAGGTTTCGTCAAGGCATGGCCGGCAAACAAGCGACGCCGGAGCCGACTTTCGCTGGCGAACGTACTCTTTGGAATTGCTGCATAATCTTGGTCCAAACTGTTTTCTGTTTTTACAATTATGCAGTAGAACATTGCATTGACATTGCCCGCCTCTGGAAAGTTCCGACATGCCCGCAAAACTGTCCGTGAATCTGAATGCCGTTGCCATGCTGCGCAACCGGCGCGATCTTCCCTGGCCGTCCGTCACTGCGCTCGGCCGCATTGCTCTTGAAGCCGGCGCAAGCGGGCTGACGGTGCATCCGCGCCCCGACCAGCGCCATGTGCGCTTCTCCGATCTGCAGCCGATCCGCGATCTCATCGACGACGAATTCTCAGCGACCGAGTTCAACATGGAAGGCTACCCGAACGAGGAGTTTCTACGCCTCGTCGAAACGCACGAGCCGGAACAGGTGACGCTGGTACCTGACGATCCGGCGCAGGCGACCTCAGACCATGGCTGGGACTTCCGCAAGAACCACAACCTGCTCGGCAGCGTCGTTGGTCGGCTGAAGAAAAAGGGCTTTCGCGTTTCGCTGTTTGCCGATGGCGACGAGGACACCGAGGCGCTACGCATTGCCAAGGAGACGGGTGCCGACCGCATCGAGCTTTATACCGGCCCCTATGGCGGTTGCTATGACGACCCCGAGAAGGCGGAAAAGATTGCCGCCGAACTCGGCCGCACGGCGGAAATCGCCGCCAGCCTCGGGCTCGAGGTCAATGCCGGGCACGACCTGACAGTCGCCAATCTGCCGCTGCTCGCCAGGCACATCCCCAACCTCGCCGAAGTGTCGATCGGCCATGGCCTGACGGCAGATGCGCTGGAGTATGGCATGGCCGAAACCGTGCGCCGCTTCCGCCGCGCCTGCGGCCAGACGGTTTGAAGCCACCATTTGCAGGCGACGCAGTCCCTGACGGGCGCGCCATTCAGAGCGGCAGGCGGGCGCGGAGCCCATGGGGACGTCGCGAGTTTCGCGACGTATTCCGCAAGCGCTGGCATGGCGGAATGTTCACTCTTGCAGCGCCGCGCGGCGCTGTAACATTTTAAAATTTCTGCATAATTTTCTCCGTCGATCGATTCCGATTTAAGGCGCGCCATGCAGTTGCTGTGTCGCGAAAACCGGACCGACGAGGCGAAATTCATGAGATTGCCGATATGAAAGACATTTTCGTCGTCACCCACACTCAATCCATCCACCACGAAGAGGACAAGGTGGGAGGCTGGTACGACACCGACCTGACAACTCGCGGCCACGAGGACGCGGCGGCAACTGCCGAGCAGCTGCTGGACCTCATCGGCGGGAACGAGGTGGAGATCCATAGCTCGGATCTTCGCCGCGCATCGCAGACGGCGGCTGCCATTGCAAAGCGCTTCCAGCGGCCGGTGACGGAGACCGCCGATCTCAGGGAAATCAGCTACGGTGTGGCGGGCGGCAAACCCCAGGCGTGGCTCGACGCACGGTATAGCCCGGCGCCGGACGACAACCGGCTCGATTACCATTGCGGCATCGATGGCGCGGAAACCCGGCGCGACGTGGCAGCCCGTGTCTACCCTTGCGTGAACGCGATCGTCGAGCGGCCTTGCGAGACACAGATCATCGTGACCCATGGCTTTACACTCACGCTGGTCCTTGCCGCGTGGATGAAGATACCGATCGATGCCTCGGGCTTCCTGAGTTTCCCGGCAAAATCCGGGAGCATCACGCATCTGCGCCAGGACGATTTCTTCCGAAATCGGGCAGTCATCAGCCTGGCGGATGCCTCCCACCTGAACTCCTGAGCGCCGTGAAACCGAGACGCTGAACTTTCAGGAGCAAAGTTTCTCGAACGAGTCTTGCGACTGGCGCGCGCAAACCTGCGGCTTGACTGCTATAGGTCGAGCCTATCTTTTCCTTTGTGTGCGGCTAATGACATCTCCCACCAGTTTCCGCGAGCGTATCGCTCTCTATGCCCTTCTGACCTCGCTAACCTCCATCAGCATCGATGCGCTGTTGCCGGGCTTGCGTCAGATCGGGGCCGATGTCGGCGTTGCGCCGCCGCTCTCTACCCAGCACATCATATCGCTTTTCATCCTCGGCATGGCGTTCGGAGAGTTGCTGCTGGGCCCGCTCTCCGACGCGATGGGACGAAAGAAAGCGCTTGTTCTGGGCCTTGGCGTCTATGCGCTCGGTACGGTCATCGCCATGGTGGCAGGCTCACTCGAAATGGTGATTCTCGGCCGATTTCTTCAGGGGGTCGGCGTCTCCGGACCGAAGATCGCCACGCGGGCGATGATCCGCGACCAGTTCGAGGGCGATGCCATGGCCCGCGTCATGTCATTCATGTTCACGCTCTTCATTCTCGTGCCGATGCTGGCTCCGACGTTGGCGCAGGGTATCATCGCGGTCGGCGGCTGGCGCAGCGTCTTCGTGGTCTATCTCGCTGTGGCAGGCCTTCTCGGGTTGTGGCTGGTCATGCGGCAACCGGAAACATTGCCGGCCGGGAAACGCATTCCCTTTCGTCCGAGGCTTCTGCTGTCGAACGGGCGGCGTATCCTGTCAAATCGGCGCGTGACGCTGCTGATCGTGGCGACCGGGCTCGTCTTCGGTGCGCAGCTCCTTTACCTCAGCACGGCGGCCGATCTCTTCTTCGATGCCTATGGGATCGGACAAACCTTCCCATTGTATTTTGCGATGCTGGCCACAGGGATCGGGCTTGCTTCGTTCCTCAACGCAAAACTTGTGCAGCGCTTTGGGGCGGAGACAATGGCACGCTATGGTTTTGTCGGGCTGGCGACGGCGGGACTGATGATGCTGGCGGCATCCATTTTTTGGGGCGGACGGCCGCCACTGACCGTGCTGATGGTGCTCGGCTTTGCGGCGTTCTTTGCAGTCGGGGTGCTGTTCGGCAACCTGAACGCCATGGCTATGCGCTCGCTTGGCCAGGTTGCGGGCCTCGGCGCATCGTTGATCGCCTCCGGATCGAGCCTGATCGCGACCCTGTTTGCCATCGGTCTGGGCGCCTTTTACAACGGCACGACGCTGAACCTGTCGGCGGGTTTCTTCCTCGCGGGCCTCAGCGCTCTCGTTCTGGCCGAGATCGCGGTGCGGGGAGATGTCGGGCCGGTGGAGGCCGTCCGATAACGATAGAGGGCTGCGAAGATTGGGCAGGCCGTGGGGAAAGCTTGGAAGCAATGGGGTGTTGGCGGACCGAAAGCCGGCATTTGCCGGCCCGGCTGATGACAAACGACCGAGATCCCCTGTTTGATGCGAGAGACATCCCGTCCTTCTCATCCTCGCCCTTGTGGCGGGGATCCAGTGACCCGACGTCTGTCGGGTCAAAAGACCTTTCAGCCCAAAGACTTGGGCTGGCTAGAATCCTGTGACAGGCACAGGAATGAGGGCGCTTACCATTCAGCCGGCAAGTCTTGCCCTGCTGGCTTCGAGGAAGGCGGTGAGCGGCAGGGGGGTGGCGCCGGTCAGGGTCGTCACGTCGCTCGTCACCATGTCGATATGGCCCTCGCGGGTGTTGGCGTCGAAGGAGACGACGATCGGGATGAGGAAGTCGGGCAGGCCCGCGCCCTTCAGCCCGCCGGCCAGCGCGTCGTCGGAAATGTGGACGACGTCGAGCGGCTTGCCGGCAGCCTTGGAGACGAGAGCGGCGATCTCGTCGGTCGAGCGCAGCTCCGGGCCGGTCAGCGTGAACGTGCGGCTTTCATCGCCGGCTGAAAGCAGGGCTGCTGCGGCGGCCTTTGCGGCATCGGCGCGGGCGAGGTGGGCGAGGCGGCCCTTGCCCGAGGACGAGTACCACTGTCCGGTTTCCAGCGCATGCGGCAGCGCCATGAACAGGTTTTCCATATACCAGCCGTTGCGCAGGATCGTGTAGGGGATGCCGGTTGCCTTGATGGCGTTTTCGGTGCCGAGATGATCGGGCGCAAACGGGATGACCGAGGTCTCCGGGTTCGGCATCGAGGTGTAGAGGATGTGCTTGGCGCCGGCCTTCTTCGCGGCCGCGACGGCTGCCAGATGCTGATGCAGGCGCTTGCCCGGCTGGTCGAGCGCATCGGTGGAGATGATCAGGATGCGGTCGGCGCCGGCAAAGGCCCGGTCGAGCGAGGCCGGATCGTCGAAGTCGGCGACACGTGCCTGCACGCCCTTGCCGACATAGTCGGAAAGCTTTGCCGTATCGCGGCTGGTGGCGATGATGTTGGCCGGCTGGACCTTGCCGGATGCAAGCAGCGCATCGAGCACGAGCTTGCCGAGCTGGCCGGTGGCGCCGGTCACGAGCAATGTATCGGACATGAACTTTTCCTTTTTCTCTGTGATGCCAGCCGACGCTTCGGGAGGGAAAGCACGTCTGCCGGTTGTTGGTCTCTTTTTGAGAGTTGCTCTAATCTAGTAATCTGGTAAGAGCTGTAAAGGAGGCAGTTTTTTCTGCCGTGGTTACAAAAAGGGTACCGGCCCATGAACAAGCTCAGTGGTGATGTGAAGGGCAAGCGCGTGGCGATGGTCTGCGGCGTGCCGATGGATGTCGAGAATTGCCCGGTGCGCGACGTCATGGACAACATCGGCGGCAAGTGGAACTCGCTGATGATCCTGTCGCTGGCCGACGGGGCGTTGCGCTTCTCGGAACTTCGGCGGCTGATCCCCGATATCTCCCAGCGCATGCTGACGCAGACGCTGCGCGACCTGCAGCGCGACGGCTATATCAGTCGCACGGTCTTTCCGACGCAGCCGCCGAGCGTGGAATATGCGCTGACCGATCTCGGGCGCTCGTTGCACGAATTGCTGAAGCATTTTGTCGATTGGTCGGCTGCCAACCATGTGGCAATCCGCGCCTCGCGCCAGGCCTATGACGGCGCGCCTTGAGCGGCTATTGCTGACTGCATGAAGAGACTCGATATCGGTATTGCCGGCGCCGGGCCGGCCGGGCTTGCCTCGGCGCTTTTGCTTGCGCGGCAGGGCCACCGCGTTGAAATCCTGGAACGTTTCGCGGACGTCGCGCCGGTCGGCTCCGGGCTGATGCTGCAGCCGACGGGGCTGACGGCGCTCGCCGCGCTCGGGTTGCTTCAGCCGATCATGGCGCTCGGCAGCCGCATCGACCGGCTGCACGGCGCCGATGCCAGGAGCGGCCGCACGGTGCTCGACGTGCGCTATGACGCGCTTGCGGGCGGTCGCTTCGGGCTGGCCGTTCAGCGCGCAGCGCTGTTCGGCGTGTTGCATGATGCAGTTACAGCGGCCGGCATTGCCATTCGCACCGGCATGACGCTGACCGCGGCCAAGACCTCGGGCGAAAAGGCGGTGCTGACGGATGCCGCCGGCCAGGAGGCGGGGCGCTATGATCTCGTCATCGACGCGACCGGTGCCCGCTCGACCATTGCGGCGGGTGCCGCGACGGCGCCCGGCGTGCGCGAGCTTGCCTATGGCGCCTTCTGGGCGACGCTCGACAGTGACGGCCTGACCCATGATCCAAACGCACTGACACAGCGCTACGACCGCGCCAAGGTGATGATCGGCATCCTGCCGGCGGGCCGGGCGCGACCGAAGGCGCGAGACCATGTTGCCTTCTTCTGGAGCGTCAAGGTCGGCGATGCCGACGCCGTGAAGGCGGCGGGTCTGGACAGATGGAAGGCGGCAATTCGCGACTACTGGCCGGATTGCGCGCCGCTGCTCGACCAGATCGACGATTGGGACCAACTGACGCTGGCGCGCTATGCCCACCGCACCTTGCGCCCGCCGACGTCGGGCCGCGTCGCTTTTGTCGGCGACAGCGCGCATTCGACCAGCCCGCAACTGGGGCAGGGCGCCAACATGGCGCTGATCGATGCGGCGACGCTTGCCCACACTTTGTCGCTTACCGACGATATCGACGCGGCGCTGGCCGCGTATGGCCGGGCGAGGCGCAACCATATGGCGCTGTTCCAGCTGCTGTCGCTGGCGTTCACGCCCTTCTACCAATCGGACTCCGCAGCGCTTGCCTGGCTGCGCGACCGGCTGGTGGCAACGATCGCGCGCATTCCGCCTTCGCCGGCGCTGCTCGCCTCGATAGTTTCGGGCACGCTGATCGACCCCTTTGCAGCCGCGGGCCTCAAGGAGTGCGACTGGCAGGCGATATGCGCGCAGCCGGTCGCCGAAAGCGCTGTCGCCGTGCCCGCCTGAGCGTACCGCGAGACCGCGCATCCGCGTGCAAACCCTGTATAAGGCCCGCTCAGCATAATTCCTCAAGTTGGATTCGATTTAAGGAATTATGCAGCAAATATAAGGTGTTACGGCGTCCTTTGCGCGTCATGGACGCGCGGCGCTGTAGAGGGACGGAAATGCCGACCCTCAAATGGTTCTTTGCGTTGGCGAGGTGTTGTGATGACAGAATTTGTGGCTGCGGTTCTGGTGCATGTCGCCGATGTGGATGCAGGGCTTTCCTGGTATCAGCGCGCCTTCCCAAGCGCAGAACGTCGCCGTCTGGACGCCTTCGATTTCGAGTATCTGAAGATCGGTTCGACCCATCTGGAAATCGTGCCGGCGGACGAGAAGGTGGCGAGCGGCGCGGCCGGTTCGGTCGTCTATTGGCAGGTCGAGGATTTCGACCGGGCGCTTGCCGATTTCAACGGTCTGGGCGCGCCGCTCTATCGCGGCCCGCTTGCGATCGAAGACGGGTTGTGGATGTGCCAGGTTCGCGACCCCTGGGGCAACTGCATCGGCCTTCGCGGGCCACGCAGCGGGCAGGAAACGGCTTGAACATCCGACGCACCTGAACGGCGGCAAACGTCAAGCACGCGGCGCGGCAATTGCGCCTACTGCATGTTTCCTTAAATCCTATTCGATTTAAGGATCAAAACATGCAGCCATTCAAAGTGCTACAGCGACCTTTGCGCGTCTAATAAGACGCCTGTAAGGGACCGAGCATGCCGCATGGATCAACGGAAAATGGCCCACAGCGCAGGCTGGAGGCCATTTTCGTTTGCGGTCGGTGCGGATCGGGGAACGCCCGATCCTGGCTTATGCGGCGCGGCGCAAATCCTCGACGCCGAGGGCGAATTCGACGGCGGCGTCGGCGTGGATCGCGGTGGAGTCGAAGCCCGGCAGCGGCAGGCTCTTCGGGTCGAGGATCAGGCAGATCTCGGTGCAGCCAAGGATGACGGCATCGGCCCCTTCGGCCTCCGCCGTGTCGATCAGGTCGATCAGCGCCTTGCGGGAAGGGCTCAGCACCTTGCCGGCGCAAAGCTCGTCGAAGATGATGTTGTGCGTCAGCGTGCGGCCAGCAGCGTCGGGCACCATCACTTCGATGCCGTGGCTCTTCATGCGCTCGGCGTAAAAGCCGTGCTCCATCGTGTAGCGGGTGGCAAGCAGCAGCGGCTTGCGAACGCCGGCGGCCTTGAGGCGGGCTCCGGTCTCGTCGATGATGTTGATCAGCGGAATGTCGACGGCCGCCTGCACGGCGTCGGCGATCAGGTGCATGGTGTTGGTGCAGATCAGCACGCAGTCGGCACCGGCCGTCTTCAGCCCATGGGCAACATCGGCAAGCCGCCTGGCGGCGTCGTCCCAGCGGCCGGCCTTCTGCAGGTCGACGATCGACTGGAAGTCGACGGAGTGCAGCAGCACCTCGGCCGAATGCAGCGCGCCCAGCCGCTCGCGAACGGCCTCGTTGACCATGCGGTAATAGACCACCGAGCTTTCGAAGCTCATGCCGCCGATAAGACCGATCTTGCGCATTTCCATCGTTTCTTTCCCTGATCCTGTCGCCATCCGCACCGAAGTGCGGCCAGCTGTTTTCGATGGGGAAACTATGCCGGACCTTCGTCCGCAATGGTTCGCTTTGATGGCGCGAGAATGGTCGTTTAGCGCGAATGAATTGCGCAATGACTGTTGATTGTGCAAATATGCAGCGTATCGTTTCGATGAAATGGGAGTGGTGAGCGTGCTGGACGAGAGAGACAGGAAGCTTTTGACGCTGTTGCAGCAGGATGGGAGCATGGCCGTCGGCGAACTTGCCGACCGGGTGAACCTTTCGCTGTCCGCCTGTTCGCGCCGCATCCAGCGGCTGGAAGAGGCAGGTTACATCGCCAAGCGTATCGTCGTTCTCAACCGCGAGCGCATGGGCGTGCCGACCACCGTGTTCGCGATGATCAAGACTGCGCATCACTCCGACGAGTGGATCGAGACATTTCGCCGGGCGATCAGCGACATCCCCGAGATCGTCGAGGCGCATCGCCTGACCGGCAACTACGACTATATCGTCAAGGTCGTGTTGCCGCGGGTCGAACACTACGACGTGGTCTACAAACAGATCGTGCGCAAGGTGGAGCTCTTCGACGTTTCCGCGTCTATCTCGATGGAGATCCTGAAGAGCGGCACCGCGGTGCCGGTCGATTATGCGGAGTGATTGAGACGATGAGCGAGAACGGCATCAAACTGGCCGAGGCGCTTGTGGTCGTCGACGTGCAGCGCGCCTTCATATCGGGTGCGGATGCGGTGCCGGATCTTCTGTCGCTGCAGCGGGCCGTCGGCCGGCTGCTTGAGCGCGCGCGCGAAAAGGCAGTCCCCATCATCTTCGTGCAGAACGACGGGGAAAAGGGTGCGCCGGACGAGCCGGGCACGGACGGCTGGCAGTTGTTCTTCGATGCGAGCCCCGGTGAAACGGTCGTGCGCAAGTCCGTCGACGATGGTTTTCACGACACCGATCTGGAGGCGCGGCTGAGGAGCCATCGGGTCGAAACCATCGCCATCTGCGGCATGCTGTCGGAAATGTGTTTGGCGGCAACGGCGCGCCGGGCGATGGACCTCGGCTTCCAGGTGATCCTCGCCCACGACGCGCACGCCACCTATGACGTGCCACCGGGGCCGGGCGGCTCGGAAAAGGTCCCGGCGCACATGGCGGCGCGGGCCGCCGAATGGTCGCTCGGCGACGAGATCGTGCTGGTCGGAACCATCGACGAAATCGGCTTCGAGCCGGCGATGGCGCAGGCGGGGTGATGCCACTCCGGGCTATCTCATGCCTTGTTGGCAAACCACACTGTCGGCGTGCCTTGCACACCGCCGTTGCGCATTGCCGTTTTCAATTCGTCCAGGTTGCCGAACGCCTGAGCCGCTTCAAGCGTGGCAAACTCATGGGTTACGGTAACATCGTTGGGATTGTCAGGGGCTTGATAAACCGCCTCCGCCAAAACGCCGTTTGCCTTCTGCACCGGCGAAAACGCATCGTATACCCTGCGCCAGGCCGCGTAGTCGAAGACTTCGTGTCTTACGAACAATGTCGTCATATCATCCTCCTGCGTCAGGTTGGGTTGGGACGAGTGTCCTGCCCGGAGGGGCCTTTGTGATGCCGAGACATCGGCGCAAGCGCCTTAAGACCGTCTTGGCATGATGTCGGATGCGGCACCCCGGTTACTGGGATTGGACGAGTAACACCAGAGTTTCGGGCAGCACGCCATCATGCGTCATCGCATCCGCTGCCGCTTTTGTCTGCATGAAGGCCTCCAATTTTGCCATGTCGGCAACATCCATGACCAAGCCGACGCGGTTGGATGCCTGAGGGTCTACAAATGTGCGGATGTTTGTGACGCCGATCGGTTCGAAGATCTGCTTGCGGAGCGGCGAGGCGAGCCAGTGTTTGGTGTCTTTGACATCGTGATAAGCCATAACGGTAGGCATGATGTCCTCCCTTGTGGGTCAAATATTCAACTACACTGCTGCGTTTGGTAACGTTCATTTCAATGATGCTACGAATGTGGCTGTTTTCGACCCGCCCATCCGAAAGATATCTCTGCAATCACTTTGGATTAATTCGGAAAAATCGCATTCATTGGGTCGTTCTGTCGCGGCTGAGCTTTCGGTTGTTTCACTTGGCGACCCTCGCGCTCTGGTGTCGAATGCTTCACGAGCGGTCGCGACAGAATGAAATGGTAAACCGGGGTGAGGGCTCGGCTGTGGGCGCCGGCATCCGGTAGCCCATCGCAAGCTTGATATGGAGGGCTTGGACGGCCCCGTCCGGGGCTTGCGATGTTTCTGTCAACTGCCTAGCGAATCTACTGGATGTCGGTTTGCTGGAGGTGGATATGAAAGTGGATGGCCTTTGCCGCCCGCCAATAATCACGCCGCAGCTTGTTTGGCAGGTGCCAGCATTTCCGCGGCCCTGGCATAGCCGCCGTCCATTCCGTCGAGAAAATGTAGGTGTGAATCAGGTCTGCCGGATGGGATCAGGCAGGTCATCAGCGCATGAGACTGGCGGTGTAGACCGAAACTGACTTCGCCGCGTTGTCTGGCGGCGACAAGGATGGCTTCGACCCGGTCGATCTGCTCATGCGTGCAATCGAGCGTCAGGCGCAAGCCGTCATCGCACTTGCGGAAATCCGAATTGGCCGCGACCGTCGACCAGCGCGCCGGGTCGACATCCATCCGCTCATCCTTTGGTACCGCGACCGCCTCCGGCACCGGATGAGCCTGGCGCTGCCCGGCCTCGAGAACGGCAAGGACGCTTCTCGCCAGGGCGGCAAAGTCCTGAGCGCCGGTCTGTTCGGTCGGCTCTACCAGCAAGGAGAGAATTTCACCGCGCTGGCTGGGAAACGGCTTCCATTCGCACCGGAGACCGGTCAGGTTCGGTTGCGTCGTATCCCTGTCCGGCCTTATCAGGTAGCGCCCGCGCTTGATCTGCTGTTCCGCCCATTTCAATCCGCCACCGGCAAACATGGTATAGGTGGCGTCTTGCGATGCCGCGTAGCGGGCGATCCTGACATCGCTTCCGTTGGCGCGGACTTCGCGCACGGACAACAACCCGGTTCGAAGCGTCAGGCCAAGGCTGTCGCTCGCAAAGGCCGCGACCTGACGCAAGGTCGATGCCGCGGTTGCGGCCGCCTCCGGCGGCAGGGCGAATGCCGCGCCGTCGCCACGAAACACGAAGGGAAAATCGAACGTCCCCCGGGCGTTGCCGAAGGCGACGATCGCGGAGGCGCCGGCAAAGTTGACGTCCTCATAGCGCCCGGACCTGATCGCCGAGGTCGAGTCGACGACATCGGTAATGGCGATGTGCCAATCGTCGGGCAATGGCTCATAGATGGCCGGGTCGACCACATCAGAGAACTCACTATAGGCTTGCGGCGGCTGGGTGTGGCTGTTGCTCATCCGTGTTCTCCAAGTGGGCATAAGGGGAGGTCAGGTCTGCCGGGTGAGCGGCCAGACCTGACCGGATGGCCTTCAGACCAGATTGGTCTCGACATCGATGTTGCCGCGTGTCGCCTTGGAATAGGGGCAGATCTCGTGGGCTGCATGGATCAGTTCATGGGCGACGTCGCGGTCGAGGCCCGGCAGGCTGACATTGAGACGTGCGCGCAGGAAGTAGGAGCCGTCATTAACGTTCAGATCGATCTCGGTGTTGACCTCGGGTCCGGCCGTAAGCTTGATCTTTCTCTGGGAGGCGGCGACCTCGATCGCACCGATGTAGCACGCGGACCAGGCAGCACCGAAGAGGTTTTCAGCGGCCGGATGCGGCTGCGCCAGCTTGAGGTCAAGCATGCCATCGTCGCTGCGCGTGCCGCCGTTGCGGCCGCCGGTGTTGTGGGTCTTGCCGGTGAAGAGGAGCTTCTCGGTCATGGTGAAATCCTTTCTGGTTAAGTTTTATCGCATCCACTATAATCGGATGCGATGTAAATATGCCAACCCAAACCGGATGTCAATACCATTGCGATTTAATCGGATGCGATTTATATAAGGGTCGACAACGAGGACAATGGAACAGGATATACCCATGCCCAAATCCCCAACAGCAAAAGGTGCCGACGTTTCCGCGTCGCAGGCCGAATACGGCGGCAGGAAGCTTTCGAATTTTCTGTGCTTTGCGATCTACTCGGCAAACCTCGCCTTCGGTCGCGCCTACAAGCCACTGCTGGACAAGCTCGGTCTGACCTATACTCAATACGTGACCATGGTGGCGCTTTCCGAGGAAGACGAACAGACCGTGGGCACGCTCGGCGAGAAGCTCTTCCTGGAGTCGAACACGCTGACGCCGATCCTCAAGAAGCTCGAGTCCGAGGGCTATCTGCAGCGCCGGCGCGATCCGGCCGATGAAAGGCAGGTCCGCGTGACGCTGACAGCGGCTGGACGCAAACTGGTCGAAATGGAGCCCGGCGCAGCATTGACGGACGTGATCGGTCTCGGAGACGATTTTCCGGTGGTGCAGCAAACCGTGGTGAAGTTGCGCGACAACCTGTTGCGTGCGACGCATCCTGAGAAAACATGACGTTCGGTAGCCAGGAGCCGGGCAGATTCGCCGCTTGTCGGCTCGCAGGAGATAGTCAGAGCGTTAGGCGGAATCACGGAAGCGCTCTATCTCTTTGTTTTTCCGCATTTCCTGACGAAAAACCGCTTCGCACGTTTGCTGGAAATCAGAAGCTCCACGCGACGTGGAGCTTGCCCTCCCAGACATCGAGATCTTTCTGGCCGAAGCTCAAATAGCCGCCCGTCGCTTCGATCTGGAGGTTGTCGTTCACCAGCATTCGGAAGCCCGAGCGAAGCGAAAACGCCCAGGGCGAGGGCGTCACTTCCGACAGGTCGCCGGTCAGGATCTTGCCGTCGTTGGGCCGCTCGAATTGGTATTCGGCACCGAGTTCGGCGAAGGCGAGAAACGGCTGCCCGTCCGGCAGACGGAAATAACGGCTGATCTCGGTCGAGAGATCGAGGACGCCATAATTGAAGCTGTCGCCGGGAAGGGAAACGCTGACCGGTATGTTGAGGATGCTGCCCGAGAGGTCGTAGGCGTCGCTGTCGATATGGGACCAATTGACGGAGACCTTGGGGCGGATGAAATAGGCATCGACCTTATATTGGCCGTGGAGCGAGATTTCGCCGGCAAGACGCTCCGAATCCTGTCGGCCACTCAGCACGCTCAGGTCGATATCGTTGTTGTAGCGCCCGTATGTCAGCGATCCGTCGATCGCCCAGTGTTTCGACAGACGGTAGGCCGCATAGGGGCCGAAGCTGAAGCCGTCGGTGTCGATGCCCAATGTGCCGTCGAACGCATCGGTCGAACTGTTCTCAAGGGAAACGGTCATGCCGACGACGAGGTCGTTGGTGATGCGGCGATCGAGACCCATCGTCAACGAGCGGGCGAGCGTGTCGCTGTCGCGGTCATAACGTTCGTCGGATATGTCTGCGAACTGGATATCCGACCAGAAGTTCCAGAGCGAGGGCGCTGGCAGATCGCGGCCCGGCGTCAACGGCACCTGTGATCGGTCGGCGCTTTGGGCGGCGGCTTCTTCGGCAGCGAGGTCCCGGCAGATCGGCAGGTCGCGCTGTTGCTTGTTGGAATTTATCGACCGCGGGTCGATACAGGTGTCCGGCGTGGGGGCTGCGACCACGCGGCCGCCTCTGATGGCGGTCGGGGTGCGCGGCGTGAACCCCGGAAACACCGGCTGCGGGCCGACGTCCGGGCGGCCATCGGGCAAGTTGAAACCCGGGAACACCGGCTGGGGGCCGACATCCGGGCGGCCGTCGGGCAAGTGGAAACCCGGAAACACCGGCTGTGGGCCGACGTCCGGTCGGCCATCGGGCAAGTTGAAACCCGGAAACACCGGCTGTGGGCCGACGTCCGGTCGGCCATCGGGCAAGTTGAAACCCGGAAACACCGGCTGCGGGCCGACGTCCGGTCGGCCATCGGGCAAGTTGAAACCCGGAAACACCGGCTGTGGGCCAACATCCGGGCGGCCGTCGGGCCAGTCGATGTTCGGAAAGATGATATTACGCACCTGGTTCTGGGTGTCGAGCAGGCACGGTTTTCCGCTCGATGTGTCATAGAGCTTGTGCGTGCCACCGTTGCCGTTTGAAACGACCGGCGAAAGCGAGAGATGGAGGCCGCGCTTGCTCTTGCTCCAGGTGTCGACTGTCTGATTGCCCTGAGCCGCCTCGAGGCCGAAAGACCCGGCGCTGGTTCCGGAAAGCCAGACAGAGCGGGTGGCCCCTTTCGTGTTGCCGAGATAGGCCAGGCCGCCGCGGGAACTGCAGTTCGCGGCTAATGCGTCGCCGGCTGCCCCAAAACTGCAGAGGCCGGCAATCAGCGCCGCACCCAGATATGCCATCGACGCCGCTTGTCGGACATGGAAATCAGCTCTGCGCATGCTTCCCCCAAACGCTCTGCGACATTCCTGCCGCAGCGAAGTATCGTCAATCGCTCCAAGCCGCTTCCTGGCGCTATTCCCCTTGCCCCCGAGGCGGCAGGCGACTGCCCCGCCGCACCGACTCCATTTGTATATTTCCTCAAAGCTTGCCGCACTCCCACCGTGCAATTCTAGTGGTTCGATGGCGGTTTTTCCCGCATGCCTGGCAATCGGGCCGAACTCGACAAAGCCGTTGCCGATGCTCGACCAACGTCGTCGGGGACAATGCGGAGCCGCCCGTGCGGGCGGTTCAAAGGTGAAAGAGACACGGTTGCACCCGTCGTTGCGCGAGGGCGCCCGCCACGGGCCAAGGCCGTCATGCCGTCTTCTCGGCCGTGCCGACGTCGGCATCGGATTAACTGTTACGTACTTCCCACGCGAGCGGCATTGGCTAGCCTGAGCCGATCTGTTCAGCGTCCTTGCCGGCAGCGCGGGTCGGCTCGCTCATGCCAGAGGCCACGGCCATGCCTGGCTCAATAGTGTTTACGCCTCAACGAAGGGATTTGGCCATGAGCCTTATCGACCTATTTGCGTGGATCGTGCTTGTCGTCCTGGTCTTAAGCACCGTCGCGGTGATCGTCTTCCTGGCCATGCTGCCCGGGATGATCGCCAAAAAGCGGAACCATCCGTGGGCCGAAGCGGTGACGGTGGGCGGTTGGGTGACGCTGCTGTTGGGTTTCGCCCTTTGGCCGATCGTCCTGATCTGGGCCTATGTTGACGTTCCCCGTGTCTCCAAGGTGGAGCTTGGACAATGATCGTTGTTCTTCTCAACGTCTATCTGGTCATCCTGTTCTGCCTGGTGAAGTTTCGGATTGTCCCGTTCAATCTGTTCTGGAAGGTCTCACCGATACTGGTCCTGCTCATCCTGCTGGTCGGCCTGTTCATCCCGATGAACTGGGGCGCACCGCAAGGACCCGCACTCGTCGTGCGCAATTCCGTCGCCATAGTGCCCAGCGTCGCGGGCGAAGTGGTCGAGGTGCCGGTCAAGGCGAATTCGCCGCTAAGGGTTGGTGACGTGCTGTTCCGTATCGATCCCGCTCCCTATCAGTCGCAGGTCAATGCTCTGCAGGCCCAGCTCAAGTTGAGCCAGTTGCGGCTGGCGGAGAAAACGAGATTGCAGACGACTCCCGCCGGACGCGCGTTCGATGTCGAACAATATCAGGCCGAGGTCGATCAATTGGAGGCGCAGTTGGTGGGAGCCAACTGGAACCTCGAAAAAACCATCGTCCGTGCTCCTGCCGATGGCTACGTGACGAACCTAGCGCTGCGCACGGGCGCGCGTGTCGCCAATCTGCCGCTATCACCGGTCATGGCCTTCATCGATACCTCGGAGACGATCATCGGCGTCGAGGTGCCGCAGATCGATGCGCGCTATGTCGAGCCCGGTCAGCCTGTTGAGGTGACGTTCAAGTACGAGCCCGGAAAAGTCTACGGCGGCAAGGTTGAGAGCATTCTCCAGGCGGTGGCGACCGGACAGACGCAGACGTCGGGCACTGCCGTTTCATCGAAGACCATCGAGACGCTGCCGTTCGTTGTCAGGGTAAAACTTGATGACGCCGAGTTTGCCAATCGTCTGCCCGCAGGAAGCACGGGGGATGCGGCGATCTTTACCGAACATGTCAGCGCGGCCCATGTGATCCGGAAAGACCTGCTTCGGCAGATCGCGATCACGAACTACATCAACCCCTTCTGACTGAGGGCTAGATCGGGGCGAAACGATCAGTGCTTGTGTAAACGGCTGCGGGCGTAGGGCGGCCAGCTGCAAGCAATCATGTCCCATGCCCGGGGTCCATTTTCGGAAATCGCGTGCTGAACCCATGCTTGGCCGACGTTGCCCAATAGGTGAGGCTGCCACTGCTCTCGAATGCGTTCTGCAAATGACCAGCAGCAGCTGAAGGGCGGCATTGCGCCAGCCACACGGCGCCGAAGGCCGCCTCGCAGGGAGAGGGGGAAACGATCCTGCCAGCACCGACTTCCGGCACCCGTCTACGGTAGCCCAACACATTATTGCAACGCCGGTGCCAGCGCCATGACCGATTTTGCAAGGGTGGCATACGAAGCCGGCGGTTGTGTTGGCGCGGCGCCGCTCCACATTTGAGAAAAGTCAAATCGGGATCATGGCCATGCAGGACAGGCATCATGTCGTCGTCGTCGGTGGAGGGTTTGGCGGGCTGCAGCTCGTCAACGGGCTTGCCGGCGCGCCGGTGCGTATCACGCTGATCGACCGGCGAAACCACCATCTATTCCAGCCGCTGCTCTACCAGGTCGCGACCACGCTGATCGCTACGTCGGAGATCGCCTGGCCGATCCGCAATCTCTATCGCGACCGGCCGGAGGTAACGACGCTTCTGGGCGAGGTTACCGGCGTCGATGCTGCCGCCAAGACGGTGACGCTCAAGGGCGGGCAGGCGATCGGCTACGACACGCTGGCGATCGCCACCGGCGCGACGCATGCCTATTTCGGCCATGACGAATGGGAGCCGGTGGCGCCGGGTCTGAAGACGCTGGAGGACGCGACCACCATCCGTCGCCGCGTGCTCATCGCTTTCGAAAAGGCGGAACTCGAGGAAGACCCGGCCGTGCGCGAGGCGCTGTTGACCTTCACCGTGATCGGCGCCGGGCCGACGGGCGTCGAGCTTGCCGGCATCATCGCCGAAATGGCCCACCGCACGCTGCCGAGCGAGTTTCGCCGCATCGATACCCGAAAGGCCCGGGTGATCCTGGTGGAGGCGGGGCCGCGCATTCTGGCTGCCTTCAGCGAGGACCTGTCCGATTATGCCCGGCGTGAACTGGAAAGGTTGGGCGTGGAGGTCCGGACCGGAACGCCGGTGACGGACTGCACCGCCGAAGGGGTGACGATCGGCGAGACTTTCGTTGCCAGCCGGACGCTCGTCTGGGCCGCCGGCGTCCAGGCGTCGCCCGCCGCCCGTTGGCTCGGCATTGCCGAGGATCGGGCCGGCCGCGCGATCGTCGGCGCCGATCTTGAGGCGCCAGGTCATGACGATATCTTCGTCATCGGCGATACGGCCTCCGTCACCTATGACGGAGGCAAGCCGGTGCCGGGGATCGCGCCGGCCGCAAAGCAGCAGGGTGCCTATGTCGCGAAGGTCATCCGCGCACGCCTTGGTGGCGGCAAGCCGCCCGGCGATTTTCGCTACCGCCATCAGGGCAGCCTGGCGACGATCGGTCGGCGGGCGGCGATCATCGATTTCGGCCGCTTCAAGCTCAAGGGTGCGCTTGCCTGGTGGATCTGGGGCATCGCCCATATCTATTTCCTGATCGGCACGCGCAGCCGCTTCGCCGTCGCCTGGAGCTGGTTCTGGACCTATTTGAGTGGCCAGCACAGCGCCCGGTTGATTACCCAGAAAGAGACTTTGCGCGACGGGCAATAGCGGTGCGGCATGACAGCCGGCGGGCCTGAGCATCGCGGGTGGTGAGTGTGCCTCTACAGGTGAGTGTGCCTCTACAAGGGCTCGCTGGCTCCTGACGCAATGATGGAGGGGCGGTGGCCGGCAAGGCCCGCCGGACGCGACCGGCTGATATCAACCGTGATCGGGGATACGGTAAAAAAGACTTTGCTTACAAGCGCAAATTGTGTGCTAACTCTCTGAAATCGAGACTATAACCTGACATGCGTTGGGGGAGACGGAGATGGCAGACTTGATACATCCAAAAGCGATCGAACATCTGCCGATGTTCGTCACGCCGCCCGGGCAGTCTGACCTTCTGTTCAATTTCGTCGTGGTGTTCCTGCTGCTCGCAATCTTCGGGATCGGCACGCTCTACCTGCGCCTGCATGCCCTGCCCGAGCAGATGGCCCACGGGGGGAGCAAGGCGAAGTTCGAGGTCGTGGCAGTGCTGGCGCTGATCGCGCTGTTTACGCACAATCATCTCTTCTGGATCGCGGGGTTGATCTTGGCTCTGGTGGATCTGCCCGACATCTGGTCGCCGCTCAGATCGATCGCGCGTTCGCTGGAGAAAATGTCGGGCCGCGAACCGGAGCCGGAGCTGGACGCCCATGGGCACGTCCGTGTCGATCACCCTGTTGTTCCCGAGCCGGCGGCGTCGGCTGTCGAAACCAGGGTCGAGCCGACCTCGAATGATGGGAGGGCATGAGCCATGTTCGAGTTCCTGCTTTGCTCGATGCTGACCATCCTTCCCGACTATCTCTTTCGCCGGTATGTCCAGGGCAAGAGGTTCGGCCACGAAATCACGCTCTATTCCGTCTGGTTCGAACTTCGGTACGGCATCACCGCCTGTCTGATGCTGACGCTGACATTGATCACCCTGGTGTTCTATTTCCATCCGTCGACCAAGAACGTCACCTCGGTGTTCCGCACCGTTACCATTCTGCCGGAGACGGGCGGGCGTGTGGCCGAGGTCTATGTCCAGCGCCATCAAATGGTGGAGGCTGGTGCGCCGCTGTTCAAGCTCGACAGTACCGAACAGGAAGCGGCGATCGAGCTTGCACGTCGGCAGATTGCCGAGGTCGAGGCCGAAACCACGGTGGCGCAGACTGAGCTTGCCGCCGCCGACGGGCTGATCCAGCAGGCGCAAGGCGCCTTTCTTCAGGCACAGGACCAGCTCGAGACCCAGACGGAGCTGATGCGCCGCAACCCCAATGTCGTGGCTCCGCGTGAGATCGAGCGGCTGCAGGTGGCGGCTGACGGCCGCAGGGGAGCGGTCGACGCGGCCACTGCCAACAAGCGCACGCTGGAAACGAAGATCGCGTCGCTGCTGCCATCGCAGAAGGCAAGCGCCGAGGCAGCCCTCAAACAGGCTCAGGTGGAGCTCGACAAGACCACCGTGCGCGCCGGCTTTTCCGGCACGCTGCAGCAATTCACGCTCAGGGTCGGCGAAGTCGTCAACCCGATGCTGCGCCCGGCGGGCATTATGGTACCGTCTGAGGCCGGTCGCGTGGCGCTGATCGCCGGGTTCGGCCAGATCGAGGCGCAGGTGTTGAAAGTCGGCATGATTGCCGAGGCCACCTGCGTCGGCAAACCCTTCACCATCATCCCGATGGTGGTGACGGAGGTGCAGGCCGTGATCGCCGGCGGACAGCTGAGGGCGAGCGATCAACTGATCGACCTCTCGCAACTAGCGGCGCCCGGCACGATCACCGTTTACCTTGAGCCGCTCTATCCCGGCGGCCTCGAAGGGCTTCCACCGGGCAGCAGTTGCATCGCCAACGCTTACACCAACAGCCATGACGAGTTGGAAGCACCCGGCACCAGCACGCTGCGCGGGATCTATCTGCACGTTGTCGACACGGTCGGCCTGGTGCATGCGATGATCCTGCGTATGCAGGCGCTGATGCTGCCGGTGCAGACACTGGTGCTCGGCGGGCACTGACGGTCCGCCGCATCTGTTGACGGCAAAACGGCGCGGCGCGTGTTCGCGCCACCTTTTCCGTCGGTCGGCACGCGGGAGGGGCTAGAGCGTTTCCGGTTTAAACGGAGTCACGGACACGCTCTATCTCTTTGTTTTTGCGCATTCCCTGACGGAAAACCGCTTCGCACTTTTCCTGGAAATGCTCTAGGTGGATATGCGGCGCGCCCTGGCAACGATCCGGCGGGCATGACCAAACGCACCGGAGCGCAATTCTTGTGCCGCTTCGCAACGCCATTTCCATTCTTGCAAAATAGCGAACAGTCGGTTTGTCGCCAGTCCTGTGTCGGCGCCGGCAGGGACAAGCGGCCGCATCATGCGTCCGTGTTTTTGGCCGCCTTTGCCCGGCTGCCCGAAGACGCCTTCTTCTTCGCCTTGGCCTGGTTGTAGTCGATGGCGGCGCGGACGAGGTTCTGCAGCGCGCGCTCGTCGATCTCGTCACCTTCAAAGACGTCGATCGCGCGCCAGACCTTGCCGCCAAAGCCGTTGTTGAACAGATTTTCAGGGTCCGGCAGGCTCGCGCCGTGAGAGAAGGTAAGCTTCACCTTATCCTTGTGGGCGTTGCCGACCGCGATGATGCCATCGCGAGACCACACCGGGCTTCCCATCCACTTCCATTCCTCTGCTATCTCCTTGTCTGCTCCAAGGATGCTTTTGCGCAGGCTGGCGAGTGTCTTGCCGCGCCAGTCGCTAATCCCGGCAATCAACTGGTCGATGTGTTCCGATGCATTCATTGGGCCTCTATCCTCCGACTTCCGGCTCCGTTTCTTCCGCCGGCAAAAACTGCGCTTACTTTGCTCGTGCCAGAAACGCCGTCCTGGCTCCTCGACTGCTTGGGCGGCGCAATTGCCACCGCACAATGCCTCAAATCGGAATCGATTCAAGGTATTATGCAGCGGGATTAATGTGTTGCGGCGTGAAGCGCAGCGCCGTCGTTTCCGCAACGGGAGGACACCGCGTGACGCCATTTTCCGGCTTGCGCGGCAATATGGTGCGGGCGGGCGCTAGGTCGAGGGGGCAGCATGAATTGCAACGATAGACCATCCCATACAACGAGCGGCCGTTGCGCCGCACAGGTGCTGTCACCCGCGTCTGCGTGCGCTTGCGAACGCGCTCACTGCCGCGATGTCGGTTAGTTGCCTGACGGCACCGGCATCGTCCACGGTTCCCAGACTTCGTCGGGCCCGCCGCCGTGACGCCGGTAGAAGCGTTTGGCCGGGGCGTTGCCGGCAAGCACGGTCCAGTTGATGCGCGGCGCGCCGATTTCGGCGGCGTAGCGCTTCAGCGCTTCGATGAGGGCAGCGCCCGCGCCTGAAGAGCGCGCGGTTTCCTCGACGAACAGTTCCTTCAAAACCACCGTTGGCTTCAGGTCATAGGTCCAGGGAATGACATACTGGACGGCGATGCCGACGACGCGACCGTCGAGCTCCGCCACGAAGACCCCGAAGCGCGGGCTGTCGCAAAGGCCGTGGTCGATCAGGTCCCGCTCAGTGACGGCAAACTTGTCGATATAGCCTTCGAAGACGGCAAGACCGCGCATCAGCGCCAGCACCGTGGCGACATCGCGATGCTCGAATGGGCGCGTGGAAATGGCAATCGTCATAGGGCTCCTCAAGGGGGCTGGCAGGGGTGATCCTGCCGGCTACCTTGGCGTGTTTGCGCCGATCCGCCAAGGTGGCCGTTTGGTGGAGTGCATGGATACGCGCACAATCGAATCCGGCCGCCCGGGGAGCCAGCGATGGCCCGCCTGATCCGCGGGCCATCTGCATCGCAGGAGTAGCGCTCAGGCGGCAAGCAGCAGCCGGGGTTCGCCGGGGGCGGCGCCTGAAGCGAAGGCCAGGCCTTCGTCTTCCCAGCCGGTAATGCCGCCGATCATGATCTTCACCGGTCGTCCGAGCCGGGCGATCTTCAGCGCCGCCTGGTCGGCGCCGTTGCAATGCGGCCCAGCGCAATAGGGGACGAACAGGGTGTCGGCCGGCCATTCGGCCAAACGCTCTGCGCTGATCTCGCGGTGGGGCAGGTGGATCGCGCCCGGCACATGGCGGCGGGCATAGGCGGCCTCGGTTCCGACCACGTGCAGCAGCACGAAATCCTGTTCGCCCTTCTTCAGCGCGGCGGCAACGTCGGAGCAATCGGTCTCGACGCTCAGGCGGCGGGCGAAATGGGCAATGGCGATCTCGGGTGCTGCGGCCTGGGTTTCGGTGACGTAGCTCATCTTTCTCTCCTGTGGCTCTGGCCTTGGGCGGTTGACGAGGAGGGTTGTAGCAATGTCGGAAAGGGGCTGGCAGATGGCAGGTTTGCCATATATGCTCAAGATCATGCCAAAACCGTCTGTCACATCGCCATCACCAGCCAATCCACTCGTCGTCGCTCTCGCCTATGATGGTCTCTGCACCTTCGAGTTCGGCGTGGCGGTGGAGATGTTCGGCCTGCCCAGGCCTGAGATGGGCGAGGGGTGGTATTGCTTCGCCGTTGCGGCGATCGAACCGGGGGAACTGAGGGCCACCGGCGGCATCAGGCTGACGGCCGATGGCGGGCTCGATCTCCTGGCTGAGGCCGGAACCATCATCGTGCCCGGCTGGCGCGGTGCCGATACCCCGGTGCCTGAAGCCCTGTGCCAGGCCCTGCGGGCGGCACATGCGCGCGGCGCGCGGGTTCTCTCCATCTGCTCCGGCGTCTTCGTGCTGGCGGCGGCCGGTCTGCTCTCTGGCCTCAGGGCAACGACCCATTGGCGCTACACCGACAAGCTCAGGGCGCTCTACCCTGATGTCGAGGTGGTGCCCGACGTGCTCTATGTCGATAGCGGCGCGGTGCTGACGTCTGCCGGCAGTGCCGCCGGCATCGATCTCTGCCTGCATCTCATTCGCCGCGATTTCGGCAGCGAGGCGGCAAACAGGGTGGCGCGGCGCCTCGTCGTGCCGCCACACCGCGATGGCGGGCAGGCGCAATTTATCGAAAGGGCGGTGCCGGAAGTGCACGAGAGCGCGCGCCTCGGGCCCTTGATCGACCGGATGCGCGCGCGGCTCGGTGAGGATTTCTCGATCGCGGCGCTGGCGAAAGCAGCGGGCATGAGCGAACGCACCTTCCTGCGCCGCTTCGAGGCGGCCACCGGCACAACGCCGGCGCGCTGGCTGCTTGGCGAGCGGCTGGCGCGGGCCCGGCAGTTGCTGGAGGAAAGCACTGTTGGCATGGAACAGGTGGCCGAAGGCTCGGGCTTCGGCTCGACCCAGACGCTGCGGCATCACTTTCGCCAGCAGCTTTCGACGACGCCCGCCGCCTATCGCGCCATGTTCGGGCGGGTGGCAGCGCAAGCGGGTGCGCCGGCCGAGGTCGCGGCCGAGTAGCCGGACCGCGCCCTGCTGCCACTACGCCTCCGACGGGGCAAGTTCGCTGCCGTTCCTGCGGAAGTACGACTTGAAGAACACGGCGTCCGGCGCCGAGACGATGACCCGGGCGACGATCGCCGTTGCCGCTATGGCAAAGACTAGGCGACCGAAGAACACGATGGTGAAATCGGCGCCGAGGGCAACCACGACCAGCGTATCCTCCACCAGGCTGTGGCCAAAGCCCATGAAGACGCACGCGAGGAAGACCTGGCGCGGCTCGACATTCGCCTCGCGTGCCTCACGGATCAGCAGCGCGCCGCCATATGAGATCCCCAAGAGTACGCCGACGGCGGCAAACGGCACCGTCTGCGGCTTTATGCCCGCAAGGCGGAAGAGCGGCGCCATGCCCCGGTTCAGCCAGCCGAGGAGGCCCACCAGCTTGAGGATCTCGATCGTCCAGCTCAAGGCCAAGAGCACGACGAGCATGGTGGCGAGCGTCTTCAGCGTGCTGAGCGCGAAAGCGATCCAGCCGGAGCCTTCGTTGACCGGTATCCATGTGGGGTTGAGCGGCGTGGCGAGCCAGCCGGTTGCCGCGAAGACCTGGTGTAGCAGTGCCGCGAAGATGAGGCCGCCGCCGATCCTGAGCGCCCCTGTGACCAGGAAGCCAGGGCCTGCTTTTTGGATGATGCGCTGTTCGATCGGGATGGCGTGGGCCACCAGCATCAGCGCCGAAAAGATGGTCATGTCGGCGGTCGTCAGTTCCGAAACCGGCACCAGCGCAAAGACGACCACGACCGCGCCCCAGATGCCGACCAAGAGGCCGGTGAGCCAGGCGAAGGCGAGCTCGGGCGGCAGCCCGACGAGCGTCATCAGCGGTTCGAAGGCCGGTGCGACCGCCCGGATCACGCCGAGTTCCTGCAGGACATGGGTGACGATCGTGACGGGAACGATGATGCGCACCAGGTCCCAGTAGATTTCGAGAGTGGCGAGCGTCTTGCGGTAGAGGATGATGTGAACGGTCATGGCGATGCCTCCTTGAATGGGTTGTCCAAGGACTAGCGCGGGGCCATTCGCAGTTGTGGTCAAAATATGCGAATATGTGCAATAAAATTGCACGCGCATAAATTGGGGGATGGAATGGATCGGATCGACAGAAAGCTGCTCAAGCTGATGCAGGAGGATGCGTCGCGAACCAACGCTGATCTTGCCACCGAGGTCGGGCTGTCGCCGTCGAGCTGCCTGCGGCGCATCAGGCGCTTAAGATCCGCTGGTATCATCGACCGCGTCGTTGCCGTTCTCAATCCCGCAAAAGCGGGCCGAGGGGTGAAGGCGATCATCACCGTCGAGCTGGAGCGCCACGGCGAACAATATGTGCGCCGTTTTCTCGATATGGTCGCCGCCGAGGCGGCGGTGACCCAGGCCTATAGCGTCAGCGGCGCGACCGATGCGCTTCTGATGCTGCGCCTGAAGGACATGGACGAACTCGACGCGCTCACCGAGCGACTGTTCGGGGAAGGGAGCAATGTCGCGCGATACTACACCAGCTTCGTGATCCGCACCGGCAAGGAGACGACGGCAATCCCGCTTTGAAGCTTCGATGTAACTGGACGAGTTTCGCAGGCACTGCACCCCGATCTGCGGCATCAAACGAAGGCGCCGGGGCGATCTACTCCGGCGCGCAACAACGGCGTTGCCGCTATGGTCATTTGACCGCGGCGTTGCCGCCATCGGCGTAGAGCGCGGTGCCGGCAACGAAGCTTGCCATCGGGCTTGCCAGGAATAGCGCCGCCCGGGCGATTTCCTCCGGTTGGGCGATCCGCTTCATCGCATGCAGGCCTGCGGCCCATTCCTTCTGCTCCTGGCTGCCGGCAGCCGGCGTGTCGACGCCGCCCGGGAGCAGGGCATTGGCGCGGATGCCGCTCGCGCCATAGTCGGCGGTGATGCCCTTGACCAGCCCCATCAACCCCGCCTTGGAGGCGCCATAGGCGCCCATGCCGGGGATGCCGACGCTGGTGCCGACGAAGGTCGAGGTGAAGACCAGCGATCCGCCGCCGCGCTTGAGCATTGCCGGGATCTGGTGGCGGGCGCCGAGGAAGGCGGAGGTGAAGTTGGCGGCCAGCACCTCCTGCCATTCTGCGGCCGTGATCTCGGCAAGCGGCCTGACCGCGCCGACGGCGCCGGCATTGTTGACGGCAATGTCGAGGCCGCCGAACCGGCTGATGGCGGCCTCAATCAGCCGGGCATGGGTATCTTCGTCAGCGACATCGCCGCTGACGGCGATCGCTTCGCCGCCCTCGGCACGGATAGCCTCCACCACGGCATTGAGTGGTGCTTGGGTGCGGGCGTTCAAAACCACCTTCGCGCCTTCGGTGGCGAAGAGTTCTGCGACCGCGCGGCCGATACCCGACGACGCGCCGGTGACGATTGCGATCTTATCTTGCAGCATGGACATGGACTTGCTCCTCTTGGTTGAGGCGCACTGAGTATCGCCGACAAGAAGCAGCGCCCACCCGATTTGCGATGGGGACAACTGAATGATGGTGGTCATCGAAAATTTGAAGGGTCGGTCCGGATGTCAGGGTTGAGCGGATCGAAGCGTAGCATCTGCCACGATCTCGTGTTTGCCCTGCACCCTGGAAAGTTCGCCGCGGCAAAGATGACTGCTCAAGCACCTGCATGTTTCCTTTACTCCTATCCGATCAAAGGGCAAAAACATGCAGTCAATCAAAGTGCTACAGCGACCTTGGCGCATCCTAAAAGACGCGCGGCGCTGTAGGGCCGACTATCCTTCACATTCATCGGAAGAAGAAAAACCAGACGGCAAAAGCCAGCATCCAAACCAGGACATAGTAGAAAGCTTGACCCTCGATCATGGCGGCGATCCCCATTCACCGATCGAGGGCATATTAGCATTGATGCAACCGAAGGGTAAGCGGGTGCGCGCTTCAGTGCCCGCCTAGAGCATCCTGCTTTCAAGTGGAATCGCTGAAAGCGGATAAGATGCTCTAGGATCAAAGTGCTAGAGCGTCCTTTGTGCGTTCATCTGAACGCACGGCGCTCTAGAAGTGCGCTGAAGGTTTTCAGATCGATGTTGCCGCCGCTCAACAGAATACCCACCCGCTTTCCGCCACAGGCGATTGCCCCCTGCAAAACGCCCGCCGCGGCCAGGCAGCCGGTCGGTTCCACGACGATCTTCATGCGCTCGGCAAAGAACCGCATCGTCTCGACCAGTTGCCCATCAGTAACCGTGACGATGTCATCGACCGTGTCTTTCAGGATGGCGAAGTTGTGGTTGCCGACATGGGTGACAAGCGCGCCATCAGCGATCGACTTCGGCACCGGGATCTGAACCACTTCGCCCTTGCGCAATGATTGCTGGCCGTCGTTTCCCGCCTCGGGCTCGACGCCAACAATGGAGCAGGCGGGCAAAAGCGCCCTGGCGCTGAGCGCGCTGCCGGCAAGCAAACCGCCGCCGCCCAGCGGAACGACGAGCAAATCGATCTCCCCGACATCCTCGATCAGTTCCAGTGCTGCGGTACCCTGTCCGGCGATGACATCCGGGTGGTCATAGGGAGGGATCAGCGCTGCGCCCCGGTCGGCGGCAAGGCGCAGGCTTATCTCCGCACGATCTTCCGTATATCGATCGTAAAAGACGATCTCGGCTCCATAGCCCCTGGTCGCCGCCACCTTTATCTCCGGAGCGTCGCGCGGCATGACCACTGTCGCCGAAACACCCTGGAGTCTCGCGGCATAGGCGAGTGCCTGGGCGTGATTGCCTGAGGAAAAGGCGACGACACCATTCTGCCGGGAGCGTGCGTCCAGCGCAGCGATGGCGTTGTACGCGCCACGGAATTTGAAAGCGCCCGCACGCTGCAGGTTCTCCGCCTTGAAAAATACGGTCGCTCCGGCTTGGGCGTCGGCAGTTCGCGATGTCAACACAGGCGTGCGGTGCGCCGCGCCGGCGATGCGTGCTCGGGCGGTCTGGACATCGTCGAAGGTCGGGATGCGCAGCGAAGCGGGTGCCGGTGCAGGATTGACCACGAGAAACCTCCATTGCGCACGCGGTGGCCCTGGGCCGAGAGGGAATTTTCCAAGGCACGGCAATGTAGCATCGCGCCGGCGTTTGCACGAGCCAGGTTGAAGAACCATTGGCGCCATCTGCCTTATGACACCGCTGACACGGGCCAGGCCGCATTGTACCGGCTTTAAGGCATCTGCTGCACAGTTCCGCGATTTTCAACAACGGCGGCCGGTGGCATAGTTTGCGCGGCTTGGCAGCGTCGCGTCAGATGGGACGCACACACGCCGCAGGACCTTGGATTTGGGATTTTCAGGCAAGGCGGGAGGGGCGGAATGCTGAAGACCTACACTGGCAGCTGCCATTGCGGCGCAGTTTACATCGAGGCAGATGTCGATCTCAGCGCCGGGACCGGCAAGTGCAACTGCACGCTCTGTACCAAGATGCGGCTGTGGTCGGTGGAGGTGGCGCCGTCGGCTTTCCGTCTGATCGCCGGCGAAGAGGCGCTAGCGGATTATCGCGGTCGCAACCCGGTCGCCCATCATTTCTTCTGCAGCCATTGCGGCGTGCGCCCGTTCGAGCGGATCGACGCACCGAACATGACGGGACACACCTATTACAACATCAACGTCGCCTGCCTCGACGGCGTCGATATCGACGAACTGATGGCCGCACCCGTCACCTACTTCGACGGACTGCACGATGACTGGGGCTCGACACCATCAGAGGTGCGGCATCTGTAGGGCTCGTTTCTGAAAATCCTGACCCCTTGTGTTACGCAGTTCTTGATGCAGCCGTCAGCTTTTGCGGGGATATTGCCTCGCGGATAATGTTGCGGCCACATGTCCCTGGTGGGGCTGCATTTCTGGAGTTGATTGATGGTGGAAAAGACGTTTCCAGAAGCCTTCCCGAGTGCACTCCGCTCCCAGTCCGCGATTGCTGTTTCAGCACTCAAACTGAATTCCGACTACGTTTCCGAACCGTTTTCGGTCAACGTTCTCGGCGAGATCCTGCACATACCTGGTCGGGTTCTTCCCTCGACAAAGCCGGAGTTTGTAGGGCTGAACCTGCAACGGCGCCAAATTGCACTGTGCATGCTGACGCGCAGTTCCGATGGCTTCGGACGTCAGGCCGCTCTGCAAGAAATCCTTCACATCAATAAGCCCTGGTCCATTCCTTTCGTCATCGCGTTGATCGGCGAATACGTCGTCGAGATCATCCATGACATCTACGCGGCTCTGCCCGACTTGGAGCGGGACGTTGTCTCAACATTTATCAAGGCAAATCCGGCGTTTTATAAGCTCACCTGTGACCGGGTGATGAGCTATTGGGACTGCTACTACCGTCGGCAGTTCCGGTGCAGCGACTACGTAGGCTTCAAGCTCTTGCGGCAACTGGACGCGCTTGCATGATTTGAAAGGCTGGAACAATGCGCCGGTCTCGTGGCCGCAACCTTGCAGCCTATATCAGGGGCTCCGGCTCCAGCGCCGCCAGCGTCTTCAAGGCAGCCAGCGTTTCGCGCAGGGCTCGATCAAGCCGTTTGTCGCGGCGCAGCACGAGGGCGAAGCGGCGCGAGAGTGGCGGCGACAGCGGTCGCACGACCAGCCGTTCGCGATCATGCGCGCGCAAGGCGATCTCCGGAACGAGCGCCGCGCCGAGGCCGACGGCGACCATCTCCTTGATCGCGGCGACGCTGCCAAGCGCCATCACCGGTTTGACGGCGGTGCCGCCGTCTGCCGCCAGCCATTCATCGGTGAGCCGGCGGGTGTTGGCGCCCGGCTCGTAAAGGATCAACGGTCGTTGCGCCAATGTCTCCGCCGTCACGGTGTCGGGGAGCGAGGTCTCCGCCGGAGCGATGGCGACGAAGCGCTCGTCGAAAAGCGGGGTGACTTCGAACATGCGGCCGGAGACGGGGAGGCTGACCAGCCCGATGTCGAGCAGATTGTCGTCGACAGCCCTGACAATGTCGGCGCTGTTGCCCGTCGCCACGGTGATGTCGAGATCGGGAAAGCGGCAATTGAGATCGGCGAGAAGCGGCGGCAGCATGAAGGCGCAAGGGGTGGCGCCGGTGCCGAGCCGCACGCGGCCGAGAACGCCCTTGGAGTGGCGTGCCACCGCGTCGACAGCCTCGTTTGTCGCGGCCTCGATGCGGCCAACATGCGCAAGCAGTTCGGCGCCGGCGGCACTTGGCCTTGCAGTGCGGCCGACGCGCTCGACGAGGCGCACGCCGAGCTGCTTTTCCAGCGCGCGCACCTGCAGGCTGATGGCCGGCTGCGTCAGCCCCAGGCGCTCCGCGGCGGCGGAGAAGCTGCCGAGTTCGGCGACCAGCGCGAAGGTTTTGAGGTAGTCCAGGTTGAGGGTTGCCATACCAAAGAAATCCTTATGCATTGCATAGAACATCCAAGCTTCATTTATAGATCGATGCCTTGCACAATGCGAGCATGATCAGCAGCAAAACATGGGTGTTCGACATGCTCAGGGAACTTGGCCTCTTTCTCGCCGCTTCGCCGCGCTCGCGGCTCTGGCAGTTGCAAAATCTGCGCGAACTGGACGCGGAGCGTCTGGACGACATCGGCGTCACACCTGCCGAAGCGTGGCAGGGAAGGCGCACCGAAAGCGCGCCGGCGTCGTCGCGAGGAACCGCAGCGACTGCGCGATATTCCGAAGCCGCGCGTGCGGGGGCGATGTAGACGACGAAAGGCATCTGCGACGGCCTCGTCGGCGCGAAAACGCGCCGCGATCTCAGGATCTTCTTGCCGCGCTCGCGGCTCTTGTTTTTTCGCTGTTCAGTTTTGCGCGGCATGCCGTAGCGCCAGCGCGAGTGCCGCGAACTGAGGGCTACGCTATCGAAAAGCCGCCAAGCTCGATTTCGCCTGGCGCGCGTACGGCGCCACCGGAGATCCACAGCGGATTTCCCACGCACTCAATCTTTCCACCCGCAACAACGACACCGTCGCCATCGTTGCATGCTACGATCGGCCTCGCCGTGCCGGTGCTGTAACGCAGCAGGTCGGGCAGGTAGGTGTCCTCGTCACTAAGATGCGGGAAGAACTCGAATGGCATGAGGTCGAGGGCATTGCCGTCCGTTATCTCCTCCGGTCTGCGGCCGATGAAGAGCGCGTCGGTGGCGATCGTCGGGCCCATGAGAATGGCGCCGGCGCTGACGCCGATGAGGATGCCGCCGGAGGGCGCCCAATTGCGGAGCGGCCCGAGCATCCCGCTTCGTTTCAGCCGTTGCAGAAATTCACCGGTGTGGCCGCCCGCGAGGTGAATGGCGTCTGAGGCGAAGAGCCCGGCGATATCTTCGGCGGGATGCGGCTCGTCGAGATCGTAGAACAGCGCGAGATCGAGATCGTGTCTGCCATAATAGGATTGGCCGGCCAGAAAGAAGCTGCGGTCCGGTTCCGGGCCGGAGGCGACATAGGCGATGCGGTTTCCGCCGCCGCGGGCCTTCAGCAAGTCCACGAGCCGGAGGTCGATTGCCGAACATTCGGGGAAAAGCTGGTCGCTGTAGAATATGAGGTTGAGCAAGTAATCCTCTTGGTTTGTCAAGCGATCCGGTCAGAATGCAAAGATTGGCAAAGTCTCGGTGGCTACATGATGCCGCTTCAACTCTCGTCATACGGCTGTGTGAAGCGTTCCCCGTTGAAAGTGTGTGTACAGCATCTGCAAGTGGGCTTCATATTGTCGACGGTGAGCGTCGGGTCCACCAATGCCAGGTGCTTGTTCTCATCAACATATAGGCCGCTGTAGTATGAGCTCTCGCCGAGGCGCACATACGGCTGTCGTTCATCTTCGCTTCGGGCGACCAGCCAAAAGATGGGATCAGAGCGATCAATCCGAGCGACGGCTTCGCTGTAGGTTTCGTTCCAATCGTTGCCAACGCGTGAAAGGAGAAACCGGAACAGCGGTGTGTAGTCCAATCCATGCCGGTGGTGAGAGTGCATCGAGCCGTTATGAGACAGATCCAGTTTGACGGCCTTTGTGCCTCGTGACTCTCGCCACTCGCCGCCGTCACCGTGCCGCACACCGTGCGTTCGGGTGTTCACCTTGCGATAAAGCGGTTTCTTGCGTTGCATGCCGAGTGCTAAATGCGCCTGATAAGGGATT
Source organism: Ensifer sp. Root142 (assembly GCF_001426785.1). Classification (NCBI taxonomy): domain Bacteria; kingdom Pseudomonadati; phylum Pseudomonadota; class Alphaproteobacteria; order Hyphomicrobiales; family Rhizobiaceae; genus Ensifer; species Ensifer sp. Root142. Next base: position 286,171 of record NZ_LMFK01000001.1, read on the forward strand.
TCGCGTTGTTGTTGCATGACACAAGAGTGTCGGCAATGGGCGGATTTCGTTGAAAAATCTCCGCTTGCCTCAATCGGCACTGAGTGCCACCGCCGGCTGCAGGCGGGAAGCATTGCGGGCGGGGAGGAAGCCGAAGACGAGGCCAGTCAAAAAGGCGCAGGCGAAGGCGAGTGCGACGGGGCCGAGCGTGAACGAAACGGGCATGCCGAACTGGCCGGCGAGCGCTCCGGTGCCGAGACCGAGGACGACGCCGAGCGTGCCGCCGATCGCCGAGACGACCAGCGCCTCGATGATGAACTGCAGGAGGATGTCACGCTGGCGCGCGCCGGTTGCCATGCGCACGCCGATTTCGCGGGTGCGCTCGCTGACCGAGACCAGCATGATATTCATCACGCCGATGCCGCCGACGAGCAGCGAGATGGCGGCGACCGAGCCGAGAAACAGCTTCATCGTATTGGAGGTTTCGGTGAAGGCTTCGCGCACCGACGACATGTTGGTGATCTGGGTGTCCTCGCGCTTGTGCCGCTGGTTGAGAAGCGCCTGGATGGTCTGCTGCGTGATGTCGATGGCGGCCGCGTCCTTCACCTGCACGGTGATGGTGCGCACGTTGCGCTGGCCGAAGAGGCGCATGCTGCCCGTCGTCAGCGGCACGAGCACGACGTCGTCCTGGTCGTTGCCGAAGGAGGTGGCGCCCATTTCCGCCATCACGCCGATGACCTGGAAGGGGATCTTGTTGACGAGCACATACTGCCCGAGCGGATTGTCTCCTTCAGGAAACAGCGTCTTGACCACGGTCTGACCGAGGACCGCCACCGGCGCATAGGTGTCCATGTCGTCCTGGGTGAGGAATTCGCCCTGCTGTATCTTCCAGGATTTGGCGGTGGTGAACTGCGGCACCGTGCCGTTGGCACTGGTCTGGTAGTCGACATTGCCGCGCCGGACCGTGACGGTGCTGGTCAACTCGGACACGGCGAAGGCGACATTCGGTACCTCGAGGATGGCGTCGGCATCGGCAGGAACAAGGGTGACATTGCTGCCGCCGGCGCTGCCGCGGAAATTGGCCATGCTCGGCCTGACCACCAGGAGGTCGGAGCCCATGGAGGAAATGCGGCTGAGCACGGAATCCTGCGCGCCGGTGCCGATCGCCAGCATGGCGACGACCGAGCCGACGCCGATGACGATGCCGAGCAAAGTGAGGATGGTGCGGAAGAGATTGGCGCGCAACGCCCGGAACGCCATCTTCACCGCTTCGGTGACGTCGGCGATCGCAGCCGAGCCCTCGCTCACCGTCCGGCTGAGCGCATGGGCTGCGTCCGGATTGCTGCGGCTCTTCTTGGTGCGGTCGGCGACGATGCGGCCGTCATGGATCTCGATCAGCCGGTCGGCCTGTTCGGCGACCTCGCGTGAGTGGGTGATGACGATGACCGTATGGCCATTGTCGTTCATGTCGCGCAAGAGCGCCATGACGTCGGAGCCGCTCTGGCTGTCGAGCGCGCCGGTCGGTTCGTCCGCCAGCACCACGCGGCCGCCGTTCATCAGCGCGCGGGCGATCGATACCCGCTGCTGCTGGCCGCCGGAAAGCTGGTTTGGGCGGTGGTCGAGCCGCTCGCCGAGCTTCAGCTGATGCAGCAGGGCGCCTGCGCGATCGTGACGGTCTCGTGCCGACATGCCGGCATAGACGGCCGGCACCTCGACGTTTTCCTGTGCGCTTGCGGTGGGGATGAGATTGTAGCTCTGGAAGACGAAGCCGAAGGTGCGCCGCCTGAGCGCCGCCAGTTCGTCGGTGTCGAAGCCCGACACCCGCTCGCCGTCGATGAGATAGTCGCCCTCGGTCGGCTGGTCGAGGCAGCCGAGAATGTTCATCAGCGTCGACTTGCCCGAGCCGGACTGGCCGATGATCGCGACGAACTCGCCGGCCTCGATGTCGAGCGAGACGCCATGCAGCACCTCGACGGCGAGATCGCCGTTGAAATAGGTCTTGCTGACGTGCCGGAGCGAGAGGAGCGGGGTCATGGCCGGTCTCAGAACATCGGCGGCATGCGCATGCCGCGCTGGCTGCCACGGGTGCTCGCCGCCGGGGTATCGGTGCCGGTGGCGACGACGACGGTGTCGCCTTCATTGAGGCCGCTCGTGATCTCGGCGTTGACGCGGTTGCGGATGCCGACGTCGACGGCGCGGGTTTCGGGCGCGCCCGAGGGTGTGACCACGGTGAGCTCGGCGCTGCCGCCGGCAGCGCCTGCCTTGCCACCGGCGGCGTTCGCATTGCCGCCACGCTTGCCGGCCGCTTGGCCGCCATCCTTCTCGCCGGTCATGCGCAGCGCAGCACTCGGCACGATCAGCACGTCCTTGGCTGATGACTGAACGAAGAACACCTGGGCGCTCATCGACATCATCAACTCGCCATCAGGATTGGGAACGTCGAACAGGGCGTAATAAAGCACGACGTTGTTTGCCGTGTCCGGCATCGGCTGGATCTGGCGCAGCTTGCCTTCGAAGCGTTTTCCCGGCTGGCCGAGCAGGGTGAAATAGGCGTCCATGCCGACCTTGAGCTTGCCGACATCGGCCTCAGACACCTGCGCCTTGACGGTCATGGTCGAGAGATCGGCAATGGTGACGATGGTCGGCGTCGTCTGGTTGGCGTTCAGCGTCTGGCCTTCCTTGGCCGGGTTGGCGACGATGGTGCCGCCCATCGGCGCGAAGATCTTGGTGTAGCCGAGATCGACCTTGTCGCCGGCAAGGGTCGCCTGCTGCTTGCGGATCTGCGCTTCGATGGCGTTGACGTCGGCCTCGGCGGCGGCAAGATCGGCGATTGCCTGGTCGAGCGTCGACTGGGCGATGCTGTTGGCGGCGACCAGATTGCGCTGGCGATCGATATTGGCCTGTTTCAACACGAGCTGGGCCTTCTTCGACACGAGCTGCGCCTGGAGATTGGCAAGCTCGGCCTGGTCGATCTCGATCCGGTTTTCGATGGTGGCGGGGTCGATTTCGGCAACGAGCTGGTTCTGCTCGACCTTGTCGCCGATATCGAAATGCAGGGCCTTCAACTGGCCGGAGACCTGGGCGCCGGCATCGACCGATTTGACCGCATCAAGTGTGCCGACGGCGGTGACGCTGTTTTCGATGTCGCCGCGCATAACGGCCTGGGTGACCATGGCAGCCCCGGTCGGATTGGTCGCATAGCGCGTCCAGCCATAATAGCCGGCGCCGAGGACGGCGAGGACGACGGGGATCCACAGCCAGGTGCGCGTGCGTCGCTTGCGCCGGATGGGGGTGGCACCGGGAATGAAGGTGACGTTGGGCGTCGCTTCCTCGCGTGCGGTGGTCTCGGTGCGTGCCGTCTTGCCTGTCTTGTTCATGCCCATACCCGGCCCCATACCTGGCCTTGCCAGCGCCATCGTTCCAGGCGCGATTCATCCTAGCAGCAAATAGGCACAAACGGCCGGAGCGGGAAGCATTGAGATCATTATATTATTGTAATGTTTTGGCTGCGGGGAGGCGGAGTGCTCCCCGCAACCAGGATGCCCCTGGTGTTACCCCTTCAGCCCCGAGACCGTCAGATGCGGGATTGGAACGCCGGCGAGGCGGCGGCCTGGCTCGAGATCGTCGGCGCCAGCCACCGCAGCGAGCGGATTGCAGCGATCTTCTCCGCCCGGCTGGCGCGGGGGACCGAGGCGCTCGCGGCAGTTTTGCAGCGGTTGGGTGGCGATGGCGTGAGCGAGGGCGGGGCGCGCGTCCACGCGCAAGCCTTGCTCGCCGGTTTGGAGGGGCTATCGCTGGTTCAGCTTCTGGAGCGTTCAGCGGATGATGCTGGCCGGGCGCAGGCGGTACGCATTCTGGTGCGCGGCATCCTTGGCGGCGTCATTCCAGCCCACCGGCGCACCGGCGCCTGAGGCGCGGGCGCGCTTCAAAAGCCTTGCGAGATTTGCGCTGGCCTCAGGCGGGAAGAGGGGACGCGGCTGTCCTCTGCGCTCAGGTTGCGAGGATCTGGCGACAAGCTCGCCACACTCGTTGTAGAAGATGCCGGCAGGCGGATCAGGGGTACAAACGCCGAGCCCCAGGCGCATGAATGCGGTCCTGCCTGGCAAATGCCTCCAATGACCGTTGACGGCCTGAAGGAGACTTCTTTCGTTGTTCCCGACCAATGAATATGGTTGCCTCATAGCCGAGGATATCGACCGTCATGAAACTTGCCCACATCAACTTGGTAGCCCGAAATGCGGAAGTGCTCGCAGCGTTCTACATGAATGTCATGAAATGCGAATCCCTTCGTGAACCCAAGATGGTGTCCGGGGAAAAAGTGTCGCGCGGCAATGGTATTTCGAACTCTGAGATATATACGATCTGGCTGACATTCCCCGAACTCGAACGCCCATTCTTGGAGATACATGAGCACAAGGTCACTCATGATCGAGACCAGCCAAGGGTGAATGAGCCCGGTTTCGGGCACCTGTCATTCCAGATGGAAGATATCAGCGTGGTGCTCGCGGAAATCATCCAAGCCGGCGGGGCGCAGATCGGCGAAATCACGGACTTTGGGACGCCGGATAAGCCATTTCTTATTGCTTATGCGCGCGATCCGGAGGGAAACGTCCTTGAGCTTGAGCAGATAGGTAATCGACCGAGATGCTGACGACCGCTTGTGGAGCCCAAACCGGTCATTGGGCTGCCGCAAAAATCAGTCTCGAAGCACAGGCCTCTGCGGCAGATAAATCTTGATTTCTCCCGACGTTTTCGCCCTATTGCGCAAGCAATGCGAGGTGCCGTGTTGCGAGTCTGGGGGAAGGCTCTGAAGGTGCCCCGCGAAACTGGAAGGTCTTTTCCTCTCGAAGGCCCCTTGAAACAGGATCGCGCTGATGAAGCTGGTGACCGGTAACTCGAACCGCGCCCTGGCCCAGGCTATTGCCAGCCACCTGGAACTTCCCCTCATAGACTGTACGGTCAAGCGTTTCGCCGACCAGGAAATCTACGTTCAAATCCATGAGAATGTGCGCGGCGAGGACGTGTACATTCTCCAGTCAACGAGCGCCCCCGCCGACGGCAATCTGATGGAGTTGCTGATCCTGACCGATGCACTGCGCCGCTCGTCTGCCCGCCGGATCACGGCCGTGATCCCGTATTTCGGCTATGCTCGCCAGGATCGCCGCGCCACCGGCCGCACTCCGATCTCGGCCAAGCTGGTCGCCAATATGATTGCCGGTGCAGGTGTTAACCGCGTCATCACCGTCGATCTCCATACCGACCAGATTCAGGGCTTTTTCGATATACCGACCGATAATCTTTATTCAGCGCCGGTGATGACCCGCGATATTGAAAAGCACTACGACACCAAGAACTTGACGATCGTTTCGCCCGACGTGGGCGGCGTGGCGCGGGCTCGCGCCATCGCCAAGCGCATTGGTGCCGATCTTGCCATTGTCGATAAACGGCGACCCCGCGCCGGTGTCTCGGAAGTGATGGGCATCATTGGCGATGTGTCCGGGCAAAGTTGTCTTCTGATCGACGACATCGCAGATAGCGGCGGCACGCTGATCAATGCGGCGGAAGCCCTGCTGGAGGCTGGTGCCAAGGAGGTTTCTGCCTACATCACCCATGGTGTGCTTTCCGAAGGCGCCTGTGAACGCATTGGCGCCAGCAACCTCAAGGAATTGGTCGTGACCGATTCCATTCAGGAAACCGAAGCTCACCGCCAGACCGCCAATATCCGACGCGTCACAATTGCGCCGCTGATCGGCGAAGTCCTCGCTCGCACCGCCAGGGAGCAAAGCGTTTCAACCCTTTTCAACTGATCCGGCTCATGGCGCGATTGCAACCGTCAGCCAAGATCACGCTCGTTTTCCGGGCATGCAGTGCGCAGCGTTCCCACGCGGCCCGGCTTGGCCCGTCCGTTGCAATTGGCGCTCACGCGACTATTTTCGTATGCTTCGCCACCCTCCTGTCAGTGACACGCCCGGGAGCAAGTCATGTGCCGGAATATCAAACCCTTGTTCAATTTTGATCCGCCTGCGACGAACGAGGAGATTCGTGACGCCGCGCTACAGTTCGTGCGCAAGGTGAGCGGCACGAACAAACCATCGAAACGCAATGAGGCTGCGTTCGAGCGCGCGGTCAATTCAGTCGCGGCATGCGCCCGCCAGCTGCTGGATTCGCTGGAGACTTCTCAACCCCCTCGCGATCGCGAGGAAGTCGCGGCAAGGGCGCGCGCGAGAACAGCGGCCCGGTTCGCGTAAGGGGAGTCCTGTCACGCACCGGAGATCGACGGGAGCTCTTTCACAGTCACCGCACCAGCGACGAAGCGATCTGCTTCGCATCAGGCGGGATCGCCTTGCGGTCTGGCGAGAGGGCCGCGAACCGGAATGCGAACGGCCAGCCGCGCGGAAATCGGCGGTGCTGGACTCGTTGCCGTCGACAGGGCTTAATGCTGCGCGGGGATGGCGGGATTGCCGGGGGCGATTATGGGATCACCGCAGCAGATGACTGATGACGGCGATGTTCTCGATGCTGTCGTCATCGGGGCCGGCTGGGCCGGCCTGGGTGTCAGCTATTGGCTGGCACGACGGGGCCTGCGCCACAGTGTCTTGGAGCGGGGCCGCATCGGAGAGACCTGGCGCACACAGCGATGGGACTGCTTTCGGATGAATACTCCCAATGTGCAGACCGTCATGCCGGGCGACTGCTATGACGGTCCGGATCCGGATGGTGCCATGACGGGCGAGCAGTTCGTCGCTCTGCTTGAGGATTTCGCCCGGCGCAACACGCTGCCGATCGAACCGGATACCGCGGTAAGCGAACTCGCGCACGAGAATGGCGCCTATCGGCTCACCACTTCACACGGCACGCTTTGGGCGCACAACGTTATCGTCGCAAGCGGCTGCTTGAATTGCCCGGTGCGCCCGGTCTGGGCGCCCGCGTTGTCGCCGGCTCTCCATCAGATCGACGCTTCCGGCTACCGCAGCACTGCTGATTTGCCAGATGGATCGGTACTGGTGGTCGGAAGCGGCCAATCGGGTGCTCAGATCGCCGAGGAATTGGCGGAAGCGGGCCGAAAGGTCTTCCTTGCGACCAGTCGTGTCGGGCGGCTCCCGCGGCGCTACCGGGGTCGCGACATCATGGTCTGGCTGCTCGAAAGCGGGTTTCTCGACGTGCGGCGAGAGGAGGTCATTCGACTTGCGGGACGCATCCCGCCGCGCGGTGTGCTCGGCTCGGTGCATACGATAAGCCTTCAGGCGCTGAGCGCCCAAGGTGTCGCGCTTCTTGGGCGTCTCACCGGCATCGAGGATGGCGGCAACCTCTCGTTTGCCGACGATCTCGAAGCGAATGTCCGCTTTGCGGATGAAGCCTCCGACACTGTCAAACGCCATGTCGACGACTATATCAGCCGCGCCGGGATCGATGCGCCCCCTGCCGAGCCCGACCCGGCGGAGACGGTCGCGCTGCGTCGACAGAACCCGCCGATCGGTTCGCTCGATCTCTCCCGCTCCGGCATAGCGAGCGTGGTGTGGTGCACCGGGTTCAAGGGCGATTTCAGCTGGATGAGGCTTCCCGGTGTGCTCGACAGCGCGGGACAGCCTGTTCATGAGGATGGCGTGGCCGCCCTGCCGGGCCTCTATTTCGCAGGGCTGGACTTCGCCTCCACACGCAAGTCAGGCATCATCCTGGCGATCGCCGAGGAAGCGCCTCGCCTTGTCGACCATATCGCGGGGCATTCGTGACCGCCTTCGGCATGGTCAAGAAGTTCCTGACGGTCAGGGCCGGGATCAGAGGCCGACAGATTGTCAGCCGCTGTTTTGCGCCGCCACCACCAGTGTCACGTCTCGCCCCTTGGCGACGTTCCGACTGGGCGAAGGCAATGGTCTCCAGGGATCAGCCAAGGACTTCGCTTCTGCGCGGGAATGTCTGCCATCGATTACCGCTGGAAGCAGTGCGTCCACTTCCGGCCCGAGCCAGTCGAAGATAAGCGAGGACCTGAATGTCTGCTGGTGTGATGGGTTTCGGATGCTGGCGCTCCACGCGTTGGCCTGGCTCGGGCCGGCGTCCGAAAGCCTCCAGTGAAAGAACCCGCGGGATGGAAAGCGCGGTTGCCGGTCTATGGGGATTTGTCGTTTTCGTTGGGTGGTGTTCGGCCGAAGTGCGGCTGAGGGGTGGTAATGATCATGGTGAGGTCGGAGCGAACTTCGCCGGTGCCGCGCATGCTGCGGCCTGGTGGTTCCAGCGAGGTCGATTTGGTGTGTTTAGTTGCGACGTTCGACGCGGGCGGACGAAGTTATCCTTCCGGGGACGATGAGGTTCCTGGGCAGGAATGGTGCGTGACGGGCGGGTCGCGGTCATGGCGTTTGGGGCCTTGTTGTTGAGGCGGCGGATGGCGGTGCTTGGGCGTGGTTGTCGCGCTCGAAGGTCTCGATGATGATCATGCGCCCGCCGCAGCACGGACAGGGCGGCCGCCAGTCTGGTGGGGCAGCAGTATCGGCATCATCGGATCGGCCGATTTCAGGCTGGGGCGCGGCGAGAAGCACGCGGGCGCGGGCGACATTTGCCGCGCGGCCGGCGCTGGCAAGCAGTCCATAGTGTCGGATGCGATGGAAGCCCATGGGCAGCACGTGAAGCAGGAAGCGGCGAATGAATTCATCTGGATCGAGCGTCATGGCCCGATAACGCTCGTCACCGCTGCGACGGTAGTCCTTGTAGCGGAACGTCACACCAGAGCCATCGAGCGCGATCAGCCGGCTGTTGGAGATGGCGACGCGATGGGTGTAGCGCGACAGATACGCCAGAACGGCCTCGGGTCCGGCGAAGGGTGGCTTGGCGTAGACGAACCAGTTCTTTTTTCTGAGCGGCACCAGGAATTTAACAAAGGAGCTGCGCTCGCTTAAGCCAGCATGATCGCCGAAGAACTTCAGCTGGCCGGCGGCATGGGCCTCAGTGAGCTTCGCCAGGAAGAGGCGGCGGAACAGCCTTGAGAGCACGCGCACGGGCAGGAAGAAGCCGGGTCGGCATGACACCCACCGCTCACCATCGAGCGCGATGCCGCCGCCGGGCACGATCATGTGCACATGCGGATGATGGGTCATCGCCGAGCCCCACGTATGCAGCACGGCGGTGATGCCGATGCGTGCGCCCAGGTGCTTGGGATCGGCCGCGATGGTGAGCATGGCCTGCGAGGCGGCACGGAAGAGGAGATCATAGATTATCCTCTTGTTGTGATAGGCGATGTCGGCGACCTCGACCGGTAGCGTGAAGACAACATGGAAATAGCCGACGGGCAGCAGATCGGCCTGGCGCGCGGTGAGCCATTCCCTTGCCGCCGCACCCTGGCACTTGGGGCAGTGACGATTGCGGCAGCTGTTATAGGCGATGCGGCTATGGCCGCAGTCCTCGCATGCCTCGACGTGACCGCCGAGGGCTGCGGTGCGGCAGCTCTCGATCGCCGACATTACCTTCAACTGGCCGAGGCTCAAGTGACCGGCATGGGTCGCGCGCCAGGCGGCGCCATGGCGGTGGAAGATATCGGCGACCTCTAGTAACGGGCGGCTCACCGCCACGCGTCACGCGTCCGGTCTGGTCTCGTTCTCTGTCAGAAGTCTGATCCGGTCGAGCGGGCTCATCACGGCGCGGATGGTCTTGGTGGCGACGCGGGCATAGAGCGCGGTCGTATCAAGTTTGGCATGGCCGAGCAGGACCTGGATGACGCGGATGTCGACGTCCTGCTCCAGCAGATGCGTGGCGAAGCTGTGGCGCAGCGTGTGCGGCGTCACCCGCTTCTTGATCTTGGCGGCTTGCGCGGCGGTATGGACGACGCGGTTCATCTGCCGCGTGGAGAGTGGCGTGATCGGGTTGCGGCCCGGAAACAGCCAGCCCTGCGGCAGCATTACGCCGCGGCGCTTGCCTTCGCGCCACCAAGCCCGCAGCAACTCGAGCAGTTGCGGCGACAGCATGGCGTGGCGATCCTTGCGCCCCTTGCCCTGTTCGACGCGGATCAGCATGCGTGTCGAGTCGATATCGGTCACCTTGAGCGCCACGATCTCCGACACCCGCAATCCGGCGCCATAGGCCGTGCCGAGGGCAGCCTTGTACTTCGGCCCCGGTGCGGCGTCGAGCAGCCGTACTACCTCCGCGACGCTCAGAACCAGCGGCAGCCTGCGTGGTTGATGGATCACGGTCAGGCGGCGCGAGAGATCGGGCCGGTCGATCGTCACAGTGAAGAAGAAGCGCAGCGCCGAGACTGAGCTGTTGATGCTCGCTGCCTGCATGCCCACCCGGGTCTGGTGCAACTGGAACCGGCGCAGATCCTCAGCCGTCGCCATGTCGGGGGAGCGGCCGATGAAGGCGGCAAACGCCTTCACACAACGGATGTAGTCACGGCGCGTGGCCTCGGTGAAGCCGCGCATGGACATGTCTTCGATCATGCGCTCACGAAGCGCGCTACCGGATGGATTAGGAACGACGGTCATCGGATGCTCCTCTCAAGCTGAAGGTTGACCCCTTCATGCTCGGAGGACTCCGGCCGTTCGTCACCCCTGGTCCGATCAAAGCCTCGCCGATACCGTCAACGAGGCACACGCCTCAGCCCGCGCCCCTCCCGCGCGAGCGGGTTCGTTCTTTGGCGCATGGTTGCCATCGCACCAACGCCGGCAAGCGCGCAGCGGCATGCAGAGATTGCGTCGCTGTCGTGCCGGAAATAGCGGGTGTCCCTGAAACTCGGAGCGTTGGTTAAGCACAAGATCACGACGACATCCTTCTATCCCGCGGGGCGTCGAGCTCTTCCAGTTTTGCATCCTCAGCCCATGAGGATCCACATCCGCTGCCGCTGTCGAAATTTCGCCCACTCGACAAAATCGCCTTGACGCTTCCGTCGCGCTTGATTAGAACACTGCGAACCGTACCGTACGGTACTCAAATGGGTGGAGCCAGGTGCAAAGCGTTGCTGCGACAAAAGAGGCGAATGCCGGGAGCGGCCTGACCGAGCGTCAGGGTGTCGTCCTCGAAGAGGCGTTGCGTCTGCTTGTTGACGGCGGCGAGAAGGCGCTGACGACCGCCGGTGTCGCGCGGGCTGCCAACTGTTCGAAGGAAAGCCTCTACAAGTGGTTCGGCGATCGCGACGGGCTGTTATCGGCGATGATCGGTTTCCAGGCGAGCAAGGTGCGCACGCTGGATGTCGCCGCGAGCGCGCTCGACGCCGAAAGCCTGAGCCGGCATCTGGTTGTCTTCGCCAAGGATCTGCTCGAGGTTCTTGCCGGCGACGTGTCGCTGGCGCTGAACCGGCTGGCGATCGGCCAGGCGAGCCGCGAAGGCTCCAAGCTCGGCCACATGCTGCAGGAGCGCGGACGCCGGCAGATCGGGCGGCGTGCTGCCGCTCTGCTGGAGGCCGGCCGCAAGGCGGGGCTGCTCGCGTTTGACGATGCCGACGAAGCCTATGGCGCGCTTTACGGGCTGGTCGTTTCCGACTGGCACCTGAAGATGCTGCTCGGCGAAGAGGCCGGCGAGATGAAAAAGAGTTTCGGCCGCAAGGCGGAGCAGGCGGTCAGCGCCTTTCTCACGCTCTACGGCCGGAAGGTTTAACGGCGGGGGAGATCTCCGCCTGCAGCGCCGCGTGTCGAAGACACGCAAAGGTCGCTGCGGAACTGAAATTGCAGCGGCGCGTGTCGAAGACACGCAAAGGCCGCTGCAGAACTGAATTGCAGCGCCGCGTGTTGAAGACGCGCAAAGGCCGCTGCAGAAACGGAATTGCTGCATGGCGCCTGGATCGATCCCGGTTCAGGCATCGTGCAGCGGAAATACAACTGATAGCAACGGGAAGGACCATTCAAATGCGCGTCTATTACGATCGTGATGCCGACATCAACCTCATCAAGTCCAAGAAGGTCGCCATCGTCGGCTACGGCAGCCAGGGCCGCGCCCACGCGCTGAACCTGAAGGATTCCGGCGCCAAGGAAATCCGCGTCGCGCTGAAGCCGGGTTCGCCAACGGCTGCCAAGGTCGAGGCCGATGGCCTCCAGGTTCTTTCGGTCGCCGAAGCTGCCAAGTGGGCCGACCTGATCATGATGGCAACGCCGGACGAACTGCAGGCCGAAATCTACACGGCTGACATCGCCGGCAACATCCGTGACGGTGCTGCCATCGCATTCGCACACGGCCTCAACGTTCACTTCGGCCTGATCGAGCCGAAGGCGACGCTCGACGTCGTCATGATCGCACCGAAGGGCCCGGGCCACACGGTTCGCGGCGAATACCAGAAGGGCGGCGGCGTTCCCTGCCTCGTTGCCGTTCACCAGGACGCTTCGGGCAACGCCCTTGACCTCGCGCTCTCCTACGCCTGCGGCGTCGGCGGCGGCCGTTCGGGCATCATCGAAACCAACTTCAAGGAAGAGTGCGAAACCGACCTCTTCGGCGAACAGGCAGTTCTGTGCGGCGGTCTCGTCGAGCTCATCCGCGCCGGCTTCGAAACGCTGGTCGAAGGCGGCTACGCGCCGGAAATGGCCTATTTCGAGTGCCTGCACGAAGTCAAGCTGATCGTCGACCTGATCTATGAAGGCGGCATCGCCAACATGAACTACTCGATCTCGAACACGGCAGAGTGGGGCGAATACGTCACCGGCCCGCGGATCATCACGGCAGAAACCAAGGCCGAGATGAAGCGCGTTCTCACCGACATCCAGACCGGCAAGTTCACCTCGGAATGGATGCAGGAATACAAGTCGGGTGCGGCCCGCTTCAAGGGCATCCGCCGGGTCAACGACAACCACCAGATCGAAGAAGTCGGCGCCAAGCTGCGCGGCATGATGCCGTGGATCGGCAAGAACAAGCTGGTCGACAAGGCGAAGAACTAAGTTTTAGCGATCAAATGCATAGGAAAGGCCGGGGCGCATGCTCCGGCTTTTTTCGTTGCTGCAGCAAGCGATCGTCGCCGCGCCGCCGCAGGCGGGCTCGACCATTGCGCGGCGTGCTGTCGAGGAAACGGATGCCAGGATCGACGTCGGGCGCGACCACGCCTCATGGAGGCACTTGCCTAATTCGTCCCGGTGTTCGACATTGGCCCGCTACCTCATGGAAAGCGCCCCGATGAGCCCGATGAGATCGTATCTGGCGGAACTGCGCGGTTTGATCGGAAACCGCTTGCTCCTGCTTCCCTCCGTCGCCGCCGTCATCCATGACCACGCGGGCAATCTGCTGCTGCAGGAGAAATCTTCGGGCGAGGGGTGGAGCCTGCCTGCCGGCGCTATCGAGCCCGGCGAAACGCCGCAGGAGGCCGTCATTCGCGAGGTGGTGGAGGAGACCGGCCTTACGGTTGTGCCTGCAACCATTCTCGGCGTCTTCGGTGGGCGGGAATTTCGCTACACCTATCCGAATGGCGATCACGTCGAATACATCGTCACACTGTTCGGGTGCCGGATCGTTGACGACTGCGGGGAGTGGACAGACAGCGAGACAAGATCGCTTCGATATTTCGGGCCGGACGAGATGCCGCCACTCGCATTGCCTTATCCGGTTTCCACGTTTTTCTCCCAGGGATCCAATCGCCTTGTCCGTTCACCGGGACGGTGAGGAGAGCACTGATCGACGTCACGGGAGGCAAAACATTGCGGTGAGCATGACGGTGGGTCCGTTGCGGCAATGAACGTCTTTGCGGAAGAGCTTTCCAAAAACGAAGGAAGCCGGGGCGAAAACCCCGGCTTTCCCTTTTTGAGCCAATGGCCGCTGGGCCAGATTTCAGTCCAGACTCTCGGCTTGAAGCAGCGGCGGTTGAGCCTTGCTGCAAGAGAATGGTCTATCGTAGGTCGCATTTCGGGGTGGGCATGTGCCCGGCCCGGACACTATGTGCCCGGCACCGCCGTTAGTGTGTGGCGGTGAAGGTGGTAGGCGAGACTTGCAGGGCGGCAGCGATGCGCTGCAGCTTGACGGGATCGGTATCGGCACCAAGTTCGACCTTGGAGATTTCCGTTTCCGTCAGGCCTGTGGTTACCGACATATCATCGACGGTGTAGCCGTGGGATTCACGCGAACGCTTTACAGCGGCTCCGATGCTGACACGCGAAACAGTGGCGTCGGAAGCCTTATTCAGATTTTTCTTAAAGGACATGAAGTGTCTCCTTCGTTCGTCCACCGACAAGGAGTTTCGTCGGGTGAAGGGGGCCCGAAAATATCGTGCGACTCGAATAATGAGAGGCGTTCAGGCCTCGCTAATATAGTCAGGGCGATCGCCAAGGCAAGCTGGTCCCGGCATTTTTGAGTGGACAGAGCCGCTGGGCCCTTTGGCAGGCAAGCGTCTGCCGCAATGAAAAATCGTTTGGAAACCTTATGATATAGTGCCTGAGGCGACGGGTGTGCCCGCTCAAAAAAACTGGTGCGGGCATGACTTTTGCGGTGAAAGGAACATCGCCGGTGGCTGGCTTTGCGTCGTCACTGTCTGCGGAGGGTACTGCCGGGCAATCCTGCAGCAGACCCGCGCCCAGAGCAGGGAGCAGGCCTGCCCCGTGTCGGTCAGCGAAGGGGCGTGCAGCCCTTGACGTGAGGCGCCTTGACGCGGCCGGCCTGAAGGTCGCTCCAGAGGGGCAGGGACGGATCAGGCCCACCCAATGTCGCTTCGAAGGTGGCGCGGTTCAGCTTGACCAGGTTACCGGCCGAGGTGATGCTGACCAGCTCTTTCTTGCTGACAACGGCTATGCTGACATTCATGCGGCAGAAGAAGCGCTTGTCGCCGTTCGATGCGACCCAGCCATGCAGGCCGGCCTTGTTCTTGGTGAGTTTGCTGACCTTATAGCCCTGCTTTTCGAGCTGGGCCAAGGATTCCGCGTGGGCCAGACCCGGCATGAGGGTAAAGCCGATCAGCGTGGCTGCGAGCAATCGCTTGAATGAAATGGTCATTAAGTTTCAACCCCTGATTACAATATGACAACGTCTCCTACGGTCAAATCATGTCGAATACAACTTGGATCTGTCTTGTTGTCGAATGCCGAAATCCGCATTGGTTCTTCGCGCGGCAAGCAAGCGTCCAAGTGATGGGCGAACGGCGATCATCAGCCTTGCGCCCGATATTCCACAATGCTGGCACTTGAGCTCGCAACCGCATGATGCACCCGCTTTTGCCGACCCCGCATCCCCACAGGCCGTAAGGCGGCTTTCACGCCGGCCTTGCCATTCCCACGAATCCGGCTAAACCGAAATTCCGGCCACCTCAAAGGAAGATGTCATGCCGGATTTTTCCACACTTGCACTTTTTGCCGCCGCGTCGCTGGTGCTAACCGCCACGCCCGGTCCCGATATGCTGCTGATCGCTTCACGCAGCGTCAGCCAGGGGCAGGGGGCGGGGTTCCTCACCTATGCCGGAATCGCGCTCGGCACCTATTGCCATGCGCTTGCCGCCGCCCTCGGACTGTCGCAGCTGATCGCCACCGTGCCGATCGCCTATGAGATCGTGCGCTGGGTCGGCTGCGCCTATCTGCTCTATCTCGCCTTCAAGACCCTGCGCTCGCAGGCGATCGACTTTTCGCCGTCCGCGTCGCTGAAGCGGCTGTCACTCCGGCGGATTTTTGGCGAGGGGTTGCTCACCAACCTGCTCAACCCGAAGATGGCGCTGTTCGTGCTGGCGCTGTTTCCGCAGTTCATTCGGCCCGAAAACGGCGCGATGATCGTGCAGACGCTGGTGCTGGCGACGGTGCTGAACGGCATCGGCTTTCTCGTCAATTGCGCGGTGATCCTGCTTGGCGGCCGGATCCGCAGCCGGTTCACGTCGCCCACCCGCTTCAAGAAGCTGCCGCAATATCTGCTCGCCACCGTCTTTGCTGGCCTTGCCTGCCGGCTGGCGCTCGGGGCCAGGAACTAATACGCCTCGACCGATTGCCATTTTATGTTGACTCAATCAACAAACCGTTGTTGATTGAGTCAACTCATGCTGGATCATTTCCCATGGCACTCACCAACGATCACCCTGATGTGGCGGCGCTGCGCGCCTTCAACCGTCTCTACACCAACCGTCTGGGCCTGTTGAACGCCCATCTCGACCAGAGCCCGTTCACGCTCACCGAAGCGCGTATCCTCTACGAGCTTGCCCATCGGCAAGAGACGACGGCGGCCGAGCTGATGCGGACGCTTCAAGTCGACCGTGCCCAGCTCAGCCGCACGCTAAAGCGGTTCTCCGATCGCGGGCTGGTCGAGAAGTCGGACCATCCGGAGGGTGGCCGCCGCCAGCCGATTTCGCTCACCCCTGCCGGGCGCAAGGCGTTCACCGCCCTGGAGCAGAACACCCGCGAGGCGATCGGCAAGCTGCTGGATACATTGCCATCGACCGAGCGCAAGCGGTTGATCGCGGCCACCAGCACCATCAGCGAGATCCTTGAGGACAAGGCAGGCGGGGACTTAATGCTGCGCGATCTGAAGCCGGGCGATCTCGGCTGGATCATCCATCGCCAGACCGTGCTGTATGTTCAGGAATATGGCTGGAACCAGGAGTATGAGGCGCTGGCTGCGGGCATCCTCGCGGATTTCGTAAAATCCTTCGACCCGGCCCGCGAGGCCGCCTGGATCGCCGAAATCGACGGCCGCGTCGTCGGCTCGATCTTCCTCGTGGCCGGCGACAAGCCTGATGTGGCCAAGCTGCGGCTGCTCTATGTCGAGCCGGATGCGCGCGGACGCGGCGTCGGGGCGGCGCTGGTTGCCGCCTGCATCGAGCGCGCCCGCACTGTCGGCTATCACACGCTGGTGCTGTGGACCAACAGCGTGCTGACCTCGGCCCGGCGCATCTACGAGCGCGCCGGCTTCACGCTCACCGAGGAGGCGCCGCACCATTCCTTCGGCAAGGACCTGGTGGGCCAGACCTGGTCGCTCGATCTCGGGCAGGGGGTGAAACGGAAAGTGGCCGGCGAGCGATAAGAGGCACAGGTCTTCTGTCCGCGCCGCGTGGTTCCCATCCATCGTCCCGCATAGCGGGGCAACGGCGCGGGGCTGCGCCCCGGCGGCAGATCTGTTGTGGGTTGACGGCGGCCTATCCGCGTGCGGCGAAATCCTCCGGATCGGGCCGCCGCTTGGTGTTCCGGGCCGGAACCGAAAGCACCTCCGTCTGAAACGCAAGGCCGTGCCGGATGAGGGCGCGAACCCCGGAATAAGCGATCAGAGGGTTGAGATGGCGTCTGGCAAAGGCTATCTGGTGCCATCGCAAACGCCCCTCGGGCGAACTTTCTTCAGAAAACCACAAGGCGTATCCCGGCATGAGCCCAGAATTCCTCGTCACCCATTCCGGTGGCTTCCATGCCGATGAGCTCATGTCGAGCGTCATCCTGACCCGGCTGTTCCCTGAGGCGAAGATCGTGCGCAGCCGGGCGCCGGAGTGGATCACACCCGGCACCGACCGCATCATCTACGACGTCGGCGGCGCCTATGACGCTGAAACCAGGATCTTCGACCATCACCAGCGCGGCGCACCGCTGCGCGATGATGGCCAGCCCTACAGCTCGTTCGGCCTGATCTGGAAGCATTATGGCCGCGATTATCTCGCCGCCTCCGGTGTCCCGGAAGCGCATGTCGAGGCGGTGCACGCCTCCTTCGACAAGAGCTTCGTGCTGCCAATCGATCTGGTGGACAATGGCGCGCTCAGCCCCTCCGTTGCCGGGCCGCTCGCCGGACTGACGCTGCCGGCGCTGCTCGAAACCCTGAAACCGGTTTTCGACGAGACCGATCCCGGCGCCGATGATCGCGCCTTCCATTCAGCCCTCGCCATCGCCCGCAGTTTCGTCGAGGCCAGCATCGGCCGTAGCGCCGCAAAACTGCGTGCGGAAGCCGTCGTGCACCAGGCGATCGTCGATACCGGCGAGGCCCGTGTGCTGGAGCTGCCGATGGGCATGCCGTTCCGTCCCGCCATCGTCAAGGCAGGCGCCGATCACCTGCTGTTTGTCGTCCACCCGCGCGACAAGGACTGGTGCCTGACCGGCATCCGCCGCGCCGACGAGGGCTTCGAGCTGCGCGCCGACCTGCCGGCCGCCTGGGCCGGCCTCACCAACGCCGACCTCGAGGCCGCCTGCGGCGTTGCGGGCGCCACCTTCTGCCACAACGGCCGCTTCATCGCCGCCGCCAAAACCCGCGAGGCAGCGCTGGCGATGGCGGAACTGGCGGTAACGGAGGCTGTCTCTGTCGCGCAAGGGCAAGCGACGGCTGCTCAGGTGGCGTGAGCCATCGAGTGACGATTGTGGTGCAGTCCGACCACTTGCTGCCATGGGCTTGTTGAGGAAGCGCTGCACCACTCGTCGGACTTGGCCGAAGTGACCAGAAACGGCCAAGCACTCTCTGTGTCCGGCATGCGGGATACGGCTTATGTGGGGAGAGAGTTCCCGCCCGCAGCCGGCTGATGGCACCAACCTATTCGCGAAGCGGCCGCAGTATCTGCCTGTCGTCGTCTTTGCCGGACTGGCTTTCTTTCTGGCGCTTTGCAATCATTACGTCCGCAGTCGGCCGATTTCGTTGAAAAACTCGATGGATTTCCGCCCATCCGCCCGTTTTGGTCTTTTGGGCGCGGGGTCATCGGTTATCTGCCCTGCGCCTTAGCGCAAGGTATCGATGTATGCCGCGCTCATGCGGCGATGGCGCGGTATAGCGACCTTTGCGGCCTGAGTTTCGCGAGCCTCCTGAGGTTTTGGGCGGTTGCTGCCAGCAAGAATTCGTCTCGCGCACCGCACGGTCCTCTTAGCCTCAAACGCGCCATCCGCAGAATGCGCTTGAGGTGGGCAAAGAGCATTTCTACCTTCTTGCGACGATGTCGGGACTGCACGTATTCAGGTGTGGTGGCAATAGCTCGGGCAACATCGCGGGCATCCTCGTTGAGATCACGCGGCACCTTGCGCATAGGCATGTTCGGGCAGCAGCGAAGCTTTAATTCGCACGGGTCGCAGTTCTTTTTGCTGGCGCGATAGAGTCGTGTTCCTTCGCTCGTGATCCCTGATCTGGGCGTTGCATAGGTTCGATGGAACTGCTTCAATTCCTTTCCCGCAGGGCAGACGTAGCGATCATTCTCGGCCTCCCAGGTGAAGTCCGAACGCGAGAAGGTCCCGTCCGTCCGGTTCGATTTGTCGAAGACAGGAATGTGCGGCGCGATCTTCTTCTCCTTGACCAGCCAGGCCAGATTGTCGGCAGAACCATAAGCGCTATCGGCTGCCAGATAGTCTGGCTTCAAGCCGAAGCGGTTCTCGGTCCTGTCGAGCATTGTGCGGGATGCTCCGACCTCTGCCTGGCGGATCGCACGTGTCGCCTCCACGTCCAGAATGACGCCATGATCGGTATCGATCAGATAGTTGGTGGCGTAGGCGAAGAAGGCATGGCCTTTGTGGGCACCCGTCCATTGCGCTGCTGGATCGGAAGGCGAGATGAACTTCGGCGTCACCGGCGATGCCGCACCGAAAGCGGCATCATCAAGAACTGCAAGGTATTCCTGGACCGAGCGGCTGGCATCGTCTTTGACTTCCCACTCCGCACCAGGCACAGAACGCTGCTTGTTGGCGTCTGCGGCGATCAGGCATCGACGGCAAACCCTTCCGCGCCCACCAGTCCCTGGGCAAGACAGCGTTCCACCACCGTCTCGAATAGGTGCCGCAGGATGTCGCTTTGCCGGAACCGGCCATGACGGTTCTTCGAGAAGCTGGAGTGATCCGGTACCTTGCCGTCCAGTCCGAGGCGGCAGAACCAACGATAGGCAAGGTTGAGGTGGACTTCCTCGCAAAGTCGCCGTTCCGAGCGGATACCCATCGAATAGCCGATGATCAGCATCCGCATCATCAGCTCAGGGGCAACCGAAGGACGACCTGTGTTGCTGTAGAACGGCTTCAACGGTGCTCGCACGCTGTCGAGGTCGAGATGGCGGTCTATCCCGCGCAGCAGATGGTCAGCAGGGACGTGATCTTTGAGGCAGAAGTCGTAGAAGAGCTGCGCCGGAGCCGCCTGACATCCCATCATTCACCTGATCCCCTGCAAATCACTCAGAGGATTGAATCACGCGTCCCAAGTACCGGCAATACCGAGTTTTTCAACAGTATCGGCCCGAAGCGGCCATTCCGGCAAGGTCCCGAGTCAGGCAATAAATCTGGCACGAGCGAGGAAACAAGCGTAGCTTCGGAAGCTAGAGTTCCCGCCCCTGACCAACGCAAGAGCGAGGCCTTCTCTACACCTTTGGGAGAGGTGGCTATGGAAGCAGTTCGCGCAGAACGGCGGCTGGTGGCAATTCTTGCCGTCGACATTGTCGGTTATTCGCGACTCATCGAAGCCGACGAGGCCCGGACCCTGGCTGCAATCAAGGCATGGCGTTCCGAAATCTTCGATCCCTTTATGGAAGATTATCACGGACGCATCGTGAAACTCATGGGCGATGGTGCGATCGTGGAATTTGGCTCCGTCGTCGACGCCGTGGCTTGCGCAGTCGCGTCACAAAGTAAGGTCGCTGCGTGCCAAGTGGATGTCCCAGTCCAGCGTCGACTTCTCCTCCGCATGGGCATCAATCTCGGAGATGTGGTTGTCGACGAGGATGATTTGCTGGGCGATGGCGTCAACGTCGCGGCTCGCCTTGAGCAGATGTGTGAGCCAGGGGGACTTTTCGTATCTGGCACTGCTTTCGATCACTTGCAGGGCAAGTTCGAATTGCCGCTGGAATTTATCGGCGAGCAGCATGTGAAGAATATCCAGCGGCCCGTCCGTGTCTACCGGGTGAGGTTCGAGGGAAATACTCGGCTGCGACGCTTCAACCTCAAAAGCTTTCGCCGTTGGAGAATCCCGGCTGCTTTGGCCTTCCTGCTCCTGATAAGCGTTCCAGCAGTTTGGCTGGCCCAAACGCGCGAAAGTGCTGACGCGGCGTCCGTTGCGCGGATGGCTTTTCCGCTACCCCAAACGCCCTCCATCGCCGTCCTGCCATTCGACAATCTCAGCTCTGATGCGGGGCAGAGCTATTTTGCCGACGGGATGACCGACGACTTGATCACCGAACTCTCAAAACTGTCTGGCATCTTCGTGATCGCGCGCAACTCGACCTTCACCTACAAGGGCAAGCCCACCAAAGTTCAGCAGGTGGCCGAGGAACTGGGCGTCCATTACATCCTGGAGGGCAGCGTACGTCGAGAGGGAAACCATGTTCGTGTCAATGCCCAGTTGATTGACGCGATCGACGGACATCACCTCTGGGCCGAGCGCTATGATGGGGAAATGAGCGGCGTGTTCGGGCTGCAGGACAGGGTGATCGGACAGATCGTTTCAACTCTTTCAGTGAAGCTGACGAGTGCCGAGCGAAGCGTGGCAGCGGTGCCGGAAACGACGAATCCGCAAGCCTACGATTCGCTGTTGCGGGGTTGGGATCATCTTCGCCGGGACAGCGAGGCCGAAACGGCCACGGCCTCCGACTTCTTCCAGAAGGCGATCGTACTCGATCCAAACTATAGCCGCGCCTATGCGTCACTGGCAGCAGCAAACTGGCGGACGAGCATCTTGTCCTGGGATTTTTACCGTCGGGAGACCGCTTCAAAGAACCTCATCAGAAATCTAGCAAAGGCTATGGAGAAGCCGACGCCGCTTGCCTATGCGATATCGGCGCAGGTGCTTGCGCAGCAGGGTCGCTATGACGAAGCATTCACTGCCATCGACCGGGCGATGAAGCTTGCGCCGAATGATCCTGACAACCATGTCGGCCTGGCGCGGATTCTCAACGCGAAGGGACGCGCAACTGAGGCGGAACAGCAGGCCCGCCTGGCGATGAGGTTCGATCCCCATCCCTCGCGTGCAACGCTGCGCATGCTCGCAGTCTCGTTCTTTTCCCAGGGAAAATATGTCGAAGCCGTCGACACCTTTGAACGCGTGATCGGCAAAAAGTCCGATCTCCGGGCAGATTACGCCACCCTGATAGCAAGCTACGGACATCTCGGGCGCACTGACGGCATTCAGACGCTGATCGACCAGTATAACACGCTGGCCATGTCCTTCTTGGGCGATCCGCTCACCGTCCAGGAAAGTGCTTATGATTGGTATGGTAGCGCATTCAGCTACCATAGGCCTTACATCACGCGCCTGCAGGAGGGACTCCGCAAGGCCGGATTGCCCGAGGGGGCTGGCACAGACCTCGCCCTTGACGACTACGTGAAGTTTATGGCGCTGACCAAGGGCGAACTCAGTGTCGACAGAACCATAAAAATCGATGTCACGGAAGCAAAGGCGCTGCTCGCACGCGGCGTGCCCTTCATCGATGTGCGTGCTTCGCTTAACTATGACAATGGCCATATCCCCAAGGCCATCAACCTATCCCTCGTCACCGGCCTATCAAAGGAAAGCCTTGCCATGGTGGGGGGAAAGGAAGGTGAGGTCGCCTTCTATTGTCAGGGCAAGAGTTGCACCTATGCCGCTTATGCTTCGGCCAAGGCGATCGCCTGGGGTTACACGCACATCTACTATTTTGCCGGCGGTTTTTTGGAGTGGGACGACGAGGGCTATCCACTTGTAATCGAGGTCAAGAGATAGATTGAGCAAGAGCCACATGAAACCATGTGGCCACCAAACGCAATCCGGATCATTGTGACCACCTTTGGCGCAATCCAGTCGTTCAATGTCTTGCAGAGATGACCTTCACACGTGTTGTGACCCGAACGGTTAGCTGCGCTACTTTCGCAAACAGTCTGTATGTCTTGAATGTGCCGAGCCAGGCACGCAAAGTGCTTCCCGGCCTCTCACTCCACCAGCCCCGCCTTGCGCAACCCTTCCACTCGACGCTCAAAATCATCCGGGTTGCGGAAGGGCAGGACGCGGCGGCGGCGGGGGATGGAGAAATTGGGGTTGAGTTCCAGCGCGCGGTTCCAGGCCTGGCGGCTTTGGTCCAGATGGCCGAGATGGCCGTGGCAGGAGGCGAGCAGGGCAAAGGCGGTTTCCGAATGCGGGTTTCGCATCAGTCGGGCCTCGATCGCCAGGATCGCCGTTTCGTAAGCGCCGAGCGAAAAGTGGGCGTCGGCGAGGAACTGTAAAAGCACTTCGGGATAGAGCGGGTCGAGCCGCATGGAGATGTCGAGTTCGTCGAGCGCTGCCTTCGGTTCGCCGGAGAAGATCAGCGCATGGGCGAGCGCCATGTGGAGCTGCACCGAGTTGGGCGCCAGCGCCAGCCCCAGATGCGCCTCGTCCCGCGCCCGGTCCAGCTCTCTCATCCACATGCAGGCGACGCTGAGCGCGCAGTGGCAGTCGGGCTGGTCGTCCGCCATCGCGACTGCCCGTTCGGCAAGCGCACGGCCGGTGCTCAGCGACTGCTCGGGATCGGCGCTCCAGTCGTTGATATAGTCGAGCACATGGGTGAAGGCGATGAGCGCATGGGCGGCGGCATAGTCGGGGTCGATGGCAACAGCGGCTTCGGCGAGGCTGCGTGCGGCAGCATTGGCGAGCAGCGTGTGCGCAGACGCCTGCTCGCGGCCGCGCAAGAGCAGCTCGTAGGCCTTGACGTCGACCGGGCGGCCGCCGGCAAGCGAGCTTTTGTCGCCGCCGGTCAACTGGACTTTCAGCGCAGTGACGATCTCCCGCGTCAGTTCGTCCTGCACCGCGAAGATATCGGTGAGATCGCGGTCGAAGCGATTGGCCCAGACGTGGCCGCCATCGTTGGCGTCGATCAATTGCGCGGTGACGCGCACGCGGTTGCCGGCCTTGCGCACGCTGCCTTCGAGCACGTAGCGCACGCCGAGCGCCTTGGCGACCTCAGGCACGGACACCGCCGCGTTCTTGTAGACGAAGGACGAGTTGCGGGCGATGACATGCAGCTCCGACAGCCGGGAAAGGTCGGTGATGATGTCCTCGCTGATACCGTCGGAGAAATATTCCTGCTCGGCATCGCCGCTCATGTTGTCGAAGGCGAGCACGGCGATCGAAGGCTTTTCCGGCAGGCGGTACGGGCTCGGCGGCTGCGCCTTTGCCGGCGTCGGGGCAGGGGCGGGGCCATTGGCCGCGCGGGCAACGCCGATCTCCAGCGCGTAGATCCGGATCGGCTCGACGATGTTCTTCAGCTGCGTGGCACCAAGGTCGGTTGCCGTAAGGTCCAGCCGCGCCTTGACCTGACGGTAGGCATCCTCGGAAAGGCAGATCGCGCCGGGGCGGGCGATGCCTTCCAGCCGCGAGGCGATGTTGACGCCGTCGCCCATCAGGTCGCCGTCGCTTTCCTCGACGACATCGCCGAGGTGGATGCCGATGCGGAACTCGATGCGCCGGTCCTCGGGCACGCCGGCGTTGCGCTCCAGCATGGCGCTCTGCACCTCGATGGCGCAGCGCACGGCATCGACGACGCTGCGGAACTCGATGAGGCTGCCATCGCCGGTGCGCTTGACGATGCGGCCGTTGTAGACGGCGATGGTGGGGTCGATCAGGTCGCTGCGCAGCGTGCGCAGCCGCGCCAGGATACGCTCCTCGTCGGCGCCGGCGAGCCGGCTGTACCCGACCACGTCGGCGACAAGGATGGCCGCAATTTTTCGCGTATCGCTCATGGCAGCTCCGACCTGATACCAACCTGCACCGATATTGACCTCCTGCGCCGGAGCGATTTTGTTCTCCGGCAAGAAGACAACCGGAGCCGGACCCAAGCGGTCCGGTAAGGATTGTCGACGCCATCAGCGGGCCAAAAGTGTCCGGCCCTTCGGGTGGGCCGCCTGTCGACCACCGGCCGCGTCGCAATCCTTAACCGATGCCAAGGCATCGCTCCGAGGTCTGCTCCTCGCCGGATGACCGCACACGGTCCCACGCAATCGGTCATATCAGCACAGACTGATATGACGCAGATTACCACAGCGGCAAGGCGGCCGCCTCTCGTCTCTCTACCTCATCTTTAGAAGTTGCCTATCGCACCAAAAGTGGCACACTTCCCGCCTTGTATGGCTGAAGCCAGCATATTCAAATGATGGGGTCTATCGTGACACTTGCAATCAACGACATCGCACCGGATTTCCAGGCGGAAACCACGGAAGGCAAGATCCAGTTTCACGACTGGATCGGCGATTCCTGGGCCGTGCTGTTCTCGCATCCGAAGGATTTCACGCCAGTCTGCACCACCGAGCTTGGCTACATGGCCAAGATCAAGCCGGAATTCGACCGGCGCGGGGTAAAGATCATCGGGCTCTCCGTCGATCCGCTCGACCGCCACGCCGGCTGGGTCAGCGACATCGCGGAAACGCAGGGAGCCACGCCGAACTTTCCGATGATCGCCGACGTCGACTACAACGTGTCGAAGCTCTACGGCATGCTGCCGGCGCCGGTATCGGGCGACCCGACGCAGCGCACCGCCGCCGATAACCAGACTGTGCGCAACGTCTTCGTCGTCGGGCCGGACAAGAAGGTCAAGCTGATCCTGATCTATCCGATGACCACCGGTCGCAACTTCGACGAGGTGCTGCGGGTGATCGATTCGCTGCAGCTGACGGCCAAGCACAAGGTGGCAACGCCGGTGAACTGGAAGAACGGCGAAGACGTGATCATCGCCGGCTCGGTCAGCGACGAGGAAGCCAAGCAGAAGTATCCGGAAGGCTGGCGCGCACCAAAACCCTATATCCGGATCGTGCCGCAGCCGAAGTAATCGCGGGAGGCGGCCTGCCGCGCCCGCGCCACTGCATGACGCCCTGGGCCGGAGCCGGTCTCGGCAAGGATCATGCAGCCGCTTCTTGAAGTACGAGACATCCCGCGGATGAGATTTGTCCCGCGGGATGCAGCGGGCTTGCACTAAAGCGCGTCGCGATCTCTAGGATTCGCTTGCTGCGCTTTACGCTCTTGTTTTTGCGCATGTCGTCATCGCAAAACCGCTGAGCACTTTTGCGCGACATGCTCTAGGGGGAAACCGATGATCTTCCGCCAACTCTTCGACAGTACGTCCGGCACCTATACCTACCTCATTGCCTCCAGGCAGGGGGGAGAGGCGCTGATCATCGACCCGGTTCTGGAAAAGGTCGACCGCTATCTGCAGCTGGTGCGCGAGCTTGACCTGAAACTGGTCAAGGCGGTCGACACGCATCTGCATGCCGACCACATCACCGGGCTCGGGGCGCTGCGCGATCGCACCCATTGCATCACCGTCATGGGCGAGCAAACGGCGGCCGATGTGGTTTCGATGCGGGTGGCCGAGGGCGACCGTGTTTCGATCGAGGGCCTCAGCCTCGACGTGCTCTACACGCCTGGCCATACGGACGACAGCTATTCGTTCCTGACGGGTGGGCGGGTGTTTACCGGCGACACGCTGCTCATCCGCGGCACGGGGCGCACGGATTTCCAGAACGGCGACCCGCGCCAGCAATATGATTCGATCTTCAACAAGCTCTTGAAGCTGCCCGACGACACGCTGGTCTATCCGGCCCACGACTATAAGGGCGACACGGTCTCGACCATCGGCGAGGAAAAGCGCTTCAATCCGCGCCTCAAGGTGCAATCGGTCGACGAATATGTCGACCTGATGAACAATCTCAACCTGCCGAACCCGAAGATGATGGATGTGGCAGTGCCGGCCAATATCCATGTCGGCCTGCATCAGGACGAGATCGCCGCCAAGGGCTGGGCGGTTTCGGCGGTGGAAGCCCTGGCGCTCAGGGGCCGTTCGGATGTCGCAATCGTCGATCTGCGCGAGAAGGCGGAGCGGGAAAAGCACGGCGCCATTCCCGGTGCGCTGCACGCACCCTATCCGGAACTGCGGGAAAACATCGGCGCTGGCGGCATGCTGCATGAACTGGCGCTTGCGACGGGCAAGCGCATCGTTTTTTATTGCGCCTTCGGCGAACGCTCGGCGATGGCGGTCCAGGCGGCGCAAGCCGCCGGACTGATCAGCGCCTGCCATATCGAGGGCGGCATCGATGCCTGGAAAAAGGCAAACGGGCCGCTGGTGCGCTAAGGCGCCGCGCGTCGAACATGACGCGCGAACGACGCTGTAACGCTTTAAAGTTACTGCATGATTTCTCCTTGGATCGGATCCGATCCAAGGGCTGATCCCTAGCCAGCTCGGAATGGCGGCCGGTCCGGGAATAGGTGAGATGTTCCCTGTTTGCTTGAGGGCGCTACGCCTTGCCCATGAACTGGGAGAGGGCGGCGAAGTCGTCATGCAGATGGCCCGATGCAATCGCCCGGCTGAAGATCGCGTCATAACCGTCGACTACGGTCCGATCGATGCTGCGCGCTTCCATCAGGTCCTTGAGATGCTGGAACGCGCCGTAATGCGGCGAGATCGACGACAGCGTTTCCGCGTCGCTGGCAAACCGTCCGGCACCGGTCCGCTTGATCAGGTCGGCGACCAGCCCTTCGACGACGGGCGCGGTCGCCTTCCATTGGCGTCCCAGTTCGCCAACGTCGATGTCTTCGGCTCGGCAGACGGCGATCGCGTGCAGCCCGCCGAAGAGCGCCCCCCACATCAGCGCGAGGAGGGCGCTATCGAGCGCGTTGGCGCGCCCCGGTTCGGTGCCGATGTGCTGGACATTGCCGCCGAGCGCGCGAAACACAGTCTCGTTGGCGGTGAAGGGTTCAAGCGCGCCCGATAGCAGGATCGTGCCCGCATCGGTGCCGATGAAGTC
Organism: Ensifer sp. Root142; assembly: GCF_001426785.1. Classification (NCBI taxonomy): domain Bacteria; kingdom Pseudomonadati; phylum Pseudomonadota; class Alphaproteobacteria; order Hyphomicrobiales; family Rhizobiaceae; genus Ensifer; species Ensifer sp. Root142. The sequence continues at coordinate 313,680 of NZ_LMFK01000001.1, forward strand.
GGGCGTCGCCAGGATGGCGCCATCGATGTATTGGGCGCCATGGGTCGCGGCCCACCCGCTGGTTTCGCGCGCGCCCTCAGGCGTCCCCGAGGTCAACTCAACGATCAGCTTGCCTGCCAGGCCGGGCGCAACGTCGTTTGCGCGCAGCAACGCTGCGGTGGCGGCATAGTCGCTGACATTGACGATGACGATCTCGGACGCGTCAATCGCCTGGCGGACGGTCGGCGCTAAGGTGGCGCCGAGTGCCGTGAGCGGCTCGGCTTTCTCCCTTGTCCTGTTCCAGACCGTGGTGCGATACCCGGCCTGGAGCAGGGCGCGCGCCAGCGCCGATCCCATGCGTCCCGTTCCCAAAACACTCATTGATGGCTTCATTGCAAAACTCCATATCCGTTGGCGCGACGCTTTTTTTGCCGTCGCTGGCCAGAGGTATGGTGGCGCCGGACGTGCGCAATACGCACCGGCCGGTAAGCGCTTACCGTGGGGTAAGTGCTTACTCCCCGGATAGTAAGGAGGATATCGTGAACCCGACCATGGAAAATTGCGGCTTTGCCACCGCACTCAAGGCGATCGAGGGCAAGTGGAAGGTCGATATCCTCTGCGAGCTTGGAAAGGCGGCGCGCCGGTTTGGCCGCCTACGCCAGTCCATCCCGGCGATCAGCGAAAAGATGCTGGCCCAGCCGCTGCGCGAGCTGGAGGCGGATGGACTGGTCGATCGTACGGTTTATTCGTCGCTGCCGGCAAAGGTTGTCTACTCCCTGACGGAGCGCGGCGCGGCGCTCAACGTTGCGGCCGCCGCCTTGTGTCGTTGGGGGGAAGAGGGCGGTCGGCATGGCAAGGGTTCAGTGGCCGTCGTCGACGATGCTGTGGTTGCCTGAGGCGGTTGGGGTGACCGGTGCGAACATTGGGCAGGGACAAGCTGAGCATGCCCCGCCGCTTCCGATGATTTTTTCGTGCCTGTTACCCTGGGAACACCTCCTGGCAGATCGCTCGGCTAATATCCAACACATGCAAGGCAAAGACCTTTGCCAAGAGCAATGCGAACCAACTGATCGCCTCCCAGTCAGCTGGTTCACGTGATCCCAACGAGCCTCCCCGTTGGTGATCCGCATCTGCCAAAGACCCGTCGCGTGCTGACCGCGGCGGGTCTTTTCTCGTTTGGCCGTGGCGTCGCGACAGATCACGCCTGAACGGCGCTGCGACGCTTGAAAGCTGCCGTGGATTGCTCCCTGAGCCAGATGCCAAACGAAGGAGCATGCCGTCGATGATGTCGCGGTGGCGGCAATGGGCCGCATGCCAACGCCTTGCTGCGGTTGCACTCTTGCTTGACACCCATTCTCATGCTGCCACGATCCGGCCGCCGGTTTCTGCCCCCGGTGCTGTCGACCACGGTTCCCAAGGAGAGTGTCATGAAGACGTGCCTGCGTGCTGCTGCCGCAATCGCTGCATTTGCTCTGGCCGGCGAGGCCGTTGCCGGCATTCCGCTGGTCAATGCTTCCTGCCCTGGCAATATCGAGGTGCACGCCGATGAGGGCGGGCCGATCTATATCAACGGCAAGGAAGGCAAGCTGAAGAAATTCAACGACAACTACTTCGAAGCCAAGGGCGGCGGGGTGACGATTTCGCTCAGCGTCAACCCGGACGGTTCGCCCGCCGTCTCCTATACTGGTAAGGGCGGAGCCAACGGCATCTGCACGATCAAGTAGGCGCATCTGCCGGCAGGCAGCGCCGCTCGCCGAGGAATGCATCGCGGGCGCGGACGCCACGCCCGGCCGACAAACCAACCCAGCCGCGTGCCCGGTCAAGGCTGCCATCGGCCGGGCGGGATGCGCGCAAGTTAGGCCATCGAAAATGGTGTACGGAGCCCTTACGTATTTCCGTAGTCGATCTTGCTCCTTGCTAAGAACACAATGTGCCTGTAAAGGGTCTGCCATCGATCTTGCTTGCTGAGCTTTGTTTTCTCGCCGACCGGCGTTCAAGCTGACCTTTCCTATCAAAATCGATCTTACTGCCTTGTCCGGCCCAAAGTCGGGAGGCGAACTTTTGATTGAAAGGAATTTCTTATGAATACTGGAACCGTAAAGTTCTTCAACACCACCAAGGGTTTTGGCTTCATCGCTCCGGACGACGGCGCAACCGACGTTTTCGTGCACGCTTCTGCTGTTGAACGCGCTGGCATGAGCTCGCTCGTTGAAGGCCAGAAGGTCCGTTTCGACATCGTTCGCGATGCACGTTCGGGCAAGAGCGCTGCCGACAACCTGTCGGCTGCGTAATCACCGATATTTCGTCTCTGGTCCTTGACCACGGATGTACTGGCACTGGCCATTGAGACGATATTGAGAAGGTCGGGATTTCCCGGCCTTTTTCTTTGGGCGCTTTTCAGCCCGCAAGACTGCGACGCGTGGCGATTGCCGTCGTCACAGACGACCGCGCCCTCGGGCTCGCCCGTCTGCCTGCGCCCTTGCCGTCGTGGCGCGTGTTCAAACAAATCCCGTTGCCACCGTTCACAAGAGGCGATGCCGCTCCAGCGTTTCGCGGCCGCGCCGCGATTTGACGGCGCTCTCGTTCGCACCCTTCTGCTCGTCGTCCGACAGGGTTTTTGGCTTGCGGAGAGACGGTTTTCGCGTCGGCGGCTTGGTGATGGGCACCATGGCCGGCGCGCCTTTCCACTGGAGCAGCTGTCTCAGTTTTCCGTAATAGGTCATGGCGGTTCCTCGGTTGGAGCATTTCCAGGAAAAGTGCGAAGCGGTTTTCCGTCCGGAAATGCGTAAAAACAAACAGATAGAGCGTTTCCGAAGCGATCTAGTGGCGGGGCATGCCCCACTCGATCGGCTCCAGGTTTTCCTCTTTGCTGACGCGGTCCTGGCCAAGTTCGTCGTTGCGAATTCTGTACTGGGGCTGGCTGTCGCGAACGGGCATGATGGCGGTGATGCGGTAGGTTTCCGCGGCAATCGGCGAGATATGGCTGCGATCCCTGAGACGGACCGATAATCCAACGGCGAAGCGATGTGCGGGCATTGGTTCTTGACCTCTTCAGGGTTGGGGTGCCGGGACGAAGGCATGCTTGGCGCGGTCGATAGCGATGATGCGATCGAGCTCATCCGGCGCGATTGCGACCATGCGCATGCGATGGTCATTGTCCGCGGTTGCCGGCACCTTGATGAAGGTGGCGACGCGATGATAGGCGAGCCACGAAATGCCTTCGATCAGTTCCTCGTCATCATCCACCTCATAGTCTCCAGCCGCGAGCACTCCTTCGACATCCGGCAATTGGAAGGGTTCACTGAAGTGGACGGTGCGGTGCTTGGTTCGGCTGAACATGACGTCTCCTTCTAAAGCGGGCCGCGATCTCCGAGGGGCGCTTATTGCGTTTCAAGCTCTTGTTTTTGCGCATGCCGTGATCGCAAAACCGCTACGCACTTTTGCGCAATGTGCTCTATCGCCGGCATTTGCGCGGCGTTGCGACTACAGCGCCGCGCGTCTTATTAGACGTGCAAAGGTCGCTGTAGCCCTTTGAGTGGCTGCATGTTTTCATCCTTAAATCGAATAGGATTTAAGGAAACAGGCAGTAGGACGATCTGTTTCGACTGCGTCAGAGCCGCAGGTTGCGGGCGGCGATGCGCCCCTTTTCGTCTTTCCAGATCTCGAAGCGGAAAGTCTGCCCGGGAAAGATCGATTTGATGCCTGACCTATAGAGCGCCCGCGCATCGACGTAGACTGCGCGACCACCGTCTTCCGGCTGAACGAAGCCGTAGCCGCGATTGAAGTCGAAACGCATGATCGTTCCTGTGATCATGTCAGCACATGGGCGTTCGAGGGATGTCGAGCGTGCGCGGCGCGCACACTTCAACGCTCGATATGGGGAAAGATGGCGGGTCGAGAGCCTCTGACGCCGCGAAAAGCCATAATGGCCAATGTCGATAAGATACTGTGAGCTTTAATTGCGTCTAACGCAAGGTCGCCACGAATTCGACCAGATGAGTTGCAATCGCGTTCCTGTTCGCGTCATGCGTCAATTGTCCGGGGGATCGTTCTTGTTCGTTGCTCATCTGCCGGCGGGCTACCTGCTCAGCCGTTTCATCGCGCGTGGTAGACCGACTCAATCCGGCGCGATCATTGCCACAGGGAATGTCTGTTCGGTGCTGCCGGATTGTGATCTCGCCTATTTCTATCTGGTCGACGGCCGGCGAACGGCGCACCATGACTATTGGACGCACACGCCGCTGTTCTGGCTGGCTGCCGCAGCAGCTCTGGCGCTGGCGTTGACGCTGAGTGGCAGGCGCAATCAGCTCATTCTCGTCAGCGTCGGGCTCGCGAACGTGCTGTTGCATCTGCTCCTGGACTCGGTCGCCGCCGATATTCGCTGGTTCCATCCGTTATCGGATCTTCGCGTGAACCTCGTGCACGTCCAGGCGCTCTACAAACCCTGGTATCTCAACTTCCTCTTCCACTGGACCTTCATGGCCGAGCTGCTGATCGTGGTTTCGGCCGCCGTCGCCGCCACGCTCGACTGGCGGCGATGGCGCGGCCGGGTGGCTGCACTGCCTGCGGTCAAATAACGGTTGGACCATAGCTCGCCAGCTCTGGGGACAACTGCCGGCTGATAGAGAAAATCACAGCCATTTCAACGTCCGGTGTAACCGGGCGTTGACGGATGTCGATCCTGTAGGCATCCTGCCGGCCAAAGAAGACAGGGCGGCGGAAAACGGCGCCGGGGCCGGTAAGCGGCCCGGATACAGGAACAGTTGCATTCGATGGGGTGCGGGTACGCCCGCTCCCGGGGTGCGGGTACGCCCGCTGCCTGTGCCGCTTTCAATACGCATTCGCAAGTCATTCAAGTCGATCGGTCAATGCTGTTCGGAGGGGACTGTGAAGAGACGTCTAGAGTTCTGCATGTCTGCTTGCCTGGTGCTTCTGCTCGGCTCCGCTGCCCCCGTGATGGCGGCGGATCTGGTGATCGCCATGCCCAACTGGCCGTCCGGCCAGGCGACGGCCAATATCCTCAAGGTCAGCATTGCCAAGAAATTCGGCCTTGATGCCGAGGTCAAGGAGCTCGGCACGCTCAACGCCTTCGTCGGCTTCGAGACCGGCGATGTCGATATCCAGCCGGAAGTCTGGCAGCCCAATTTCGGGGACATCGTCAAGAAATATGTGACAGACAAGGGTGTGGCAACGCTCAGCGCACGCAGCGTGCCCGCCTGGCAGGGGCTCTGTGCCACGCCGGAGGCGGCAGCGACGATCAAGACGATCGCCGACCTTAGCGACCCCGAGAAGACCAAGATCCTCGACACCGACGGCGACGGCAAGGGCGAGCTCTGGATCGGCGCGCCGACCTGGCTTTCGACCGGTATCGAGCGCACCCGGGCCAACAGCTATGGCTATGGCGCCAACCTGACGCTGTTCGAGGCGGAAGAAGAGGTGGCAATGGCAGGGGTTGACGCGGCGATCGCGACGGCGCGGCCGATGGTGTTTTACTGCTATGCTCCGCACCACGTCTTCGAGCTGCACAAGATTGCGCGCATCGAGGAGCCGCCGCACGATCCGGCCAAGTGGAAGATCGTCGGTGCGGATGACCCCTTGTGGATCAGCAAGTCGACGGCTGCGACCTCCTGGGACGCGGCGCATTTCCAGATCGCCTACGCCACCGGCTTCGGCAAGAAACATCCTGACATCGCCAAGTTCCTGGATCAGGTCGATTTCTCGCCGGAAGAAGTGACGAAGATGAGCTACGCGCTGGAGGTCGAGCGGCAGGCGCCGGCCGACTACGCGAAGAAATGGGTGGACGACAACACGGCACGCATCGACGGGTGGGCGAAACCATGACGACAACACCGGATCGAAACGCAGCCGATGCAGGACGCGCCAGGTTCATGACCCGGGCGCGCAAGCTCGGGCTGGTGATGCTGGCCGCAGGCGTTTGTCTCGGCCCCCTGGTGGCGCTGGCGCAGACCCAGATCTATGACGCCAGGACCAAGAAATGGGTCAACTACGACAAGAAGAAAGCGCGGCAATATTTTGCCCGCAACAATCAGCTGCCCGAGGCCTTTCGCCGGCAGGTGGTGCCGTTCCGCACGGCGGAAAAGCCGGGCACGATCATCATCGACGGCAACCAGCATTTTCTCTATCTGGTCCAGCCCGGCGGGCAGGCGATCCGCTACGGCATCGGTGTCGGCCGCGAGGGCTTCGGCTGGGCCGGCATCGTGCGCGTCGGGCGCACGGCGGAGTGGCCGACCTGGACGCCGCCGGCCGAAATGGTGGCGCGCGATCCGAACGCTGCGAAATGGGCGGCAGGCATGCCCGGCGGCCCGGACAACCCGCTCGGCGCCCGCGCGCTCTATCTCTATGAGGGCGACCAGGACACGATCTACCGCATCCACGGGACGGTGGAGCCCTGGACCATCGGGCTCGACGTGTCGTCCGGCTGCATCCGCATGAACAATGATGACGTCACCGACCTGCACTCACGCGTGGAGGTCGGGGCGAAGGTGATCGTGCTGATGCAGGGCGCGGCACTCTACAAGGGTGTTTGACGAGACAAACCGGCGGCAGCGAACCTGACGGCGTGTCGGGCAGGTGCGTCTCGCAGGCGTGATGAAACCGGACTGTTTAGGAAATTGCGTTGCGACAGGTGTCTGATCTCAGCCTGCCTTTGAGACAAGGGTAGGCCGGGCAGCAAGCCACAGGATCTGGAAGGGGAGGACTTTTTGTGATCGAGGGGACGATGCGTTCAAGGAACTTGTTTGTCGCGGCAGGCGTTGGCCTTGCCATTCTCGGCGGCTGCCAGTCGGCGCCCCCGAAGCCGGAGGAAATGGCGCGCACGAGCTTGCAGACGGCGCCGGCCGATCTGCAGCTGATCTGCGCCAATGCGGCGGCCGGCACCGCCAAGGTCGATAGCAGCAAGGTTCTGCCCACAAGCTCGCGCCAGCTGGACGCGACATCCTACAGCGTCGATCTCGACGCCGGCGGACGAAAGTTCAACTGCATCGTCGACACCAGCGGCAGCGTGAAGTCGGTCCAGCCGGCCGCCTGACGCACGGCGCGTGAGGACGGATCAATGCTTCCGGCCTTATGTTGCCTCCTATCGACGACCCGAAACCGCCCGCGCGGTTTCGGGTCGCGATCGTTCGGCGCAACGCGCCGGCGGCCCGCAATATAGGGCGCAATGGTTCTTGGTCGCGCCTCGAATTTCCGCATGACTTCTCCTGGAGGTGGCGCCAGCTCAAGGCGGTGCAGCGCGCGCAACCATCAATCCGCTTGATGTGACAAAGGGGGCGATGCCCCAACGCGCCGCCACGTCGCATTTCCGTTAGCGATTGACCGTATGCGGCAGTGGAGAACGCCCTTTCCATGCGAAAACATGCGCTTGCGGATGGAGGCCATGCGACATGACGACGATACCGACGCTGATCGGCTTTCTGGCGATCGTGACCTGGTCGTTCCTTGCGCTTCTTTCCACCGCTGCCGGGCCGATCCCGCCGTTTCAGCTGGCCGCGATGACGTTTCTGCTTGGCGGGCTTGTCGGAGCCTCGAGCTGGGTCTTTCGTCCGGCCGCAATCAAGTCGCTGCGCCAGCCATGGCAGGTCTGGGCGCTCGGCACTGCCGGGCTCTGCATCTACCACTGCGCCTATTTCTTCGCGATCCAGTCGGCGCCGCCGGTCGAGGTGAGCCTGATCGCCTATCTGTGGCCGTTGCTGATCGTGGTGTTTGCGGCATTCCTGCCGGGCGAGAGGCTGCAGTTGCACCACATTCTCGGCGTGATCCTCGGTCTCGCCGGCGCCATTCTGGTGATTACCAAGGGCGGCAGCGTCGGGCTGGCCGAGGGCGTGAAGCCTGGCCATCTGATCGCCCTGTTCTGCGCCTTCGTCTGGTCCGGCTATTCCGTACTGTCGCGCCGGTTCGGCCAGGTGCCAACCGATGTGGTGGCGGGTTATTGCCTGATCACCGCAGTCGTTGCGCTTGCGCTGCATCTGACACTGGAAACCACCGTCTGGCCGGAAACGTCGGTGCAATGGGCCGCGATCGCCATTCTGGGCGCTATACCGCTCGGAGCGGGTTTCTACGCCTGGGACTATGGCTGCAAGCACGGCGACATCATGATCCTCGGCGCTCTTTCTTATGCCGCGCCGCTGCTCTCGGTCATCGTCCTGCTGCTGGCAGGGTTTGGCATGTTCCATTGGTCGATCGCGGTCGCCTGCGTCATGATCACGGTCGGGGCGATGCTTGCCGCCAAGGATATGCTTTTCAAGCCACGGCGGACGGCACGTCAGGCAAAACCGAAATTCGAGCGCGGACGCTAACCCGGTGAGCTTTCAGCAAGACTGAGGGTCGGCCTGCGGCGATCATTGCCTGTACGGTGCGGCGGCCATCGGGCCCACCTGAGCTTTAGCCTATCGGGAGACGTTCGTGGCCGGACTGGTCGGCGCGGCCATGTAACGCAACCAGCCAGCCTGGGGACGGTTGCGAGCCATGACTGTTACCTCCGCGATACTCTTTCTGGTTGAGGTTTCCGTGGAATTTGACTGGTTATCCGTTTGTGCGTTGCAGTATTTGTCTGTTGCGTTGCAAGATTGTGTTTCTGAATTGACGTTGATCAATAAAGTATATTTTCCTGAAAAGCTTTCCATTGGAACAAAATTATGCTCTCATAGGTTTAGTGGGAAGGAGGATGTACCATGCCAAACATTCTGGAGCACTTTGCACTTTTCGATGCGCTGATCATCGGCGCGATCTGCACGCTTCTGATCCTGAGTTACTTTAGTCGCGAAGCCTGAGATAAGGTTTTGGCTTGAACTGTTCGCGTCGTTAGAGCGGGTCGCCGGCCTTTGCTTTCTGGTGCTGATCCGCCCGTGCCCCTACAGCGCCGCGCGTTTTATTTAGACGCGCAAACGTCGCTGTCGCACTTTGAATGGCCGCAAGTTTTTATCCTTAAATCGAATAGGATTTAAGGAAACAGGCAGTAGCCGCGCAAAGCGGCAGTTGCTGCGGGCGGTACAGTCCTCCTGAACGCGTGGTCCTTTCATTTTTCGATCGATGGTGCTGACCGACGCGCGGAGTGTCCGTCTGCGTGCGCAGGAGGGAAGCAGCCCGCTTCGAGGCGTTGCGTGGTCAGCCGTGGCCGTCACATGCAGCCAGCGGGTCGGCTGGTTGTCGTAGCCGCCGCCGTCCGCTTCTTCGATGTGGATGTTCGACCATCCGGCCCATTCGAAACAGGTCCGGAGCCAGGCTGCCGAGGGATAGTTGAAGTAACGGCCGAAGCGGTCGTGGCCTTCCCGTTCGCCCGCCTTGAAACTCGCCTGCAGCAGGCCGCCCGGCCGCAAGGCCCTGTGCACCCGCACCAGCACGTCAGGCAATTCGGTGCGCGGCACGTGCAACAGCGAGGCTTCCGCCCAGATGGCGTCGAACCTCTGGCTCCACTCGATGTCCTGAAAGGTGACGATCTCGACCTTGCGGCCGATCCGCCGCTCTGCCGCGCGCGCCAGTTCCGCAGATCCGTCGCAGGGCGTGACTTCGAGCCCTGCCTCGATCAGATGCAGGCTGTCGTGGCCGCCACCGCAGCCGAGATCGAGCACAGCGGCACCGGGCGAAAGCCGGGCGATGAAGGCGGCGAGACGATCCGTCGGCGGTTGACGGTCGCGTGCCGCATAAGTCTCGGCGTTGTCGCGGTAGAAGGCCATGGTATCGTCGCGTGTGCTCGTCACTTGGTATTCCTCTTACTGCATGTTTCCTTAAATCCTATTCGATTTAAGGATAAAAACATGTGGCAATTCAAAGTGCTACAGCGACCTTTGCGCATCTAATAAGACGCGCGGCGCTGTAGGCTGCCTCGACCTGTCGATCAGCGAAGACTCCGTCGATCCTTCCCGTGTTAACATGATGGAACTGTGGGAATCCGAAGCCGCCCTCAGGGCTTGGAGAAAAATAGCGAAGCCGCCCAAAACCGATGTGAAATTCGATGCAGGGAATGTGCGCAAACATGAGATCAGCCATTCGGGGCCGCCGTTTTGACAGTGCAGCGACGCTGCAGGCTGATTGAAATCGAGGAAAGCCAAGATGATGAAACTCTATGGATTGGGTCCGACACGTTCGCTTCGTGCCCTTTGGGCGCTTCAGGAGCTTGATGCGGACTTCGAGTTCGTGCCGGTCAACCTGCTGGGCGGCGAAAACCGTCACCCCGATTTTCTGCGCCTCAACCCCGCCGGAAAGGTTCCGGTACTGGTCGACGGAGACCTGGTGCTGACGGAATCCGCCGCGATCGTGTTCTATCTGGCCGAGAAATACGCCGACAAGGGGCTGATGCCCACCGACTTGAACGAGCGGGCGCAGGCCTATCGCTGGACGCTGTTTGCCGTCACCGAGCTGGAGCAGCCGCTATGGCGGATCGCCAAGCACACATTCCTATACCCCGAAGACAAGCGTCTGCCCGAGGACATTGCGCTTGCCAAGGAGGAGTTTGTGGCGATGGCTGAGGTGCTCGAGCGTCACATGGACGGGCGTACGTTCGTCATCGGCGACCGCATCAGCATCGCCGATTGCGTCACCGTCTATGTCATCGACTGGGGCAATGAGGTCGGGCTGATCGACGGGTTCCCCAATCTCAAGGCCTATCTCGAGCGAATGTATGCGCGCGCCAAGGCGCCGCCGCGGATCGCCGACGCTCTTGCAAGCCTCGAGGCTGCGGGCTGATTGCTGCATAATCCCTTAAATCGGATTCGATTTAAGGATGAAATTATGCAGCAAGTTTAAAGCGTTACAGCGTTCTTTGCGCGTCATATTTGACGGGCGGCGCTGTAGCGGTGTTCGCAGGGCAGGAGGCCCGGACCCGAAGGCCCGGACCTCATGACCCGGCGCTATTTGCTGCCGGAAGCGGACAGCTTGTTCATCACGTCGTCGAGGTTGAAGCTTGCCGGCTTCTGGCGGATCGGGAACTCCTGGAAGCTCGACAGCCAATTCGCCACGATCGCCTGCGACGGCACCACCACGAAGGCTCGGGCGAAGTACCAGGATTCGTATTCGATCGACTCGTCGCCGCGCTCGAATGGATCGGCCCTCAGGTTGAACAGCTTGGGCACGCGGAGCGTGGTGAACTCGTCGCGCCAGACGCCGATGCCGGTGCTTTCCTGTGCCTTGAACACGACCTTCCAGTCCTGGAAGCGCACGGCGACCAGTTCGCCGTCGTCGTTCCAATAGAGGAATTCGCGCCGCGGCCCGTCCTTCACCTCGCCGCGGAAGAAGGGCATGAGGTTGTTGCCGTCGAGATGCACCTTGAAGGTCTTGGTACCCGCCTCGTAGCCGGCCTTGCATTTGGCGACGATATCCGGCTCTCCCGCGGCCGCGCAGAAGGTCGGGATGAAATCGTAGTGCGAGAACATGTCGTTGTAGACGGTGTTCGGCTTGATCACACCAGGCCAGCGGATGCAGGTCGGCACGCGGTAGCCGCCTTCCCAATTGGTCGCCTTTTCGCCGCGGAACGGGGTGTTGCCGCCATCCGGCCAGGTCATCACTTCGGCGCCGTTGTCGGTGGTGTAGATGACGATGGTGTTTTCGACGAGGCCGAGATCGTCGAGCTTCTTCAGGAGTTCGCCGACCATGCCATCATGTTCGACCATGCCATCGGCATAGACGCCCTTGCCGGTCTTGCCTGCGGACTCGGGTTTCAGGTGGGTGTTAACGTGCATGCGCGTGGAGTTGAAGTAGCAGAACCACGGTTTCTGGGCATTGTTCTGCCGATCGATGAAATCGAGCGCTGCGACCAGAAACTCGCCGTCGACCGTTTCCATGCGTTTCTTCGTCAGGGGACCGGTGTCTTCGATCCGGCCATCGGCATAGGAGTGGATGACGCCGCGCGGGCCGAAGCGTTTGCGGAACTCGGGGCTCTTCGGATAGTCGGGGTTCTCAGGCTCTTCCTCGGCGTTGAGATGGTAGAGGTTGCCGAAGAATTCGTCAAAGCCATGATTGGTCGGCAGGAATTCGTCCTTGTCGCCCAGGTGGTTCTTGCCGAACTGGCCGGTCGAATATCCTTGCGCCTTAAGGAATTCGGCGACCGTCGGGTCCTCCGGCTGCAGGCCGACATCGGCGCCGGGCAGGCCGACCTTGGTGAGGCCGGTGCGGATCGGCGACTGGCCGGTGATGAAGGCGGCGCGGCCGGCGGTGCAGCTCTGCTCGCCATACCAGTCGGTGAAGACAGCGCCTTCATTGCCGATGCGGTCGATATTGGGCGTGCGGTAACCCATCATGCCGCGGTTGTAGATGCTCGGGTTGAACCAGCCGATATCGTCGCCCATGATCATGAGGATGTTCGGTTTGGCGCCTGCGGCGGCGGGTTGGGCGGATTGCTGCGCGACGGCCGGCGTCGCCCCACCTGACGTGGTCAGCGCCGCTGCCGCAAGCGCACTGCCGGCAAGCAGAAGATTGCGCCGGCTGACGCCAAGGGGATGTCCGTTCTGCTGCTGATCGTCGTCGGGATGCGTGCTCATGGCGTCTTTACTCCACGTCGTTGAAGGGTCGGAAATGCTGCCTGGGTCTGCAATCGGTGGACGAACGGAAGTCTGCGCCCCGTGCGTGAGGCGGACAAGGATGTAACAGTAACATCAGGGCTACGAAGGCCAGTCTCGTTCGGTGGAACGGTGGGTTACGCTCCGTCACTCAATTGACGTCAAGTGAGATGGCGTGAGGCAGAAATTGAAGCCGATTTAGGTCAATAACATTGACATAAATTAGCCGCCGTGATCCTGTCGAAGCACAATGAGAATGATTGCGGGACGAAGCCTGGAGGCGCTGCCCCGCTCCAATAATCCTTGAGGAAACGACCCAATGCTCGACTGGGACCATATATTCGCGACGCGCGCCAGCAGGATGCGCGCCTCGGAAATCCGCGAACTGTTGAAACTGCTCGACCGCCCCGACATCATCTCGTTTGCCGGTGGCATTCCCGATCCCGAGCTGTTTCCGGATGTGGAGTTCAAGGACGCATATGCGGAGATCTTCTCCGGCCCCGCCGTCAGCGCTGCGCTGCAGTATTCCGTCAGCGAAGGCTACAAGCCGCTGCGTGAATGGCTCGCCAAGCAGATGGAAAAGATCGGCATTCCAGCCGGTGTCGACAACATTTTCATCACCTCGGGTTCGCAGCAGGGCCTCGACTATATCGGCAAGCTGTTCCTGTCGCCCAACGACACGGCGCTCGTGACCTGGCCGACGTATCTCGGCGCGCTGCAGGCGTTCAACGCCTATGAGCCGCATTATGACCAGCTGAACCCGGGCGGCAACCGCACGCCTGCGGCCTATGCCGAGGCCGCGAAAGCCGCCGGCGGCCGCGTCAAGTTCGCCTATCTCTCGGCCGACTTCTCCAACCCGACGGGCGAGACGGTGGACCGGGCAGGGCGCGAACGGGTGCTCGACCTTGCCGAAGAGCTCGACATTGCCGTTATCGAAGACGCCGCCTACCAGTCGCTGCGCTACGACGGCGAGGCGATCCCGCCGATCCTGGCGTTGGAAATCGCCCGCAAGGGCGACATCAACCACACCCGCACCGTCTATTGCGGTTCGTTCTCCAAGACGCTGGCGCCGGGTCTGCGCGTCGGCTGGGTCTGCGCCTCGGAAACGGTGATCCGCAAGCTCGTTCTCTTGAAGCAGGCGGCCGACCTGCATTCCTCGACCATCAACCAGATGGCGATCTGCACGGTTGCCGAGCGTGGTTTCGACGCGCAGGTCGCCAAGATCCACAGGGTCTACAAGCACCGCCGCAGCGCCATGCTGGCAGCCCTTGAAAAGTACATGCCCGATGGCGTGACCTGGACCAAGCCGGAAGGCGGCATGTTCGTCTGGGTGACGCTGCCCAAGGGCATGGACGGAACGGCGCTTCTGGCGAAATCGCTGGAGACGGCCAAGGTCGCCTTCGTGCCCGGCCGCGCCTTCTTTGCCGACGGTTCGGGCGAGAACACGCTGCGCGTTTCCTTCTCCTGCGCCAACGACAAGATGATCGAAGAGGGCATCCGCCGTCTCAGCGATCTCGTGCGCGGCGAAGCCGCGGCACTGGCGGCCTGACGGTAGCCACCCGGTTTCTCCTAGAGAGGCGCGTCCGCGGAAACGGGCGCGCCTTTTTTGATTTGATGGGAAGAGCCCCTCATCCTCGCCCTTGTGACGGGGATCCAGCGATCCGACGTCTGTCGGATCGAAAGACCTTTCCGTCCAAGGACTTGGACTGACTGGACTCCTGTGACAAGCACAGGAGTGAGGGTTCCTCGCTAGGCCGTCCCAGCGATCTGTCGAGGACAATGCATGGCTTGTCAGCAATCCCGCCTGAATTTGCTGAGCTTTGTGGTGTCTCTTCCGCTTTCAGCGGAGCGGAAACGGCCGGGCTGGTGACGGCACAGGAATGCTGTTTAGCGGGACACGCTTTGGCTGGCCGCGATTGGCCCCGCCCGCCCTGAATCTGTCGTTACGCCGCCATCGTAACTGTTACGTTCTTCTGTCATCTCCATCGATGTGATCTTGTGATCGAGCATTCCAGGAGCGGACGATGCCACGATACACTATTCTAGCTACTGGCCTGACTGCGGGCCTTCTCGCCCTTTCGACGATGACCTCAACCACTGTCGCTGCCGACGCGCGCGATCTGGCGCGCGCGCCCTACACCAAGGGATATCTGTCGCCGGACAGCGTCACCGCGCTGCAGAAAGAGTTGATCTTCCAGCGGGCGGTGCAGACCTATCTCTGGGCGCTGCCGGCGCTCAACATGTACGGCATGAAGGAAGGCTCGGAGGCCAAATTCGGCAAAGGCTACAATGTCCTGCCGATCTTCAAGAAGCGGCTTGATGCCAAGACGCTGATCACCACGCCCAATTCCGATGTGATCTATGGGCTCGGCTATCTCGACCTCAAGCAAGACGGGCCGATGGTGATCGAGGTTCCGCCCGGACTTCAGGGGATCCTCGACGATTTCTTCCAGCGGCCGATCCCGTCTGAAGGCGAGATCGGCGGACGCAAATGGGCGGGTGATGTCGGGCTGCCCGGACCGGACCAGGGCAAGGGCGGAAAGTATCTGATCCTGCCGCCGGACTATGAGGGCGGAATTCCCGACGGCTACTTCACCTATCGCTCCGGAACCTATGGCGTCTTCGTCTTCTGGCGCGGCTTCTTCAAGGACCCGAAGCAACTGGAAGAGCCGGTGAAGGTGATGGAACAGACCCGCATCTATCCGCTCGGCAAGGAGGCGACGGCGAAGAAGATGGAGTTCCCCGATGCCTCAGGCGTGGCGGTCAACATGCTCTATCCGCAGGATGGCGCGGCCTTCGACATGCTGGCGCGCTTCGTCGAGCACGAATATGTCGACCCCAAGGATTTCGAGATGCGCGGCATGGCCGCCGATCTCGGCATCATCAAGGGGCAGGCGTTTGCGCCCGACGAAGAGATGCGCAAGCTGCTCGACGATGCGGCCAAGACCGCCTCGCGCATGGCGCATGGCCTAGGCTATGGGCCGACCTCGTTGAGATATTACGAGGACCGACAGTGGCTGAACCCGTTTTCGACCAATGCCGATTTCACCGCCGACAGCTACAACCAGCTTGATGCCCGCTCCAGCTTCTTCACCTATGCCTATTCGACCAGCCCGGGCATGGCGATCAACATGGAGAATGTCGGCGCCAAATATCCCAATGCCTTCAGGGACGCCGACGGCGACTATCTCTCGGGCGACGTGAACTACAAGCTGACCCTGCCCAAGGATATCCCGGCCAAGATCTTCTGGTCGGTGACGGTCTACGATCCGGTCACCGGATCGGGCCTTGACAACGGCCAGCCGTTCCCCTCGCTCAACACCATGGACAAGCCGGTCCAGAATGCCGACGGCTCGACCGATATCTATTTCGGGCCGAAGTCGCCGGGTGAGGGGAAGAACTGGATCGCCACGATTCCCGACCAGGGCTTCTTCACGATCCTGCGCCTCTACGGCCCGACCAAGGCCTTCTTCGACAAGAGCTGGAAGCCCGGCGATCTGGAGAAGGTCAAGTAATCCACGGTCTGCCAATCGGCGCCCGTCGCTTCATTTCCCTGGGAATTTCTTATGGTCACCACCACAACCCATCGCCCGATCCTGGCCGTGACCGCGATTGCCGCGATCCTTGCTGTTCGCCAAGCAGCGGCAGAACCGGTACGGATCTCGCCCGCCTGGGCCACCTCCATGCCCGCCGGCCCGGTTTCAGGCACGCGGATCACCGCCGACTATGCAAAGCTCGTCGTCAGCGATGCCTATTTCTGGGCATGGCCGATGGTCAACATGTTCAATCGGCGGCTGGCCTTTTCCAAGATTCCGCAGCGGATCTATTCCGGTGCCGCCCCGATGGCGCCGATCAACAGCCTGACGATGCTGACGGACTATATCGAGCCGGATGAGCGGCTGGTGGCCTGCCCGAACCAGGACGTGGTCTATGGCGCAGGGCTGCTGGGGCTCGACCAATCGCCGGTTGTCATTCAGGTCCCAGACTTCAAGGATCGCTTCTGGGTCTATCAGGTCGTCGACCTCAGGACCGACAGCTTTGCCCAGCTCGGCAAGATGTATGGCACGCAGCCGGGATTCTACCTGCTCGTCGGGCCGAACTGGCAGGGGGAGGTTCCCAAGGGCATCACCAAGGTTTTCCGCGCCTCGACCAACACCGCCAACGTCATTCCGCGCGTCTTCCAGGACGATACGCCTGAGGACAAGGCAGCCATCCAGGAGGTGCTGAAGGGCATCACGCTCTATCCGTTGTCGGAATTCGACGGCACGATGAAGTCGGTCGACTGGAGCACGGTCAAGAAGGTGCCGGCCTCCGGTGACGGATCGGCGGAAACGCAATGGGTGGTGCCGGAGAAATTCATCGACGAGTTGCCGCTGGTTCTCGCCGATGCGCCGCCCTTGCCGGGCGAAGAGGCGCGCTACGCCCAGGTGCTTGCGGTCGCTGAAGCGGCCAAGGCCGACCCGGCTATTCGCAAAGCGGTGGACGAGGCGGCTGTGGAGGCAGAGGAGCGGCTGGTCAAGCCGCTGTTCCAGTTCCGCAACTACGGCCTGCCCTTGACGCACAATTGGACGACGACGTCGAACAACGCGGCGTTCGGCACGGACTATTACACCCGTACGGCCGTCGCCAAGTCGAACATCTTCGTCAACGCGCCATCCGAGACCAAGTATTTCTACCAGGATCTCGATCAGGCGAGCGCACGCCTGAACGGCAAGAACAGCTACACCGTGACCTTTGCCAAGGGCGAAGCACCTGCGGTCAATGGATTCTGGTCGTTGACGCTCTACAACGAGCACCACTTCTTCGAGCCGAACGATATCAAGCGCTATTCACTCGGCACCAAGAACAAGTCACTGAAATACAATGCCGATGGATCATTGACGATCTACGTCCAGTCCGAGCCGCCGAAGGAGGACCTTCGCGACAACTGGCTGCCGGCGCCGGAGGACGGGGATTTCTCGCTCTACATCCGCGCCTACTGGCCAAAGCCGACGGTTGTCGACGGCACATGGACGCCGCCGGCGGTCGACAAGGCGGGATAGAGCCTTTCCAGGAAAAGTGCGAAGCGGTTTTCCGTCGGGAAATGCGCAAAAACAAACAGATAGAGCGTTTCGGCGACGCCGTTTGGTCCGAACGCTCTAGAGGCGCTGTCGCTCTTGGTAGCGCGTTCAGAACGCGTTGCAGAAGGGCGGCATGTCGGCTACAACGGGCGAAATGGTCGGGCGCTGTCCGGCCACGTAAGCGTTAACGTCACTCAACGCGTATGATCGAACGGCTCTCATGTTTCGATCTGCGCGACTGTGTCCTGCGGATCGAGATTTGCGAGCCCCCAGAGGATACAGATGGACAACAGCCAACCCTCTTTCCACAGTGCTTCCACCCCAAGGATCGAGCGTGTGCGTCACGATCTCAAGCGACGCACGCTCACTGTTACCGATGTCGAGCGGATCACGCCCGGCATGCTGCGCATCACGCTCTCTGGCGATGACCTTGCCGATTTCGTCAGCCTTGGCGCCGATGATCACGTCAAGATCCTGGTGCCTTCAGCCGAGGGCACGGAGGAGCGGCGGGACTATACGCCGCGCCGCTACGATGCCGCCGCCCGCACGCTGGTGCTTGATTTCGCGCTGCACGAGGCCGGGCCGATCACGGAGTGGGCAATGAACGCGCGCCCGGGCGATGGCTTGAGCGTCGGCGGCCCACGCGGCTCGGCGGTTATTTCCAACGTCGAGCGCTGGCTGCTGATCGGCGACGAGACAGCGCTGCCGGCGATCGGTCGGCGGATCGAGGAGGCCACTGCCGGCGCCCGTATCACCAGCATTGCCGCCGTCGCTGACGCTGCCGAGCAACAGGCGTTCGAGACGAAGGCCGACCTGACGTGCCACTGGGTCTATCGCCCCTTGCATCAGGCGACCGACGCCTCGGCGCTTCTCGCCATCCTTAGCTCTGTCGTCATCGAGCCCAACACTTTCGTCTGGGTCGCGGCCGAAGCCTCGGTGACGCGGGCGATCCGCGCGCATCTCACCGAGGAACGTGGCTATCCGCTCTCCTGGATCAAGGCATCGGGATATTGGGTCAAGGGCAAGGCGGATAGCACGGAGAAGTTTGAGTAACCGCCACGGGGCGGGCCGTTCGCTTGAAGCGCGCCGCGAGCTCCGGGGTGTGCTTGCCGCGCTTTAAGTTCCGGGTTTTTCACATGTCGTCATTGCAAAACCGCAGCGCATTTTTGCGCGACATGCATTCGGGAAAGCTGGGTCAGGCGGCGCTGGCGAGCTTGAGGCGAAGCGCATCGAAATCGTGCACAAACCAGAGCGCATTGCCCTTGTTGGTTTCGCGAACGAAGTCGCCAAGCGCCTTGCTGCTTTCAAGCGCCCCAGAGATATCGCCGACGATGGCGCATTTCATGCGGTAGTTCACGAACTTCTGGAAGACCTCGCCGGCGACGCGCGTGCTGAGGTTGAGGAAATCCGGGCCGAGGCGCGTGACCGGGATCGCGAGCATATCGGCACTATGGGCCCAGGCATCGCCAAGAAAATCATTGGCGTCGCCTGCGACCCGCAGCAGGCCGCCTTCGTCTGCGCATCTGAGAACACGCGTATTTCCGATTTCGACGAGCTGTTCCATGGCGAAGGGCATAGCGAGGAAAGACGGAGGTTGCAAGATTATGCCTTACACGTAGTCGCCGGCGACCGACCGTTGATCGGGTCGGCGCCGGCGCCGGCCTCCTCAGCGGCGGCGATGGATCAATTGCGCCAGCAGCGTCAGGATAGCAAAGGCCAGGATGACGATGACGCCGGGATAGAGCATGGCGAGTTGCGTGCCGGGCATGATCGCGGCGGTGACGACGGCAAGTCCGCAGGCGCCGCCGACCTGCAGCGAGCTGTTGAGCAGTCCGGCGGCCAGCCCCTGTTCCTCGTCTGCGACACCACTGGTCCCGACGACCATCAGCGCCGAGATGCTGAGCGCAAAGCCAATGCCCCAGAGCAGCGATGCCGGCAGCAATACGGTCCACAGGTCAGGCGTCGGGCCGATCCGCAGCATCAGGAGATAGCAGGGCACGAAAGCCACAAGTCCAACCATCAACACGCGACGGACGCCGAAACGGTTCATCAATGCCCCCAGTTTCGGCCCGAGGATGACCACCATGAGACCGGCCGGCAGGAGCATCAAAGCCATATGTATCGGTTTCCAACCCTGGAGGTTCTGCAGATAGAGAGCGATCAGGAATTGAAAGCCCATCGCGCCGCCATAGAGCAGGGCGGCGCTGACATTGGCGGCTACTAGGCCGCGGTTGCGAAAGATGCCGAGCCGGATCAGCGGCTGCTCGACATGGTGCTCGATCAGCAGGAAAGTGATGAGCAGCAGGGCGGAGAGCGCAAGGCCACCGGTCGTGCGCAGCGAGGTCCAGCCGGCATCGGCCGTCGAGGCGACGGTGAAGACGAGCAGCAGCATGCCGGCGACGAGGGTGACCGCGCCGCCGACATCCGGCCGCAGGCGCTCGGCGCGCGGCGCATCCGGCGGCAGGAAGCGCAAAGCAGCCAGCATCAACAGCACCGCGATCGGCGCCGGCAGCACGAAGATGTAGCGCCAGTCCAGCCCGGCGAGCAGCCCGCCGACGAGCAGGCCGGAGGAGTAGCCCGAAGCCTCGAAGAGGTTGAAGATGCCGAAAGCCTTGTTGCGGTGGGGGCCTTCCGGGAAGGTCGTGGTCAGCAACGACATGGCCGCCGGTCCGGTGAAACCTGCGGTCATGCCCTTGATGAAGCGCGAAACGATCAAAAGGATCGGGTCGTTGGTGACCATGCCGAACAGCGACACCACGGCAAAGACACCGAGCCCGACGACCAACACACGCCTGCGGCCGAACAGATCCGCACAGCGCCCGCCCAGAAGCAGGAAGCCGCCGAAGGCGAGGATATAGGCGCTGACCAGCCATTGTGCGGTGGCTGCACTGATACCGAACTCATGCTGGATTTCGGGGATCGCTACGGCAATCATCGAGATATCGAGCCCGTCGAGCAGGATCACCCCGCTGAAGATGAAGAGCGCTACCCAAAGGCGCGCCGGCCAATGCAGCGCGTCGTTCTGACCGGGCGCAAGGGCAGCGCTATCTGCCCGCCCATCGCTCGGGGTCAAGCCAACTGACATATGTTCACTCCATGGAAATTTGGGCGCCGCGAGACGGAAATCTGCGGTCCCGATGGCTTCGATCATCAATGCTTTCGATCATCACCGATTGATCGCTCATTGAAAAACAAATAGTTCTCGATGCATTGTTAAATGGAGCTTGAAGATCCATGAGCCGAATGCTGCCAGGAACCCGCGCGCTCAGAACCTTCGAGGCTGCCGGTCGCCATCTCAATTTCACCCGTGCGGCCGACGAAGTCGGGCTGACGCCGGCGGCGGTCAGCTACCAGATCAAGGAAATCGAGGATCAACTCGGCCTCGTGCTGTTCACCCGCACCAGCCGCAGCATCCAGCTGACGCCGGCCGGCGCCGTGGTGTTCGAGGCAGCGGTCCAGGCGCTCGAGACGCTGCAGCGGGCGGTCGGCCGTGCGCGCCGGATGGCGCGCGGCGCCCAGCAGTTGCGCGTGTCGCTCAGCCCGCGTTTTGCCACCAACTGGCTGTTGCCGCGGCTGTCGCAATTTCGTGCCGCCAACCCGACGATCGAGCTGACATTCGACATCAGCGACGAGGTCAGGGATTTCGACGCCGACGATGTCGATATCGCCATCCGCTTCGGCTCCGGCCGTTATGCGCAGACGCGGTCTGAGCGCCTGTTCGAGGCGGTGATCGCCCCGGTCTGCAGCCCGAAGCTGATCGCTGCCAGCGGACGGCCGAAGACGCCACGCGATCTCTTCGCTCAGACGCTTTGCCATGTCGAATGCTATACCGAAGGCATGCTGTGGCCGAACTGGCGCATGTGGATGGCGGCTGCCGGCATCGATGATTTCGACGACAGCCGATGCGTGGCCTTTACCGACACCAGCCATGTGGTCGAGGCCGTTATCGATGGTGGCGCTGTCGGCCTTGTCGATCTCGCGATGATCCGCAACGAACTTGCCGAGGGACGGCTGGTGCAGCTGTTCGACATCGGCGTCAGCGTCGCCGAGGACTATGCCTATCACCTCGTCTATCCCGAAAGCTCTGGCCAGGATCCGCGGGTTCTGGCGTTTTGCGACTGGATGCTGGGCGAGGTTGGCCAGGGAGCGAAACCGGCGGCAATTGCCTCCGTAGCAGCCGGCTGACGCTGCTGCCTCGACAGGTGCTTTCGCCCGGTTCTCCTCGTTGCGCCACCCGCAAAAGAAAAACGCCGCGTCTCGTCGAGAGGCGCGGCGTCTTGCTGCCGAGGTCGTTGTAGCGGTATTTGCGCAGGAAGCAGCTTGCGCGATCGAAGGGATCACGAGAGGAGGGCGGCAAGGCGCCACCCTCCCGCGGCTTCAATATTCCTGGCTGGTCGGCCGGAACAGGATCTCGTTGATGTCGACATCCTCCGGCTGGCTCATGGCGTAGACCACGGCGCGGGCAAAGCTGTCGGCGGGGATGGCGATACGCTCGTAGAGCGCGCGGACATTCTCGGCGACATCAGTCTCGGTGACGCTGTCGGGCAGTTCGGTCGCGACCGCCCCCGGCGAGATGATGGTGGTGCGGATATTGTAGGGTTTCACCTCCTGCCGCAGCCCCTCGGAAATCACGCGTACGGCGTGTTTGGTGGCGGCATAGACGGCACCGCCGGGGCCGACCTTGTGGCCGGCGACCGAGGAGACGTTGATGATGTGGCCGCTCTTCTGCTGCTTCATGTGAGGAAGTGCAGCACCGATGCCGTAGAGCACGCCCTTGAGGTTGACGTCGATGGTGCGGTCCCAATCCTCGACCTTGCAGCGCTCCAATGGCGAGTGCGGCATCAGCCCGGCATTGTTGAGCATGACGTCGATGCGGCCATGGAGCCGGACGGCGTGATCGACCAGGCGCTTGACCTCCTCGAACGACGTTACGTCGGTCTGAACGGCAGCTTGCTTGCCGAGCGATAGCTCGTCGGCAAGCGCCCGCAGCCGGTCGATGCGGCGCGCGCCCAGCACCAGCCTGGCGCCGTCACCGGCAAGCCGCCGCACCGTCGCTTCGCCAAGGCCGCTGCTGGCGCCGGTGATGACGACCACCTTGTCCTTGATATTCTCTGTCATTGTTGCCTCTTCTTCAGCGGCCGACGCGCGCCTGCAGGTGGGCCGGATAACGATCGCCCTCGATGGTGACCTTGGCGAGCGCATCGTCGATTTCGCCGCGATCGTCCGAGGTCAGCCGTACGGCCGCGGCGCCGATGTTTTCCTCGAGCCGGGGCAGCTTGGTGGTGCCGGGGATCGGCACGATCCAAGGCTGTTGCGCCAGCAGCCAGGCGAGTGCTACCTGCGCCGGCGTTTTTCCCTTGCGGGCAGCGATCTGGCCCAGGAGATCGACCAGCGCCTGATTGGCCTTGCGCGCCTCCGGCGTGAAGCGCGGCACGACATTGCGGAAATCCTTGGCGTCGAAGGTGGTGTCGGCGTTGATGGCGCCGGTCAGGAACCCCTTGCCGAGCGGGCTGAAGGGTACGAAGCCGATGCCGAGCTCTTCGAGCAGCGGCAGGATTTCGGCCTCCGGTTCGCGCCACCACAGCGAATACTCGCTCTGGAGTGCAGCGACCTTCTGTTCCGCATGGGCCTTGCGGATGGTCTCGGCGCCGGCTTCGGAAAGGCCGAAATGCCTGACCTTGCCTTCGCTGATCAGCCGCTGCACCGTGCCGGCCACGTCCTCGATCGGCACATTGGGATCGACACGATGCTGGTAGAAGAGGTCGATGACGTCCGTCTTCAGGCGCTTCAGTGCCGCATCGGCGACCTTGCGGATCTGATCCGGCCGGCTGTTCATGCCGCTCTGGCCACCTTGGTTGTCAAAGTCGAAACCGAACTTGGTGGCGATCACCACCTTGTTGCGCATCGGCGCGAGCGCCTCGCCGAGCAGTTCTTCGTTTTGGTAGGGGCCATAGGCCTCGGCGGTGTCGAAGAAGGTGACGCCGCGCTCGAACGCGGTGCGGATGAGGGCGATTGCCGCTTGCTTCTCCGTTGCCGGGCCATAGCCGTAGCTGAGGCCCATGCAGCCGAGGCCGAGGGCGGAGACTTCAAGGCCGCTTTTGCCGAGTGTGCGCTTTTCCATGGGGCTTTTCCTTGTCTCGAATGATGATGTCTTTGGGCTAGAAATGGCGCACACGGCCGGGCTGGCGAGGGCGCTCCGGGAGATGGCGATCAGTCGGCCCTGATTTCGGCGCCATAGTCCGCATCGCTGACCTTCTCCATCCAGTCGACGACCTTGCCGTCGAGGGCTTCGGCGATCGCGACATGGGTCATGGCGGCGGAAGGCGAGGCGCCGTGCCAATGCTTCTCGCCCGGTTCGAACCAGACGATATCACCGGGGCGGATTTCCTCGACCGGACCGCCTTCGCGCTGGACGCGGCCAAGGCCGGATAGGACGATCAGTGTCTGGCCGAGCGGATGGGTGTGCCAGGCGGTGCGGGCGGCGGGCTCGAACGTGACGGTGGCGCCACCGACGCGGGCAGGGGACGAGCCGTTGAAGGGGGCATCGATGCGCACCGTGCCGGTGAAATAATCCGCCGGTCCCTTGGCCGAGGGCTGCGAGCCGCTTCGTTTGATGTTCATGGCGTCGATCCTTTGCAAATGGCGACGCGGCCGTGGTCGGGCCTGACGTCGTCGCTGTCGTCACTACAGCGCCGCGCGCCTTATTGGACGCGCAAAGGTCGCTGTAACACTTTGAATTGCTGCGTGTTTTATCCCTAGATTGAATAGGATCTCAGGAAACATGCAGCAGCAATTTAGGGCGTGGGATTGATCAGGATTAGATGGTAAATATCGCACGAGCTTATGAGGGGAATTCATGAATGCCGCGCCAGCCGATCAATGACCTCATCGCCTTCCTTGCTGTAGCAAGGGAACGGAGCTTTACGAAGGCGGCAGCGCAGCTCGGGGTCTCACAGTCGGCGCTGAGCCACACCATCCGCGGGCTCGAGGCGCGGCTGGGCTTGAGGCTCCTGACGCGCACGACCCGCAGCGTCTCGCCGACCGAAGCTGGCGAGCGGCTGCTGGTGTCGATTGGGCCGCGCCTGGATGAGATCGACCAGGAACTGGCAGCGCTCAGCGCGTTTCGCGACAAGCCGGCGGGTACGATCCGCATCACCGCCGGCGAGCATGCGGCCGATCGCATCCTCTGGCCGGCGCTGGAGCGGCTCTTGCCTGATTATCCGGATGTTCATGTCGAGGTGATCGTCGACTACGGCCTGACCGATATCGTCTCGGAGCGCTACGACGCCGGCGTGCGCCTCGGCGAGCAGGTGGCCAAGGACATGATCGCCGTGCGCATCGGGCCCGACATGCGCATGGCGGTGGTCGGCGCACCCGCCTATTTCGCCACACGGAAAATGCCGCTAATGCCGCAGGACCTGACGGAGCACAATTGCATCAACTTGCGCCTGCCGACCCATGGCGGCATCTATGCCTGGGAATTCGAGAGGCAAGGCCGCGAGGTGAAGGTGCGGGTCGAGGGCCAACTCGTCTTCAACAACATCGCGCTCAGGCTGAACGCGGCCCTTGGCGGGCTGGGCCTGACCTACCTGCCTGAAGATGCCGTCGCGCCCTATCTCGCCTCGGGCCAGCTGGTGCAGGTTCTGGAAGATTGGTGCCCGCCCTTTGCCGGCTACCACCTCTATTACCCGAGCCGCCGGCAAACGTCGCCCGCATTTGCATTGATTGCCGACGCGCTGCGGTATCGGGGTCCGCGTCACAAGTCATTCCAGCAGGCGTGATCGTTGAAACTTTTCAAGAGCTACACGCAAAGAGCGCCCGTTGCCGGACGCCCTAAGGTTGCCTCAATGCCTTACGATTGGCAGCGGTGCCCAAAAGCAAGCAGCCACGTTCACGTTATCAATTTTTCGGCGATTCCAAGATTAATGAAGGGTTAATCCACCGAATTATTTGATTGCCGGTGCAATCCAGGCGACAGCGCCGATAGTATTTCGCCCGTTTCCATTAGAAAGCCGCAGTTGCTCGCTTTTCTCCTGCGCGCAAACTCGTGTTGAAGCCGTTGCAGCGCAGCCTGTTGGGCGCTGCTATAAACGGCGTCCTTCCGCGCTTGGCTTGGTAATTCCTGTTAAACATAAGGAGATTGCTATGAAAACGGAGATTGCAATTGGACTGACGCTGGCGTTCTCGACCCTCCTTGCAACCGGTGTGATGGCCCAGACCAAATACGGTTCAGAAGCCGGCTGGGACATTCTCGTGAAGGACAACATGGGGCCAGGATGCTTGATCACAAAATCAAACGCAGACGGTACACAAGTTCAGATGGGCATCGATGCAACGGCCGCGCTGCGTGGCTACATGGCGCTCTACACCAAAGCTGATGCTAATGTTGCTGCAAACGAAAAGCTTGCGGTCCTGTTCGATGTCGATGGCCAGCAGTTCAGCGGCGAGGCGAAGGGCCAAGCCATAGACGGCTATCGCGGCGCGTTCGTATGGGTCAACAATGCTGACTTCATCTATGACCTGGCCAAGAAGAAGGCTGTGACGATTACGCCCCAGGGCGGCAATCCCATTGTCGTAAAATTGGCCGGAACCGACGCAGCCTTCAAGGCCCTGAGGGCTTGCCAGGCCGCTCAGTAATCACGCCCTGACAAGCTCGAATGGACCGCGAGCGGGAGCGTGGTGCATCTGCGCATTGATGATGTCGCGTGCGTTGCTACAGCGCCGCGCGTCTTATTAGACGCGCAAAGGTCGCTGTAGCACTTTGAATTGCTGCATGTTTTTATCCTTAAATCGAATAGGATCTAAGGAAACATGCAGTAGCGCATTCCCGGCATTCCAAACTTACCGCCTGATGGCGTTTCGACCTATTCCCGAGCCCCGGTGCTGAGTGGTTGGTTCCGACGAACCGTTCCGCTCAGGGCGGAGCGCGCGACTTGCTCTCCCTCATTCCGGCCGTGTACCGGCATCCAGCGACTTGGCGGCTGTCAGGTCAAAAGACCTTTCAGCCCAAGGACTTGGGCTGGCTGGATTCCGGCACAAGGCCGGAATGAGGGAGTTTTTAGGCAGTCAGTGGATTTAGATCTTTCCGCATCACAGATGACTTTGCGTCCGCAGCTCCGCTGCGGCACCCTCAGCCTTCCCGCCGGATCGTCGGTTCGGGCGAACCCTTCCACTCGAAGGTGATCGTTTGGCCCTGGCGGATGTTCTGGATGACGGCGGGGCGGAAGACGGCGATGCATTCGCCTGAGAGGTGACGGGCGGAGGGGTAGATCAGGCCGTTGCCGCCTTCCGCGTAGACAGTGGCGGCGAGTGCCTGACCGGCCGGATAGGCAAGGGTCGGGTCGGAGTCGAGATAGGTAGCATCGGTTTCGCCGCGGACATCGTGGAAACGGCAGGTGAAGCCGGCGATCAGCTCGCGGTAGGCGCCGATGTCTTGGAACATACCGGCGTCGGCAAGCGCGCGGGTGCGGTGATAGACGATCTCGGCCTGGCAGGTTTCGAGCGCGGTGTCGCCGAAGGCGCAGTACCAGGCGCCGCGGTCCTCGTTGTTGAAGCGGTTGCCCGGCGGGCGGGCGTGGCAGAAGGCGGCGTTGATCAGCGACCAGCCGTAGCCGAAGGATTCGTTCAGAAGCTCCGCCGGGTTGACACCGGCGGGTAGCGCCAGCGGGCTCAGCCGCGCGGATGTCAGCGCCTCCAGCCGGTTGAGGATCTCGATGTCGTCCTCGTCGTCGCAGAGCGGCTTGACGGCCGGCTCGTCGATATAGGCGGTCGAGATCAGCCGGATGGTGGCCGGATCGGTAAAATCGATCTCGGCGATCATAGGCCGCCGCGCAGGCCATCGAGATAGCGGCGCACCTTCATCATCGCGGGTATGCCGCCCTCGATCATCAGGTCGACCGGCGACTGGCCGTCGAAGACCGGCCCGGTGTTGACCGCCTTTGGCCATTGATAGGTCAGCGGTCCGTTGAAATAGAGCCGCAGGCCCTTGAAGATGCCGACGATCAGGCTGGCACGCATGCGCTTGTCCTGGTCGAGCTTGCCCTTGAAGTCGCCGGCCTTCATCCGGTTCCAGGTGGCGATCGGCACGTCGAAGAGCTGCGACGCTTCCCGGTTGGTCAGCTTCCACAGGTCGCAGGCCTTCACCACCGCCCTGACGATGACGGCTTCCTCATGTCTTGCCGCGTCGCGGTCGGGGGCAAGAACCGGCTGTGCGCTGGGCATGAACGTCTCCTATGAAATCCCGTGCCGTATCATATGATATAAAATGGGGGTTTTGAGCTGGAAGTCAAGGGGAGGTGTGGTGTCCGACAGCGACGCGTGGCCGGGTGGGTTCTCGCCGGGCTCTCGCAGTTTTGCCACTCACTGCTGTCGCAGATTGGCCCCTCACCCTAACCCTCTCCCCGCAGGCGGGGAGAGGGGACGCGGTACAGAGTGGGTTGCAACTCGGCGATCCCTCTCATGGTGATCGGGAGGCTTTGGTATGGCGCGATGTGAATGGGTAGGGCGCCGCGGGTTTCCTTCTCCCCGCATGCGGGGAGAAGGTGGCCGGCAGGCCGGATGAGGGGCAACGCGCTTCGCCGCGTTGGCAATAGCGTGCTCTCACACATGCGGGCCCAGCAGCGAAAGATCGGCTTCGCCAAGTCGGTCCTTGGCGCTGCGCAGCTGGTGCCAGTAGGGATAGATGACCGGCGGCAGACTGACGGCGTCGAGCAGTTCGCGCTCCTCATCGGTAAGCTTGAGGCTTGCGGCGGCAAGGTTGTCGCGGAACTGCTCCTCCCGGCGACCGCCGATGATGACGGAGGTGACGCCCTTGCGGTCGATCAGCCAGGCAAGGGCGATCTGGGCTGGCGAGACGCCGCGCTCGCCTGATATCGCTACCAGCATGTCGACGATCTTCCACAGCCGTTCTTCGTCGCGGATCGGCGGCTCGTTCCAGCCGGCGAGCTGGCGGGTACCCTCCGGCGTCTGGTTGCGCCGGTGCTTGCCCGACAGCAGGCCGCCGGCAAGCGGGCTCCAGACGAGCACGCCGAGGCCCTGGTCGATGCTGATCGGCAGCAGTTCGTATTCGGCCTCGCGGGCTTCGAGCGTGTAGTGGATCTGCTGGCTGACGAAGCGGTGGCGGCGGTCGAGCGCGCTGATGCCGAGCGCCTTCATGATGTGCCAGCCGGAATAGTTGGAGCAGCCGATGTAGCGCACCTTGCCGTGGCGAACGAGCGTGTCGAGCGCCTCCATCGTTTCTTCGAGCGGCGTCTGGCCGTCCCATTCGTGCACTTGGTAGAGATCGATGACATCGGTCTTCAACCGCCTGAGGCTCGCTTCGCAGGCGGCAATCAGGTGGTGGCGGGAGAGGCCGCCGTCGTTCGGGCCCGGCCCCATGTTGAAACGCGCCTTGGTGGCAACCAGCACGCCGTTCTTGCGCTTGCCGGCGAGGATGTCGCCGATAATTTCCTCCGAGCCGCCGGTGGAATAGATATCGGCGGTGTCGATCAGGTTGACGCCGGCATCGAGGCACATGTCGACATAGCGGCGCGCCTCGTCGAGACCGACATTGCCGACCTGCGCGAACTTGCCGCCGCCACCGATCGTCATCGTTCCCATGGTGATCGTCGAGATTTTCAGGCCGGAGCGGCCAAGCAGTCGGTATTCCATCTGGCTTTCCTCTTCCCTGTGGTGTCGGCCTTTGCTGTTGGGTGACAAATTAGGGGCGGAGCGAGGCGGAACAAGGTGACGGTGCGGATGAGGCGTCGGCTCCGCGTCGAACGGGAGAACGTCCGCGCGTGCGGCGCCGCAATGCTACTTATAATAGATGCATCGCTTGATCGGGCAATGCCTTGTATCATGGCGGGCGGAGAGGCGTTGGAAGGGCGGGCAATGAGCAATCACTATTGTCTCGGCCGGATCGATTTCGGCGTGGGCAGTTCGGCCTTCTGGTGCCTCGATACGCCCGGAACGCTGGTCGTTTTCCTGCACGGTTTTACCGGCGCCGCGGAGGCGACGTGGCACAATGCCAGTGCCTATATCCGGCGGGATGCGCTTTTTTCCTCTGCGGACGTTCTCTTCCTCGGTTATGACAGCGTGCGCAGCCGGGCGCGTGTGATCAGTCGCTGGGTGCTCGATCTGTTTCGCAAGCTGCTGGCCGAGCCGGCCGAATTTTCCAATCGCTACATCTATTACGGAGCGCAGCGGCAGCCCTTCATCTACGACCGGGTCGTCGTGGTGGCGCATTCGCTGGGTGGCGCGATCATGCGGCAGGTGGCGCTGGATCTCGCCCGCGCCAACGACGCCTATGCGGATCACATCCAGCTTCTGCTCTTTGCGCCTGCTCACAAGGGATCGAACGCGCTGCACAACGCGGGCGGGATGATGGTGGGGCACGGGATACTGGCGGCGCTGCGATGCGGCCTGCTCTACAAGGCACCGATCCTGGAAGACCTTCGGCCTAAATCGGACTTCATAAGGGATATCGAAGCCGGGACGTTGACGCGGCTGGCGCGGGGCCGACTGCGATGTCTGGTCGCGACCAAGATCACGATCGGCCAGTATGAAAATATCGTCGAACCCGGCGATTTTGCGCAGGATCCGCCGTTCTATACCGTTGATCGTCGCAACCACACGGATGTCTGCAAGAGCGATGCCGGCTATCGCCGGGTACTCGACGACATCGAGGAGTGCCTGCGGTGAGCGACGTGGCAAGCCCCCAACTGTCGCTGGAGAGCTTTGCCGGTTTCGAGCACAATTGCTTCGAGCGGCACGATCTGCGCCTCTACAACTTGCCCGTTGTCGGCAGCGGCTATCTTCTGGCGCGCTGGGCCGCATCCAGACAGGTGCGGCTTGCCTGGCTCGCCTATCTCCAGACGTCGATGCTGCGCTACGAATATCTGGCAAGCCGGGGCGAGATCGAACGGGGCGTGCCGGACGCCGGCATCGTGCGCCTGGCGGAGGCGGAAGCCGCGCGCGGCTCGCCGATGTCGCCTTCTACCGTCCGGCTGGCGCTCATCCTCGCCAGGCGCTCGATGCCCTATTTCAACCTTGACCATGAACTGAGTGAGCTTGGCCCGCTCGATGAAGCGGAATGGACCGAGCTGATCGACACGGCGTTCCGGATCGATATCTTCCTGTGCTCGCGGCCACGCTTTTCCGAGACGTTGCGCGCCTTGCCGCGCTATCCTGAGGCCGATCTCGGGGCCGACGGTTATCTCTTCCTCGTCAATTTTCTGTCGATCCTGGGTTTGCGCTCGGAGCTCAGCGCCGGTTCGCGGGGCTACCTGCAACGCAAGATCAACATCGTGCTGCACTCGCTCGGACTGAATGTCGATGCGCTTCGCGCCGATCTCTACCGGGTACAGGACGAGATCGGCCGCCGGGAAATACCGTCTTCGCGCGCGAGGCTTGAGCCGATCGATGTCAGCATCGCGCTGTTTGAAACCGAACTTCAGGCGGCCTGGGAGCTGGTGCGCACGCTCGAGGTTCTGCAGCCGGCGAAGGCGAGGGACAGCGGCCCGGAAGGCAGCGGGCAGGCCGAGCCGCAACCACAATTCTAGGGTGCGGCGTCCGACGGCGGGCGGCGGTTTCGAGGCCGTTTCAGGCCCCGGCAAGAAAGCGCGCGGGCATGAGATCCTTATAGGGAAACATGTGGAAATAGGGGCGCGCCTCGGCCAGCACGCGGGTCATCGAAGGGCGTTCGAGCAGCCGTTCGAAATAGGCGGAGAGATGCGGATAGGCGTCGGCAAAGGGCTCGACAATTCCGGCATAAAAGAGTGCGGGGGCCGCGGCGCAATCTGCAAGGCTGAAGGCGGCACCGCCGGCAAAGGCGTTGATTGCGAAATGCCGGTCGGCCATGCGATAGGCGACGCCGAGCGTAGCGCGGGCATCTGCGACACCGCGATGGTCGTTCTCGCCCTGGGCGCGCAGCGTGTCGGTGACGATCTTCTGCATCGGCACATGGATGTAGAGATCGAAGAAGCGATCCCAGAGCCGCGCCTGTAGCGCCGCGTCGCTATCCCTGGGGATCAGCGGCTGGCTGCCGGGGTAATGGCGATCGACATATTCGATGATGATGGACGTCTCCGGGATGGTGACATCGCGGGCGCTGTCGCGCAGCACCGGCATCTTGCCGACCGGCCAGAGCTCAGCGAAACGGGCCGCCTCCACGGGATCCAGAAGATCGACCAGGCTCGGCTCGAAGGGTGTATCGTTCTCATAGAGCGCGATCAGCACCTTGTGGCAGAATGAGGCGAGCGGATGCAGATAAAGCGTGAGCGACATGCGGACAATCTCCGATGCTGACGGTTCAGGCGGGCGTTGCGTCCGGTAACCCGGCGCAACGCTGATGGGTCGGATTTTACTGGGGAACTTATGGCAAAACTGATGCACTTATGCAATCAGTTTTTGGAGTGTTGCGAACGCCAAGTGGCGTGCTTTGAAGCACGGTTCGTGTTCCGTTTTTGCCCAAGGCCATTGAAAGCCCAAAAGATGCGCTAGACTTAATAGAAGGCAGGGCGTCGAAACGCACGGCGCTCCGCAACAGGGGAGGATCGCCGATGCGCTGCTTCACGGTAGTTGGGCCTTCGCAGACCGGAAAATCCACGCTGGTGGAAAAACTGGCTGCGCTGGGGGAAAGCTCCAGAAAGGCCACGTCACCTTATGGATTGAACATCACCGAATTCGAGATCGGCAAGGAAGCCTGGTGCGCGCTCGATGCGCCCGGCGGCACCGAGGCGCTCGCGCACGCGCAGCACGCGCTTCTGGCGAGCGACGCCTGCGTGCTCTGCGTCTCGCCGGCGCCGGAGGAGGCGGTGCTGGCAGCGCCCTATCTCAAGGTGATCGAAGCATCGGGCACGCCCTGCATCATCTTCGTCAACCGCATGGACGAGCCGCGCGGCCGGTTGCGGGATGTCATCGCCGCGCTGCAGGACTATTCCAGCCACATGCTGATCCTGCGGCAGGTGCCGATCCGCGAAGGCGACAGGATCGTCGGCAGCTGCGACCTGATCTCCGAGCGGGCCTGGCGCTATCGCGAGGGCCAGACCTCGGCGCTGATCGAGATCCCGGATACGACGCTGGAGCGCGAGAAGGAAGCGCGCACCGAATTGCTCGAACATCTCTCGGAATTCGACGACTGGCTGCTCGAAGAGCTGATCGAGGATCGCGAGCCCGGCAGCGACACGATCTATGCCATCTCCTCGCGGCTGCTCAGGGAAAACCGGATCATCCCTGTTCTCGTCGGCGCGGCGAGCCACAGCAACGGCATCCTGCGGCTGATGAAGGCGCTGAGGCACGAGGCGCCGCCGGTCGACACGCTGCGAAAAAGGCTCGGCGAGGCGAGCAAGGTTCCCGAAGCGAACCTCGCTGCCGTCAGCTTTCATGCCTTTCACCGCCAGAATGTCGGCAAGACCGTGCTTGTCCGCGCGCTTTCAAACGGCATCAAACAGGGTGCGGCACTCGGCGGCGGCGGTGTCGGCTCGGTGCAGGACCCGGCGACCGGAAAACCGCTTGCCACAGGGACACCGGAGCCTGGCACGATCTTTGCCGCCGTCAAATCCGACCACCTGCCGGTGCCGGCGCTTCTGACCGGCACTGCCGCATCCGAGGCGCCTGACTGGACGGTGCCGCCGACGCCGATGCTGGAGCGCATCCTGGTGCCCGACAGCGAGCGCGACGAGACCAAGCTTTCCGGTACGCTTGCGAAGCTGGCGGAGACCGATCGCAGCCTCAAGGTGATGCAGGAGGAGGGCACAGGCGCGCAGCTGATCTGCGTGCAGGGGCCGGTGCATCTGCGCGATCTCTGCAAGACGCTGGCCGATGTCTTCCATGTCGGCGTCACCGATAGGCCGCCGAGCCCGACCTATCGCGAGACGGTGCTCAAACCCTCAGACGTGCACTACCGCCACCGCAAGCAGACGGGCGGGGCGGGGCAGTTTGCCGACGTCAAGCTCAGTGTTCACCCCAACCAGCGCGGCGGCGGCTTCAGCTTCAACGAGACGGTGAAGGGCGGCGCGGTGCCACGCAACTTCATCCCGGCGATCGAGGCGGGCGCACGCGAGGCGATGGAGAAGGGGCCGCTCGGCTTTCAGGTGATCGATGTCGGCGTGACGCTGACGGATGGCCAGCACCATCAGGTCGACAGCTCCGAATTCGCCTTCCGGGCTGCTGCCAAGATGGGCGTGCGCCAGGCGCTGTCGCAGGCCTCCGCCGTGCTGATGCAGCCGGTGGTGCGCGTCGAGATCCACATCCCGTCGATCTATTCCGGCAGCCTGGTGCCGGTTGTCTCGACCTTCAAGGGCCAGGTGCTCGGCTTCGACCGCGACGAGGCGGCCAAGGGCTGGGACGTTTTTCGCGCCCTGGTGCCGGGCTCGGCGCTCGACGAGCTGGCGCGGGCGTTGCGTTCGGCAACGCAAGGGATCGGCTACTTCTCCAAGAACTTCGACCATTTCGAGGAGCTCTACGGCAAGGAGGCCGAGGCGGTGATCCATTCTCATGGGACGGCGCAGGCTGGGTAGGTCGCGCACGGACCAGGCTTTCGCTCCGGCATAGTCCTCGGCGGCCCATGCGGCGAGGCTCCGGGCCGCGCCAGGCAAACGGTTCGGCAAACTGGCCGGCTTGTCTCATTTTTCCCATCAAATTGGGTGTCCGGGCTGGAGACAGGCGGTTTTCCTCCTACTTCAAGTCGTTCAGGCCGGATTGGGCAACGAACAGTGAGAGGACGACACAATGGCCAAGAATACGATCTGCCTATGGTACGACAAGGACGCGGAGGAGGCGGCCCGCTTTTATGCCGCGACCTTTCCCGACAGCGCAGTAGGCGCTGTGATCCGTGCGCCTGGAGATTATCCGGATGGAAAACAGGGAGATGTGCTGGTCGTTGAATTCACGGTTGCGGGTGTTGCCTGTATCGGCCTGAACGGTGGCTCCACGTTCAAACACAGCGAAGCCTTCTCCTTTCAGATCGCAACCGACAGTCAGGAAGAAACCGACCGCTACTGGAACGCCATCGTCGGCAACGGTGGCAAGGAAAGCGAATGCGGCTGGTGCAAGGACAAATGGGGCCTGTCCTGGCAGATCACGCCGCGCGTGCTGACCGATGCGCTCGCCATAGGCGGTGCTGAGGCCAAGCGTGCATTCGACGCGATGATGACCATGAGGAAGATTGACGTGGCGGCGATCGAAGCGGCGCGCCGCGGCTGAGACCATCCCTTTCGCGGGCGACGCGCCTGGCGTGAAGCGCGCCGGGCGGCGCGAGCTGGTCAGATGGTTGCTCTGTCCTTCCATCCACCTTCAGAGGACCGCGCGAGCGCAACAGGCGCCTGCGGCCTCACCAGCCGCGGCAAATGGCGGCTCTGCGTAGACGCAGCCGGCTACCTCAACACAACGGCCTACAATCTGGCTTTCAGCCACGGCAGCCGAGGATGCCGGGTCGTGGCCATGGCGCGCAAGTCCTCCGCTGTCGGGCCGGAGGCGCGTTCTTTCCAAAAGAAGGCAGGACTAGGACGGACGCATTGGTGCCGCCGTTTTGGCAGGGCCAGGTCCAAACCGACGCCTGGCAAGAAGCTGCCAGCCACCACGCGCCAGCAGCAGGGGGCTTGCCGCGCGCAATCGTCTGGCGTAAATATCGCCCATCGCGAAAAGCGACTGCTTCCCTTGATCCGCTCAGTGGCGGAGTAAACAGGTGGACGAATTCACGTCCAGGCGGTCAAGCACACGCCATCCGTACGCCTGACGTATGGATCGGCCAGCGGTTCCCAGAACATCAAACGCCTGACCTCTGTCGGGCCTTATCGTGAGCTCATGGCGCCTGGCGGCGTCCGCATGCTTGCGTCCATCGGAACCTGTCATGACCAGACCCCTCATCGTCATCTTTACTGCCATTGTCCTCGATGCCATCGGCATCGGCCTCATCTTTCCAATCCTGCCCTCGCTGCTCAAGGAGGTGACCCACGCCGACAACGTCGCCCCCTATATCGGCATCATGACCGCACTTTACGCGGTGATGCAGTTCATCTTTGCGCCGGTGCTCGGCGTGCTCAGCGATCGGCTGGGCCGTCGGCCGGTGCTCTTGATTTCGCTTGGCGGTGCCGCCATCAACTACCTGTTCCTGGCTTTTGCACCCAATCTCTGGATGCTCTTCATCGGCCGCGCGATCGCCGGCCTGACGAGCGCCAACATGTCGGTGGCATCAGCCTACATCACCGACATCTCGCCGGAGGATAAGCGCGCCCGGCGCTTCGGCCTGTTCAACGCCATGTTCGGTATCGGCTTCATCATCGGCCCAGTGCTTGGCGGCGTTTTGGGCGACACTTGGCTGCGGCTGCCATTCATCGCGGCGGCCGTGCTGAACGGCTTCAATCTGCTGCTGGCGTTCTTCATCCTGCCGGAGTCGCGCGCGCCGAGCCGGGAGAAGATCGATCTTGCAGCGCTGAACCCGCTTCGGCCGCTGCGCTGGGTGTTTTCTGTGAAGAGCCTGCTTTCCCGTCATCCTCACCTTCTTCATCTTCAGCGCCACCGGCGACGCTTATGGCACCTGCTGGGCGCTCTGGGGCAGCGACACCTTTCAATGGAACGGGCTCTGGATCGGCCTTTCACTCGGCGCCTTTGGCGTCTGCCAGGCCCTTGCCCAGGCCTTCCTTCCCGGTCCGGTCGTGAAACTGCTCGGCGAGCGCGCCACCATCCTGACGGGCATCGCTGGCGTTTGTCTTGCGCTTGTTGTCATGGCGTTTGCGACAGAGGGTTGGATGATCTTCGCGATCATGGCGGTTTTCGCGCTTGGCGGCATTGGCACGCCGGCGCTGCAATCCCTGGCGACCCGGCAGGTCGACGAGGACCAGCAGGGCCAGTTCCAGGGCGTGCTGACGTCGGCCGTCAGCCTCGCCTCGATCGTGGCGCCGCTGGCGTTCTCAAGCTTCTATTTCGTCGTCCGGGAGCAATGGCCCGGTGCAATCTGGCTTACGGTCGTCGTCATCTATGCGATCGCCGTGCCCCTGGTTCTCGGTCTGCGGTATGGGCATTCGCTGCCTGACGCCGGCCCAGCGACGTCGTCATCCCGAGGGTGAGATCGCGTCGGCTGCATAGTGGTCGCGGAGCGGTACGGTTGCCCCGTCACGGCCACTCCGCGCCTTAGCCAGCGGAGCCGGCCGGGGCAATCTCGGCATAGCGGCGTTGGCGCTCGTCGATTTCCTGCAGCAGCCAGCCGAGAAAGCTCTTGGTCACCGGTTTGGTACGGAACAGCTCTTCCTGGCAGACGAACTGGTAGGTCTCTGCCGGTTCGTAATAGTGGTCGTGCACCAGGCAGATCTGTCCGGTTCTGAGCTCATATTCGACCATAGTGCGGTCGACGAGGGCGACGCCCTGTCCTTCCTTGACCGCCTCGAGGATGATGTGCTGGTCGTCGAAGATCAGGTCCTGGCGGCTGGGCGAAAGCCGGAGGCCGGAGGAGGCGATCCAGCTCTGCCATTCCTGAAGGCCGCGATAGTGCAGGCGGTTGCCCGAGAGAAGATCGTGCTTGTCGGCCTGCCCCTCCCAAGTGGCTTTGCCGCAGACCGGCACCAGGCGCTCGCGCAAGAGCCGCTGCGAAAACCGGGCGGGTGGCGGGTGCAGGCAATAGTCGATGATGACGTCGGCGGTGCCGGAGGCGGGCGTGTTGGTTTCGAGGTGGGAGAGGTGGATCTGCAGGCCGGGATTTTCGGCCAGAAACTCAGAGATGCGTGGCGCAATCAGCTTCATCGAAAAGAACGGCCCGACCTTGACCCGCAGGATCTTCTGGGTGTTGCGCGGGCGGATATGCTGGACGACGCCTTCGAGATCGTCGAAGGCGCGGTTGCAGGAGGCAAAGAGCAGGGCACCCTCGGGCGTCAGTTCGACGCCGTGCTGCTTCCGGACGAACACGCTGAGGCCGAGATTGTCTTCGAGAATTCGGATCTGGTGGCTGATGGCGCCCTGGCCGATGCAGAGCTCGTTTGCCGCCGCCGTGAGGCTGCCATTGCGCGCCGCCGCTTCGAAGGCGCGCAGGGATTTCAGGCTCGGCAGATCGCGCATGGGTTTCTCCGGAAGGCGGTTCAATCGCTCAAGTATATATGAATTTTTTGGATGGCTGGGATTATTTCTTTGACATTGCGAAGCGCTGCCGCATCCCCCATTGTCGATGAATAATAAAGCGAAAATGCAACAACGATCGGCAGCAAGTTTACGGAATAACAAGCGAAATCCGCATTGGGTGTAACCCGGTGTGCGGCTTTGCGAGCGATATTCCGGGAGGCGCCGAGAAGAACAATAAAGGGAACGAGATGCAAAAGAAGTTCATGAGTGCGGCAGCGATGTTCTTCGCCTGTGCGATGGCTGGCACCAGCCTTGCGGCGGACAAGCTGGCGATCGGCACGGAAGGCGATTATGCGCCCTTCAACTATGTGACGGCGAGCGGCGAGATCAAAGGGTTCGACTACGATATCGGCCAGGCGGTCTGCGCCGAGATCAAGATGGAATGCGTGTGGAGCACCAACGAGTGGTCCGGCATCATTCCCGCCCTTCAGGCAAAGAAGTTCGACGTGATGATCGCCTCGATGGCGATCAACGAGGACCGCAAGAAGGAAGTCGACTTCACCAAGCCCTACTACTTCAACGCCATGCGCTTCATCACCCGCAAGGACCTGGGCTTGGCGCAAGTTTCACCGGAGGCGCTGAAGGGCAAGGTGATCGGCACGCAGTCCGGCTCGGTGGCGGTCGAGGCGCTGCAGGAGTTCTTTCCCGACAGCGAGATAAAACTCTATCCAACGCTCAGCGAAGTGTTTCTCGACATGGCCAACGGCCGCCTCGACCTGATCCTCGAAGGGCAGATGGCGCTGACCGACTGGCTGGCCAAGGACGACAGCGGCTGCTGCGATTTCGTCGGCGACAGCTTCATTCTCGACACCGCCCAGGGCAACGCCATGGCGGTGCGCAAGGGCAACGAGGCGCTGCTTTCCAAGCTCAATTCCGGGCTGGAGGCGATCATGGCGAACGGCACCTACGAGAAGATCCGCAAACAGTATTTCGACTTCGACATCATGGCGCGGCCGAAGAGCACGACCGAATATTTCCGGTGAGGCGAGGGGCTAGAGCAGGATCGTTATTGGCTCATCGAAGCCCCTCATCCGGCCTGCCGGCCACCTTCTCCCCGCATGCGGGAGGAAGGGACATTGCGGCACCCGCTCGCAACCCCAACAGCCGCCAGCCCTCTCAGCTTTCTCTTCTGTCACGACAAGGTGACGGCGTCGCTGCCGCGCCCGCAACGTTCGCAACAGTGAATGAGTGCGCAAGGTGATGCGCGCGTGGCGGCCTCGTTCCCTCTCCCCGCCTGCGGGGAGAGGGTCAGGGTGTGTTGCACGCCTCTCACAAGGAATTCGCGTGTTGTGCGTTGCGCTCAGCGCAGGGCGCGGCAAGCGGTGGGCGCGGCGCCGGGGTGTTCGCGCTTCCCCGGCGCCCGTTTCCTCGATTTTCTCCCAGTCCCAACATGAAAGTGCATGCGATGAGCTTCAAGGTCGCCGTTCTCGAGTTCAACCAGGAAACCAACACGTTCTCGAAGCTGAAGACCGGCTTTAAAGATTTTCAGATGTGCCACTACTTCAAGGGCGCGGCGATCGAGGACAATTGCCGCGGCACCAATTCGGAAATCGGCGGCTTCATCGACTGTTGCGATCGTTATGGCTGGGAGTCGGTCTATACGGTGGCGGCGCGGGCGGAGCCCGGCGGAAGGGTCGACGAGGAAACGCGGCTGCGCTTCGTCGAAGATGTGACGGCGGCGCTCAACGGCGAAAAACTCGACGGCGTCTTCATCGTCTTTCACGGCGCCATGTGCACCGAAACGGCCGACGATGCGCAGATCCAGTTGTTAGAGACGGTCAGAGGCATCGTCGGGTCCGATCTGCCCATCGCTGCCACCTTCGACCTTCATGCCAATTCCGCGCCTGACATGGCCGCGCTGCTGGACATTGCCGTGTCGTTCCGCACCTATCCGCATGTCGACATGGCCGAGTGCGGCCACAAGGCCGGCGCGCTGCTGGAGGCGGCGATGCGCAGGGAGATCACGCCCGCCATCGCCATCCGCCAGCCGCCGATGATCAATGGCTGCAACGACGGCCGCACGACCCATGCCTGCGCCATGACCGAACTCCTGGAGATCGCCGATGCCATCGCTGAGGAGAATGGGATCCTTGCGACCTCCATCAATGCCGGCTTCTACGACGCCGACATCCACAACACCGGACCTTCTGCCGTGATCTGCTACGACAAGGCGCGGGTTGCCGACGCCGATGCCATTGCGCACGCCGAGCGGCTCTGCGACGAGATCTGGCGGCGGCGCGAGCATCAGGACCAGCAATTGCCGCTTGCCGCGCTGCCGGGCGCCATCGCGAAACATTTCGCGGCCAAGCGCGAGCCCGGGCCGCTGGTGATCGCCGATTTCTCCGACAATCCCGGCTGCGGCGCCTACAGCGATTCCACCTGCCTGCTCACAGGCCTGCTGCAGGCGGGTGTCGAAAACGCAGCCTTCGGGGCGATGTGCGACCCAGCTGTGGTGGCCGAACTGATCGAAGCCGGCCTCGGCGCCGAGCGGGAGGTGACGCTCGGCTGCAAGATCGACCCTGCGGTCGGCGGCGGGCCGATCCGGGTGAGGGGCACGGTGCAGGCGATCTCCGATGGCCGGATCATCTTCGAAGGGCCGATGTTCCAGGGCCTGCCGGCGTCGCTCGGCCCAAGCGTGCGCTTCCATGTCTCAGGCATCGACATCCTGATTTCGAGCGAGCGGCAGCAGCTGCTCGACCAGAACCTGTTTCGCGCCGTCGGCATCGAGCCCGCCCGCTACGACATCGTCGTCGTCAAGTCGCAGCAACATTTCCGCGCCGCCTTCGGCCCGATCGCGTCTGATATCATCGAGGTCGACGCCGATGGTCTGAGCACCGCCAATATCGGGGCACGGGCATTCAAACGCGTGCGCCGGCCGATCTATCCGCTGGATAGGGAGGCAGAGATTGTGGCGGCGCGCTAGACCGGGGCGAGTATTGTGATGGCGAGCAGGATGAAAAAGGCGACCATGGTGCCGACAACGAAAAGCGCCATTGTTCGCAGAAGCTCCGGCATCCCGTCAGACGCACCAGCTCCGTCTGCCGACAGGGAGGCGGGTTTCTCGGTAACATCGTGCCAACCGAGCCGTTCGAGCTGACGGCTTATCCTCTCGTGCTCGGCCGCATAGCCCCGGTAACACAGCCAGCCCGGACTGGTGAAATCATAGAATGTCTCGCCGAGGCCGCGAATTTTTGCAAGCAGCCTGGCCGCGCCTTTCCGCGTATATGAGCAGCTCTCATCGTCGGGAGAACGCGCCCAATGTCGTTCAACGAGCAAGCCGTAAAGCGCGTTGCACCCTTCCATTGTCAGGGCGAGGTTTCGGATCTCGGAACTTTGGCAGAGATCGTAATCGAGGCGTTCGTTGCGGCCTTGCAACATGTACTCCGGCAACGATTGATCGTCCTCAAACACGACATCGTCGGGGCCTATCGTCAGCGTGCCCCAACGCCAGTGGACCGGGATTGCCACGGCGGCGCTGGACCAGGCGCGATTATGATCGTTGAGCGGTCGCCGCCAATGAGGGCCTTGGGGCGCAAGGCGCACCCGACCGCGCGTACCATCCGGCAGCCGGACATTGTCGGCGGCGAACAGCCCGTAGTGCCCATAATGCAGAACGGCAACCCCGTGCCGCCGCCCGAAGTCCCTCCATCGCAGTGGTGTCCCGGTCACATCCACAGGCAGCAAATACCCTTCCGGATACACGTCATCTTCGAATGGCCACATGGCTATCGGCACCTCGGCAACCGGCCACTCCTGCGGCAGAAGATCCCACCGGTAACGAGAGCGAGCGCGTTCGTCCATTTAGCAACCAGGGCGTTAGTATTTTGATAAAAGGGGGCGGACAGCGAGCGGTGGCTTGCGACAATTTCAGCCTCGCCTCCTTCCTGCATCGAGCGGAAAAGTCATTGAGCTCGGCTGGAAGGGAGGGCAGCGCCGAGGCCTCGCTCAGCAAGCGCATTGATCTCGCCGCGTGATCCCGTCACCTTCGCTGCACGACGATCGCCAGCCGCGAATCGCCATCATCCCCCAGTCGGCACCCTCGCTCGCACCGCCCACAGTGAACGGTGACGACATTGCATCTGAACCGTGTTATCGTTTCAGCCCAATATAGACGGGGAAAACATGCCGCGCCCACTGTCCATTGGCGCATTTTCCCTGACGCCAAACTGGGTGCGTCCAGAGCGATGACTGGGTCGACTGCCGACGTGTCGATACCGAGATTGGTCAACTCTGGCGACGTGGATTGGTCGAATTCGATCTGCGCAAAACCGGCTACATCAATCGATTCTCGCCTCCCAAGACGACGCGACGATGAAGGCGGAGATCATGAAGCTTCTTGAAGAGGGCTAAAGCGCGTAGCAATCTCTAGGATTCGCTTGCCGCGCTCTAAGTTCTTGTTTTTACGCATGTCGTTATCGCAAAACCGCGGCGCACTTTTGCGCGACATGCGTTAGGCGCCGCCGCCGCTAACCAGAGATGAAGGCCATGACGGGGTTCGAGCATACCGCGTTAACCCGGTTGAGCCAGTTCTTCAGCCCGGCCGCTGCCGCGCATCCTGGCCTCTCCGGCTTTAGCCTCTTGAGCGAGGCGCGACATGCCTTCATCACGCGTCTGGCGCTGGCCGACCTGGCCGAGAAACATCTCGACATGCAGTATTATGTGTGGGACGGCGATACAACCGGCCGGATCATCGTCGACCGGGTGATGCGGGCGGCCGATCGCGGGGTCAGGGTGCGGCTCCTGGTCGACGATCCCTATTACAAGGCCAGTGATCAGGTCAAAGCTGCCCTCGACGCCCACCCCAACGTCGAAATCCGTCTGTTCAACCCGACCAAGAACCGGAGGTGGTCCAGGCTAGACTTCCTTGTCGACTTCCGCCGGGTCAACCGCCGCATGCACAACAAGCTGATGGTGGCCGACAATTCGGCGGCGATCGTTGGCGGCCGCAATATCGGCGACGACTACTATGGCGTGAACACCGTCGCCAATTTTCGCGATCTGGATGTGCTGGCGGTCGGGCCCGTTGTGGACGATCTGTCGGGGGTGTTCGACCGATACTGGAACAGCGCCTCGACGAGGCCGATCGCGACCATCGTCAAGCGCACCTATGGCGCCGCCGATCTCGACGCCATTCTG
The DNA here is from genome assembly GCF_001426785.1 of Ensifer sp. Root142. NCBI lineage: Bacteria > Pseudomonadati > Pseudomonadota > Alphaproteobacteria > Hyphomicrobiales > Rhizobiaceae > Ensifer > Ensifer sp. Root142. Next base: position 356,452 of record NZ_LMFK01000001.1, read on the forward strand.
ACCCGCTTGCGCCAGGAGATTGCCGCCGCCGAATACCCCTATCCGATCGACCAGGATCTCGGCGAGCTGGCGACCCGGAGCGCCGAGCTGCGCGACGGTCTCGTGTGGGCGCCAGGGCGGATCATCGCCGACGACCCGGAAGCAATCGCCAGCGGCAAGGCGGCCGACGACGTTACCGCCTTCATTCGCGGGCGGGTCACCGAGTTGAAGGAGGAACTGCTCGTCGAGGCGCCCTATTTCGCCTTGCCCGCCGGGGCGCAGGCGATCGTCAAGGCGCTGCACGAGCGCCATGTTCGGGTGCGCGTGCTGACCAACTCGCTCGCTTCGAACAACCAGATCGCCGCGCATTCGGTCTATGCCAAGACCCGCAGGCGCCTTCTCGAGAACGGCCTGGAGCTCTACGAACTGCGCGCGGACACCGACGCATTCCGGTCAGGCTGGTCGCACCATTCCGGGCGGTCGCGGGCGGCCTTGCACACCAAGGCCATGGTCTTCGACAACAAGGCCGTGTTCATCGGCAGTTTCAACCTCGACCCGCGATCCGCGGTAATCAACACGGAAGCCGGCCTGTATATCGAGAGTTCGGAGCTTGCCTCGAGGCTGACGGCCTATATGGCGACCGGCGTCGCGCCCGCCAACAGCTACCACGTCTTCCTTGATCCTAATGGCGCGATCGTCTGGAAGACGGTGCGGGACGGCGAGATCGTCAGCTACGGCGACGAGCCCGAAACGGGATTCCGCCGGCGGCTCATCGCCGACCTCGTGAAACTCCTGCCGATCGACTCGCAAGTTTGACGCCGATCGCTTTGCGACCGGCGTGCAGCCTGACGTCCCGGCATTGCTGGGCCGTAAACGGCGCGACGACGTGAGCGCGCGCTGAAGCATGGAAGAATCTCCGCAGACGCGCCTCTTAGAGCAGTTGCGTGCCTGTTGGCGCGACGACGGTCCCCGTAAGTACCCATTGGTATCCGCTCACACAGTTGCCAATCGCGCCTCATGCGTCGCCGCCGCTATTTCAGCATGACGACGGCTTCGACCTCGAAGAGCATGGGGTCGATGGCAAGCTTGGGGACGGGGATCAGCGTCTGCGCCGGCAGGGACGCGCCGAACATTTCCTTGACGTTTTTGGTCAGGACCTCGAGCTTGGACATGTCGTGATCGACCACGAAGACCGTGAGTTTGGCGACCTGATCCGGTTTGGCGCCGAGCGCATCGAGGGCGGTGCGCAGATTTGCGTAGGCCTGCCTGACCTGGACGGCAAAGTCGGGCGACAGGGCGCCGGTGCTGTCCTGGCCGCCCTGTCCGGAGATGTAGGCAACCCGGCCTTCACGGGGCACGATCACCGCCGTGCTGTAGCCGTTCGGCGTCGGGTCGTAGAGGTTTTGCGGATTGACGATGGTCAGCTTGAGATCATTCTCATTCGCTGTCGTCGCAGTGGGAACTGCCATGCTCATGATGATTAGCCCTCCGATAAGCAGATGCTTGCTGTCGCGTGACATGATTTTCTCTTGGCTCCGAGAGGACCGTGAGCAACCGACGCTCACGGCCTGCAGGATTGAACTTGAACGCATTGCCGATGCGATTGACTCGTACGTTGTACGATTAAATTGCATCGTACAACGTACGCGTCAATTGGTCAGGATCGACATTCGGCGGATTGTCGGCTTAAAACGACGCTCTGATCAGCAAGGAAAAACGATGGCAGCCAAACGCAGCGGCACTCAGAGCAAACGGCCTCAGCGGAAGGCTGCGTCACTCCAGCCTGTGCAGGAGCCACGCAGTGAAGCGCCGCTCTCCCTGGAACGGATCGTGGCGACCGCCGTAGACCTGCTTGATGCCGAAGGGGTCGACGGATTGAAGATGCGTCGGCTGGCCGATCGCCTCGGCGCCGGCGCGATGAGCCTCTATTGGCATGTCGGCAACAAGGACGAGGTCTTTGATCTGGCGCTCGACGCGGTGCTCGAATATCGCGGGCCGTCGCATAGGGTCGAGGCTCAAGACTGGCGCGGGGACGTCGTTCATATGCTCGAAGACTGGCGCGCCGTCATGCTGCGCCATCCCTGGTCGGCATCGCTATTGCCGCGCCGGGCGCTCGGCCCGAACATGCTCAATCGCCTGGAACTCCTGAGCAGGACCCTGTCGGGAGCCGGTGTTTCGGACGCGGACTTGAACGTCGCGATATGGTCGCTCTGGAACTATGTGATGGGCGCTACCATCACTCGGGCGAGCTTCGACCTCTCGGACGAGGACAGGGCCGCCGGGCAGCAGCGCCTTGCAGGTCTCAGCGAACACTACCCGACGATTGAACGCTCTCGTCTGCTATTGGATAACGACTGGGACGGTGCTTTCAGGAAAGGCCTCGACTTCCTGCTCGATGGCCTCGGCCCGAGACGATGAGCGCGCGACGACACGGTTTCCCGCAACACCGCTGCACGCTTTTGCGCGACATGCATTGATACACGTCGCGATCTTTCAGATTCGCCTTCTGCGCTTTAAGCCCTTGTTTTTACGCATTTCCTGACGGGAAATCGTTTCGCCCTTCCTGGGAGCCGCTAACGGGCCACGGGACAATGGCGGCGTGGGTGACCGAGGCGCGGCAACAGGAACCATACCGGTTGCGCTCAACCGGTAATTCCGATCGTCCTGCGCAGGCCGAAGAAGCGACACGGAGTTGGTCGAGATTTTTTCGGCTTGGCGAATGCGAATTGTCGGAACCGATTGATCTCGCCCGTCCTTGGGTCGGACCAGCGTGAGGAAGAAGCAATGAGAGAGTTGATCCTGAAGATGTCCGTGTCGCTCGATGGCTTTGTCGGCGGGCCCGAGGGCGAAATCGAATGGGTGTTCAGCGGCGATCAAGAGGCCATTGCCTGGTCGGTGGAGACGGTGGGGAACGCCAGCCTACACATCATGGGCAGCCGCACCTTTAAGGACATGGCGGCATTTTGGCCGACCTCCACACAGGTATTCGCGCCGCCGATGAACCGGATTCCGAAGGCCGTCTTCTCAAAACAAGGGCCGGCGGTCCTGAAAGCGGCTGAAGCGACCAGGGCGCTCGAAGATGCCCGGACCGACGCGGGAAGCACGCATTCGGGGAAGCTGCAGCCCGGCGCGGACAGTTGGAGTGAGGCCTATGTGGCGAGCGGCGATCTGGCCGACGAGATCGCCAGGTTGAAGTCCCGGGACGGCAAGCCGATCCTCGCCCACGGCGGCGCCGCCTTCGCGCGCAGTCTCATCGCGGAAGGTCTGGTCGATCAATACGCCCTGCTGGTGCATCCGGTGGTGCTCGGCAGGGGTTTGCCGATCTTCTCTGACGTCGCCCCGCCAAAGCGCCTCAAGCTGATCAGCTCAACAGCGTTTCCGGGGGGCTCGGTGGCGCAGATTTATCGGCCGGCGTGACCACGTCCGAGCATGCGATCCACAACTCCTACTGCATGTTTTTATCCTTAGATCCTATTCGATTTAAGGACAAAAACATGCAGCAATTCAAAGTGCTACAGCGACCTAAGACGCGCGGCGCTGTAGAACGTTTCCGATTTAGACGAAAACGCTCTATCTCTCTGTTTTTTAGCATTTCCTGACGGAAAGCCGCTTCGCGCTTTTCCTGGAAATGCTCTTAGTGCAGATGCCCCAGCTTGTCGGGATTGCGCACGATGTAGATCGCCACGACCTTACCGTCCTCGATCTCTAGTGCTGTCGACTGCAGTTCGCCGTCGGCTTCGCGAGTGACGAAGCCGGGCAGGCCGTTGATGAAGCCGGAGCGCACGAGCGTCGAGATCTGCGTGCGGAAGGCGACCGCCAGTTTTTCGTGCACGCCGAGAACCGCCTCGAAGCCGAGGATGGGGCGCATCGCTGCGGGGCGCTTGCCGCCGCCGTCGGCGTGGATGCTGACATCGGAGGCGAGCATGGCGCCGAGCGTCTTCAGGTCGCCGCTGCGCGAGGCGGTGAAGAAGGCTTCGGCAAGTTCGACGCCGCGCGCCTGCTCGACATGGAAGCGGGGCCGCGCCTCGCGGACATGGGTGCGGGCGCGGGCGGCGAGCTGGCGGCAGGCGGCCGGGTCGCGCTCGATCGTCGCGGCGACTTCCTCGAAGCTGAGGCCGAAGACGTCGTGCAGCAGGAAGGCGGCGCGCTCGAGCGGCGACAGGCGCTCCAGAGCGAGCATCAGGGGCAGGGTGACGTCCTCTTCCGGTTCCTCCTCGACGACGGGGTCGGGAAGCCAGGGGCCGACATAAGTCTCGCGCTGGCGCCGCGCCGACTTCAGCTGGTCGAGACAGAGCCGGGTGACGGTGCTTCGCAGGAACGCTTCGGGCTCGCGCACCGCGGAGCGGTCGGCCCCCATCCAGCGGATGAAGGCCTCCTGCACTATGTCCTCGGCGTCGGCGACCGAGCCGAGCATGCGATAGGCAACGCGCATGAGTTTCGGACGCAGCGGGTCGAAACCGGCCGCTGCGTCGAGCTGGGCGTTGCCCGTCATCAGGCGGCGACCTCGGCGACTGCCTTTGCCGCTGCCGGCTCGATCCAGAGGCCGAAGCCGACGGCCAGGCGGTTCCAGCCGTTGATGACGTTGATCATGAGCGTGAGCTTCACCTGCTCCTCCTCGGTGAAATGGTTCTGCAGAGCCTGACGAGCGCTTTCGTGGGTATGGCCCTCCGACAGGCGAGTGAGCGCCTCGGTCCAGCCTAGCGCGGCGCGCTCGCGTTCGGAATAGCAGGGGGCTTCGCGCCAGGCCGACAGCAGGTAGATACGCTGCTCGGTCTCGCCCTTGGCGCGCGCTTCCTGGGTGTGCATGTTGATGCAGTTGGCGCAGCCGTTGATCTGGGATGCGCGGATCTTGACGAGTTCGATGAGATCAGACTCGAGGCTGGCGGCGACGGACATAGAGACGCTGGTCCAGCTCTTCATCAGTTGCGGAGCGGCGGCGAAAAGGTCGATCTTGGCAGTCATGGTTCCGTTTCCTTTCGTTGGTTCCGACTACATGACGAGCCAGGATTGGCCCCTGTGACATCGACGCAGATTTTTTCGCGAATTTTTTCTGGCAGGCCCGCAGGCGGGGTGCGTGCTGCACCTTTGAAGGGTGGTGAGCAGATGGTTGCGCTTGAGCCTTGCCGCCATCTTCGCCGCGGCCAAGCTGGAAACGTGTTTGCCTGTCTATGGGCGTGACGTGTTTCCCGCACGTCGAAGAGACCTGCGGCGAGAGCCCACGGTCTCACCCGATGGCTGCGGGATAGGGTCGTCGCCGATCGCAAGCGGTACCGTTATTTCGCGGGCTGACGGCGTTCCAGAATGGATTGGAACAGATCGGCCTGGCGCTCGGCGGCAAGGCGAATGCGCTTCAATTGGCCGAGCATCGAGCCGAAGGCGGCAAGGGCGATGCCGATGCCGATGCCCGGAAGCGCCCATTGCAGCGCCCACATCACCGCCGGTGCGCCGAAGGACGGCAGGGTTACGGCAACGGCCGCGCCAGCCGATACCAGGATGACCAGAGCGCCGGCCACTTTCAGCAAAGTATCCATCACAATTCTCCATCCGTTTGGGGCGCACGATTTCGCGGCTTGCCGGTGCTGTCAAGGGTGTGTCAGCCGGCGGCCCTGTCACACCCCTGTAAAACACCGGCTCTAAGGCTCGGCGCCATCTTGAACCGAGGATATGCCGATGAAATCGTTTGTTTCCGTCGTTGCCGGCGCGCTTGTCGCTTCGCTGCTTTCCACCGCCGCCTTTGCCGAGAGCCTGGTGCTTTACACCAGCCAGCCGAACGAGGATGCGCAGGCGACGGTCGACGCCTTCAAGGCGGCCAATCCCAGTGTCGAGGTGGAGTGGGTGCGCGAAGGCACGACGAAGCTGATGGCCAAGCTGATGGCCGAGATCGAGGCCGGCAACCCGGTTGCCGACGTGCTTCTGATCGCCGACACCGTGACGATGCAGCGCCTGAAGGAAGCCGGCCAGCTGCTCGCCTACAAGTCGCCGGAAGCGGCCAACTACGACGCGGCGCTCTATGACGCCGACGGCGCCTATTACTCCACCAAGATGATCACCACCGGCATCATCTACAACACCTCGGCCTCGACGAAGCCTCAGGGTTGGCAGGATCTGGCGAAGGCCGACGCCAAAGGCCTGGTGACGATGCCGAGCCCGCTGACCTCGGGTGCGGCCCTCATCCACGCCCAGACGCTTGCCGGCATCGACGGCCTCGGCTGGGATTATTACAAGGCGCTGGCCGAAAACGGTGCCACGGCTGCCGGCGGCAATGGCGGCGTGCTGAAGGCGGTCGCCACCGGCGAGAAGGCCTACGGCATGATCGTCGACTTCATGGCGATCCGCGAGAAGGCCAAGGGCGCGCCGGTCGAGTTCGTCTTCCCGGCCGAGGGCGTTTCCGCCGTCACCGAGCCGGTCGGCATCCTGAAGACCGCCAAGAACCCTGACGCCGCCAAAAAATTCGTCGACTTCCTGATCTCGGTGGAGGGCCAGAAGACGGCGGTGAAGATGGGCTATATCCCGGCACGCAACGGCGTGGCGCTGCCCGAAGGTTATCCGGCGCGCGAGACGATCAAGGTTCTGCCGATCAATGCTGCTTCGGCCGTGAAGAATTCCGACGCCGACCTCAAGACCTTCTCCGGCATCTTCGGTACGAACTGATCGCCTGAATGTCCGAACAGGGTGAAACCATGCGCAGCCGGCACCGCTGGCTGCGCTTTCCCATTGCGGGGCTGCAGCGTCCGGGGCGGGTGAGGTCAAGCGAGCCAGGGTCGGGTCGCGCGAGACCGGGTGCTTCGCCCGCCGGCGAGCCGCGCTGGCTGGTGCCCTTCGTGCTCGCCTGCCTTTTCTTCCTCTGCGCGCTGCCGCTCATCAGCCTCGCCAAAGCCGGCTTTGCGGGAGTGATCAATGGCAATTCCATCGCTGTCTTGACCGAGCCTGCGACCTATGCGGCCATCCGCAACACTCTGGTGACGGCGACAGGCGGCATGCTGATCTCGCTTGTGATCGGCGCGCTCTTTGCCTTTGCCGTGGCGCTCACCGATGTCAGGGGCAAACTGTTTTTGAGTTTTGCCTTCATGTTGCCGATGATGATCCCGCCGCAGGTGACGGCCCTTGCCTGGGTGGAGATGACCGGGCCGGCAAGCCCGCTCCTGAAAACGCTGGGGATCGCACCGCCGCTCGGCAGCCCGCAGCCGCTCTATTCGCTGTTTGGCATCTCTCTGCTTCTCGGGGTGCAGCACGCGCCGCTGGTGTTCCTGGCGCTGAAGGCGGGGCTGGCTGCGTCGCCGCGCGACGGGGTGGAGGCGGCAAGACTTTCCGGCGCGTCGCCGTTTCGCGTCCTTCTCGATATCGTTGCGCCACTGGCCGCCCCCGGGCTGATCGCCGGTGCCGCAATCGCCTTCGTCTCCGGCGTCGGCAATTTCGGCATTCCGGCGATCCTCGGCATTCCCGCCGGGATTTCGGTGCTGCCGACGCTGATCTACACGCGGCTCGCGAGCTTCGGCACCGGCACCTTCGGCGAGATCGCGCTGCTCTCCAGCCTGATCGCTGTGATCGCGGCCGCCGGGCTGATCCTTCAACAGCGCGCGCTGGCGGGCAGGGACTACCGCATCATCGGCCTTTCCGGCGCCAGCGCCGCCTTTTCGCTCGGGCGCTTTCGTGTGGCTGTCGAACTGGCGCTTTCGGCGATCCTGTTTCTGGTGTTGGTAGCGCCGCTGGCGGCGCTGATCGCCAGCTCGCTGGTTCCGGCCTATGGCGTGCCGCTCAACCTTCAGACCGTCTCGCTGCGCGCCTATGAAGAAATTCTCTTTCGCCAGACGATGACGCTGAGCGCCTTTGGCAATTCGCTGTTCCTGGCGAGCACGGCGGCGCTCGGGCTGCTCGTCGTCGCGGTGCCGGCCGCCTATCTCATGAACCGGCGCAAGGGTGCGCTTTCAAGCACGATCGGCATCCTGATCGAGATTCCCTATGCGCTGCCCGGCATTGTTTTGGCGGTTGCTTTCATCCTCACCTTTGCAGCGCCGCTGCCGATCCTCAAGGTATCGCTCTACGGCACCATCTGGATCATCCTGATTGCGTATTTCTCCTCGTTCCTTGCCGTCAGCCTGAAGCCGGTTATGAGCGCCTTCCTGCAGATGGACCCATCGCTGGAGGAGGCGGCGCGGCTGTCGGGCGCCGGTTTCTTCCGACGCATGCGCGACGTCATCCTGCCGCTGGTGGCGCCGGCGGCGGGCGCTTCGATCATCCTCGTCTTTCTGATAGCCGCCAATGAGCTGACGGTTTCAGCCCTGCTGTGGTCGGCGGGTACGCAGACGCTGGGGGTGGCGATCTTCAACCTCGACGACAGCGGCTCATCCGATCTGGCGTCGGCGCTCTCGGTGCTGGTCGTCATCATGGTGATGGTACTGATGGCGGCGCTCGAGGCCCTTGCAAACTATCTACCGGAAGGCGTGCTGCCGTGGCGCAACTGATCCTCAATCACCTGACCAAGGATTTCGGCGGCGGTCGTCCTGCCGTCTCCGACGTGTCGCTGACGGTGCGCGAAGGCGGGTTTCTGGCGCTGCTTGGGCCATCTGGCTGCGGCAAGACCACGGTGCTGCGCATGATCGCCGGCTTCGAGCAGCCGACCGACGGCTCGATCGACTATGGCGAGCGCCGGCTATCGGATGCCTCGCGGGCGCTGCCGCCGGAAAAGCGCAACATGGCGATGGTGTTCCAGTCCTATGCGCTCTGGCCGCATATGACCGTGGCGGAAAATGTCGGCTATCCCCTGAAGGTGCGCGGCATTTCCGGCGAGACCTGGCGCAGCCGCGTCGGCGAGGCGCTGGCGCTGGTAAAACTCACCGATTATGCCGAGCGCCGACCTGCGGCCCTTTCCGGCGGACAGCGGCAGCGGGTGGCGCTGGCGCGCTGCCTGGTGACGTCGCCCGATGTGGTGCTGCTCGACGAGCCGCTCGCCAATCTCGACCAGCACCTGCGTAAATCGATGGAGGAGACCTTCCGCATCTTCCATGAGCGCTCCGGCGCAACGATGGTCTATGTGACGCACGACCAGTCGGAAGCGATGGCGCTGGCGACCGATGTTGCCGTGATGTCGGAGGGGCGGCTGGTGCAACTGGCGCCGCCGGCGGAAATCTATACCCGCCCGGAAGGCAGTGTTGTCGGCGGGCTGATCGGCCGCGGCTCGATCCTCAGGCTACCACTACCAGAGGGCGCGCCGAGGGCGCTGGAGTGGCCGATGCTCCGCCAGGCGATCGGCTCCACCGACAGCGGCCTTCGTCGCGACGTGCTGGTGCGGCCCGAGCATGTGCGGCTCACCGCCGACGGCATCGCGCTCGAGGTCAAGGCTTGCGTCTACGAGGGCGAACGCTTTGCGCTGACGCTGGCGCTGCCGGACGGGCAGGCACTGAAGGCCTATGGCGGCACGGCCATTCCTGTTGGACAGAAAGCGACCTTCGCGATTGCCAGCAGCTGGCGGCTTTGAGGGCATAGGATAAGCGCCGATCGCGACCGACGGTCGGCAGCATCTGCGCCGGGTCGACAGGCAGGCAGAAACATCAATCGCAACGCGGTCTGTCGAGCTCCACCTTGAACTGTCTTGGTCCGACCAGCCCCGGCTCTGCCGGCAGGCCGACGATGTGGGCGATGACGGTGCATTTGCCGGCGACCACCGTATAGCGGTCGCGCCCCTGGCTGATGATCTTGTCGATCGGATATTTCGGCACTGCTGCGGCAACGGCGCTGATGATCGCGGTCAGTTCGTTGGCGCGCTGATAGTTCGGCGCAAGGGCGGCATGGGAAGCGCCGGCGCCGAGAAGCGCGACAGCCGAAAGGGCCAGGGCTCTGATCTGCATGCGCGGCTCCTGTTTGCAGCAGCAGTCCACGGAGCCCGGCGGTGTTCAAGTCGGGTTACCTTTGCGCCTGGCGACTTTGACGCAGTCGGCTTGCGCAACCGCGGCTCGAAATAAACTATATAGTTAAATAAAACTGGTTGCTAAAAACAACTGGTATGGCATAGTGGCTGCATCACGACGGGGCGGCAATCATGCCGTGCGAGCCGATGGGAGGAAGCGATGAAACTTTATCAGGGCATGGGACCGAATTCGTACCGGGTGCGTATCTTCATGGCGGAGAAGGGCATCGAATTGCCGATGGTGGACGTCGATTTCGCCAAGGCGGAGCACAGGGGGCCCGAGTTCCTCGCGCTCAATTCGCTTGGCCAGATCCCGGTGCTGGAACTGGATGACGGCACCGTCATCACCGAGAGCGTCGCCATCTGCCGCTATCTCGAGGAGACGCACCGCGAACCGCAGCTTTTCGGCAGCGACGCCGTCAGCGGTGCCAAAGTGGAAATGTGGAACCGGCGGGCCGAGCTGGTGATTTTTGGCACCATCGGCAATGTCGCGCTGCATTCCGATGCTTTCTTCAAGGACCGCCTGAGGCAGTTTCCCGCCTTCGCCGAGACCGAGCGGCAGGCGGTGCCGAGGAAATGGGGTTGGCTCGACCGGGAGCTTGCCGATGGCCGGCCGTTCCTTGCCGGCGACAAGTTCTCGATCGCGGACATCACCGCCGGCGTCTGCGCCTGGCTTGGCGACGTCTTCGGCATGGAGGTGCCGGGAGATCTCAGGAATGTCCAGCGCTGGCTGGAAAGGGTGCGGGCGCGGCCGAGCTTTGAGGCTTAGACCGCCCGTCGAGGGACGGGGTTATCGCGGTGATCCGCCCCTCATCCCCCTGCCGGGACCTTCTCCCCGCTGGCGGGGAGAAGGGACTTTGCGGCACCCGCCGAGACGCATTCCGCAAGAGGGATGGAATTGGACGTGCGGAGAATTGGAGGGGGCCGCACGCTCGGTTCTCCCTCTCCCCGCACGCGGGGAGAGGGCTGGGGTGAGGGGCAAATCTGGCCGCCATTTGGAGTGCGCCCCTGAGGGCGGACAGTGATCAGGCCGCTGTTTTGCCAGTCTGCCGGATGTGTTGATCCTCGAACTGCTGCGGGCTTAGATAGCCGAGCGCTGAATGAAGTCTGCGTGTGTTGTAAACCTCCTCTATGAAGTGGGGAAGGTGTTCGGTCACCTCTTCGAAAGTTTCATAGGCCATTGGGTACACCGCTTCGACCTTCAGCGTCTTCATGAAGCTTTCGGCCTTGGCATTGTCATAAGGATTCCCCCTGCGGCCCATTGAGCCGACGAGATCACTGCCAGACAGGGCATCCCGGTACACCTGAGCTGCGTATTGGGAACCGCGGTCGGAATGATGTATGCAGCCCGATGGCGGCCGCCGACGCTCTATCGCTGCCTTCAATGCTGCAACCGTCAGACGCGCGTCGATACTCCGACTGACGGCGTAACCGACGATTAACCGTGACCAGGCATCGAGGATGACCGCGACATAGATGAAGCGGGTTGGCAGCGCGACGTAAGTGATGTCGGAAACCCAGAGCTGGTTGGGGCCGGTCGGCACGATGTCCTTCGCCAGGTTCGGGAAGATCAGGCCATCATGATTGCTGTCGGTGGTGGCGACGAACCTGCGGCGAATCTTCGGATGCAGATCGTGTTGACGCATTAACCGTCTGATCTTCTTGTGGTTGATGACCAAGCCCTGCTGGCGTAGCGCGGCACCAACGCGACGGTAGCCGTAGAATTCAAATTCATCGCAGATCGCAAACATCGCCTCGACGATAGAGGTATCATCGACCGGCTTTTCCGGGCTGTCATAATAGGTCGAGCGTGCGATACCCATCAGCTCGCATCCTTCGGTGACGGAGATACCAGCGGGCCGGTGATGGCGGATGTAACTCCGCTTCTCGGCCGCGGTGCGTTTTTCAGAGCCCCCTTTAGAAACTCCAGTTCCAGCGCCTGTTTGCCAACGAGGCGTTCAAGCGCTGCAATCCGGGCCTCGTATTCCTGGATAAGGTCGGCGGCCTGAGCGTCGTCGTCGAACGCACCTTCCTCATACTTGCGCACCCAAATCCGGATCAAGTTGCGCGACACGTCGTGGCGCTTTGCCAGGCCATGCAGCGTCTCGCCCGCGACAAACTCCTGCGCGACCTGCCGTTTGAATTCCATACTGTGAATGCGATGTTTTGCCATGGGCTCCACTTTCGGAAACCCGGCAAGCCCGGTCAATTCATCAGGCCTATCTGTCCGCCCTCAGGGGCGCACTCCAATTTGCAGTTCACGTTTGCCCCCGATTGGCACTTGTATTGGCCGATCCGCCCTGTCGACATAGAGTGGGAAGAGATGCGCCGCGCCGTTTCGGTCCATTGAAGCAAGAAGAGGGTGGCGCCGGCTCGATCCGAGGCAAATGGCGGTTGCCTATGTGGAAATGTAGCAAGTCATTGATAAAAAGAATTAATTTGGTCGCCACGACGAACTGGGCGAAGGACTGAAATCCCACTCGAACGGCAAATGACAAATCATGTGTGGAAAGTGGCATCAGCCTTTTCTCTTGCCTTCTCCGTGGCTTTTTTCAATTCCTAAAATAACAGCTGCCCGATTCGCCCCGATCCGTTGTTTTGGCGGCGTTCGCCCTAGGAGACAAAGCCATGAACGATTTCAAGAAGCCCACGATCACCGAAATGCGCCCGAAGATCACCGTCATCGGTGTCGGCGGCGGCGGCGGCAATGCCATCAACAACATGATCACCGAAGGGCTCCAGGGGGTCGATTTCATCGTGGCGAATACGGACGCCCAGGCACTGGCGATGTCGAAGGCGTCGCGGTTGATCCAGCTCGGTGCGCATGTGACCGAGGGCCTTGGTGCAGGTTCGCTGCCGGAAGTCGGGCGCGCGGCGGCGGAAGAATCGATCGACGAGATCATGGATCACCTCGGCGGCACGCATATGTGTTTCGTCACCGCCGGCATGGGCGGCGGCACCGGCACCGGTGCTGCGCCGGTGATCGCGGCGGCAGCCCGCAAGGCCGGCATCCTGACGGTCGGCGTCGTCACCAAGCCGTTCAGCTTCGAAGGCAAGCGCCGCATGCAGATGGCTGAAGAGGGTGTCGAGCGCCTGCGCGAAGCGGCCGACACCGTTATCGTCATCCCCAACCAGAACCTCTTCCGCATCGCCGACGCCAAGACCACCTTTGCCGATGCCTTCGTGATCGCCGACCGCGTGCTCTATTCCGGCGTCGGCTGCATCACCGACCTGATCGTCAAGGAAGGCCTGATCAACCTCGACTTCGCCGACGTGAAATCCGTCATGAAGGGCATGGGCCGGGCGATGATGGGTACCGGCGAGGCGACCGGCGAGGGCCGCGCGCTGATGGCGGCGGAAGCGGCGATCGCCAACCCGCTGCTCGACGAAGTGTCGATGCGCGGCGCCAAGGGCGTGCTGATCTCGATCTCCGGCGGCATGGACATGACGTTGTTCGAAGTCGACGAAGCGGCCACCCGCATTCGCGAGGAAGTCTATGACGAGGCCGACATCGTCGTCGGCTCGATCTTCGACCGCACGCTCGACGGCACCTTCCGCGTGTCGGTGGTGGCAACCGGCCTCGACAGCCAGCGCAACGCGGCAGACCCGGCAAGTGCTGCGGCGAACGCCGGCCAGCCCGGCCAGCCCGGCCAGGCGCCGACCCGCACGCTGCAGTAACGGCTCGGCCTCACGCGCTGCCAGGTTCCTGGCGGCATCGAAGCCTTCTGCCTTTCTTTGAAAATCCTCCCGTGCGATGACAGCCGCCCGGGGGGATTTTTCGTATGGACGAGACGGGCATGATGGACGCGGAACGAGACGGTCAGGCGGGTTTGCCCGACAACGACGCCACGGCCGCCCAGCGCGTGCGGGCGGTTCGCACGGCCGAAACGATCCTGAACGAGCGCTATCCAGGCGCGCTGTTTGCCATCGTTGCCGGCTCGATCCTGCGCGGCGAGGGCACGCCATCCTCCGATATCGATCTGGTGGTGCTGCACGAACACTTGAGCAATGCCTGGCGCGAGAGCTTCATCGCCGGCGGATTTCCGGTCGAGGCTTTCGTCCACGATTTCGAGACGCTGAACTGGTTTGTCGATCAGGATCTTGCCAGCGGCTATCCCGTGCTGCTCGACATGGTCGCAGGCGGAACAGTTGTCGGCCGGGACATCGATCGCGGCCTGGCCCTCCAGAACGAGGCAAAGGCCAGGCTTTCATGCGGGCCGGGTCCGCTCAAGGCGGAGCGGCGGGACATGCTTCGCTACCAGATCACCGACCTGCTTGACGACCTCAGGGATAGGCGGCCGACGGCGGAAATGCGGGCGATCGCCGCGGCCCTCCACCAGCCGCTATGCGACCTGGCGCTGCTCGGGCGCGGCCACTGGTCGGGCAAGGGCAAATGGCTGCCGCGGCTCCTCCAGCGTCTTGACCCCGCGCTGGCGCAGCGCTTCGACGACGCTTTCCGGTTGGCTGGCGAGGCGCAGCCAGATGTGCTGGTGACTCTGGCGCAGGACGAGCTCGAGCGCCAGGGTGGGCCGCTGTTTGACGGTGATCGCCGCGATGCGCCGCAGACTGCACGGCGGCAGGGTGGGCTTTCGGGCTAGAGCATCTCCAGGAAAAGTGCGAAGCGGTTTTCCGCCAGGAAATGCCGTGGCACGGCGCGCCGCGATTTCCAGGGTGCGCTTCAAGCTCGTGTATTAGCAGCATGTCGCTGCGCACGTTTGCGCGACAAGCGTTATGTCTCGGCGGCGGCCGCTTCGGGATCGATCGGCTTTTTCGCCAGCCTCGCATTCGCCGCAGCCACATCGGCATCGCTCAGGCCACCGGGGCCGGAGCGCACGGTGACGGCATTGGAGGCGAGGCTGAGGCCGGCCTCGCGCAGCGCGGGCAGCAGCCGTTTCATCGCCTCGCGCTGCAGGATGCTGGGGTTGCCCGGCCGGGCGGTGAATTTCAGCCGCACGACCAGCGAGTTTTCGGTGACGTCCTGGATGCCCTGCATCTTCAAGGGTACCAGGAACTCCGGCCCGAACTCCTCGTCCTCCAGCATGGCAAGGCCAACCTTCTTGATGGTCTTGCGGATTATTTCCGGATCGTCCTCGCGCTCGAATTTCAGCTCGAACTTCACCGTGCTCCAGTCGCGGCTGTAGTTGGTGACGGCCTGAAGCTGGCCATAGGGAATGGTGTGGATCTGGCCGTTCTGGTGGCGCAGGCGCAGCGAGCGGAGCGAAATGCGCTCGACCGTTCCCTTGAGCTTGCCGGTGTCGACATATTCGCCGACGCGAAAT
Source organism: Ensifer sp. Root142 (assembly GCF_001426785.1). Classification (NCBI taxonomy): domain Bacteria; kingdom Pseudomonadati; phylum Pseudomonadota; class Alphaproteobacteria; order Hyphomicrobiales; family Rhizobiaceae; genus Ensifer; species Ensifer sp. Root142. The sequence goes on from NZ_LMFK01000001.1 coordinate 371,614, forward strand.
GCGTCGTCGGCGATGAAGAAGATGCCGGATACCACATCCTTGACCAGCGTCTGCGAGCCGAAGGAAAGCGCCAGGCCAAGCACGCCGAAGCCGGCAAGCAGCGGCGCGATGTTAATGCCGAGCGCCGAAAGCACGACGAGGCTGGTGACGGCGAAGATACCGCCGAAGACGAGATTGCGGATCAGCGGCAGGATGGTCGAAAGCCGGCTTGTCTGATGGATCTGCGCCTCCTCCTCGGTCTCGCCGGGCATGGAGACGCGGGCGGTGGGCGCAAAGGCCTCAAAACTGCGCCAGAGGAAGCTGCAGATCACCCAGCTGGCGACGACGGCAAGGCTGACGCGCTCTAGAATGACGATCCAGTCGACGGCGGCGGTGGTATCGCCCTGGATCATGATCGGCCTCCACAGCACGATGATGATATGCAGCCCGATCAGCCACACGGCGCCGGCAAGGGCGGTCTGCACGCTGCCGGCGATGGCCAGGTGCAGCGGCGAGGAGGCGGGCGTGCGCCGGCGATCGGCGGCCGCACCCGCCAGCGAATGGATGCCGAAGGCGAGGATGGGAAGGCCGAGCAGGATGACCTGCGTCGTGCCGCCGGCAAAGCTCCACTGAGCGCTGTTGGGGCTGCCGGCGACGATGCAGCCCATGAGCCAGAGCGTCAGCGCACTCAGCGCATAGAACTCGGGAACGACGAATGCGATGGCGCGGCGGACGGCGCCGGGCGCTTCGCCGGCAAAGAGATTGCGGATATCGGTGCGGCCGGCGATGAACCAGTAGAGCTTCAGGAACGTCACCGCGGTGACGCCGATCAGAAACCAGCCCTCGATGGCGGCGGGCTCCAGGGCACGCTCGTTGGCGAAGCGCACGCTGGCGCCGACGACGGCACCGATGGCGCCATAGGCAACCAGCATGGCGAAATGGAAGCGTGGCCGGGCGATGGGCAGCAACCGCGTCTGCGGCCGCGACGGGGCGAAGAGAAAGCGGCCGCAGACCGCATAGGCGGCCGTGGTGACGGCGACGGTTACCAGCGCGCGGGCCAGCTCTTGCGAGGCAGTGCCGGCGGTGAGGAAGAACCTTAGCATCGCATGCGCGACGCCTGCGAAGATGACGAGATGGATGATGTCGAGACCCAGCCGCACCAGCGAAGCGCGCACGCGGTGCAGCACGTCGACGATGGCGAAATGGCTGCCGATGAGGCGGTGGAAGACAAAGCCGAGCAGGCCGGCGGCGGCGAGGCCGGCAAGAATGGCCGCCAGCGCCACCGAGGTGACCGAAAGGATAGACCGTCCCTCGGCGCGCACGCTGGCTGCGACATCGCCCATGACGGCAGCGATGGCCGAGGTGCCATTCAGGCCCATCTGCAGGCCATTGACGAAGCGAGCCGATAGTCCCTCGAGCGCGTCGTCGGCCGCGGGCGACTGGGGCTGAGGCGTTGTGGCGGCGGCTGTGGTGGCGTCGATCGGTGCCTTTGGTGCGGTGTCCGGCGCATCGCGCCATTCGACGGTGACCGGCCGGCCGGAAGCGGCTGCTGCCCGCAGCGTGCTTTCGATCTCCTCGCTTGGCTGACCATGGGTGAGAACGACGGTCACGGGGGCCGGCGGCGTCTGCGCCCGGGCGTAGAGCGGCGGAAGGAGCATGACGAGAAGGGCGAGCAGCGCAGGCAGGCGAGGCGACGTGGGCAGGAAAGACGCCATGAAATCCATCCGTGAAGCGCCGGGGCGTTGGATGCCGCAGCAGGTCGAACGGCCGCCCGCTCCGGTCGATCTTCCGTCGGCGGAGCAGGGCGGCTCGTTTATGAGGCTATTGTGAAATTTCTGTCCTGTCGACGGGCGGCGCCAGCACCGCCCTTTGCCGGTCACTTCGTGGTGTAGCCGCCATTGACGAGGATGGTCTGGCCGGTCATCCACCAGCCGTCGGAGACGAGGAAGCGGATGAAAGGCACGATGTCCTCGATATCGGTAAGGCCTGTGGTCGAGAACTTCGACAGCGCGGAAGCAGTCTTGTGATAGGCAACGGCATCGGCGCCTTCGGCAGGATAGAAGAAGGGCGTATCCATCGGCCCCGGGCCGATCGCCGTCACCGAGATGCCGCGATCGCCGAATTCCTTGGCGGCGGCGCGGGTGAAGTGTTCAACTGGCGCCTTGGTGCCGGCATAGGCGGCGTAAAACGGCGTGAAGGCGCCGAGCAGCGAGGTGACCAGCGTGCAGACCTTGCCGTTGTCGCTGACATTTTTGCCGGCTTCCTTCAGGAAGAAGAAGGCGGACTTGGAATTGACCGCGGTCATCTCGTCATACTCGGCCTCGGTGATGTCGACGAGCGGCTTCTTCACCACCTTGCCGACCGTGTTGACGGCGATATCGATGCCACCGAGCGCGGCCTTGGCATCGGCAAACAGCTTTTCCACCGCGCTGGCGCCGGTCAGGTCGGCCTGGAAGGCGAAGGCATTGGCACCAGCCGCCTTGATCGCAGCCACGGTCTCCTCGGAGGGGGCCTTAGTTGCGGCGCTGTTGTAATGGATGGCGACGGCGCGGGCGCCCTGTTCGGCAAAATCGCGCGCCAACAAACCGCCGAGGTTTTTCGCGCCGCCGGCGATGAGAACGGATTTACCTCTGATGCTGTGATCGGTCATGGCCAGAACCTTTTCGGTGCTTGAAGGCCGCCCGCTGCGGCCGTCTTTCCACCCGAAGCATATCGTCGGCATCTCTGTTATAAAGCCGCCGTCCGTGACATAACCTGTCAGGAATCTCGAACAATAAGCGGCTGACCATGGACCGGATCGAGCTTTTTCGCATTTTCACACGCGTCGTCGACTGCGCCAGCTTCACTCGCGCCGCCGACACGCTGGATATGCCGCGCTCGTCGGTGTCGGCGGCGGTGCAGGCGCTGGAAACCCGGGTGGGCACGCGGCTCCTGCATCGCACCACCCGCAAGGTTTCGCCGACCCAGGATGGGGCGGCCTTCTACGAGCGCTGCATGCGGCTGATCGCCGATGTCGACGAGACGGAAAACCTGTTTCGCCAGGGAGAGGACTGGCCGACCGGCCGGCTGCGCGTCGAGCTGCCGAGCCGGATCGGCCGGCTGATCGTCGCCCTGAACTCGCCAGCTTCCTCGAGCGATATCCCGGTATCGACGTCGACCTTGGCATGACCGACCGGGCGGTGAACCTGATCGAGGAAAGCGTCGATTGCGCGCTGCGGGTCGGGCCGCGCAGTGATTCCGCCCTGATCGCCCGGCCGATCGGTAACCTCAAGCTCGTCAATGTCGCAAGCCCGGCTATCTCACGCGCTATGGCACGCCCGAAAAACCGGAAGACCTGGCCCGGCATTTCGCCGTCAACTACGCGTCGCCCTCAACCGGCCGGGTGGAGGAGTGGGAGTGGATCGAAGGTGGCGAGACACGGACCGTGGCGATGGCCGGCCGCGTTACCGTCAACAGCGCCGAGGGCAGCATCGCCTGCTGCCTGGCGGATCTCGGCCTCATCCAGATCCCGGCCTATGACGTCAAGGCGCATCTGCAGGCCGGAGACCTCGTCGAGGTCATGCCCGGCCATTGCGCCGAGCCGATGCCGCTGGCGCTGCTCTACCCGCACCGCCAGCATCTTTCCCGTCGCTTCCAGGTGTTTGCCGAGTGGCTGGAGGGATTGATGCGGCCGTTGCTCGCCACCTGATGGGGTGCGTGGCGGCGAAGGCGGGCAGCCGCTGATTGCAAGGGTGGCGAGGCGCGTCGCGGGTTTTGCGGACAAGAGGAGGCGTCCGGTGCGGCGATGGCCCTTACTCATTCGGGCTTCGGACTGTCATGGATGGCCGATCCGCGCCTCTGCCTGGTGCCGGTTTCCAAGTGCCTCATGCCAGCGGATGACGTCAGATAATGCGGGGTGACCGCCGCCCGCGGATGGGGCAATATCAGCGATTACTCTTGTCATCCCCAGCGCGGTGCCTCACCGACAGTGGGCTTTCGCGCGGAGGCATTGTAAGAGCCTGCCGCGTCCAAACGGAGTTCGATCGTGAGCGTTGCCTTCACCAAGGAAGAAAGTGCCGAAACCGCGGCGGAAACCCTTTTGCCCGACCGCCCGGTTTCGCCGCATCCCAACCTTGTCACCGAAGCGGGCCTCAAGGTGCTGGAGCAGCAGCAGCGCGAAGCGCGCGCGGCCTATGATGCGACCAGCGGGATCGAAGACGTCAACGAGCGCCGGCGGCAGGCGGCCGGCCCCTTGCGCGACCTGCGCTATCTTGCCGAACGGCTGCGCACCGCCCAGCTCGTCGCCGCCCCGACCTCGACTGACATCGTCGCCTTCGGCAGCACCGTCACCTTCAGCCGCGACGACGGCCGGGTGCAGACCTATCGCATCGTCGGCGAGGACGAGGCGGACCCGAAGGCCGGATCGATTTCCTACGTTTCCCCGGTGGCCCGGATCCTCATGGGCAAGGGGGTCGGCGATGTGGCTGCCATGGGCGGACACGAGCTGGATATTACGGGGATTTCATAGGGCGGGCGTTTTGTCCGACGGCCATTTCCTCTCGATGCAACGGCGTCAGTCGGGCATTCTTGTGAATGTTCATTCGGTGCGATCCTGGAAAACTGAGGTGTGGTAACTCCAGTCTCCTAAATCTGCTCCAAATGGACAACCTCCTGAAAGTTCACAGCTAGAGGCGCTGGCTTGGCTGCTACTGGCCCGGGATGGGACGATGGCTATCAATCACGGCTATCGTGGAAAGAGAATTCGATATTATATTCAATCAACAAAGGCTTCGAAACAAACTGGTTTTGCCATGGCGCAAGAAAAACCTACAGTCATGCGGCGCACGGTCGTGCTCATCAAGATCGTATGGTCAGTGTCGATCATCGTCGCAGCGACAGCGGTGGGAGCTTCGACTGGCTGGGAGAACCATGGACTTGTCGGAGCGCTAGCTCTTGGATTCGTTGGCCTCTTTGTTGGCGGCTTCCTAAGTTCGCCTTCGCTGCTTTTGCAACTGATAACTTAATATCTCGCCGACGTTGAGCCACTTCACATCGGGGGTGTTTTTCAACGGTATCGGCCAAAAGCTGCCGCTGCCTTTCACCCGGCTACTCGACGGTCGGGGGCGAGCCACGCCGGGTCGTGAGCGGTTGAGTCAGTATCAAGAGCGCAATCTGTGTGGTAGTATTCCGCCACATCCGGAAGACTGATCCAAGCGGCGCATCAATGACGCCGTCCGGTTGCTCGCATTCGCTGCAATCACTGCCGTCACGTCGTCCTGCTCAGAAGCGTCATCGCTGAAATAATCAAGGTGCCGATTCTGAAAGCTCCGCCGATGTTGCCGGCCGTGCCCAAGGCGACCAAGGGCACAGTCCTACGTCTCTACAGTCCGATCGAACCTTTCTTCAGTATGGAATGGCCGCCGAGCGAGATCGAAATGGTGCAGTGCGCGTCCGCCCTCGGACGGAGCTGCCACGAGGGGAGGGTGTTGACATGCGTAGCATGAAATCGACCGCGATTGCATCGACCGCCATCATCACAATCCTGATGGGGTTTGGTGCGGCGAGCGCACAACAGATCACCGGCACACCGGGCAACCCGGATGCCACGACGACGGTCGACGGGCGATATCTCCCCAACCCCCCGCCGACATTCGGTGGTGCGATCGGGCTCAGCGCGAAAGACTCGAAGCCCTATTGGCCGCCGCAGATCGTGCCCCCAAAAGGCGCGCCGAACATCCTTTTGATCATGACCGACGACGCGGGCTACGGTGTCCCTGGTACCTTCGGCGGTGTTGTCCCCACGCCTGCATTGGACCGGATCGCGCAGGCGGGGCTCCGCTACACCCAGTTCAACTCGACGGCGCTCTGCTCGCCCTCGCGCGCGGCTCTGATTACCGGCCGCAATCATCACTCCGTGGGTTTCGGTGTGATCTCCGAGCAGGCCACCGGTTATCCAGGTTATGATTCCATCCTCGGTCTCGATAACGCCAGCGTCGGTGAAATCCTGAAAGACAACGGCTATGCGACGTCCTGGTTCGGCAAGAACCACAACACGCCGAGCTATCAGTACAGCTTGGCGGGCCCCTACGACCAATGGCCCTCTGGGATGGGTTTCGAATACTTCTATGGCTTCATGGGCGGCGAGACCGACCAGTGGACACCCTACCTGTTCCGCGATCACACACAGATTTTTCCATGGATCGGAAAGCCCGGCTACAACCTCACGACTGACATGGCGGATGAGGCGATCGGCTACATGCGACAACTCAGCGTCGTTGCGCCTGATAAGCCGTTCTTCCTCTATTACGTGCCGGGCGGCACCCACGCCCCCCATCATCCAACCCAGGAATGGGTCGATAAGTTCAAGGGCAAGTTCGACATGGGCTGGAATGCCATGCGCGACCAGATATTCGCCAATCAGAAGAAGCTGGGCGTCATTCCGGCGAACGCCCAACTGACGCCGTGGCCCAACGATCTGCCCAAGTGGGATACGCTCGACGCCGACAGCAAGAAGCTCTTCGCGCGCCAGGCGGAAGTCTATGCCGCCTATGTGGCCTACACCGACAATGAGATCGGACGGGTGATCCAGGCGGTGGACGATTTGGGCAAGCTCGACAATACGCTCGTCATCTACATCGAAGGCGACAATGGTACCAGTGCCGAAGGTTCCACCGTTGGCACGCCGTTCGACCTGGCCGCGATCGAAGGCATCAATGTTCCGGTCAAGGAACAGTTGAAATATTACGATGTCTGGGGTTCGGACAAGACCCAGCCGCACATGTCGGTGGCGTGGTCCTGGGCCTTCGACACCCCATTCAAGTGGACGAAGCAGGTGGCATCGCACTTTGGCGGCACCCGGCAAGGCATGGCCATGGCCTGGCCGGCCCGTATCAAGGATGCCGGTGGAATCCGCACACAATTCCACCATTTGATCGACATCGTCCCGACGATCCTCGAGGCGACCGGCATTCAGGCTCCCGTGATGGTCAACGGCGTGGCGCAGAAGCCGATTGAAGGCGTTTCCATGGCCTATAGCTGGGACAAGGAGAACGCCAATACTGCGTCTCGGCGTACGACGCAGTATTTCGAAATGCTGGCCAACCGCGCCATCTACCACGACGGCTGGATGGCATCCACAACGCCGCCGCTTGCGCCGTGGTTGCTCGGTTTGGGTAAGATGCCCGAAGTGGTCAATGGCTACACCTGGGAACTCTACAATCTCAACGAGGACTATTCGCAGAACAACGACCTCGCGGCCAAGATGCCTGACAAGCTTCAGGAGTTGAAGGAACTGTTCCTCGTCGAGGCGGCGAAGTATGGTGTGTTTCCGCTCGACAACGACTTTCTCCAGCGCGTTCTCGCACCCCGCCCGAGTGCCACGGCCGGAAAAACCTTGTTTACGTACTCAGGCGAAATATCCGGTCTTCCATCCGGAAACGCGCCCGACATCGTCAATAAAAGCTACACTGTCACGGCTGAGGTAGACGTGCCGCAAGGCGGCGGCGATGGCATGCTGGTCACCCAAGGCGGTCGCTTCGGCGGGTACGGGCTCTACCTGCTGAAGGGCAAGCCGGTCTTCCTTTACAACCTTCTGGCACTGGAAAAATTCCGTTGGGAAGGCCAGGACGCGCTCACTCCGGGCAAGCATACCATCGTCTTTACCTTCAAATACGATGGTGGCGGCCCCGGCAAGGGCGGCAGCGGAGTCCTGAACGTCGACGGCAAAGAAGTCGCCAGTCAAAAGGTCGCAAACACCGTGCCCTTCCTCATGACGATTGACGAGACCTTCGATGTCGGCGTCGATACCCGCACTGGCGTCGAGGACGGGGATTACCAGGTGCCATTTCAGTTCACGGGAACCATCGACAAGCTGTCGGTGCAACTGAACTAAGCAAGGGCCGGTTCGTCCGTCTGCGCCCCAAGAGGCGTCTCGTACATCCGTGCCGGCAGGGAGGATGAAATGACAGATGTTCAATTTAGTGGGCTTCAGGGCGAAACGGTCACCCTTTCAACCGACCTTTTGGAGATGTTGGGAACTCGGTGTCGCGGGAACGTGTGTTTGGCCGGCCAGGCTGGTTACGACGAGGCCAGGACAATCTGGAACGCCATGATCGATCGGCGGCCTGGGGCTGTGGTGCGCTGCCATGGCGCAGGAGATGTCGTAAAGGCGGTGCAGTTTGCCCGCGACAACGGATTGCTCCTCTCTGTACGCGGTGGCGGTCACAACATATCCGGCAATGCCGTCTGCGAAGGCGGACTTTTGATCGATCTTTCGCCGATGCGTTCTGTCCGGGTCGATGACAAGGCACGCACCGCGAGGGTCGAGCCTGGCGCGACGCTCGGAGAGTTCGACAAAGAGGCGCAGGCGTTCGGTCTTGCCACCCCGCTCGGTATCAACTCAACCACAGGGGTGGCCGGTCTCACGCTTGGGGGTGGTTTCGGGTGGCTCAGTCGCAAATACGGATTCACGGTAGACAATCTGATTTCGGCCGATGTGGTGACCGCCGACGGCGAGCTTGTCCATGCAAACACAACGGAAAATCCGGACCTATTCTGGGCTCTTCGCGGCGGCGGTGGAAATTTTGGCGTGGTCACGTCGTTCGAGTTCAAGCTGCATCCGGTCGGTCCCGATCTGGTATCCGGGCTGATCGTTCATCCGTTTGCCCACGCCCGTGAACTTCTTGCGGGGTATCGCCGCGTGGCGGCCGCTGCGTCCGACGATCTTACCATTTGGGTGGTCCTGCGTAAGGCGCCGCCATTGCCGTTCCTGCCCGAAGAGGTGCACGGCAAGGAAATCCTCGTCTTCGCCGTCTGCTATGCCGGTGAGCCGAGCAGAGCCGAGGAGGCACTTGAACCACTGCGTTCGCTTGGCGAACCGATCGCCGACGTCGTCGGCGTGCAGCCATATTCCGCATGGCAGACGGCATTCGATCCGCTTCTCACGCCAGGGGCATTCAACTATTGGAAGTCGCACAATTTCACGGCCCTGAGCGACGGGTTGTTTGAGATCCTGAGCGAACATATAGGGACGTTGCCGACTGATGAATGTGAAATCTTCATCGGGCAGCTCGGTGGTGCCAGCAGCCGCGTGGCACCCGACGCGACCGCCTATCCGCATCGCGAGGCCAAGTTTGTCATGAACGTTCACACCAGGTGGCGTGACCAGGCCGACGAACAACCCTCCATCGATTGGGCGCGGGCAATCTTTGCCGCGGCTGCGCCACATGCGACAGGTGGCGTCTACGTCAACTTCATGCCGGAGGATGAAACCGAAAGGGTCGCCCAGGCCTATGGTGGCAACCATGCACGGCTGGCGGCGCTTAAAGCCAAGTACGATCCTGGCAATCTCTTCCGGCTCAACCAGAATATCCAGCCAGAACGAAAATCGGGCTAACGCGGCAAAAGCTTTCATGCAGCGAGGAATTCGCGCGGTGCCTAGGAACGCCAACGTGCCGGCGCTCGGCACGTTGGCCATGCGCCCACCGCCGTCAGGCTTGGGACCGCGAATAGACCAGCTCGACACCGGCGCGGAAACAACGCTGGGCCATGGCTGCTGCATCAAGCAGCGGGCAGAAATCCATCCGCTTCATTTGCTGTATTCCGGCGGTTTCTCATGGGGTCGCCTTTGTCGGCACGAAAAAACTCTTGGTTTTCGCCTTCACGGTGGTCTTCGGTTGTTTCGAAGACACGCAGGCGTGTGCTTTCCACATCACTGACCGTTCGCTGGACAACAAGCGTTGGGGGCCACTCAGGAGAGGCTCCCGCACCTGCCGGGAAATCGCCCTCGACATTTGCGCTTCAATGCCTAATCTCCGCGGCAATTCAGTTATGGAATTGCTTGATGTCCCTTCGACTTGCCACCTTCAATATTGAAAATCTCATGAGCCGCTTCGATTTTTCCGGCTTCCGCAATCAGCTCAAGCAGGACCGGGTGCTCAGACTCTTCGAGGTGAAGAGCGAGGCGGAGTATCAGCGGCTGGAGGAGGCGCGGACGATCGCGCATACGGATGATACGCGGCAGATGTCGGCGCTGGCGATTGCCGATTGCGATGCGGATATTCTGTGTTTGCAGGAGGCCGACAACATGGCGTCGCTGCAGGCGTTTGAGTACAACTATCTCTTCCGCATGGTCGGCAACGGCTATCGCCAGAAATACCTGATCGAGGGCAATGATTCGCGCGGGATCGACGTGGCGGTGCTGATGCGCGAGGAAACGCGCGATGGCCAGCCGATCGAGTGCCTCGAGGTGAAGAGCCATGCGGGGCTGACCTATGCGGATCTCGATATCTTCAACGATGCGCTCGCTGCCTCCAGCCGGCCGAACGACCGGATCTTCAAGCGTGATTGCCTGGAACTGGACCTGCGGATCGGCGGGCGGCCGCTGACGCTTTATGTCGTGCATTTCAAATCCATGGGGCCGGCACGCGACGGGCTCGACGGGCGCCAGGCGACGATGCCGGTGCGGGTGGCCGAGGCCAAGGCCGTGCGCCATATCATCGAAAGCCGCTTTGGTCGCGGGCATACGGCTGACAAGATGTTCGCGATCTGCGGCGACATGAATGATTATCAGGAGAAGGTCGACATCCTTGGCGACCGGCGCAACGGCTACGAGTTCGTGCCGCGCGAGGAGGAGGAAAGCGCGCTCGATGTGCTGACTGCAGACGGTTTTGTCGAAAACCCGATGCTGCGCCGGCCGGTGCTCGACCGCTGGACGCTGTTTCACAGCCGCGGGCCGCAGGAGCGGCACCTCTGCCAGCTCGACTATATCTGGCTGTCGCCGGCGCTCGCGCAGCGCAATGCAGCCCAAGTGCCGGAAATCATCCGCGGCGGCCAGCCCTTCCGCACGATCTTTCCGCCGGGGCAGGAGGTGGAGCGCTATCCGCGCACCGGCTGGGACCGGCCGAAGGCATCGGACCATTGCCCCGTGGCCATGACACTGGACGTGTGACGATGGATACTCTCGAAAGCAACCTTGCCCACTGGCCCGAAGAAGGCGAGATCCTGCCGATCTCAGGCGTCGATATCCGGGTGAAGGAGGGCCCGCATCCCTTCCATCTCGATCAGGTGGATACCGCGCAGGAAAACTGGCGGGCGGAGATCGCCGCTAACCCGCATCTCTTCGACGGGCAGATGGTGCTGCAGCGGGCGCTCCGGATCGAGGACGGCCGCGTGGTCGGCGAGGGGCATGTGGTGCCCTATTCGACCTTTCTGTGGTGGCGCAAGACCCGCGCGGACGCCGCCTTCCACCTGTTCGCCATGCCGGTGATCGTGTCGTCCGATGGTGCCCTGATCCTGGTGCGCATGGGATCGCACACGGCCAATCCGGCCCGGGTCTACAGCCCCTCGGGCTCGCTGGAGCCTGATGACGTGGTCGACGGCCGCTGCGACATTCCAGGCAATATCCGCCGCGAGGCGCTGGAGGAAACCGGCATCGACCTCGATGCCGCGACTGCCGAACCCGGCTATCACGTGCTGCACATGGGGCGGGCGGTGACGGTGTTCCGGCTCTACCGGGTGGCGGAAACGGCGGAAGCGCTGGTTGCAAGGGTGGCCGCCCATATCGCCGGCGATCCCGAGCCGGAGATCGACGAGGCGATCGCCATCTGGGGGCCGGATCCGGGTGCGCACAACTATCCGCCGTTCATTTTGCCGATCCTCACCTGGCTGTTTGACGGAAAGCGGTGACGATGTCTCGGGGGCATGGCCATTGCGCTGTGCGGCGGCGGAGCGCGTCGTCTTTGAGATGTGGTCAACCGGTGCGCGGAGCGGCCCTGTTCGTCGGCAGGCGGCGAACGGCGGCGCTATCCATGGGCGGCGCGCGGCTGCTTGGCGTATGCCGGAAAATGGCAGGGGCTGATTCAAACGGTCGGCGTTGGCTTTTCGGCGAACGATCGGCGCAACCGTCAACCGTGCGGAATTGAGACGCTCACAGCGATCGACCCAAGACTTCCATTCTGTGCTGCTTTGTCCCGATGGGGACCGGCCCTGCGGTGCGCACCATCTCGAAGCCCTGGCCTTCCCAGAAGCGAAGGCCCTGTTCATTCTCTGCGAAGACGGCGAGCTCCACGCGGTCCGCGCCTTGTGTCTTCAGCCAGCTGAAGAAGTCGTCGCAGAGTGTTTTCGCCGCGCCGTGCCGGCGAAAGGCCGGATCGATCATCAGCAAGGCGATCCACCAGGACTTCTCCTGCGGATAATTGCGGTCGCAGGCGAGCATGCCGATGAGGTTCCCGGCGCCCGATTTCAATCCGAAGACGAACTTGTCGGCCTCGGTTCTGCCCGGCGGAAAGCTTTGAAATTCTTCGATCGCCACGGTTGCATCCGGTGGATGGCCGCGCTCCAAAACCACATAGTCCTGACAGTTCTGGTAAAGCGGCATCAGTCGCGGTGCATCCGCTTCAATCAGCCCTTCGATCTCAAAACCGGAGAGCGAGATCGGGAATGTCGTGGTCTTATCCATGGCCGGCACATTACATGGCAAAGCTATCGGTACAATCCGCATTGTGGCGGTGCGGCGGCGCCTGCACATCGGTCGTCAGGGAGGACACGGCGTCACGGTCGATAATGTCGATCGTGCCTCTTTTTGGCGTTTCGGACCCAATGCCGAAGAATGATCGTGGCTAGGCAGGCGGCTGCGGCCGGATAGATCGCGGGCCACTGGAACAGCAGTGCGACGATGGCACCCACGTAGCTGGCGAATGCACAATAGATGACGATGGAAAACGACCCGGCATAAAACGAGGTGATGCGGCGATAGTCCTGCAGGAATTCCGCCAATCCCCTGGCGAACGGCGACAAAAGCCCCCGAGACGGTGGGCGTTCGACGCCGCGCCGCGCCTCCATCTCCCTGAGCTTGTTGAGTAGCCGCTTTGTTGTGCTGGGCATTTGTCGATGTTGATGGGCGTCGTGACAGGATTTCATCCGAGATTATCGCAAGAGCAGTTTCGGCAAGGTAAAGGCAACTCTTCCGCGTAGCCGCATTCAATGCGTATCCGACCCCGATGGTGCCCAATGGTCGGGCGTTGGCTCGGATCACCAAAATCCTATAGCCGTAAAGCATGAAGACACTCGCTTGCCTCATCCTATCCGCCGCATTGGCGTTTGCTTCCAGCCTGATCATCGCGGGGTTGTTTCTACCCGTCTACGGCATTTTCGAGGGCGGGACGCACAACTGCCTGAATGACGGTTTGCGGGCGTGTGTCTCCATCATCCCGCTGAGCGCGCTGATTTACGGACCGTTGTTTGTCTTCGCCGGCGTCGTGGTCGGGACGCCCATTTTCATGACGATGCTCGCATCGCGCGGTTGATTGCTGTGGTTGGGTGCGCAGATATGCAGTCAGCAGCGCTCGCCAGATGCGGGGTCCGGGCTGGTGGGCATGATGTCGCGTTGCTGGTGCAGCGCCGCTGGCAGGGGCGCGAGACGGAAGGCCGACATGTGCCGACCCATCCGCACGCCGGCGTCAGGCCTCGATCTTGCGCGCTATTGCGATCTTCGGGTTGCGGAAGCCCATGGCGATCCAGGCCCAGAGAAGCTTGGCGTAGAAGGATACGGTGTGGGTCTTCAGGTTGGGGATGTCCTTGGGCAGCCAGGAAGCGTCGGGCAGGTCGCCGACCATGGTGCGCAGCTCGGCCTTCGGCCGCGTCTCGGCCGGCCAGAGGTGCAGATAGAGGCTGAGCCAGTGCGCGCCCTTCATTTCCAAAAACATCGGCGTGTTGCAGCAGGTGGCGACGACGCGGCGTGAGCCCGCACCCTCTGACAGCCGGAATTCGCTGAGGTTCTCCTCGCCGGAGACAATCGTGATCCGGTCCTTGCGGTATTCGGCGCTGGGGGTGGCCTCATAGGAAGTCAGGATGTTGCGGGCGCCGGGCAGGGCGCCAAGGCGGGCGGCGGCCGCCCTGCAGCTGTCGCAAAGGCATTCGGAAACAAGGATCGGCGCTCCCTGCACTTTCAGCCGTGTCTGTCCGCAGGCGCATCCGATATGGGTGGTATCGCTCATGTCGCATCCTCCTCAAGTGACGTGAAACAGGTGCCGGATGTACCGGTCGAGATGGTCGAGGCTTTCGCGCGCAAGCTCGGGGTCGTTGCCGGCCTTGGCGAGCACGAAGCCGCCCTGGATGACGGCCTGCGTGTGCCGGGCCAGGCTTTCGGCCGTCCAGGCGTCGACAATGCCGCGGTCGCTGCGTGCGGCCTCGATGTCGGCTTCGAGCGTGGCGGTATGACCGAAGATGCTGCGGGCGCAAGCCTCGCGAATGTCGGGCGCGCTGGCATAGACCTCCTGCGCCAGCGTGCCGACCAGACAGGTGAACTCGGTGATTTCACCGAGGATGATCGCCTTGCGGAAGGCGACGTAGGCGAGAACGCGCGCCAGCGGATCGGGCGGTCCGTGATAGGGGGCGGCGGCGAAAAAGTCGGTCGTCGTTTCCGCCCAGTAATCGGCCGCAGCGACGCCGAGCGCGTCCTTGCTGGCGAAATGGTGGAAGAACGCGCCCTTGGTGACGTCAGCCGCACGGCAGAGGTCGTCGACGCTGGTGGCCGCAAAGCCTTTTGCGCGAATGACATCGCGCGCCGCATCGAGAAGCCGGATCCGTGCGTTGCCGCGTTCGGGTGATTGCTTTGTTGGTCTGGGCATTTAACCAACATACCATACGGTCGGTATGTGTCAATGGCGGGATTTTTTGGTAACTGGGCGATAGGAGCGATCCCGAGCGGCTATGAGGGTGATTTTCGTGTCATTGCATTGACGAAGGCCGGAATGGGACGCGACACGGGGTACCTCACGGGCCCGGATCATGATGGGCAAATGCCTGAATTTATTCAAGGAATTGCGCGCGCTATTTAACGCAACGCAACATCTCCATGCGGCCCCGGTTTTGGCGCAACGCGCCATAACGGTTTGGCGCCGGAGCGATGGCGAAGGGCGGGTAATGCGAGGGGATGGTTCGCGACCATCAGTCGGCGGCAGTGTCGGCGATGGGAAGCCCAAGGTCCTGCCATTGCTCGCGCGGGATGGCATCGCCGACCTTGAAGTCGAAGCCGACCACTGTCGTTCGATCCGGCGTGACCGAGCAGGAATAGGCGATGCGCCACCATTGCCGTTTGCTGCGAAACGCTCCGCCATTGGTCTTCAGCGTTTCCCCGGAGAACTTCACGCCCGACAGGGCATAGGCGACGAGGTAATCCGGATCGAGGTCGGCCTTCCAGCGGTGGACCTGTTCCATCGCTTCGAGATTGCAGAGCTGCACCACGCGCTCTTCGGGCGCCAGCTGCGCCAGACCCTTACGCGCCTGGCGGCTACGCGGCGAGGCGAGGATGCCGGCGGAATAGAGGTTTTGGGCGTGCACCATGCCTGGGGCCTGCGGCGCGGGCTGGTTGCCGCGGGGGCGCTCGTCGGTCGTCTTGGCCGGCGTCTTCAGATTTTCGCGCTGCGGTTCTGGCACCGGCAGGCTCGCTTCCGACGCGGGCACGGCAGGTTTCGGCTTTTCCGGCACGCCGGCCAGGATTTCGACCTCGATGCTGTCTACGGCGCCCGGCGGGGGCATCAGCTTCGGCGGCAGGCGCGAGAATGCGGCGAAGGCGAAGGCATGCAGCACCAGCGCAAGCGCCAAGGCCCACCAGATCGTCGTGTCATCCGCCCGTCGCATCGTTTGCTGCATGCGCTACTGCCCGCTCCTTAAATCCTATTCGATTTAAGGATAAAAACATGCAGCCATTCAAAGTGCTACAGCGACCTTTGCGCGTCTAATAGATGCGCGGCGCTGTAGATCACGTCGTTCAAGATCGGTTTGCTGCGTTGTGTTTTGAAGTGTTGCCCGTTTCGACGGGGTCGCAGAAGCGCTCTACCTCTTTGTTCTTAGCTTTTCCTGACGGAAATCCGCTTCGCACTTTTCCTGGAAGTGCTTTGGCTTCTCGCCCTATGCACGTCGTGACGCGGAAGCGCGGGACATTTTCGGGCGCCATGCATGAGATCAGCACCAAATCCGCGGCACGGTCGCGCATTGGCGGCCGCGGCGATCACTTTTCCGGCACCGGCAGGGGCGTTCTTGCGCAGTCGTGCCGCTGACGGGTGTCCCATGCGGTCAACGGCGGCCTTGTTTTCGGCCCAGTGGCGAGGGGGATCGGATAACGATGGGTGTGGTGCACGATGGCGTTTTTGCGCTTGCCGCCCGGGCGATGACATTGCAAGTTCGTGGCCGGACTATATTCGCAAGGGGGAATAAATGCCGCTCAGCTACGCGATCTACGATGTCTTCACGCAGAACCGGCTGGAGGGCAATCCGCTGGCCGTCGTCTTCGGGGCGGATGCACTCGACGATCAGGCGATGCAGACGATCGCGCAGGAGTTCAACCTTTCGGAGACGGTGTTCATCCGCCGGCCGGGCGGGGCGGCGCATACGGCGCGGCTGCGCATCTTCACGCCGGGGCGCGAGCTTCCCTTTGCCGGGCATCCGACCGTAGGTGCTGCGGTGGCGATCGCCGAAAGAGCCCACGGCATGGCTGAGGAGAGCGCCGATCTCGTGCAGGTACTGGAGGAGAAGGTGGGGCCGGTGCGCTGCGCCGTGCGCATCAAGCCGGGCGAGGCGAGCTTTGCCGAATTCGACCTGCCGCGCAGATCGACCCGGCTCGACGCCCGCTTCGACAAGCAGGCGCTTGCCGACGCGCTGAGCCTGAAGACCTCGCAGATCGGCTTCGAGAACCATGCGCCGTCCTTCTGGAGCGCCGGCGTTCCCTTCGTCATGGTGCCGCTGCACGATGTATCCGCGGCCGCTACCGTCGAATTCGACCCGCAGCGCTGGGAGCATCTGGCGCCGCTTGCCGAAGGACGCCTAGCGTCTGCCTATCTCTATTGTCGCGGCGGCATCAACCACACGGCGCGGTTCCACACCCGCATGTTCAGGCCCGAGATGGGCCTTGCCGAGGACCCGGCAACGGGTGCGGCGGCGGCAGCACTTTCCGGTGCCATCCACCACTTCGACCAGCTGGTCGATGGCCACCACCCCTTTCTGATCGAGCAAGGGGTGGAGATGGGGCGGCCGTCCTTCATCCACCTGCATCTCGATGTGGCGGGCGGCCAGATCAACACGGCGCGCATCGGCGGCCATGCAGTGAAGATCGCCGCCGGCGAGCTGCTGCTTTAAGGGAGCATGGCGCAGGGGCGGATGTCAGGGCGCTTGTAGCGTGCCGCGATCCCTGGGGTTGGCCAGTCGGACTTTAGGCGTGTCGCTACCCGCAAACCGGCTGCACGCTTTTGCGCGACATGCGCTTGGGTTCTTGTCCTCGATGTATTTAGCCTGATGCATGTCGTCGTCCCGAGGCCGCGATATGCTTTGGGAGGCATGCATTCGCCACAGACGCGGCGTTCAAGGTCGGGCAGGGGAAAAGACGGCGTGTTGTTTCAGAGGCTTATGGTGGGTGCATCCAACGCAGTTGGCGAGAAGGGCGGCAGATCCTGTGGAAAAAGCCTGTTTTCCGCCCGTCTGAAATTTTTTCCCAAGAATTTTACAAAGGACGCTAGACAAGCCGAAAGAACGCCTTTATACGCCCCTCCAGACCGCAGCGACAAACACCGAAGCGGTCCGGATGGGTGATTAGCTCAGTTGGTAGAGCAGCTGACTCTTAATCAGCGGGTCCACGGTTCGAGCCCGTGATCACCCACCAAACATCTCTTTGAAAACGCTGATTAAATTCCAATTTTCCTGCTCTGAAAAACGTTGCCAGTTTCCAGGAATTTGGAAACGGTTTCCAATTCACGTTCCGTTCTTGTTCCGGAAAGCAGCCGGCTCAATCTCGCTCCAACGAGCCTCCATAAGCTTCATTGCGTCCTTCGCCAATGACCGCAGCGCGACCTCGCGCCCGTAGTGCTGAACCATCTGCGCCGACATGTTGCAGATCGCCCCGACCTGGTTCTCGGTGCACCCAACTTCCAACAGATTAATAACCGCGTTTTTGCGCAATCCGTGAAAGACGATCCGCTCCTCGCGGAAACGTTTGAACTCGTCCCTCTTCATCAGTTTCTGCCATTCGGTCCGGAAACCGTCGGCTGACTTGTAGGAGAGGGCCCGGGCACCGGCATGGAGCATTACGCTGTCCGACTGCACCCGATCGATCCACTTGCGATAGGCGAAGTGCACCGGGATCCAGACGGTCTTGCCCGTCTTCTGCGCTTTCACTGCAATCGTGTTCTCGCCAGCCTTGGGCTTCGTCATTGCGAGCACGTCGCCTTGGCGCTGCCCCGTGAAGAACGCAGACATGGCGATGATCTGCAGGTGGAAGGGCGCATGCTCAAGCAAGATTTCAAAAGCCCAATTAGGCCACGGCACCCACGGTTCACCACCGGGGATTTTTTCCGTGTGCTCGACCACGTTCGCAGTGCAGTACCCACGGGGGACGCCCCAGGACATCAGGCGCGAAAGGAACGCGCGAAACTGGTTCGCCTTCGCCGGGGTCTCGCCAAGGGCGTCAATGGCCTCCTGAGCATCAACCGTGGTCAATTCAACCGGCAGATCGTAGCCCCATGTTTCGATGATGATGTCGCCTGACGTTTTGTAGCCCCGCCTGGTGGATGCGGCGAGGTCGGTCCAGAACGGGTTCTTCTCGTTCTGAAACGCTTCGACGAGCGCCTTGAAGTCCTTGATGCCTTCACGCCCTCGCTTGATGAAAGCTTCATGCGCTTTCTGAGCTTCCGGCCAAAAGTCTTTGTCTTTGGAATCAGGAAGGCGCTTGCCGTCGAGGAGAAAACCTTTCTCGTCCCGATCCAGTGCTTCGCAGATTGCCAAACGCTCCGAGAATTCCTTCTCCAGCGGCTCAGGGAGCGCGATCGATGGCCACGCAGTCTTGGTGTTCCGGAACCGCGTGTAGAAGGTGTAGACGGTCTCTGCGCCGCCGCGACGGCGCTTTGTGACGCGATGGACATGCTTAGGCAGCGCTACCGTCCCGCTTTTCCCTGATCTTTTCACGGAACTTTGCTCCCAATCCAGATGATGCGGTCACCGTGCCAAGGTTCATGGCCTTGTCCAGATCCTCGCGATACCAAAACTTTCTCCGAGTGCTGTCAACGATGCGCGGCTTCGGATAGGTGGTGCCCACGCGTTCGAGGAAGTCCTCGACATGCCTTTCACCGCAGTACCCAGCGGCGAGGTCTGCCGTCATGCGTGGCGGCCAACTCCCGGCAGGGATGATCGATGCGCGGCGAGCAGTCATGGCTGCTCCCCTTGCGCTGCGACGGCTGGCGGAGCGCTCCATGGAACAAGCGGGGTGGCGTAGGCCAGCATGAGGGGGTGACGTGGCTGACCGTCGAGTGCGGTGCCCCAACACATCGGTTTGGCACCGGCCTCAGCCAGGACATCGACGACAGAACGCCACCTTGTGCGCAGCGCCTTCGGAAGCTTGGATGCAGGGCCCCAGGCGACGATATGGATGTCTGCATCCATGATGGCTTTGGCGATGTGGGCGTCATTTTCCGGGCCGATTGGATCGACAGCGGAGGCGAGCGCCTTAACATCTTTGTTGACGAGCGCGCACAGATTCCAGATCGAAACCTTGCTGGCGCCGAGACGCATGGCGAAGCCGTCCACTTTGGTCATGGTCTGGTCGTTCTTCTCTCCGTCCGCGTCTGACGGGTTGACCATGCCGAGCGAGATGACTGGACCACTTCCGCCGAAGTCATGCTCAAGCAGATAGCGATACAGGCCGCACTCAGAGAAGATCACACGCCGGGTCATGAGAAGATTGCTCATTCTGATCCCTCCGCATCAACTGTGTTCGTGTTGGGCTGGGGAGCGGCGCTCTTGCTCGTGTTTTCATGGCACGATTTCGATAACTTGGCACTTTCATGAAAGTTTGGATGATCGGTTCCGGCTACAGTCTCGGTGCGTCCCTCTTCGTGCAAGAGAGGGAGCCCCTGCTTGGAAACAGGGTGCAAGCTGGCCGTCGTCTCTACATCGGAGGCGGCGGCTTGCGCCATCGCGTTGCCTGCTTCAGCGGAGCGGGAGGAGAGAGCTGCCTCAAGGACATTGGTCGCGACGAGGAGCGCCTCGTCGATGCTCATTGGGAATCCGCTGGTCGATAGGTGCCAATCCTGAATTGCTCGGGTGGCTTCCAGCTTCATTTCGTCGGTGATAGCGGTCATGCCTCGTCCCTCGATCAAGCGCGCCGGCGTCGGCTAGCGTCTGGTTGATGATGGCGGTCGCGAACGCAACGGCGTCGTCGCCGAGGTCGGACCAAATGCCGTGGACGACGAGCGCCAGAAGGTGCGGGTCGATCCCGATCGACGACCAGAACCGCTCCTCGTTCATGCGGTGCTGGCGGCGGTGTTCGGCTTGGTGCAGAGGCAACGCCCAGCGGTCGGAAGCTTTGCTGCCCTTGCCACGGCCATAGTGGCCGTATCGGGGCGAGGCAAACGACAGGTGCGCGGCCTCGACGCCATACCGCCCGGTCACGCAGCAAGGTAGCTCGTGGATGAAGGCGAGATAGTCCTTGCTCTTCGTCGGCTTGCGCTTCGGCGTCGGGGCGGGGCGGATGAAATTTGCGATGCGGGATGCCATTACGCCGCCTCCCTTTCGATCTGGTCGATGTTCTGCTTGATCACCGAGACGGTGTAGGCGACGACCCAGGGGGTCGCTTCCCATGCGCCGAAGCCGTTTATCTTGTTCCAGAGCGAGCGATAGCTTTCGCGCGGGTCCAAGTGGTAGTTGGCTGGCGTCACGCCGTCGGCTTCATAGAAGGCCGTCGTGTAAGGCATCCATCCCGAGTGATGAGGTTCAATGCCCTCGGCGATGGCGTCGGCTTCGCTGATATCCTGCAGCCGTTCGACGCGAACGTCGGTGACCGGAAGTGTTAGGCGGGACGTCCAGCGGGGCATGTGCATTGACCGCTTGGGCTTGGTCCAGTCGCCGTAATCAGGGTTTCCATCCGCCCAATACCAGATATCGCAGCCTACAGGCCATGTTGTCGGTGGGTTCACCTTCGGCTTGAACTCGAATGGTCCGCTGAATTCCTCACGAACCCAAAGGCGATCGCCGCGCTTAATCTTGATGTCGAGCTCGCCAGCATAGTTCCCGTACACACTGCGCCGCTCGAACGAATGATATGGTGCCGCATCAAGTGGGCGGATGGTCTTCCGAATGATGGATATTCCCGGCGCAGGCTGGAACTTTAGACCACGTCGGGTTTGCGTCTTCCGACAGGCGAGAAGGGCGCGCACCATCGCGCCGCTGAAAAGGATCGGATGGTCAACCATTGCGGCTACCTCCAATCACGAGAAGCGCAACGATGGCGACAAGGCCCTTCGTTACGATGCCGAGAAGGATCGCGGTACCGGTGAAGGTCCAGAACGAATAGAAGATGGCGTTGAAAAGATCGGCCATTACAAACCTGCCTTGAGCAGCCGGGTCATTTCCTCTTGCTGCTCGTCGATGAGGGGTTTCGTTTTCCGGTGGGACCGGCGTGCGGCCTTGATGGCTTGGGCGCGGTCACGAAGCTGCGGGTGTGCCCGGTAGAGCCGGCGGTCGATCCGCCAGAGGATCCAGGCATTGATGACGCGGCGGAGGAGCGTGTTCATGCTGCACCGCCTTTCAACGCCCATTCAAGGGCGACGCGGGCGTTGTGGCCGGGAGAGCGTGCCGGCGAGCCGTACTTGCGCTCGGCCAACAGGTCGCAAGCTTCCTGCATCGCCTCGCGCAGCGCTACTATTTCCGCATCCTTAGCCGCGCACTTCTTTTCGAGGTGTTCCTGTGCCAGATCATGGAAGCAGGCATTGGTGAACTCGGGCGCGAGCTCGACCCGAAGAGCGTAGTGCTCGCGATCGTAGGGCTCGTATTTTTCCTTGATCTGGATGCCCCAGCGTTCGAAGTCTTCGAGCGGGAAGGTGCCGGCCAGGTCTTTGATGCCGGTGTATCCCTGGTGCTTCGGGTTTTCGAACAGATCGCGCTTGAGGAGGACGTAAAGGGTCATGCGCCAACCCTCGCCACGGATGCTTCGCGATCGAACTTTCGGAACGTCAAATCGGAGAAGACGTCCGACGCTGAGGAATAGGCCTGCTTCTTTGCGTCTGCCTCGGAGGTCGCTGCATAGATGCAAGTCGCGTCATTCCATTCGACTGAATAGGGCCGCCACGGATCGCCGATAGCCTTGAGGTGGTCGGCAAGAGCCTTCCGGCCAGCGTCGGTCACGCTGTAGAAGGCCATCCGGCCCGTGCAGCCGTCCAAGTGCCAGTGAGGAGAGGCGCCGAACGACGCAGCATCCTTGCCGTCTTTGTCGGTCGCAAAGTGGTCGCGGTAGGTCTCGCCCATCGGATCTACCGGACGGCCGAGCGCATGGTCGATGTGGTCCATCGCCTTGTCTTTGAGATAGCGGTTCACACGCGGATTGCTGGTCATGCGCCATACCTCTTTTCAACGGCTGCGACGTCCTCGCCGGTCAACACTGCGTGCGCGCCCGTCAGAAGGCGGAAAGCCTCGGTGCCAAAGCCAATCTGGTAGTAGAGCTTGTCGTCGCGGCGGGATCGGTTGAGCAGATACGCGATCGCTTCCCCGGCCTTTTGGAGCTTGGTTTCCGTGTCCATCACGCGGCCTCCTGCAGGAACGCCAGCGGGTCGAATCCGACATGATCGGCCAGCAGCTCCATCGCCTGGTTCATGAAGGCGCAGAACTCGTCGTGATCCATCTTGTCGAGAGCGATGCTGTCGGGAACGAGGGTGATTTCGCCGGTGCGCAGATTGATGGTCTGCTCGCGGTAGCCGAGCGTCATCTTGATGTCGCGGTGGAGGTTTTCAGGAGAAGCCCACTTGCCTGTGACCTTGACCACGAGGCCAAGCGCCTTCCAGTAGGTGCGCAACTGCTTGTTCGAGCGCTGCGATACCGGGACGAGCTCGAAAACCTTACCTTGCGGAATCCCGGCCATCTTCTCGGCATCGTCAGCCGTGTGCGCGCGGAGCCCGCGCGGCGTCATCACGGCTTCGATGTGCGGGGGCTTCTCCTTCTTCGCCATGGTCAGCCACCGTTCAAGGGCGCAAGCTGCGCGAGCCGACGATCGCGGATAGCGAAGGCCGTATCGATCATGTCGGCGTGCCCATTGGTTTCGAGCACGGCCGGCGCGTCGAAGTCGTTCCAGATCTCAGCGACGTCGGTTTCGTCCTTGGCGCCGGCGAGGCCGGTCTCGATCTGCTCAAGGAAATCGCCAAGGTCGAATTCAGGTTCGGTCGTCGAGGCGGCTGGTTCGGCCTCGATTGGTGCGGCGGCCTTGGCTGGCGGGGCAGGAGGTGCCGGGGGCTTCGGCGGGATTGCCGGCTTCTCGGGCGTGATATCCCGCATCGTCTCGACTTCGTCGATCTCGCGCACCTCGAACTCGTCGCGAATGCCACCGAGCACGTCGCCGAAGAGTTCGCGCAGGCAGTAGCCGGCGGCGCGCCAGGCAAGCATGCGCTTAGGAAAGCGATACCAAGGCGCATCGTTCGGGACGTCGTTCTTCCAGACCTTTTGACCGTTGTCCCAGACCTGCTTCCGGACCGTGGGGCGATCATCCCAGAGGCGCGCGCGGGTAGCGTCATCCTGGGAGAACTCAACGCGCTTCTCTTCTCCGGTGTCGAGGCGCTTTGCTTCGCAGTAACCGATGAGCTTGCCGTTGATCTCGTCGCAGCCGGTGCGGAGGTACGCGACCTTGCCCGACATGCGGACGACGTTGATCAGGCCATCGCCGTAGAGCGCCGGCTTGCCATTGATGACGGTGAAGCTCCGAAGACTGACCATCGGCTTGAGTCCGAGCTCGGCGCCGGACATGATGGCGACAGCGACAGCGCTCGCGGCGTCGTCACCGGTGAGCTTGCCGACCAGCGCCGCCGGGGCGAGGCCGGAGGCAACGACAGTGCGCGCCATCCGAAAGGTTTCTTCGAACGTCTGAGGAACGATCGCCATGACCTGGCCGCCGCCCGAGAGTGCTGGAACGTGAGCGTTCATTGGTATCTCCTACCGGTCGATGTCATCGAAGATCGATCGATTGCCCTTGTCATCGAGCATCGTGCGGTCTTCCGAGAACATGCGCTGTCCATTGGGGTGTTTGGCCTGCTTCTCTTCGTCGGTTCGCAGGTCTTCGACCGGGCGGAGTGCAGCAACCGAGGCCATTTCGGATGCGGTCTTGATCTCGACGACCTCGACCTTCGCCTCGCCTCGCTTTGTCGGTACATAGATGCGCTGGCCGACCGCGACTGGAAAATCTGCGAAATAGTCGTATGTCTTATCGGCTTTCTCCCAAGCGAACTTGACGGCGACGATCGTGCGGGGTGTTTGGTCGGTCATCAGGCGGCCCTTTGTTCTTCGAAGCGTTGAACGCCATCGAGCTCGACGCCGGCGCGGATCGCGCGATTGGCGAGCGTCTCGACGAGCGCTTTCATTTCGGGGTGGTTGCCCAAGGCCTTCAGAGCCTTGTCGTAGTCGGTGATGAGGGCGGAGACGAACGTCCGGAGAGATACGCGGGCGCCGGTGCGGCCGGCCTGCGTTTTCGTCGACTTCGCGGCTTGTTCCTGCTCGTCGGCCTCGCGCTGCAGGCGCTCTGCTTCGGCCTGCGCGTCAGTGTCGCTTACGTCCGCCTGCGCGGCTAACTCTTCGGCTTCACGGCGCTTCCGTTCGGCTTCGGCGCGCTCGCGCTGCAGGCGCTCGTTTTCAAGGCGCTCCTGCTCCCTGAGGAACGGCGTGACGTGGGCCTTGAGCTTCTTGGCGAGGGTGTCTGGATCGCTCTTCAGGTCGCGCCACTTGTCGTCGACCGCACGGCCACCATCGAGGTGAGGCTGCTTTTCGACCTTGTGCAGGCTCTCGGCTTTGGTTTTGATCGCGGTCAGGCGCTTGGCCCAGATTGCGGCTTTGTCGGCCTGATCCTGCGTCGTGATCGGGGTTTTCATGAAGACGGCCGCCTGCTCGGCCTCCGCCTGATATTCGAGCTTCAACGCTTCGAACGGATCGGAGGGCAGGTTGTGGCCCATGGCAGGTGCCGGCGGCTCGTCATCCCAACCCGCGCCCTCTATTGCGTTCTGGTAGGCCTCATAGCTGACCGGATGCGTGCGGCAGAAATTCCAGGCGTCCGCAGCATCGACCATGCGCTCGCCGCGCATCGCGAGCCAGCCGCCGGCATCGTCAAGCCAGATCGCAACCGGCTCCCACTGTCCACCCTTGAAGCGCGTCCGGTAATAGCCCTGTTCCGGCTGGCCTTCATGCATCGGGCCGAGGTTCCCCGCCAGGGCGTTCTGCCACCAGCTCCAAAGATTGGTTTCTGCGGTCATTTCAAACGCTCCTGTCAGCGATGATGGATTTGTGGACTTCCTCTGTCCGCACCAGCCCAATCGCCATGAAGGCGAGGAGGGCGCACAGCAGGAGAAGGAAATAGGCGGTGGCGTAGGACGCGCGGTTGAACTCGGCGATCGCGTCCAGATCGATGTTGCGTGCCGGCGGAAGCTGGCAGTCGCCACATTCACAGTATCGGGCGGCCGGATCGCAGGCGTAGGAGACGGCCCGTTCCATTAGAGGCGCGCCCCTTCGACACTGGCGAAATCGCGGCGAGCAGCGGAGTTGTGACCCATCGCAATCCGGCGGTTCACGATATCGGTGACAACGGCCTGCTGCTCGTCGTTCAGCTTCATGAACGTGCGATGCGGGTCAGTCTGGAAGTCCAGCCAGCGCTTGTCGGACATCTCGCCGGCAATTTCGATTTCTTCACGCTCGACGCAGCCAATGGCCGCGATGATGGTGCGCATGTTGGAGGAGGTGAGCATTGTTCGTTTCCTCGGTGGAAGAAGGCCGACGCCGAAGGGGATCAGGCGTTGATGGTGACGATGCAGGTGTTGACCGAGGTGCCGGAGGCCTTGAATGCCCCCTCAGGCAAACGCTCGATTGAGCCGCTGCTTTGCTCGACGAGGTCGCGGAATTCCGAACTCAGCTTGTTTTCGCGGAACATCACGCCCGCAGACATGATCGCGATCAGCCGGCCACCGGGCTTAAGGAACCGCAGTGCGTGGAGCACGTGCCGAATGTCGTCCTGCTTGGCGAAGGGAGGGTTCATAACGACGCGGTCGAAGCGCGGTTCAGCGGCTTCTCTCAGGAAGTCAGTTACCTTGATGGTAGCCTTGGGCAGGACCGCGTGAGCTTTCCCTGCGCGTGCGACATCGATTTCAAACCCGGTGATGACGGCGCCTTGGCGCTCGGCTGCAAAGGCAATGTTGCCGAGCCCGATGTTTGGTTCAAGAACCTGCATCCCTGCTTCGATGCGGGCGATGATGGCAACGTTCGTTGCGAGGTCCATCGGGGTGTCAAATTGCCCAAAATCCTGCTTCGTGCGGCTGTACTCGCCGGTCAGGATGATGGGTTCCAAGGCGTCTGCAGCGTCGCCGTTAAACACGTGCGCCTTCGCGCTGCGGTTCCATTTGCCGCCAGCCGCTTCGAGAACCTTGTTTGTCTCGGTGTAGAGCTTGCGGTCCAGTGCGCCGGTCAAGAAGACCTTCGCGCCTTCAAGGGTCGCTGCGTCCAATACTTTCAATACGTCTTCGCTGATTTGCGGCATGGTAAATCCTTCGGTGATTAGGCCGACAGCCTGTTGATCTCTGCTTCCAAAGCCGCACGCTCTGCCGCGATCGGCATGCGGAACGGCCGGTAATTCAGGTTCTCGATTTCCTGACGAAGGCGGGTCACGCGCTCGACGTTCGCAGCCGGAACAACCGGAGCCGAACGCTTCGCCGCGCGCTTCATTGCCTGCCACGTCAGACGCAGGCATTCGCCAAAGGTGCAATTCTCGTAGGGGGTGAAGCGCTTTGCGTTCTCGGCGAGCGCAAGCCGGTACTGAACCCAGGCTTCCTTCATCACTGCCGATTTGCTGATCATCGCTTCGTCCTCTCGTCAGCGTCTTGCTGATGTAAGGAATGTAAGCGCAACTTACCTTACTCGTCAATATCGAATGTAGGTAAGCCCTACTTTTTCTCGTAAGGTAAGGAGTAAGCAGGGGAAATTCTGACGCGCAGCTCGGTTCTGACGAGGCGGGGAGGGGCGTGCAGATATCTAGGGGCGGGGCCGCGCTCGGCCGCTAGCTCTTGTGGCAAGCAAATTATTTCAGAAAAGCGACTCGACTCTGGGCTGCATTCCTGCTGTTTTTGTGAGAACAAAATAGGAACACAGGAGAAAAGAATGTCGCGTAGTGCTCCCGTAGATCATCCCGACGCCCTTCGTTTGGTCGTCGAGCTCGAAAGCGTTTATGTGGCTTGTGATGATTGTGGGCACTCGCGTGTGCTTCACCTGACGAACCTTCAGAAGGCCGCCGATCTGGGCGTTCATAATTACATGCAGCTCTGCAGGAAGATCCGCTGCAGCGAGTGCCCAAAGATGCCGACAGCGTTCCGCAACTTGACCATCAGGCCTTCATGGCGGGGCGCCGAGCTGCTTCAAAGCATGGCGTGAAATACAACCTTGTGAACGCTGAATACCTTGTCGGCTGGGAACTCCAGCTCGTGGCTCTCGCCTTTGCCAGGATTGTACTGGTAGAGGCGAAGAACGTCGCCAGACCGCGATACGAACCGCTTGAGGTAGCTTGAAACCTCGTCATCGTCGTCATCGCCAAGGATCTGCACGATTACATCGTCGCCCTGGCGCACCTTCGTGTGCGGGTTCACCCACGCGGTTTCGCCCTGGTAGAAACGCGGCTCGCCTGACGTCCCTTCAATCTGGACCGCATAAGCGCCTTCGACGCCTTCCAGCCCGGGAGGGCAGAAGACATGGGCGATATCCTGCCCATTCAGAATGAACCGGCCGTTGGCGCCGGCCGCTATATGGCCGCGAAGCGGAATTCTGACGTCCGCAGGAAAGGCTTGCCATCGAGGCGGAAAGCTCGCGTTCGGCTTTGGCTTCGGCGTTGACGGACGAACCCTCTCCCGAACCATTCTCATTCGGTAAGCCTGTGGTGGCTCTTCAGGCGGGGTTCCCTGCCCAGTCAAGAGCCATTCCGGATCGGCCTCAAGAATTTCCGCAAGTCGAGAGATCTTGTCGCGTTCTGGCGAGGTGGAGTTGTTCTCCCATAGCGTGACGGACACGCGGCTTATGCCGAATGCTTCAGCCAGGCCTTGCTGGGTGATGCTCAACGCTTTGCGCCTTGCGCGGATTCTCTCGCCGATCGTGTCCATTCGCTGTTTGTAATTATCCCCTACGTAAAAAGCACCTACATAGCGCTTGACAAAAAGAGTAAGTGTAGCTTACCTTCACTTACATGATTGAGATCGTCGAAAGAGCAGCAGAGAAGGCGGGGGGCGTAGTTTCGCTCGCACGTGAACTCGGCATCAAGCACACGGCCTTGTACTCCTGGAACCGTGTCCCTGCGGAACGTGTGCTCGACATCGAGCGCATCACTGGCATCTCCCGGCATGAGCAGCGACCGGACGTATTCGGCGGGCAGCCGGAGGCGGTTCGATGAGCCAGCCCATTGCGAAATTTTGGATGGTCTACGGACTGGGGCAGGGCGCTCCGCGATACAAGCACCTGAGCAAGGCCGGCGCCCAGATCGAGGCGGCACGCCTCGCCAGGGCCAACCCTGGTGTCACGTTCGTTGTCCTCGCTGCTGTGGACGCCGTCACGGCCAGCACGCCCGCCGTCTCCCGAGTTGAAATCACCAAGCCGGTACCGCTCACGGATACCGACGACCTTATCCCATTCTGAGGATTGATCATGGCCGACGTTCACATGGTAGCTCGCGACCAGCTCCGCTCTTTCATCGAGCGTATCGAGCGGCTTGAAGCCGAGAAGCAGACAATCGCCGACGACATCAAGGATGTCTATGGCGAAGCCAAAGGCACCGGATTTGATACCAAAATCCTGCGCAAGGTCATTTCGATCCGCAAGATGGACCGGGACGAGCGCGCCGAACAGGAAGCGATCCTCGATACCTACTTGGCAGCACTCGGGATGATTCCGCAGCCCGATCTCTTCGATGACGAGCCTCACGACGCCGAAACCGGTGAACTGAGCCCGAAGCTGGCTCACACCATCGTCACCGGCCTGCAGACCGAGACCGGCCGCGCTGCGCTGGTCGCAGCCGTCGACATCATGATCGAGCAGGAAGAGGCCCAGGCGGACGAAACCCTTTGCGAGTACTGCAATGGCTCTGGCGACGTTCATCGTATCGACGGTGAATGGCTCGGCCGCTGCCATTGCGAAGCTGGTCGCTATGAGAGCGATCCAGCAACCGAGATTGCTTCGGCCTCTCAAGGCGAAGCCGAAGACCACAGCGACCAGCGCGAGACCGACCGCGAGGCGGCGGCAGACGAAGATTGCGCCGGCGCCAACGCAGGAGGAGACGATGTAGAAAGCAGCGCAGAGCGCGCAGGTCCGGTGGACCCCATCAATCTCGAACCCTCTGGCCCGGAGGCTGAACGGGCAACCAATTCGCCGGAAGCGGCAAGCGAGACGCCCAAGCAGGTATACGGAGACAGTGTGGAGGACGCGACGGCGCCACCGAGTCAGTCTGTCGACATTCCTGCCGGCGGGGAAAGTGCTCCGGAGATCGACGGATCGAAAGAGGAATGCCCCGCCGACCCCAATTCGCCTGAAGAGGCACCGAAATTCCTGACGAAAGCCGAGGAGGGCGCGGAGGCCAAGGGCACCGCAACCGTTGATCCGGTGAGTAGGGCCGAAGCGGAGACAGACCGTCAGCGCTCCTCCGAGGCCGGACCGACTGACGGGCGTCGGCAGGGCGGCGTTGAGCCATCGGCTGCGGCTGTGGCCCCTGCATCTTCTTTCCTCACCAAACCGCCGTCTCCGCTGCGCCCAAACTGCCAGCGTCCAGAGAACTGCGGCGGCTATGGCCGAACTCACTGCGGAACGTGCCTGCGGGCGAACGAAAGGGAATTCGCATGATTGGGATGAAGTCGTCATGGTGGGCCCGCGCCTCCAAGGAACAAAAACTCGCCCAGATCGACGGCGGGATCGATTGCGGCATAAGCGCCAAGCACATCGCCATGAATGTCGGCGCCACCGTGAGTGCCATTCATGAGTACGGACGGCGCAACGGTCGGAAGTTCATGGGGAAGAACACCGCAGCCCAGCTGCGCAGAGCAGGGAGTATCGCCGGTATCGGCGCAGCTCGTCGCCTCGGCAAACCGGACTGCGAGATTTCATCGGCCTTTTCCATCTTCGGTGACATGCCTTCTGGGCGGCCAATGTTCGATGAGGTGCTGTCATGACCGCCTGATTTCTTGTCGCCGGCATCAGTGGCCTCGCACTCCTCGGCGTCTTTCTCTGGCGCGAGGTATGCGAGGAGATCGGACGCCTCATCTCGGAGCGCCGTGACGCGCTCGCTGAAAACAAATTCCTGAAAATTACTGACGACGAACTGGCCGAGATCATCCTTTGCGATCTTCGCTCCGGCCTTCGCCCCGTCCTGGATTGATCGCGGCTCCTCCTCCCTCGCGATCAAAGAGAGCCCCAGTCTTCCTCCTCCCGGCTGGGGCTCTCAACTCTCAACCGGATCCGCTTGTTCGCCAGCTTCAAAACCACGGCCTGAACAGCGGAACCCAAGGGAATGGCCGGTGACGACGAGGGATCGTCACCGGCAGTAGAGCCTTCGTATGCGGCGGCGGCTCTACGGAAGGGAATGACTTGGGAGGGACCGGCAGCCGCGCCAACGGCGCCGTCCTCTTCGGAAGTAATGCCTGTGTGCATCACGTGTCTCCATCAACGGGATCAGTGATCGCATAGGAGAACGACAAGGTGTTGGGAACTCACGACAAGCCCTTGGGGTCTCGCCCCAAGGCGAGAATTGTCAACAAGGGCAACGACATGAGTGCGGATGTTTTAGAGGCACGCGATTTGATGAAGGGGGCCTTTCCCCTGGAGCGATACGGCAAGCTCGACAACGTATTTTTCGAAGTCTGCAAGTACGTCAATCGCTTCGTCCAGAAAGAATTCACCCAGCGGCGCGCGCGCTCGATCTGGGAAGGAACCGCGCGACGGATCGACGCCGAGGAAATGGACGCGCTGCGTCTGGCCGAAATCGAGGAGAGCAAGCGTGAACAAAGAGAACTGCGCGCCCGTCTGGTTGCGCTGGATGCGAAGCTTGCCCGCGTCGGTGCGGCTGCGGCTCGCACGCAGGTGGCAGCGGATCGCCGGCCGTAGGCTGGATTGGGCCGAGTATCTAGCGCCGGAACTGAAGGACGAGGGGAAGTGATGCAGAACAGTGTACCTCTTATTGTTGACAGTTTCGCGGGTGGCGGTGGCGCCTCGACGGGCATTGAGATGGCGCTCGGCCGCTCGCCCGACATCGCGATCAACCACAACGCGGACGCGCTGGCGCTGCATGCTGCCAACCATCCGGAAACGCTGCACCTGTCCGAGAACATCTTCAAGGTGGATCCGCTCGACTACGTGGCCGGACAGCATGTGGGCCTGGCTTGGTTTTCGCCAGACTGCAAGCACTTCTCAAAGGCTAAGGGCGGCAAGCCCGTCGAGCGTAACATCCGCGACCTCGCATGGGTGATCGTCCTTTGGGCCGAGCGCGCAAAGCCCGACGTCATCATCATGGAGAACGTCGAGGAGTGGAAGGAGTGGGGCCCGCTCGTCGAAACCGACAAGGGCTTGATGCCTTGCCCTGACAGCCGTGGCCAGACCTTCCAGAAATGGTGCAAGGCCATGAAGCGCGCCGGCTACAAACTGCAGCATCGTGAGTTGCGGGCTTGCGACTACGGCGCGCCGACCATCCGCAAGCGCCTCTTTGTCATCGCACGTCGCGACGGGCAGCCGATTGTCTGGCCGGAGCCGACACACGGCGCGCCGGCCGATCTGGACGTTCTCGCCGGAAAGAAACTGCCTTGGCGCACAGCCGCCGAAATTATTGACTGGTCGCTTCCTTGCCCATCGATCTTCGACACTTCGAGCGAGATCATGAGCAAGTTCGGTCTGCGCGCGATCCGTCCGCTCGCCGATGCCACCATGGCCCGTGTGGCGCGAGGCACGAAGCGATATGTGCTGGACGCTGCGCGCCCTTTTCTGGTTCAGACAGGTTACGGCGAGCGCAAGGGACAGGATCCGCGATGCCTGGATAGTGAAACGCCGCTTGGCACGGTCGTGGCCGGTGGCGTTAAGCATGCCGTCGTTTCGCCGTCGCTGACCCGGTTCAATACCGGCGCGACCGGCAGCGCCATGGACGAGCCAGTCTCGACGATCACCGCCAACAGCTACATCAAGAAGCCTGGTGGCGCTGCGCCGCTCGGCATCATTGCCCCGCATTTGTCTGCTTTCTACGGTCCCGGAGCCGGAGGCCAAGACAGATCGGCTAGCGCGGAAGAACCGGTGCGCGTGGTCACCACCGAGAACCGACATGCTGTCATCGCGCCTGTGCTGACCTATGCCCAGCAGGGTGGCGCTAACCGCTCAATCGACGAACCGCACCACACCATCACGGCCAGCAAGAAGGAACAGAACTCGGTCATCGTGCCCAGCCTCATGAGCATGAAGGGCAGCGACCGCCGGGACAGGCCGGCTGATGCGCCACATCCGACGGTGCTCGCAGGCGGTGGCCATTCTGCGGTCATCGTGCCGACCATTGTTGGGTGTGGCGGCCGGGCCGGTCAAAGCCGCCCTCGCGCTGGTGACGAGCCCATGGCCACAGTCACGGCCAAGGCTGATGCTTGCGTCTCCGCAGTGTTCGTTGCCCAGCACAACAACGACAGCCGCCGCATCGGTGGCGTTAACCCGGGCCGCGAAGCTTCAGAGCCCATGTCCACCGTGACGGCCACCGGTGCGCAGCAAGGCGTCGTTTCTGCCTTCGTTTCTCGCCAGTTTGGTGCCAGCGTCGGTCATGGCGTCGAAGAACCATCGGCAACCGTGACCGCCGGCGTCAACAAGTCGGCCCTCGTTGCCCCGCATCTGCACGCCTATTACGGCTCCGACCAGGACACGCCCGAGAACGAGCCCTTTCACACCATCACGACCAAACCGCGGTTCAGCCACGTCGAGGCTGCGATCAGCGCGCCGCCTTTCACCGAAGATCAGCACGCCCGAGCGCGTGACGTCGCCGACTTCATGCGCTCTTATGGCTTCTGGGATGATCGCGAGTTCGTCACCCTGACCATCGGTGACGCTGAGTTCGTCATCGTCGATATCGGCATGCGCATGCTGACGCCCCGCGAGTTGTATTCGGCTCAGGGTTTCCCGGCCGACTACAAGATCGATGCCGATATCAATGGCCGCCCTTTCCCGAAGAACGTCCAGGTTTCGTGCGTCGGCAACTCCGTGTCTCCGCCAGTCGCTGCGGCGATTGTCTCGGCAAACTGCCAGCACCTCGTCGAGTACCGGGAGGCTGCAGAATGACGGACGTCGACCTCCTCCGCGAAGAGATCAAAGAACTCGAAGCCCAGATCTTCCGCCTCAAGTCCAGCATGAACAAGTCGGACAACGGCGTGAAGCTGCACAAGCTCGCCGTGATCACCCGCCTTCGTGACCGCTGCAATCGGTCTCTGGCTGCCCTCGAACAGCGAGGTGCGGTGTCATGAGTCCGCTCCCTGTTCTTGCGCTTGCTTCGCTGGCGTCACGCCTTGAGCTTCGGTGGCTTGTGGTTCTCATCCGGGCCCGGATCGGGAATCTCGTCCGGAAGGACGTCGGGCTCTCTGTCCGGTGGCTGGGGCACGTCTCGCGGCATATCTGGCGGAAATTCAGGATCCGGGAGCTTCGGAATCGGTTCAGTAGGTTTCTTGCTCATGATGGTCTCCTCTTTCGGAGGCTAACTGTTACCGCGCCGCGCTTGTTCCGCGAGGGAGACGAGGCATGACGGAACTGTTCAACCTTCTCGCCCAGGAACCGAAGAAGGCTCCGCGCGTCCGCCGTGGCGGATGGTCGTGGGGTCCGGTGGAAGGCGCAAAGCTGCGCGTGCTTTCGATGGGCGCGGGCGTCCAGTCGACGACACTAGCGCTGATGGCTGCGCATGGTGAAATCGGTCCGATGCCCGACTGCGCCATCTTCGCGGATGGTGAGGCAGAACCGGCCGGCGTCTATGAGCAGGTCCGGTGGCTGCAGTCGGACAATGTTCTCCCTTTCCCGATCCATACGGTCACGGCCGGAAGTCTCAAGAAGGAAATTGAGGACGCGGCTGCCGGACTTAACGGCATGTCCGCTCGGCCCCCATTCTTTGTCAAATCATCCAAGGGTCGGCTCGGCCAGGTCAATCGGCAATGCACTCAGGACTATAAAATCGACCCGATACGGAAGACGCAGCGCGAACTGCTGGGGTATCGGCCTCGCCAGCGGATCCCCGACGCGCAAGTTGAAGTGTGGATAGGCATCAGCACTGACGAGGTCGTGCGCGCCGGGGCCTCCTGGGAAAACTGGTCCACCAACCGGTATCCGTTGCTCGAAATGAGGATGTCACGGCAGGACTGTGAGGCTTGGCTGATCAAGCGCGGATATCCCGTGCCGATGAAAAGCGCGTGCACTTTCTGCCCGTATCGCTCCGATGCTGAGTGGCGGATTCTTCGCGAGACCGATCCGGCGGCATTCGCTGACGCTTGTGCGATTGACGCACTGATCCGGGACATGCACCAGCATGGCAAGATCCGCGGCGAATTGTTCGTACATCGATCTGGCAGACCGTTGTCTGAGATCGACCTGACGACAGCCGAGGAGCGAGGACAAGGCAATCTTCTTATGGTCTGCGAAGCGGGGTGCGGACTGTGAGCATCGCCGAACTGATCCGCAAGATGGCCCAAGCCGGCGCACCACCGGAAGCGATTGCGCTCGCGGTCGAAGCGATCGAGGGGAAGGACGCTGAAATCGATCGGCGTCGCCAGGTCGAGCGCGATCGTAAGCGCCGTCAACGGGCGGGACAGTCACGGGACAAGGACGGGACAGTCACGGGACAGTCCGGGGACGACCCCACCCCTGATAAAGAAAGGTCCCCCACACCCCCTAAAGAAATTAACCCCACCCCATCCTCGCTTCGCTCGGACAACAAACGCGGGACCCGCTTGCCTGCCGACTTCCAGCCCAATCTGGTTTTCGCGGTCGAGCTCGGTTTCGATCGCTCCCAAGCCATGACCGAGTTCGACAAGTTCCGGGACTACTGGAACGCCAAAGCCGGGAAGGACGCCACCAAGCTCGATTGGCCGGCGACGTGGCGCAATTGGTTGCGCAACGCTGCCAAGCCTCGCAATCGCCCTCATCAGCAAGCCCCGCCACGGGAAACCGAGCATGCCCGCCACCAGCGGGAGTTCCGAGAATCCATCCAACAGAAACTGAACGGGAATCCAGGCCATGACGAATTTGCCAGCACCGGCCCAATTTTCGACCTTGAACCGGGAGATTACAACGCTCACTGAGCGCCTGGCCCCGGTTCGCGCTGATGCCATCGTTCGGAGCCTCGACGTCATGCAAAGCGCCGGGATGAGCTTGCCAAAAGGTGTTGACGCCCAGAAGTTTGACGTGATCTACGGCTACGCTCTCGATGGGGTGCCGAACTGCGGCCTCACGATTGCCACCCAGAAGCTCATCAGGGGCGACTACGCCGGCAACCCGGATATCTTGCTCGGCATGATCCCGAAGCCGCCGATCCTTGCCGCCCTGGCAAAGCAGGAGGCGAGGGCGGCCCGCGAGGATCTGGCCCGCAAGCGCGAGACTGCATCGGCCTTGAAGGGTATCGCCCCCGAGGTCGATCGTTCGCCCGAGCTCATGGCCCGAGTGCAAGCCCGCCTCAACCAGTTCCGCCAAGAGCACGAGGAGGCCAAGGCCAAGGAACGGGGCGTCGTCGTCCACGAGCCCATGTCGCCTGAGAAGGCTGAGTACTGGGCCAAGATCTCCGAACTGCCCGACTGGTGGCAGGTTGGCGCCGAGCAGGCGGCATTTAGGCGGAAGATCGAAGCCGAGATGGCCGAGGTCGCCCCCGAGGAGAAAAGCCGTGCTGCTTGAACTCCCGCAACAGCCTGTCACCACCGAGGCGGTCTACCGCGCCAAAGTCTTTGCCCTGCGGAGGAAGCTGGTCGGGACGCCAAAGCCGCCGAAGGTCTACGTTCCGAAGCCGAAGCTTCGCGCACCGGCCGATGATCACGTCTGGGCCTATCGAGCGTACCGTCTGCAGCAGCGGCCGCGATTGTCGCCGACGGAACACGTGAAGCTGCGTTGCCTCGAGCTCCGAATTCCTTTCGCGGTGATGGTCGGCCCGTCGCGGGTACGATCGATCACGGAACACCGCCATTTACTCATGTGGGAGCTTCGCCATCAGCGGAAGATGTCGCTGCCGGCTATCGCGCGGATCTTCAGCCGCGACCACACCACCGTTCTGACTTCCTGCCGCAAGATCGAAATGGAGAAGGCCCAATGAGCTGGTACGCAATCAAGACCCGTCCAGGAACACAGCGCCCGGCAACGCCGCGCGTCGGTGAGAGCGGGGACCGCAAGGGCGAATTCATCATCGAGCGCAATGTCAGAGACGCCGACCTCGAAATATTCATGCCGTCATTCCGGAAGGACATCAAACATCACCGGACCAAGGAACTGATCGAGCGCCGCTTCGCCATGATCACCGGCTATTCGTTCGTCTATCTGCCCACGCGTGATTTCTACCGACTTTCCCGCGTTGACGGGGTGACGGCGATCCTCGGCGTTGCGGGCTATCCGCTGCGCATCTCGGATTTCGAGGTTGAGAGCCTGCGAGACGCCGAGGCTATGGCGGGTTCCGCCCTGCAGCGAGAGCGCGACGCGCGAAAGAAGCGGAGCCGCAAGCAGTTGCAGGAGGAGTTCCCGCGGTCGACAGTCGTTAGGGTCGCCCCCGAACATCGCCTCGTCGGGGGCATGCTCGCGTCCGTGCTCGATGTCACCGGACGCAATACCGTCAAAGCTGTGGTCGAATACCTTGGTGGCCTTGTTCACGTCGATCTGCCGCTTGATCTGATCGATAAAGTCGCTTAGAATCACTGCGATCTTTGGTGATTTGCAGGCTGTTCTGATTGCGGACCTCGATTAGAGGGAAAACTCGCCGGGCCTTAGGGAGGAACTCACCGCCTCCCGCCATAGCAGCATATTGCCGAAATTCAGGGCGGCCGAAGCCGCCCTATCTCGTTTCATTATCTGGCGAACGTTGTCTTTCCACCACTCGGCGCGCCGCCATTGCTCTTCTTGCTGTTCTTGGTTGATGCGGCAAGTCCGCGCGACGATCCGAAGGCCAATTCAATCTGGCCGGTAGTTTTGACGGTGGACTGCTTTTCGGCTGGCGTCGACGGCACGGCAGCAATGGCGGAAGTCGCGAAAGCGAGCGACGCCAGGGCGGCGATAACGATCTTCATTGGTAGTCTCCTAGGTTCGAACCTCCCGCCAAGGATTGCGGGAGATTTGGCGTAGGACGATCATCAAGCAAGCGACATACGGCGGGTGTCGTATTTCGACAGCGCGACAGCCCCCGAAGTCGACGCATGGCGTGGCGGTCAACGAAGAGGCGCAACGTTATGAACAAAGCACAATTGCGCTCGACGCGCCTCGCACTTCATGCTCCAAAACTGGGTGCCGGAAGTCGCAGGAGTTAATTCGGTGAGAGAGTATCTATTCGTGGGGCTACTGCTTCTAGCTGGCTTCATCGTGATTAAGTGGAACCTCAGGGATGCTAAAACGCATCGCTGGAACGTTTCGGACGACAAAAACCGAATTGGTTTCGCATTGCTCTCGCTCGTATTCATCGCTGGCTCAATCGTTTTGCTTTGGCACTGACGAGGAGCGAAGGCGCCTTCAGATCCAGCGCCGTTGGTAGTGGCGACCTTTGCCTCCCCGAGGTGGATGAATCCGGCACCAATTTCCGCAGGCAGGGCAAACGGCAAGCGGCGTGGCTCAGAACCACGAAAGACCTCAACGATCCTGAACTTGCGGAACGGGCAGGTAGACCTTGGATCCGTCGCGCTTTCTATCGAGTAAGGATCCCTCGACCAATAGATAGGCCGTTATACCGAGGATGGAGAGCAGTAAAATGCTCACCGGCAGCCCTGCTGAAGAGCGATGATCAGGTTCTTGGAAGTTCTTTCGACCTACCATGGCCGGTACCATTTTTGCACACACGAGAGCCACGCCGTCACGCCGGATGGCCTGACTGGTCAACAAAGTTCGAAGCTCTGTAGCAAGTTGGGATTATACCACGATCGCGGGAGCGCCGCGCGGGATCACAGGTAGTGAGGCAGATGACTGCCGCAACTTGTTCTCCGTATGTTCGTAGTATGTTAGGCGCACATAAGCCGCCCAAATCAGGTAAGTCCGGTCTCGTCGGCGTAGAGCAGCCCGGTAGCTCGCCTAGCCTCATAAACTGGAGAGTCGCAGGTTTGGATCCTGTCGCCGCAACCTATTTCCATCAGCGTTACATTTGGAACAGCTAAAGTTTGGCGATCAGTATAAATTAACTCACATGAACAGAGGCAAAGTTACTGTTCATCCGCTTCGGCGGTTGAAGAACAACTAATAACGCTGCCAACGTTATTTTCCGGCCTGAGGAGAAAGGTCATGAAAAATATTGTGATAGCTTTGGTTGCTACTTGCTCGTTTATTTCAAATGAAGCTTCGGCGTCTTGCTCGTCCGGATTCCTTGCCGACGTGCTTTGCCAAACGGGGGTTATCAACCAGGACACCGCCAACGGCCTTGACCAAGTGCACAAAGGGGTGGGCAATCCACTGGATAATGTAGTGCCGAGTTTTCCTGGTGGCTTTGCGCAACCAGTCGGCGGACCGCAGTTTCAACCGCCACAGGCGAACAACGTTCCCCAAGTGGCTTGGGGTAATTACTGTGTCACGCAGTGGGGCGCGGCCTACGGGGCTGCGAACCCAGTAGGTACACCGTGCACTGCCATTATCAATGGCTATCCAGTTATGGGGTACGTTGGCCGATAGACAGTTGGCAAGAAAACAGAGCCCCGCGAATGTTGCCGCGGGGCTGCCTCAATTTGTGCCCTCAGGGGAGGGTAGAGGTTGCGGCATCAGCCTGCGGTTATGAAGTCCGAATTGAAGAGTGATTCCGAATAGGCAGCCAGGAAGAACTTTTCGACTGTAACCGTAACGCCGATAGCTGCAGAGGTATTAGCCACCGCGGTGTTGAATGCCCGATGTGCGGCGTCGCGATTTTGGAAATCGCCCACCAATGTAGTGTTTGGTAGCCGATACCATTTCTTGACTGATGGCGCCCATATCCAGACCTTCCAGCCCACCTTCTCCGCCTGGTTGAGGAATTCCGAATATGGATCCGGCGTCGTTTTCTTGATGTCGTATGAGATTACATATGTCGTCATGATGTTCCTTTCCTAGTTGCATAAGAAGGAAACGATGAACGACCTTGAGTCGCAAGCAAATTGCTGCTCGCCAGTAGATCTGCACCCGTAAATCACAACCACCTGGGGATAACGGGTACAATGAGACCGCAACCGCCGTTGTCGATGTTCGACGAGATTAGCTCACCAGCCTTTGCCCCCGCCGAGGAAATGCCCGACTGGGTACGGGATACCTTCATTGATGCGGCATCGCCGGTTCACAATCCCGACCACGCTCATCTCCGGTTCGCTGACATCGGTTTCCTCTGGACCACCGTCGGCAACAGCAAGAAGGGGCGTCGGGTCATCGGCCAGTGCGAGACAGGATCTCCGCAGGGCACAATGGGCAAGTGGTCCCGCGCCCGGGCAGAGATGCAGGTCAAGCAGTGGTTCGGCCACGTCCCTGATTTCATCATCACGCTGGACGCCGACTACTGCAGGGAATGCGGAGACGCCGAGTTCATGGCGCTGGTCGAGCACGAGCTCTACCACGCTGCCCAGGATGTCGACGCATTCGGTGGGCCGAAGTTCAGCCGATCGACAGGCCGCCCGGTGTTCGTCATCCGTGGTCACGATGTCGAGGAGTTCGTCGGCGTTGTCCGTCGCTATGGGGCAGATGCAGCAGGTGTCCGCGCCATGGTCGATGCAGCAAACCAGAAGCCCGAGATCGCCAGAGTGCAGATCGCTCACGCTTGCGGCACCTGCCAGCTGAGGGTCGCGTAGTTAGCTGCTATCAGGCGGGGCAAAGAAACAGTTCACGTCGTCTTCAGTCGGATGCAGGCAGATATGGTATCGTCCATCGCCCGACGGCATCTCATCGCCATACGGGATGTAGAACACATGTGGTCGTGTAGCCAGGGGATGGTCACCCGCATGCAAGAAGACAGAAAAACCACGAGCTCCTCGCATTATGTCCGGAGCGGGAATGGCTCCACAATCTCCACCTACCTCATGAGCCTTGCAGCACGCCGGAGGATAGGTCCAGCCGGTCTTTGCCTGGTGAGCGTCGGCTCGAACTACGCCGACTGAGATTGCCGCAAGTGTGATCAGGGATACGCTTGATGGGGCGAATGTCATTGTGCACCTCCTTGGAGGCAGCCCTTCGAAAACGCCGAGAGGTTGCTTGCTGATTGGCAAGAACGATTTGTCTGACCGATGCTTGGATCCGTTCCCCGGACACCAGCGCCGTATTCGTATGTGCTAACATACTCCTCGCTGCTTGGCGGGGAACCGGGATTATGCTTTCGAACTGACCGGAGCCTGACAGACCAATGGCCAAGGGTACCCTGAAGGACGAGGTCAAAACCTTCATCGTCCAAAGCCTCGCCTGTTTCGACACACCGTCTGTTGTCGTCGATGCAGTCAGGAAGGAATACGGCACCACGATCACGCGCCAGTCGGTCGAAGGCTACGACCCAACGAAGAAGGCTGGCAGCAACCTCGCAGAGAAGTGGCGGCTCTTGTTCCAAGAGACCCGCAAGACGTTCCTTGAGGATACGGCCACCATCGCCATCAGTCACCGCGCCGTTCGGCTGCGTGCACTACAGCGTATGGCTGAGAAAGCAGAGAACGCGGGCAACATGGTGCTGGCCTCGTCATTGTTGAAGCAAGCGGCGGAAGAGGTGGGCAATGCCTACACCAACCGCCGCGAACTGACGGGGAAGGACGGAAAGGATCTGCCGGTTCCAGTATCACCCGTCACGATCTTCCAGTTACCCGACAATGGCAGGAGCTGAGCAAGGGCAGGGCGCCCAGACAATCATCCGGCCGCAGGCTGGCCCGCAGACAGCGTTCCTTGCTTCCCCGGCTGACATCGCCATCTACGGCGGCTCGGCCGGTGGCGGCAAGACCTGGGCGCTGCTCATGGAGCCGCTGCGCCACGTGGCCAATCCGCAGTTCGGCGCCGTGTTTTTTCGTCGGTCGACGGTGCAGGTCCGAAACGAGGGCGGTCTATGGGACGAGAGCGAGAAGCTTTATCCCTCGATCGGCGCGGTGCCGAAAGAGCATGTGCTGCAGTGGAACTTCCCGGCCGGCGCCTCGGTATCGTTCGCTCACCTTGAGCACGACAAGACGGTCCTGAACTGGCAGGGCTCGCAGATCCCGCTGATCTGCTTCGACGAACTGACGCATTTCAGCGCCAAACAGTTCTGGTACATGGTCTCGCGTAACCGCTCGATGTGCGGCGTGAGGCCCTACATCAGGGCGACGTGCAACCCGGATGCCGATAGTTGGGTCGCCGATTTCATTTCGTGGTGGATCAATCCAGACACCGGCCTGCCAATACCGGAGCGGGCTGGCAAGCTGCGTTGGTTCGTCCGCATCGGTGACGCCATTGTCTGGGCCGATGATCCGGCAGAGCTGTCAGACTACATCAACCCGCTCGATGGCGAGCCTATCCCGCCGAAGTCGGTGACGTTCGTCCCGGCGAAGCTGACCGACAACGCCGCGCTCATGGCAGCCGACCCCGGCTACCTCGCAAACCTCATGGCTTTGCCAACGGTCGAGCGCGAGCGCTTGCTGGGTGGTAACTGGAAGATCCGGCCGGCGGCTGGTCTCTTGTTCCGCCGCGGCTGGTGCGAGGTGGTCGATGCCATCCCTGCCGGCGCGCGCTGGATGCGCGGCTGGGACTTGGGCGCCACGCCGAAGACAGAGAGCAACGATCCGGACTGGACGGCCGGCAGCAAGATCGGAAAGCTACCCGATGGTCGATATATCGTCGCCCATCATTGCCGCGATCGCCTGTCACCCTCGGGTGTCGAACGGCTGATCAAGAACACCGCCGAAGCCGACGGCAAGGATACGCAGATATCACTGCCGCAGGATCCGGGGCAGGCGGGTAAATCGCAGGTCACCAACCTGACGAAGATGCTTGCCGGCTTCACCGTTCGGGCCACGCCCGAATCCGGTGACAAGATCACGCGCTTCAGCCCGTTTTCGGCTCAGGTCGAAGCGGGCAATGTCCTGGTTCTCCGTGGACCATGGAATGAGGCTTGGTTTTCATCGCTTGAGGGTTTCCCCGAAGCGGCACATGACGATGACGCCGACAGCACGAGCCGTGCTTTCAACGCGCTGTTGAGCGCAAGCACGTTCACGCTGGCGAACGTTTAGGAGCGGACATGGGTAACATCATCGCTTTCGTCCGCGACAGCCTGACGAACATGGTCGCCAACCTCGGCACAAGCCGGGACAAGGCGTCTGCCACGTTCTATTCGATGCCGATGCTTTCGGACGAGGAGTTGCTGAACGCCTACCGTGGCGCCTGGCTTCCGCGGAAGATCGTCGATATCCCAGCCTTCGATAGCGTCCGCGCCTGGCGTGACTGGCAGGCAAAGAAGCCGCAGATCGAGGCGATCGAGGCGGAAGAGAAGCGTCTGAACGTCAAGGGCAAGGTGCTCGAAGCCCGTATCAAGGCGAGGCTTTGGGGCGGCGCTGCACTGGTCATCGGTACCGGTGAGCAGGATCTCACCGCCCCGCTGGGCGTCGATCGCATCGGCAAGGGTGGCTTGAAGTACCTCACGGTCATGTCGCGCCGCCAGCTTACGGCCGGCGAGGTCGAGCGCGACCCGGCGTCGGAATGGTACGGCAAACCAACGCTCTATCAGGTGAGCTCGGCCGGCGGCCGGCAGGTCGAAATTCATCCGTCGCGCCTGGTCATCTTCCATGGCAACCCGGCGCCCGATGACGAGATTGCCACCTCTGCCTATCCGGGTTGGGGCGACAGCGTGCTCTTGTCTGTCGTCGAGGCCATCAAGCAGGCCGATGGCACTGCGGCGAACATTGCCAGTCTCGTCTTCGAGGCGAAGGTCAATATCATCCGGCTTCCGGATTTCATGCAGAACATCGGCAATGCCGAGTATCGCGCGAAGATCTTGGAGCGCTACACCCTTGCCGCCACGGCCAAGGGCATCAACGGCGACCTGCTGCTCGACAAGGAAGAGGAATTCGAACAGAAGACGGCGAGCTTCGCGACCCTCCCGGAAGTGCTGATGTCGTTCCTGCAGATCGTCTCGGGCGCGGCCGATATTCCGGCGACCCGGCTCCTCGGTCAGTCGCCGGCCGGCATGAACGCCACCGGCGAAAGCGACCTGCGCAACTACTACGATCGCCTCCAGGCCATGCAGGAAGTCGAGATGACCCCGGCCATGATGCGGCTCGACGAGTGCATCATCCGCAGCGGTACCGGCTCGCGCGACCCCGACATTTACTATGAGTGGGCGCCGCTCTGGGGCATGTCCGAGAAGGAAAAGGCCGACGTTTTCAAGACGAAAGCCGATGCCGCGCGCCAGTTGGTAGGCACTTCGCCAGGGCAGGAAATTATTCCTCGCGAGGCTGTATCCGACGCTCTAGTCAATGCGCTGGTCGAGGATGGCTCTTTGCCAGG
This sequence comes from Ensifer sp. Root142, assembly GCF_001426785.1. NCBI lineage: Bacteria > Pseudomonadati > Pseudomonadota > Alphaproteobacteria > Hyphomicrobiales > Rhizobiaceae > Ensifer > Ensifer sp. Root142. The sequence goes on from NZ_LMFK01000001.1 coordinate 415,222, forward strand.
CCTTGATTCCGCCATTGATGAATACGGCAAGCTTAGCGAGCAGGAGCCAGATGAAAATGAGGTACGGGCTGGAGCTGGCCTTGCCCCTCTAACGAGTCCGTACCGGAATTCAGGTCAATCAACTACTTAAACGCGATGCCATCCCCTTCAAGCCCATATCGCTCACAGGTGTCTGCAAAATCCCAGCTGACCTCGGAGCCGGCTTCGGTGCCCACAGTTGCGAAAAAAAGCGAGCCAGATGCATTTACCGAAACGGTCAAGGTCAAGGACGAAGGTCTGCCTTTCTTGGCGCAGAGGTTCGTTGCAAGATAGTCAGTGGCCTTGGTGACGGCGTCAGGGATCTTGTCCAATGGCTGAAATAGCGGGTCGAGCTTCACTTCCGCAGCTGCAGCTATGAATTCTTTCTGCGGCACAACCTCGAGCGAAGCGCCCTTTGGAAGGCTGTATCCGGGAACTTCGATCGCTCCCGTTGGGGTGACTTTGTAGTCAACCGAACCGAAAACATCGACGAGGCCACCCTTCGGATCGCGAACGATGACCCCCCAACTGGGCGTATTCGCAATTGTCGCGGAGGGACTTTGCGGGGTGAGAACGGTACTGCTCGGCGCCGTGTGCCCAAGTTGTTTGTTTAATCCGTCCACCAAGTTCTTCTCGTTGTTCGCGTCCTGGCCCCAAGCTGGAGAGGCGACGATTAAGCTCGCGGCGATCAAGAAGTTGCGCACTCTGCATTTCCCTTCTGTTTCTCTGCTGATTTAAAGTCAGCTTAAGCCCAGGTGACCAGAATATGCAATTTATAGATGCTGCACCGATCGCGGGCACGCGACGGACCGCCGACGGCTACCTAATTGCTGAGGTTCGCACCGCACGCACTGGCATCCAGGACTATGCCGGCCATGAGGTCGGGAAGCCCGATATGCCGGTCGTGAAGGTTTACCGCCCCGCCGATCAGGTTTTCGCCCGCGACAGCCTCGGGAGCTATGCACACAAGCCGGTGACGAACGAGCACCCAGACGAAGCCGTCAGCGCTGCCAACTGGAAAGACCTGGCCGTCGGCCAGATCGGTGACGAGGTCGCACGCGATGGCGAGTTCGTCCGCATCCCGCTCATCGTCATGGATGCTGCGGCCATCAAATCCGTCGACGAGGGCAAGCGGGAGCTATCCGCCGGCTACACCTGCGATCTCGCATGGGAGCCGGGCACCACGTCCGAAGGCGAGAAGTACGACGCCATCCAGAAAGATATCCGGATCAACCACGTTGCCATCGTGCAGCGCGGCCGCGCCGGATCACAAGCTCGCATCGGTGACGGTGTGAGGTCGTGGGGCGCTGCCCCTGTCACCAGTGATCAGAAACCGAAAGAGGAAAAGATCATGACCCTGAAGACGGTTACCGTCGATGGCATCCCGGTTGAAGTAACCGACCAGGGCGCCACCGTCATCGCCACACTGCAGTCTCGGCTTGCCGATGCCATCTCCAAGATGACCGCAACCGAAACGGCACACCAGACGGCGCTGGCCGCCAAGGATGCCGAGCTGGCCAAGAAGGATGCCGAGCTCGACGCGACGAAAGCTAAGGTGCTTTCCGATGCCGATCTCGACAAACGCGTCCAGGCCCGCGGCGATCTCATCGCCACCGCCAAGGCAATCGCCAAGGACGTCAAGACCGAGGGCCTGTCCGACGCTGCCATTCGCAAGGCCGTCGTTACTGCCAAGATCGGCGACGCCGCCGTTGCCGGCAAGTCCGACGCCTATATTGACGCCCGCTTCGACACGCTCGTCGAGGACGCGGCCAAGAACCCCAGCGACCCCTTCCGCAACGCTGTGAAGCAGGGGCTCACCTCGGATGCGGACCTCACCGACTCCAACAAGGCCTACGAGGCAATGCTTGCCCGCGATCGTAACGCCTGGATGGGCAATCAGAAGGAGAACGCATAATGGCCTTTCCTCCCGTCTCCTATTCGCGCGACACGCCGGCCGGCTATCCCGGCTTGATCGCCACCACTGAGCCGCATTTCATCACGTCGATGATCGTTGCGGCAGCTTCCGGCAATATCCCTTTCGGCGTGGGCGTGATCTACGACACGGTCGAAGACACGGTGAAGCTGCCGACCGCTATCGGCAAGTTCGCCGGCGTCGCGGTCGGCGATCGCACTCTGCCCTTCGCCAACGGCGAGCTCTACAAGCCGTACGACCAGATCAGCGTCATGAAGAATGGTTCGATCTGGGTCACCGCGCTTGTCGCCGTTGCTCAGGGCGACCCGGTCTATATGACCCCGACCGGGGGCTTCACCAACGTTTCCAACTCGGCAGCCAACCAGCTGATCGAAAATGCCGAATGGGCAAGCGTCACGAGCGGTACCAACCAGCTCGCGCGTCTCCGCCTTGGCGTCACCAAGTAAGGAGAACGCACATGTTCACCACTGACGCGCCCGCGCTGGCGCTGAACTTCCTGCGCACGGCTCAGAACTACATCGAGCCGGGCATCTATGCTCGCCAGTATCCGGATTTCCAGTATCGCGAGCTCGTGCCCGTCGATAACTCGGCGCCGGACTGGACCACGGCTATCGACTTCTTCTCCATGGGCGATGACGTCGGGCAGGCCCGCGAGTTCGCCGCAGATGGCGACGACATCCCGTTCGTCGACTTCAAGCTCGACGGCGGCAACAGCCGTGTCTGGATGGCGGCGATCGGCTACCGGTACAATCTGCAGGAGCTTGCCCATGCTCAGGCATACGGCATCCGCCTGCAGAACGACCGCGCCGACGCTGCCCGTCGGAAGTACGAGCAGTATGTCGACAACGTTGCGTTCCTCGGTCGCTCCAAGCTCGGCATGACCGGCCTGCTCAACACCACCTCGGTCACGGCCATTACCGCGGCGAACGGCGCGGGCGGCACTGCAACCTGGACCACCAAGACCGCCGACGAGATCCTTGCCGACGTCAACAGCGTGCTCGGGGTCATCTTCACCGCGTCCAACGGCATCGAGCAGGCCGACACCATCCTGCTCGACCAGGATCGTTACGCGCTCATCGCGACCAAGCGTCTCGACGCGACGATGACCACGACGATCCTGGAGCATATCCAGCGGGCGAACATCTACACGATCCGGACCGGCCGGCCGCTGACTATCCGGGCAGTCTTCGGTCTGGAAACCGCCGGCGCCGGCAGCACCCACCGCATGGTGGCCTATCGCCGGTCGCCCGACGTCGTGAAGATGCATGTGCCGATGCCGCTCCGCTGGCTGCAGGCCGAACAGCGTCTGCTGAAGTTTGAAGTGCCGGGCATCTTCCGCCTTGGCGGTGTCGAAGTTCGTCGTCCGGGCGCCATGCGCTACCTCGACGGCATCTGAGGAGTATTCGCTATGTCTAAGATTACCATTCAGAATACTCGCCCGGGCGGATTTGGCATCCCGGGCGGCCCGGTCATCGCTGGCGGCGGTTCGCTTGAAGTCGAAGCGGCCGACTGGAAGACGGTGAAGGACCATCCGGTCGGGAAAGCCTGGGTGGATGCCGGCCATCTGAAACTCGATGGCGATGAGGATATCGCTGACGAAGGCAACTCTTCCAAGTCCGTGACGGAAGTCCTCGCCATGGCGAACGATCCGAACGTGCAGTTCATGTCCTTCAAATCTGCGGCTTCCAAGCTTCTCGGCGATAAGACGCCGGCGAAGAAGGACGAGATCGTCGCCGCCCTCGAAGACTTGGCAACCAAGCCCTGAACGAAAAAGGGGCCGCTGTTACAACAGCGAGCCCCTACGTCAGCAAGTGTGCGTGCTGGCGCCCCCCTGCTGCCAGCAAGAATGCACCGGCTTTGTTTATGAATGCCTAATGTAAATTGCGAGGAATGACATGGCCGGATATGGCGATAACGACGGCTTCACGGCCTACGCGATGGCGGCCGGCTATGTCATGCCTTTTGGCACGACTGATGACCAGAAGGCCGCTGCTCGCCAGCGCGGCGCTTTGGTGATCGATCGGTACGAACCGCGGTTCAGCGGTCGGCGCACCGGCGGATTCGCCCAGGAACGGGCATGGCCGCGCACCGGCGCATCGACATACGACGGTGAGGCGATCCCGCCGACAGAAATCCCGGTTGCGATCGTCAACGCTTCATATGAGGCGGCGTTTCTCGAATTGACGAACCCGGGCAGCCTTTCACCGGTCGTCACAGGCACGGCCACGGTCAAGCGCGAAAAGATCGGCCAGCTTGAAGTCGAATACGCCACGTCGACATCGAGAGACATTGACGACCTTGTCGCGTTGTCTACTCCGGTCGTGACCTCTATCGAGGCACTGCTATGGCCGTTCCTCTCGCAATGCTGGCCTGGTGCGCTGGTGGTTTGAAAACAAACGCTCTTAGTTTGCCAAGGCGGCCAGGTAGCGCGAACTGGAAATTGCGTGCACGTCGGCAATGGACGCCGGTGCGTTTTTGTCCAATCTGAAGGAATAGATGCTGTCGATCTCGGTTCTATGGTCGATCTCGCGAACAATTTCTTCGATGCCTGTTTGAGAGACGTACTTGATGGCATCACCGTCCGAAATGAACGTTGAGTCCACGCGATAAACAACACGGATGTTGCGCGCCCTTATATTGAGCAACACATCGTCGGCTAGGGCGCCGATAGTCACCACACAGAGCTCTGGTTGCCAGATGTTGGAGCTTAACAGCGCCGATGGGCGAGCGGTGCCATCACACCCCTCTAGAGCGAGAACGAGGTTTTGAGTGATGAGCTCGAACTCTCCCTCAAGTTCGTCTGCATGTTCAATCTGAAACCAGTCGGTACGGTGAGGGGCGGTGGTTTCGAATTGGATTTCGAGTTTTCCATAGCCCCAGTAAGTCGGGACATCTTCTGCGTGCTCGGTCGAGAAAAACGTCGGTGCCCCCAGTGCCCGAGCGACGTCCAAGAGCGTGGCGTCGGTCGTCAATGGGCCGAACGCGCCCGTTCGTAGAAACTCGCGCATTGATACTATTTTCTTCGTCATCAGTTTGAAGTGTCTCCCGGCTTTGCAAGTAGTCTTTGATTTCGTCGGATGCGCAGTGTCAACCTTGCTCAACTTCTCGCAGCGGAAAGTGTCGTCGAATTATGCATTTTGATTATTTGCGAGCTCGCCTCACGGCGGGCCGGCTCATTGCCAAGTTCGGCCAGGCCGGCGTCGTCACCCGCCTCACACCTCCGGACCCGGTCTTGGGCGGCGAACCGGTCCCGACGCCTTACCCGGCAACGCTCGTCCCGATGGCCTACGAGGCCCGTTACATCGACGGGACCACTATCCGCAGCGGTGACATGCAGATCTACATTTCGGCCGTCGGCCTCGCGATCGAGCCCACCGTCGGCGACATCGTCGCCGCCAACGGTACCGACTACGCCATCGTGAATGGAGACCCGAATAAATACGACGGCGTGACCAACGTTGTTTTCGTCGTCCAAGGGCGAACAGCATCCTAGCCTCGGTCGAGTAAGGCGCGGATCGGGTCGGCAACCCCGTTGAGGGCATTTGCGATCGTCTGGGTGACTGGATCCAGCGGGCCGATAAACGCTTGAAACATGATGGCGACGATCAGCAAAACCAAGCCCGCGCGAGCCAAGCCATGCGCGTAGAAAGCCAGAGGAATTAATACGAGCAACAAGAGGATCATACGTGTCCTGAGATTGCCAGCTAATGGTCTGTTGTTAGCAACCATCATAGTCCTTCCTCCCAGCCAAAAAACGAGAATCGTATGACATTCGACGAATTGCTCGCCACATACGAGCCACGCCTTGCTGCGGCGTTTCGCGAGGCGGTGGACGAGATCAAGTCGAGCATCATCCTCGCGCGTGTCGTCGAACGTCTCGAGCGAGGCGACGTGAACGGCGCGATCGAGGCGATGCAGCTTGAGCCAGAAGCATTCTCGGCACTCGAAATCGCCCTGCAGGAGGCCTTCAACGCCGGTGGCACCAATGCCGTTGGCGAACTGCCGAAGGTGATGGACCCGCAGGGCAACCGTGTAATCTGGCGCTTTGGCGTCCGCAACCCGGTTGCAGAGGCGATCCTCCGCGATCTGTCTTCGACCATGGTTACGCACATCACCGAAGATCAGCGGCAGGGTGTGCGCCAGGCGTTGGAGCAGGGGCTTGCCAGAGGCGCCAACCCGCGCGCCACCGCACTCGACGTTGTCGGCCGGCAGAACCGTGTCACCGGTCGGCGAGAGGGTGGCGTCATTGGCCTGACCCGCTACCAGATCGAGTTTATCGACCGGGCCCGGGGCAACCTCGCATCCGGCGATCCGGAGCTGATGAAGAAGTACTTCGAGCTCAAGACGCGGGACAAGCGCTTTGACCGCACCGTGTCGGCTGCCATCCGTGAAGGCAAGCCGGTCGCGGGCGAAGCGCTGACCCGGATCATCGGCAGGCTCAACGACAAGAACCTATTGCTCCGCGGCGAAATGCTGGCGCGCACCGAAACCATGATGGCTCTCGGCTCCGCACGAGACGAGGGGATGCGGCAGCAGATAGAGGCGGGCAAAGTCCAGGCGCAGGACATCACGAAGATTTGGCGATCGGCCGGCGACAGTCGAGTTCGGCACACTCACCGCGTTATGAACGGCAAGAGCGTCGGCATCGACGAGACGTTCCAAAGCCCGTCGGGCGCGTCGCTTCGCTATCCCGGCGACCCGCGCGCGCCAATCACGGAAACGTCGGGCTGCCGCTGCCGGCTGGAATACAAGATCGACTACATCGGCGCCGTCGCGCGTCGCTACCGTGCCGAGGCGGCCTGATGGCGACGCTCTCCTTCAGCGCGGCTGTTGCTCAGTGGGCGGACAAGGTCGATGGCGCAGTCGAGGCTGTGTTCAAAGAGGCAACGCATGAGGTCGTCGAGGAGATGCAGAAGCCCGCCGGTCAGGGTGGACGCATGCGTGTTGACACCGGCTTTCTCCGGGCATCGCTGCTTGCTTCTACTGCGGCGATGCCTTCGATCGTGTCGGGCAAGAACCCCACGCCCGGCTCTGGGCCAAACAGCTATGCTACAAGCTTCGACCAGGTCGAGGCGGTGATCGCCGGAGCCGATATCGGAGACACACTCTATTTCGGCTACACCGCCGCATATGCCGGGCACCGTGAATATGGCTCGAACGGCCAGCCGGCCGACGGCTTCGTTCGCCTGGCCGCTCAGAACTGGCCGATTATCGTGGATCGAAAGGCTGCCGAGCTGAAGGCCCGTCTGGGTCTTTGATCGCAGCGTTGGTGTCGATGTTCTTTTCAATCGCCGCCAGCAACCCAAGCTGAAGCATCGTCAACGCTTTCCGGGCGGCCTTGAGCGAGGTGTCGCCTCGTACCGTTGCGGCGCTATCCCGGCCCAATGCCAGCAATGCCGCATGGATGAGCTCATACACTTCATCGTCGCTGAGAGGCGGCTTTTCAGACATAGGCAATCGATACATGGCCGTTGGTTCCGACGCAATCATCTTCAAAGCGCTCACCGAGCGGCTGCGCGCCATGCCTCAGGTGCTACCGATCGCCGGGCCGAACGTCGTGTTTCCCGTCACCGGGCAGCCGCTGCCGCCAAGGTATCTGCGCCTTGCCTTTATGCCTAACCAGACGCGCCAAGTGACCATGGGCGACGATCCGCAACAGAAGCGCGGTTTGCTTCAGGTCTCTGTGGTTTGGCCGGTCGGGCAGGGAATTATCGACGCCCTCGAAGTCGTCGACCAGGTCATCGACCAGTTCAAGAACCAAACGCTATTCGCCTCTGGCGTGAGGATCACGATCAGCAGCGAGCCATGGGCGGCAGGCCCGCTCCAAGAGAGTGAACGGGTCCAGATCCCGATCACCATCCCCTACCACGCATTCGAACCGGAGAACTAACATGGCAAACAAGGCAACGAAGAAGGGCAGCAAGGTCTATGTTTGCGCGCTCGCCCAGAATACCGATCTCATCCAGTCCGCCTTTGTAGGGTTGACCTGGGTGCAGGTTGGCAAGGTTGGCAATGTCGGTGATTTCGGCGCCGACAGCACGATGAATAGCTACAACACGCTCGACGAGCCGGTGACTCAGAAGCAGAAGGGCACGGCGAATGCAGGTGATCCGCAGATAGAAGTCGCTTCGGTCTTCGACGATGCCGGTCAGATGATCCTGCGCACATTCGGCGATCCGCTGAACCTCGATAACATGGCAATCAAGATCGAGCGCAACGACGGCGGCGCCGGCAAGACGAATACCATCTTCTACAGCCGCGGCGTTGTTTCTGGCCCGCTCTACCCGGGCGGCGGCTCTGACGACTTCGAACTCGAACGCTTCACGATCGGCCTCAACCAGCTACCGATCCGCGTCAATCCGACCCCCATCCCGTAATCTGAGGTGAAAACATGGACATTTCCAAGCTCGTCAATTCCGAAGATCTTTTCGAACTGAAGCTCACCGGCCCGGACACCGACGAGCTCATCGGCATTCGCTTCATGATCCGCTCGGCCGAGAGCGACGCTGTAAAGCGTGTCGTTCGCCAGCACAGCGACAAGTTCCTTGCCAGTCGCAAGAAGAAGCTGACGTCCAGCAAGGTCGAGGCTGAATATCTCGACAAGGCCGCCGCATCTGTCGCCTCCTGGGACTGGGGTGACCATGATTGGAAAGGAGCCAAGCCGGAATGTACCTTTGAGCAGGTGCGCGAGGTGCTGGAAGAAGCCGGTTGGATCTACGACCAGATCGCGGCAACCTCGGAGGATCGGGCAAATTTTACGAAGAGCTCGGCGAAGCCCTAGCCGAGGCAGTCGCTGTCGTTGCTCGTTACGACAGCGTCCGTGACAAGGATGGCGAGACGAGGCGCGAGCGCAACGAGGCGTTCGAGACGGAAAGCCCGGATGCCGAAGTGCCGGACCACGGCGCCTTTATCTGGGATTGGTTCTGGGAACTCCGGCAGTCACAGCCGCCGGGGTTCTCTGGGCCGGTACCGGTATCGAACCTAGAATTGATGGCTTGGTGCCAGGTCACAGGAAACATCATCCGTCGGGAGGAGATTGGTATCGTGAGGGCCATGGATGCGAGTTTTTGCTTGGAAATCGAGCGCGAAACCGAGGCGATCAGGAGGCGAGAAGAATCCCCCCGCTGCTAATTGATGTTAGATTCACATGATTCCTCCAATACAACGCCACGGGGTTAAATCGAACTAGCACAACTGACTCGACATAGGTGAAATCCTCCGATTAGATCCCCTGGGATTCGGAGGGTAAATCTTGTTCTTAGAAAAGCATTCGCGGTTCTTCCGCAAATACGAGTTTCGTTTCGCGCCGCGCCACATCGGCGCACCGTTCTTGCCTCTCACTGGTAATACCAAACAGTACAGCGTGTTTGACGCGGTCCAAAAACATATTGCCGCTGAGAAAGCCCTCGAAGTCCAAACGAATGGCGACATTGTTGAACTCATGGAGGTAAAGCCGAAGGCCGGCGCGCTCGTCGTGCTGATCCATAGAGCGAGCCCTAATGCGGCTGAACCAACGTACCGAAAGAAAGCCAGGCAGCAGGCCGGGAAAAAGGTAACGATACGCCAAGCTGTGAAAGATGCGGATGAGGAGCAGTCGATTTCCGCTCACCTTGTGATTTCGACTGATACGACCGGAAATGGGGTGTACCGGGCCACCCTTGAAGAAATCCCCGGCATAAGCATGGCGGTAATTAGGCGGCTCATTGCGGACGCGCTGAAGGAGTATCCATATGAATTCCTCCGGGCGAAAAAGCCCATTGAGACCTATTGTACCTTTAAGCCTGAAGGTGTTCCGTCAGAAACAATGTCCAATGCCCTCAGCAAGGGGCATGTAAATTTCGTGACCTTGGTTAGGCCTGCTAAACCCGATTTTGTAGACGCGGACGGGCTCTTTAAACCAGAACAAGAGGTCCTCCGACTCCGCGTGACAGGTGAAATCAACGGAAAGAATTGGAAAAGCGTATTTGCCAACCTCGTGCAGAAAGCGCGGGGCGATGGTTGGTCGGACTTCAAGGTTGATATTGATCTGGACGATCAGCGCAATCGAACTGTCAAAATTGATAAAGACGACGAGGCCAAGGAAATCCTTTTTGTCCGTTCTGAGCGGGCTTCGTTCAAGGCATCACTACCTGCATGTAGCATCGATATAGTCGATGAAGTTGTCGAGAAAGGACTGGCAATCGCCAAGTCATAGGAGGGATTCATGAACGTCTTATCGTACCCTCTGGGGTACTTGAGACTGACTGACGAGCATGGGCGCAAGTTGTTTAGGAGAAATGCTCTCACGGTCGTGCTCTTGACTGCATTGATAAGCGCGCCTTTCATCTTTGCTGAAGCGAATTTTTTTGGCGACAAGGGCTTCCTGGACAGAATAGGGAGTTTTTCGGCGGTTCTTACCGGCTTCTATATCGCCGCGTTGGTTGGTGTCGCTAGTTTCAGTTCTTCAATTGGTGATCTTGATGAAGTCATTGTCGTTGGGCCGATCAAACGCATCGCTACAGATGGCCGCTCTGAAGACCTTACTCGGCGACAGTACGTTTGCTCGTTGTTCGGGTACCTGTCATTTGTTTCCCTGATAATCTCCATAGGCTCGATTCTGCTCATTGTGGCGGCAGCGGCGGACGGCAAGTTGATCAGCAGGGTAAGTGAAATTCCAGTAGCTGGCCCCTACGTAGTCTCGTCTCTGGAGATGCTACACGCCGCTTTAATAATCGTGTGCTCTCTCATCATAGCGCATCTCTTCGTGACGACGTGCCATGGGCTCTATTATTTGATCGACCGCTTGTACCAGAAGAATGACCAACTGCTTGAGAAGCCAGATCCCTGATTAAAACAGGTGTTCACCGATCTTAACTCGTCAAATCAAGAGTGGCGGGAGTGATAGGCAAGTACCCATGTCCAAGCAGCCAGTCGCGCACGATCCGGCGCAGCGCTTCAGCGCGGACGACGTTCTCCTCGGCCATGTAGGAGGCGAGGGCGACTTCGATGTCGGGTTCGTCACTTGTCTCGCTCATTTCGGCCACACCAGATAAACGTTGACGATCGTTAGCACCACGACAACACCCGTCATCACGGTGATGGCAATCGTCATGTCTCGCATCTGCTTCGTGAAGCTGAGAATGAGCTGGCTCTGCTCTTCGGCGTCGCGTCGAGCTATCTCATCCCGATAAAAGTTCAGACCGAGTTGCGTGCTCTGGGCAATCCCATCGTACTCGCGGACCAAAGTGTCTTTGGGCTTTTTCCGCAACTGTTCGTAGCTATCCGCCATCGCTATTTCCCTGGATTACGCGCCTGTGGGCAAATGTCGTCTCTGCGGGCCTTCTACTTGAACTCTTCCTTGGTGCCGTCTTCGTAGAGGACGGTTTTTGTTATTTCCCGGTCCTGACCTTGGCAATCGCGACGTCCAGTTCATGGGAAAACTCGTTTAGTTTGCCGAAACAGCTACCGGCGTCAGCTTTCGGATTCTCGGTCCGGGTGTCAGCCTTGAATTTCTTGTCCATCTTGTCGACGGCGAGGACCGCTTCGTCGCGGGGCATGCCGATCTGAATCGCTGCGCCTTCTGCACCTATCCGCGCGGCTTGATAATGAGAAATGCCGATCTCGTCTCTGCAAAGATACGCGACTGCCATCTTGCCAAAAGCCGCGTCCAAAACCGCGCGGAACTCATTCACATCCGGCTCCTGGGCGGAAGCCGGGAACGCGAGCAGTGCAACAACTGCAATCACATAGCTGCGCATGAATCATCCTCCGATTGAAACGGCGGGACGATAGCGCACGTTCGACGAAAAGGAAAAGCCATGGCCGATGTCGCCACGCTGGGATTGAAGGTTGAAAGCGGCTCCGTTGAGAAGGGGACGCAAGCACTCAATCAACTGACAGGGGCTGCTGCCCGCGCAGAAGCTGCGGCTAACGGCCTGACGGGCGCCAACCGGGGAGCTACCGGCGCTGCGAGTGCTGCTGCAAAGGCTTATGCGACAGAAGGGGCCGCTGCGGCGTCAGCATCGAAGCAAATCGAGATGATGAACCGCGCAGCGAACCAGAATGGCGGCGCGGCCGGTCGCGGCAACATGGCGAACATTGCCGCGCAGTTTCAGGACATCGCGGTCTCCGCCCAGATGGGTATGGGGCCAATGCAAATCGCGTTGCAGCAGGGCACTCAGCTGGCGGCGGTGCTCTCGACGATGGAGAACCCGGTGAAGGGGCTTGGCCAGGCTTTTCTGTCGGTCATTTCCCCAGTCAGCCTGGTCACCATCGGCGTCATCGCTCTCGTCGCCGCGCTTCTGCAGTACGTGAATTGGTCAATGCTCGCCGAGTCCGCATTGACTGCCCTCGCGGATGTGCTCGAACCGATCGCGCCATATGCGGTGGCGGCAGCGGCGGCGCTGACGTTGATCTACGCGCCGGCGATTGTTGGCGGCATCGTATCGTTGATCGCGCTCCTCGGCCGCTTGGTCGTCCAACTGGGAATCGTCGCCGGTGCCTTCGCGCTGGCGAACCCAGTCGTGGCATTCGTCGCTGGAATTGCAGCGGCGGTAGCGGCCGCGAACGTGTTCCGCGATGAGCTCACGCAGATATTTGGGCGGGATATCGTGGCGGACGCCAAGAACGGCGTGAACGCGGTCATTGGCGCGTTCATTGGCGGCTATCAGGCAATCAAAGCTGTATGGGGGAAGTTGCCAGAAGCTATCGCTGATTTTGTTTATTCGACTGCCGACCGGGTCATTGGCGGCATCGAAAGCATGGTGCAGAAAGCGATTGATGGCCTCAACAACTTGATCAACGAATATGCCCTTTGGATGGAGTCCATTGGGCAGCCCCTTAAGAACTACAATGACTTCATCATCCCACCTGTCAAATTTGATCGGCCCAAGAACCCGCACCCTGAGGCCGCCGGCGCAGTGATGCGCGCGGCGCAGGATGCCTACAACTCAGCCCAAGGCACCGACTATATCGGCAAGGGCATTGAAGCCATTGGCGGTTATGCTTCGACGGCGGCCGACAAGGTCAAGGATCTTGCTAAGTGGATAGGGACCGTCGACGACAAGTCGAAGAAGCGGGCCGGTAAGAGCGACCTCGAAAAATACGACGACATCGTGAAGGGCGCCGAACGTCAGATCGCCGCGCTCGAGGCGGAGCGCGACTCCCTCGGCTTGACGGCGGAAGCCGCTGCGGCTCTCCGCTACGAAACCCAGTTCCTGAACGAAGCGCAGCAACGCGGCATCTCGCTCACCGACGCCCAGAAGAGCGAACTGTCTGCCCTTGCCCAGGTCATGGCCTCGGTCGAGGCCGAGACCGTTCGTATGGGCGAGGCGATCGAGTTCTCGAAGATGCTCACCCATAGTTTCTTCGACGACTTCTTCGCCGGGCTTGAGCGCGGGAAGTCGGTCTGGGAATCGTTCGGCGACGCGGCGTTGGGCGTGCTCGACCGGATCGCCGACAAGCTGCTGACCGATGTTATCGATGCCGTGTTTCAGGTTGGCAACGCCGGGAAGGGCGCCGGTGGTGGCGGCCTGCTTGGCCTGCTCGGTGGTCTGTTCGGTGGCGGTAAGACCGCCGTCGACCCGTGGGCCGGACTCCGCGGTTACGCGAGCGGCACGTCTTCGGCTCGCCCGGGCGTTGCCTGGGTCGGCGAGAAGGGGCCCGAGCTCGTCCGGTTCAAAGGTGGCGAGCAGGTTATCCCGAACCACCGCGTGCATGGTGCCGCGAACACGAACGTTGCACCGTCGAGCACCCCTACCACTCAGTCGCAGCCAACGCAGGTCGTGCTTCGCGTCATTGGTGAGGAGGGTCCGATGTTCCGACCTACGATCCGTTCGGAGAGCGAGAATGTGACCATCGAGAACCTCCGGGCGTACGAGCAGGGCAAACGGAATCAGTATGAAAACGGCGGCGAGGCTTACTGATGCCTGATCCAATTTTGCTTCCGATTTTCGGCGATGGGAGGAAGGAGTGGGTCGAATGCAGGTTCGACCCAATTCAACCCCGCAGCAGCGATCAGATGGAAGGGCGCCGCACGGAGAGCCAAACGTTCGGGACGCCGTATTGGGTTGCCGGCTATGTGACGCGCCCGCTGCTGCGTCCTGAGTTCGGCGTCATGGACGCTTTCATGATGCAACTCGACGATAACGGGCAGACGTTTCTGGCACACGATGTTTTCCGCCCACGACCCATCGCCCACGACAACGGTTTTCCGCTTTCAGGCAGCAAAGCTGGGGGCGGGGCATTCAGCGGTGATGCGGTTCTGCAAACGATCACAAACCCCGTCACGATCGTAGTGTCAGGTCTTCCGGCTGGCTTCCAGTTATCCCGTGGCGACTATGTCGAAATCAGGAAAAGTCCGCTTGTTCGTTCACTGCACCGGGTCATCGCACCTGCAACTGCAAACGCCGGCGGCGTCGCAACTTTGTCGATTCGATACCGCCTGGATACCGGCGTCTTCAACACGTCTTCCACGGTCCATTTCGAGAAGCCGTCGTGCACTATGCAAATCGACCCCGGTAGCTACGACGGCAAGAAGTCTTGGGCCAACCGCTCGCCCTCGTTCACCGCGACTGAGGTATTCTTCTCATGAGTATCCTTGATCCCGCTGTCATCGCCGCGCTTGAAAGCGGCGATATCTCTCGCATCGATCTGATCCGCTTTGACTTGCCTGGCCGAGATCCGGTCGGATACCATCGCGGCGGGCGCCCCTTTGCGTATAACGGCATCACATACCTGCCGAACCGCTACCTGCAACAAGGTGAGATGCGCAGCGCCCTCGGCGCTTCGGTGACCAGTCGGACAATCCGGTTTTCGAACATCCCGGTTACAGACCCGGCCGACGCGATGGCTGTCGTTGAGCAGTATGATTATCCGAATGCGCCAGTGATCGTCACGCACCTGGTAGGTGCGCCGAACTCCGACCAGGTCATCGGCGTGCTGGCGTCGAGCATCTATGAAATTGACAACGTGACCTATGACACTGGCGCGGCCGACGACACAGGCACGCACACACTGTCGCTGACGATCGAGCTGCAGCCGCCGGGCCGCTCGGCACGCGGGCAAACGCTGGTCAAGCGCAGCCTTGCTGAGCAGCAGTTTGACAATGACGAAACCGACACGGGCCTCGAATATGTGGCGACGGTCGGCACCATTCCCGAAGAGTGGGGACAGGTTTCGAGGTAATCATGAATCGCTTTCGCATTGTCGAGACCACGCTGACGCGTGAGCTATCGACCCCCTATGCCTATGGCCCGGCCGATTGTTTCCACCTTGGTTGCGCCATGGCGGACGCCCTGCACGGCACCTCCCTCGTCGAGAAGTATCACGGGGCATACCGAACGCTATCAGGTGCACAACGTGCACTGCGGCGTCGCAGATTTTCGAGCCTCGTCGACTTCTTCGCAACCGAGCTGGGGCAGGAGCCCGCGGGTGGCGCCTCGGCCCGCTTCGGGGATCTCGTCATACTTCGTCTCCCTGATGGCGCCGAGCATGTCGGCATCTGCCTTGGCCTGCGCTTCATCACCAAAACCGAGAGGGGCCGATCAGATCACGGCCTTTCCGACGTCATCGCTACGTTCCATCTCGGATAACTTTCCATGGCAATTTTCACAGGTATCGGCGCCGCGATCGGCACGCTGTTCGGCTCTGCCCTGGTTGGCAAGATCGTCGGCGGCGCGCTCGCCTTTGGCGCGAAGTTCGCCTTCGCCAAGGTCAAGCAGAGCCAGCAGAACAAGCAGAAGTTCACCGCCGTTCAGGGGCAGGTGCAGATGGGCGGAGACGTGCCGGCGGGCACGCTCTATGGCACCGGAAAGACGAAGGGGCACCGCGTCTTTTATGCAAAGTGGGACAAAGGCAACAAACTGAACGCCCATGTTTTCGTTCTGGCGAGCGGCTGGTGCGATGGGCTTGAGCCCTACGTCTATATGTACGGCCAGAAACACAATCTTGTCGCCCAGGCAACGATCGGCAACGAGGTCGCGCGCTATGGCGTAGAGGGCTTCATCGACGGCGACGGCAACAGTTCCGTCTCCATCCGTTTCTATGACGGCCGGCCGGGGCAGGGCGTCGACCAGCGTCTCGTCGACGTGACTGCGGGTCTCGGCAACACATGGAAGGCTACGAGCCGTCTGAGCGGGCTCTGCTATGTCGTCGTCGAACTCTACTATCATTTGCAGTTCTTTCGCGACGCCGGCAAGGGACGTCCGGATATCGAGTTCGTGCTGCGCGGCCTGCGCGAGTACGATCCGACGAAGGACTCGACCGTCGCTGGCGGCGCGGGTCCGCAACGCATTGATGATCCGTCGACGTGGGTGCACACGCTTGTGCCAGCGATCCACCGGCTGAACTACCAGCTCGGCCTCCGTGGTCTGCGCTCTGGCCGCACGATCGTTGGCGAGGGCAAGTCGCTGGGTCAGCTGGATCTGCCGTCGTATTTTGCGGCGATCAACTACTGCCGCACGCTGCGCAAGGGTAAGCCGACCTATCAGTGCTCGCTCTGGGTCGACAGCGATACCGATCATACGGAAGCCCTTTCCGCGTTCGACGACGCCATGGCTGGCTACGCCATCAACCGGCGCGGTCTGTCGGGTGTCATCGTCGGCGCGCCGCAGATCCCGGTGCTGGAAATCACGCCAACCGATATCCCGGTAAAGCGGGCCAAGCAGAAACAGCTGCGCAAATCGGCATTCGCCCTGTTCAATCATCTCTCCGGCCAGTTCACTTCTCCGGAAGCGATGTGGAATCCGGAGAGCCTGAAGACGATTGTCGTCAATGCCGACGTCGCCGCCGACAAGCGTGCGCGCCAGACGTCGAACGACTTCCTGCAGGTGCATGATCCGGACATTGCGCAGTACCTGCTCAACATCCGCTATCGCCAGAACCGCAATGGCGGCACGGCTACCGTGCCCGTCAGCCGACGCGTTGGCTTCGCTGTTCAGGAAGGCGAGTGGGTCACCTTCGAGGGTAAGACCTGGATGGTGATGGAGTGGCAGCTCTCGGAAGCCTTCGAGGTGACGCTGATCCTCGGGGAGGCCGGCGCCGACATTTACGACGATGGCGATATCGCGCCTGGGCCGATCGTCATTCCGCCTGTGCCGCCGATCAATCCGTCGCAGCTGTTCACGGTGCAGGGCTTTGACGTTTACGCCGGCATGATCGCCGGCGGAAACGGCTATGACGTGCCGGCGTTGGAGTTCGTGTGGACCCCTCCGGACGATCCGACGATCACGTCGGTGATTTTCAATTATCGGGTCGAGGGCACTCTCGAGGATTTTACCGATCAGAGTGCCGAGCCGGAATTGGGGCGGTACCGAACGACGAAGAACATTCTTTCCGAGAAGGCCTATGTGGCGCGGGCAACGATTACGACCATGCCCGATCGGCTGCGAAATTTCACGGCGTGGCGAACGACTTCGACCGTCACGGGTGCACTCACGCTGCAGGTTGGACTTGGGCAGGTACGCGACGACGTCAGGGACCGTTTCGAAGAGCTGCAGGGCGAGTTCAACGGCGTGTGGCAGCGGCTGGAAGAACTGACGTCAGCGTTTTCGCTCGATGGTGCTGTAGGCGAGATCAAGCGGCAGGAGCTGAAGGCAGCGGTCGGCGAGGCGTTCGCGCAGATCGTCGTGGAGCAGAGGGTGCGCGTCTCGGCAGATGAGGCGTTAGCGCAGCTCTACACAGCATTGACCGCCACGGTTGGCAGCAACCTGGCCCGCCTGATCACGGAAGAGACAGCCCGCGCCACGGCCGACGAGGCATTGAGCAGTCGTATTGTCTCGCTTGACTCGAAGGTAGGCACGAACCTTGCTCGGCTGGTTACCGAGGAAAACACCCGTGCGACACAAGACAGCGCGCTGGCGAACAGCATCACGGGCGTCAGCGCGGATGTAAACGGCCGGTTCGCCGGCGGCCTGGTGAAGTTCGAGGCGGCAGCCGATCAATCGGGCGTCAATGCCCGGTTCTCGGTGATGCTGCGTGCCAACCTGAGCGACCAGTTCAAGGACAGCGGTTTCTATGTCGAGATCTACACCGAGAACGCCGTCCTGAAATCGCGCTTTGCCGTGAAGGCCGATCAGTTCGTTGTCTGGAACCCCGGAAACTCGGCATACCTGCCGTTTGTCTTCGAGAATGGCGAACTTCGCCTGAACGTTCTCAACGCGGGCTTGATCCGCGCCGGACGGTTTCTTGCCTACAACAACAAGGTCGACTTCAACCTTAATGCCGGCACCCTGGAGTTTTATAGCTGATGGTTCGCACGATGATTGGCATCGACTCGACGGATGCCGCCTGCATCAAGATCATGAAGAACGATGCCGACGATCCGCGCACCACGCCGGATAGCCAGCGCTGGAAGTTCCTCTACAACAGCAAACTCGGCATTCAAGCGAGCTTGTGTGACATATGGCTGGTGAACACGTTCCAGGCTGGTAGCGGTCCCTCCTACTATCCTCCGGGAAGCAATTCCGCGACGTTCACGTACATGTCTGTCACCACTGCGCAGGGCACGTTTTGGGGACTTCGAAACTCAGCGTTTCCGACCCTACGCTACAATGTCCCGCTGTTTGACGTGAAAGCCAAGAAGGGCGGTGGGAGCAACCGCTACAATCAACAGATGGTCGCCTGGACCGATAGCGGTGAGTATTACCACGGTCAGGGCGGCTACTACGCCGTGGGAAATTACGCTCAAATCGGATGGGCGGAAAACATGGTTCTCAACAACAATCTGGGGAACTTCGCATACGGCACGCCGATCATCGTCACGCCGAATGACGGAATTGATGCGTTCAACAAATTCCGATCGCGGGACAAGCGGTTGAACGTCTGGAATTTGCCGGGGAACAACATCGCGCCGGATGACGCCCCCGTTTTGGCGCCGAACGGGACCAAGACTATCAAGATCTCATCAACCGAGTTGAGGATCGCCAAGCCTGGCTACAACGTCGATGCTGCCAGCGTTCAGCAGATGGCCTTTGATGCTTCCAAGTTGCCGGTGAAGGTCATTGCTGCAGCTGACATCGCTCTTCCAGCCGGAGTGAGCTTCTACGAGACCGGCATTCCCTTGCCCGACACAGTCGTGCTCGATGTACACTTCTACGACAGCGCGACGATCATGTATCCGTCGAACCCGCAGGTCCTCGATTTCGGCGCGGAGTACTGGTTCGACGGCACCAAGATCTACTTCGAAGCCAGCAAGGCAATGCGCGCCCGCTTTATGCTCTATTTGGAGGACACCAGCCCGCCGACGGGCGGCTCGAACAAGGTACTTCGGCAGTTCAACGATGGTGCGCGGGATGTGGTCCAGTTCCTTCGCCCTGGTTCCGCAGACCCGCCGAGCTGGGCCGATATCGTCATTGATACCCGCTGGCCGCAGGTGCAGATCCTCGCGCAAGGCTATTTCAACGTGTCTGCCGGCAACGACGTGATCACCGATATCCCGTTTGACGGGGCGGGCATGTTCCCGATGGTGAAATACCTCACACATCATGGCGCCGGAAGTGGCGCGAGCCTTGGGCAAAACAACCTCCCCATGTCGTGGGGTGCGTTGTGGCGCCTCCCGTTCGTCAAACGTCTGCGATACGTCTACAACTTCAACCAATCTCACGCCGGCGAAAGCACCTATTGCGAGCTGACGGCGAACAACGCCCGGTTCCACACCTTCGCGGGCAATGTCGGCGACTACTACAATCGCAGCGATAGCCCCGGCACCTGGCGGACCTCCGGCGCTTACGCGCCTATCGGCATCCGCTACTACATCTTCGGCGTTCCAGCTTAGGAAAATCCAGACATGTCCATCCCCTATGTAACGGGCACGGTTTCCGTGGCCAATGGCAACGCCGTGGTCACGGGTGCCGGAACCGCGTGGGCCACGTCCGTTCTAAACGGCGGCCTCTTCGGCCTTGACGGTAGCGACGGAAACCCTATCCCGATCCTCAGCATCGACAGCAACACGCAGCTGACGCTTGCCAAGCCGTGGCGCGGCGCAACCGGGGAAGGGCAGGGATACTGGATCCAGCGCGACACGGCCTATGGCCAGCAGACGGTTGCGAACGCGCAAGCGCTGTCGACCTATCTGCAGCGGCTCGATAATGCGTCGCTGTCGGCCTTGGCAGCAATTTCTGCGCAGCTCGGCGCGGGCAAGGTTCCGCGCGGGTTGAGCGCTACCGTAATGGAGATGTTCACCGTCACGGACTTCGCCAAGACGTTCCTCGACAAGACCGACGCCGCCGCAGTTCGGGCAATTCTCGCAGCGCAAGCGGCCCTCGGCTTCACTCCGGTCCAGCAAGGCGGCGGTAGCGGCCAAGGGGGGAACAAGGTTAATATCGGCTGGGATGGTGTGCAGGGATTGACGGCGCAAGTTGACGCTTCGCAGCTCGGCAAGTTTTGGATGAACAACGACATAGCGACCGGATCAAGCTCAACCGCCGTTTGGGTGCGGTATCCTGCCCCCAACTTCTTTATCCATCAAATGGCTACGGCGGTCATAAACACTGACCCCAATGGCTTCGCAACCATATCGATGCCGCTGTCTTTCCCGCAGAACATGTACGTCGTCATCGTGTGTAACGGGGATGCCAATATTCAGGCGCAACCGGCGCTTCACGGAAGTAAATCGCCCGGATCATTTAACGTGGTTGTCAACCGGCCGAATGGCACGCCGCATGCTAACTCGGCCGCGCGCGTTGAATTTATGGCATTCGGGAGGTGATTATGGCGTACTTCGTATTGACCGACAGCGACGGCAAGCCGCTGGCTTTTTTCAACAGCCAGGTGCACGGCGGGCGCATGCGGAACATCGTCGAGGTTGTCGACGGTATTGAGGTGGTGACAGGAAGTGAACCAAATCCAGATTGCGCTATTCCTGATGCCGCTATGGAGATCACCGACGAACAGTGGCAGGAGCTGCTGGAGTATCAGGGGCTTCGAAAGCTGGTCGGCGGCTCGGTTGTTGAAATCGTCCAGCCATTCACGCCGCCGACGCAGGCTGACTATTCGAATGCCATACAGGTTCATCTCGATGCCAAGGCGCGCGAGCGGCAGTATGACGGCATCCAGACAGCCATCACCTATCGCGACGATCCGAACCTGCAATTCGCGGCCGAGGGCGCGGCTCTTTTCGCCTGGCGGTCGGTCGTGTGGACTTACTCGACGGCGGAACTGAAGAAAGTCATGGCCGGCGATCGCGAGCAGCCGACCGTCGAGGCCTTTATCACCGAGTTGCCGGCGTTCATCTGGCCAGAAACTGGCGCCTAAAGCGCCCTCGTCACCACCTGCGTCGCGACAGCGACCAGCAGACCCGCCAACGCCACGGCGGTTCCGTATCTCGCCACTCTTAATCGACGCCAGCGGGCGCCATTCCAATCATAGCCCATCAGATGCTCCATCACGGAAAGAACCGCAATCCGGAGAGCTGGATTGCGGTTCCAAGTTGCCGGCGGGGGGCAGGGGGCGGCGGCAACTATCGAGAGCATGCCGCTCACTCGTTAAGTGAACATTGCGAACCGGGCGCACCTTTTCACTACTGAGAATCTACTGGTGGTCAGCGAACCATTCGCGGGCTTACGCCAGCCAGCATCTTGACGATGTCGTCCTCCAGTTCCTGACAGAGGTCTTCAAATTCCTTTAGCATTTTGGGATCTGATGTCCGTTGCTCGCGCAGTTCATCGCGGCTCAACACTGCCATGCCGTAGGCTTCCATCAACTCATTGAGTGCCGCGAAGTTGGCGTCGGAAATCTGTTTCCGATGTGCCGGCAGGCGCATCATCATCCGTGCTCGCCCGACCCTCTCGAAGTCCATCACCCGCTCCTCAGTCTGTCGACTGAGAAGATTGTCCCCCACCAAAATGAAAGTAGCAACATGAACATGAACCGACGCATCAACGCGGCGGGCCTTGCGCTCGTCAAACAATGGGAAGGACTGAAGACGAAGGCTTATCAGGACGTCGCGGACGTCTGGACCATCGGTTACGGCCATACCAGCGCCGCCGGCGCGCCGGTGGTAAAGCCGGGCATGGTAATCACCGAGACACGCGCCGAAGAGATCCTGCGCGCCGATCTCGCCACGTTCGAGGAGCGAGTCTCGCGCCTGGTCAAAGTGCCGCTGACGGATAACCAGCACGCGGTGCTCGTCTCCTTCGACTTCAATACCGGCAAGCTGCATTCGTCGACCCTGTTGAAAAAGCTCAACAAGGGCGACTACGACGCCGTGCCGGCCGAGCTGATGAAGTGGGTCAACGCCGGCGGCAAGCGGGTAAAGGGTCTCGTCAACCGCCGCGCGGCTGAAGCCGGGCTCTGGGCCAAGGGCGAGTTCGTTTCCAGCAACACCGTGCCGGCTGCTCCGAAGGCTCCGGAAGTCGTGACGAAGGAAAATGTCAGCTGGCTCGCCGGCATCGTCTCGACCCTCGGCTTTGCTTTCACCGGCAATGGTCCGCTGCAGTGGGCACTGGCCGGCATCATTGTCGCATCGTTTGCGGGCGGCGCTTTCCTGTTCATCCGCAAGCGGCTCGATCCGGCATGATCCCCTGGCCGAAGATCCTCGGCGGCGTGCTCGTGCTCGCTGCCATCACCTGGGCCGTCCTTGAGATCCGCGAGGACGGCGCCCGATCAGTCACCAACGCATTCAAGAGGCAAAACAATGCGGCGGCACATTCCGCGGGCGATGCTCGCTCTGACTATGATACTTGCCCTGACGGCCTGTGGGACTTCGGCGCCAGCGAATGTCGACGGCCTGCGGCGGGTCGTCGGAACTGACCTGGTCGGCGCGCGAGGGGCGACGCCGGCGGATCAACGAAAGATAGACCGGACTGTCGTCGGCCTTTGCGCCGGCGGCGTCTGGACGAATGCGGAATGCGTGAGGCACGGGGAAGGGCGGTAATGGCATCCACAGAGACAGAGGCGGCTGTCCACCGCCAGCTTGGCGAACTGGCGGCAGGAATGCGAGCCCTGCAAGACACGATGCGCCGGATAGAGGAGGGCGCCGACCGTGCGGAAGACAAGGCGGCCGAGAGCCGTGCGGGCGTGCATCGCCGCATGGATGAGCTTGTCGGTCGCGTTGGTCATCTTGAAACGTCGACGGCAACAATTGTCGCCGACGTGGCGGAGATGAAACCGGTAACCGACGACGTGAAACGTTGGAAGCTGATGGGCATCGGCGCGCTCGGCGTCACAGGGATAGCTGCGATGGCGCTCGGGGTGAGTTTCGCGGAAGCGATACGGCGCATTGTATTTGTGATTATCGGGAAGGTGTGAAACCGCTCTGCGGAAGCGGTGCGAGGAGAGAAAGCGGCCACAGTGTGAGCGGTCGACTGGGCCGAGCCGGCTATTTTCTACGACAAGTTTTGGAGTCGATTTTTCTCCCGCTGTGAGTTAGCATCTCGCCGCTAATGCACATTGTTGCAGTTCGGAGGGAAACATGAATATTTCGCGTCGAGCATTCACGACATCTACGTGTGCGGGGCTTGCTATGGGGGTCTTAGCGGGGCCCGTTGTTGCACAGGACGGTTCGCTTGGCGACGAGCTGCTGGGACGGACCGACTTCTGGACAGCGCTAGAAGCCTATATCTATGCCTATCCGCTGGTCACCATGGAATATACCCGGCGAGTGATCACAAACGTGGCGGAGCCCAAGGGCACCAAGGCGCCGATGGGCCAGATTGGTCGACTGCGTGCCTATCCGGACGCCTCTTTCCGCGACGTGACAGCTCCCAATGCAGATACTCTTTACACCTATGGTTTCTTCGATGTCGCCAAGGAACCCTACGTCTTGAGCCTTCCGGATATGGGCGATCGCTACGCGCTCTTCCCAATGCTTGACGGCTGGACCAACGTCTTTGAAGTGCCCGGAAAGAGAACAACAGGAACGGGCGCCCAGACCTATGCGATCACCGGACCGGAGTGGACGGGGACCCTGCCTGAAGGCGTGACCGAGTACAAATCACCGACAAGCATGGTTTGGCTCCTCGGACGTATCTATTGCACCGGCACGCCTGAGGATTATGCCGAAGTCCACAAGCTTCAGGATGAGGTCAAACTCGTTCCCCTGAGTGGCTACGGAACCGACTACACGCCGCCGGCCGGCAAGCCTGACCCGACTATCGATATGAAGACCGCCGTTCGTGAGCAGGTCAATGCGTTGGATGCAGTCAGCTACTTCAAACTGTTCTGCGACCTGCTGAAGACTAATCCACCCGCCGCGGCAGACGCTCCACTGCTGGAGCGGTTGGCGACCATCGGGATCGTTCCCGGCCAGGATTTCGACGAGAGCAAACTTGACGTCGTCCTTCAGAAGCGTCTCCCACAGATCGCCTACGCGCGGATTATGTTGCACTTCAAGGATAGTGGTGGCGATGTAAAGGACATCAACGGCTGGGCCTACACGACGAAAACGGGTCTCTATGGTACGGACTATGTACAGCGCGCCCTGATCACGGCAATCGGGCTTGGTGCGAATCGCCCACAGGATGCGGTTTATCCGACGAGTACGAAGTCCGGCGATGGCCTGTTTGCTCGCGACTATAACGGTTCGGAAAAATATGTGATCACCTTTGCCAAGGGGCATCTGCCACCGGCAAACGGCTTCTGGTCCATCACGATGTATGACGCGGGATACTTCTTCGTTGATAACCCGCTGAACCGCTATTCAATCAGCCCGCGCCAGGACCTCAAGGCCAATGCTGACGGATCGACCGATATCTACATCCAGCATGAGTCTCCAGGCACAGACAAAGAGTCGAACTGGCTACCTGCCCCGAAGGGAAAGTTTATTCTGATGATGCGGTTGTATTGGCCAAAAGAAGGAAATCCGTCAATCCTCGACGGATCGTGGGTCCTGCCGGCTGCAACGAAGGCAGATTGACGAGCATAAGCCGAAAGGATCGGGCCTCGGATGCTTTACAGCAGCCTCCGGGGCCCGGCATCAGGACAAGCCCCCTGCGAAAGGGGAAGGACGAAGCCGCATTCGTGCCGAGCACTCGGCGAGGAATTTGCGTTCTCGTCCGCGGGTCTGGGTGTCGCGGGCAATTGATTCTCGCATCAGAGCAAGTGCGGGTGTATGGTTCAGATCTTGAATGCAATCTCCTGCGGCCTCCGATGCTCTCCTCTCGGAGGCCGTATTTTTTGCCTCACCTTCGCCACTGCAGATGTCCCTGGTCCTTGGGACGGGTGATAAGTCCTCCCCATCAATCCGGTTCGGCGAATATTTTCTGCATCCGGGCCAGTTTGCTTTCAAGAATCTTCAGCTTGCTTTCTGCGGCTTCAAGGCGTTGCAGCAAGGCGGTTAGTCTCTTGTCCCGTCCATCCTGCGGACCTTCACCGATGATATCCATTGGGTGCGCGTCCAACACCTCGCAAATTTGCATCAGCACTGGAATGGAGACACGATTTGTCCCATTTTCGTATTTCTGAACCTGCTGAAACGACAGGCCGATCAAGCTTCCCAGTTGCCCTTGAGAATACCCTCGCATCTTACGTATGGCTCTGATGCGCTGGCCCATCTGCCTGGAAAGCGCTTTTGCCGCATCTGCCGTCGTCCGACCCATATGCATCCCCTGTCGCTAGCTTTGCCGGTCGAATATGCGCAGCTGACGCCGCGTAGGCTAGTCAGATCGTAGTTTGCCTTAAAAATTTGGCCCGGCGGTCAGGACAAGACAGACAGCGGCTGCGGGGATTGAAATACGGATCTCGAGACAGGTATTCCGCCACAGCTGGAATAGTTGTAAACTTTGATCACTGGGTACGCATTCCAATTGCGGCCTCCATGGTGGAGGCCGCTTTTTTGTAGGTGAAGCCATAGCCATCAGCTTCGCAAAATCCAACCTGGCTCACGAAGTCGAAGGGCTACGCCGAGGCGGTCCATGGGTTCCTCACCAGCTACAGCACTTTTGGTGCCTTTTGCGGTTTTATTGATGGGTCTGTTCGCATCGAGCGATGCCCACATGGCGGCTGGCGGTTGGACCTACCCACCCGTCTGTTGCAATGGCGACGATGTCGATGGTGACTGCCAAGCGATTCCGAGTTCGGACGTCACGAAAGGGCCATTCGGATTCTCAATTCACCTTCATCCAGGGGACCATCATCTCGTGACGAGAAATCAGCTATTGCTGATCCCTTACGGAACGGAGCTTCGATCTCACGACTATGACTATCACATCTGCCTTCAGCCAACAGATGACCCTTCTGAAGCTGCGGGAATGGGGCAGAACGGGAAATACCGCGTTAACTGCTTCTTCGTGCCTCCGGACGGTGCTTGATTGGTAATTCTCTCGTCGTTCCGCGACGGCAGTGGGACAAGGTCCATGTCTGCGGCGACGTAAGTATCGTGGCCGACGGCGCAGATGTCGCACCCAGCGGCAATCATCTCAGCCACAAAATCCGGGAGTTCACTCGACTTCCAGGCGCTGCTTGCGTTTGGGCATCCCTGTCTCTTTCGATGACGAGATCCAGCAAGTGTAAAGCACCGAGCCAAAAAGCTCCTCCTGTAGGATTCACCAGCCTAGATTTCGGGCAGGGGCGAGCGGTGAGACGTTTTCGCCATCTCGTGCGTTTATACGGAATGGCTAAAACGCTGAGAAAGAAACCTCCCCCTGGACCGATGGCGGATCCCATGCCGGATCGCGTCGAGCCATGCCTTGCGCTGCTTGCTAAGAAAGTGCCGGCTGCTGGCGATTGGGCATTCGAAATCAAGTGGGACGGCTACCGCCTGGCATTGCATGTCGAGCCCAGCCGCGTGCGCATACTGACGCGCGGCGGCCATGACTGGACGGATCGTTTCCCGGCGATCGAGGCGGCGGCTAAGTCGCTTGGACCGACAACCATGATCCTCGACGGCGAGGCGGTGGTGCTGGACGAGGCCGGCCGCTCGAACTTCGGCATGCTGCAGGCTGCACTCGGCGGCCGCGGCGGCAAGCGCGTCGCCGGCGAGGCGCTGTTCTATGCCTTCGATCTTCTCTACTTCGACGGCCACGACCTGCGCGGCCTGCATCAGCGAGAACGGCGGATGATCCTGGAAGATACGATCGAAGAGGGGGCACCCATCATTCGCGTGTCGGAAGAGATCGAAGGCGAGGGCGCGGCCATCTTGGCGCAGGCCTGCAAGTTCCGCCTCGAAGGTATCATCGCGAAGGACAGGCGGGCTCCCTATCGATCCGGCCGGAAGGGCGATTGGCTCAAGCTTAAATGTCATCGGAGTGACGGCTTTGTCGTCGTTGGGTACGAGCCGTCGACGAAGGTTCGGGGCGCAATCTCTCGTCTACTGTTAGCGGCAAGGCGAGGCGACGAGCTGGTTTATGTTGGTGGCGTCGGAACGGGCTTTACGGACAAGATGACCCGCGATCTTCGGAAGCAGTTGGCAGCCATGCCGCCGAAGGTGCCGCCGGTCGCACTGAAGCGCAATAACGTCGTGTTCTGCGAGCCGGCGTTCGTGGCCGAAATCACCTATACCGAGATCACCAGCGACGGGAAGCTTCGCCATCCCTCATTCAAAGGCATGCGCGAGCTAGCCGACAATGCCGATGTGTTTGAGCTCAAAAAATAGGTCCCAAGGGAGGGGCCTTGGAGAGAAGCATCCTTCGAGATGAGTGCATATAACACCGCTGCGGCGGCAATGTTCCATCTCCGCGGTCGATAATCACCGTCTCTGTTTCCCCACCCGGATTACATTCCCGTTGTTGTTGCTGCACTGCTTGCAACGCATGCGTCGACCAAGAGCCACGATAGACTGCGTGGTGCCGAACCGGCGCGCCAGATCGTGCCGATCAAGGTGATGTTCCCGGCCACAGCGTTTGCAATGGCAGAAAAGCTCATACCATTCCGGCAGGTTGGCGAAGGTGATTTCTTCCGGTCGTCCGGCTGGCTCCGCATTGCCAGCCGGTACAATCGGGAGGGCGGGGCCTCCGAAGGCATCGGGTCGCTGTATTTCAATTGGCAGCGATCATTGAAGTTGTTCTTTGTTTTCGAGCAGCCGTTGGCTTGAGCCAGCTTCTCTAGGAGGGACGGCATAGGAATGTCGCCGACACGTTCTAGCAGCGCTTTGGCGTCATATTGCTTCTTCACGCCGCAGGAGCATTCGACGCGAACCTTGGCGACAAGCTCGGAAAGCCACCAGGCACCGTTCTTAGGCATTGCCCTTCTTCCATTCCGGTCGATGTTCGAAGCAGAACCAGTTCGGGGTGGCCCTTCCGACAGCGAAGCCGAAACCGCCCCACTTCTTACAGCCAGGATGTTCACATAGGTGGACATACGGGCCGCTGCTTGCGGCTTTTGCCGCGCCGGTTTCGTCGCTCATGCTGATGCCTTCTGAGAATATCTGTTCTACAAATGTTCTCATTGGCGCAGAGAGTCAACGACCAGATTTAGGGAGAGGCACTGGAGCTTCAGAGCCTACTTTCATCCGAACCGAAGTCGGGATAGGAGGTTAGAGTTGTGGGTCAGTTGGACAGGAGCAGGCAGCGACTAACTGATGCGCTGCGCTCCGTAGGGGCACTATGGCGGAAGAAAGTATTACGGAAGAAGAGAAGGCTAGGATTGAAGCCCTATTTCAGAAGCCGATACCTTGGTACACCGATCCTCGGATTGTCAGATGGCTGGTGTTTGTAAGTGCTGCCATTGGTGCGCTTCTGAGCATTTTCTTCTAGCTGTCAGTTCTGTGCCCGCAGTCTTTCGGTGGGCAAGTAAAGCTAATGCGGATTTGGGGCGATCAGCACTACGCCGGCGCCGAGCTCGAACATCTCGGTGTTGGCGGTCATCGAGAGGAAATTGTTGTCGGCAAGTTCCATCAGCGCCGTCGCCACTTCCTCGCTGACCAGCCGGCAGCGTGGGCTCGATCGGCTAGCGACTGGAATTCAGCCTCGATTGCCTCCTGGCAATGGAGACTACGGTCGGGATGGCATTTCGGATGCTTCGGCGCAGGTATTTTCGGCATGGCGTCTCCTCCTGCAGAAGATGTTGGGGCGGCAACTACTGTTCGCAAGGTCTTGCTAGTGAAATGGCGTCGCGATAATCCCGCGCCGGATCAACTCATGGAGTGCCGCGCTTGCGATATCCGCGACGTCGTCTGGCATTGGCACCTTGTCGAGTGCTGAATCGATCATCACAATGCAGATGTTCAAGAGTTCCTCGTCACTGAACTCGGTGACTTGCTTCCTATCGTCCATGGCCATCTCCTCTTGGTGAGACGGTAGGCGGAGGCGAAAAAACGTTCTAGATGCAAATGTGACAGGTAAGATTTCGCTATAACGTCGGTCGGCAATCGAGCGGGTGAAGACAATAGCGAGTCACAGAGTCCCGAAATAAGTCTCGAAGTGGATGGGTGTGCAGGCCGCAACCGCCTGCGCTACAAGGGCTTGGCGAAATTAGCCCACTCTCCTGGGGGGCAAGGGGTCGTGGGTTCGGACTCCGCCGTTAGTAAATAGTTTTCGCCCAACGATTGATGCTCTTGAAGGTGCAACCCTCACTGTGTCACAGGTGCGGCATGGGGAACTCTGTCGAGGGTGCTGTGGGGGCGGATGAGTGAAAAGGCGAATACGCCAGGTCAATTGCGTGGCAAGGCGAAGATCGCATTTGGGATCTGGGCGCTAGCTGGTGCACTGCCTGTATTGGCCAAGATGGTTGGCTATCAGTTCTTGCCCTCGATGGAGTGGCTGAACCGCACATTCCTAGTGGGCATTGGTGTTGGTCTGATTTCTGCCGGCGGCGCAGTTTGGATCGTCTGCAGAAGGTTGGCCACGGCACCGGACGGCGGCGAGGTCAGAAAGGCGGTGGCCGTGATCGGTGCTCCGCTTCTTGGTTATTTGTTCGGGAATCACGCTGTCGTCTTCACTGGTCCGATGATCATTGCATTGCTGACCGGGAGCCAGGTCGAGCTTTCTTTCACCGTTGCAGATGCCAACCGGCACATTTCCAGTCGATGCCCCTCGTCGATCGAGTTGCAGAGTTTTCCAATCGTGTTCGAGCGCCTGTGTGGCGTTCCGGAGGAGGTCAGGCGCAATCTCGTCTCTGGCGGCCAGATTATTGTCAGCGGCCGGGGCACCAGCTTGGGCGTTTATGCTGACAGACTCCGCGCAGATAAATAGACGATTGCGCTGCTACGAAGATCTCTCTAAATGGTAGTTAGATATGGTTGCCAATTCTCGATATGTTCCGGCGTTTCTCGTGCTGTTTTGGAAGCACATTGGAAACCGCTTTACTTG
Organism: Ensifer sp. Root142; assembly: GCF_001426785.1. Taxonomy (NCBI): domain Bacteria; kingdom Pseudomonadati; phylum Pseudomonadota; class Alphaproteobacteria; order Hyphomicrobiales; family Rhizobiaceae; genus Ensifer; species Ensifer sp. Root142. The sequence goes on from NZ_LMFK01000001.1 coordinate 445,333, forward strand.
TGCCACGCGGTTTTGAGCTTAAAATCAATTACTCTTAATCAGCGGGTCCACGGTTAGAGCCCGTGATCACCCACCAAAACTTCCTTAAGCTGCTGATTTATTTCCAAAAGTCCTGCTCTGTAAGAATCGATCGGCTGGCTTTGGTCGACCGTTTCGCGTCTCATGTTGACCATTGAGGACAGCTCCGCCGGTTCCCTTAAGTAGACATCGTGCAAAAAACTCCAGAAATAACAGAGCCCTGGCGTAAAATGAGTGGTTTCGAACTCTGTTTGCTGCTCAGTACCGTAGAAATATGAATGTCGCGCAAGCAAAGCCGTCTTGCGACGGCGTGCAACACACACGTCCTACTGCATTAGCGAGGGGCAGACCATGACGACCAGACGGAATCTCCTGCTGGCAGCCACAGCCGTCGCAGCGACGGAAGTGCCACTCAGACCGCAGCACGTCGTCCGATACGCCCGCCACTGAAGCCTCGTTGCCCCGAAGGGCGCATCGCGTTCGAGGTTTAGTTACACGCTCGTAACAGTAATTTACGTTGCTCTAAGCCCGGAAGCGACGCAGCGTAAGTGGTGCACTGAGGGAATTCTATTTCACAGATCCAACGCAATTTTAAAGGTTCGGCCATGAGAGCAATGATACGTACGACGAGACTGCTTTGCGCCGCCGCCGCGGCAGTCCTGATAGGCTTGAGTACTGCTTCTGCTGCCGATACGGCGCAGACCTACAAGATGACGACGCCCTTTGCGTCGGGCGTCGCGGTTCCGGATAAGATCGAGTCCTCGATCGGGACGCTGAATCTCAATTACGGCTACCCGTCGGCCGATACCGTCGACAAAATCTACGACAACCTCGACCGTTCGCGCGCGCTGCAGGCTTATCTGCTGGCGATTCCGATCGTAAATCAGGCCGGCATGCGCGACTCGATACGCAAGTTCGGGCCTGATAACCAGACCGACGTGATCTGGGAAAATCTGGTCGATCCGAAGTCCGTGGAGCTGACGGCCAACGATAACACGATCTACAACTACGTTTGGGTCGACACGAGCAAGGGACCGTTGGTGGCCGAGATACCGCCCAAGGTGCTGGGGATGGTCGACGACTTCTGGTACAAGTGGGTGGCCGACATCGGCATCACCGGGGCCGATAAGGGCAAAGGCGGCAAGTACCTCCTGTTGCCGCCTGGATTCAAGGGCGACATACCATCGGGGTATCACGTGGTGCGGCCGAGCACTTTCGGCAGCTACCTCGTCTTTCGCGCCTTCGTTGTAGACGGTTCCACCCAGCCCGGGGTTGACTCGGTCAAGAAGCACCTGCGGATCTATCGCCTGGACGAGGCCGCCAACCCGCCGCCGATGAAATTCGTCAATGCCTCCGGAATTCCGGCGAATTTCGTCTCGCCAGGCGACTATTCGTTCTGGAGCCTGTTGAACCAGGTCATCCAGGAAGAGCCGGCGGACGGTTCCGATCCCACCACCTTGGGCCTGTTCGCCTCGATCGGCATCGTCAAGGGCAAGCCCTTCAATCCCGATGAGCGGATGAAGAAGATCCTCACCGATGCCGCCAACATCGGCGCCGTGACGGCCCGGACGATCGCTTTCAAGGTTCGCGCGAAGGATGCGTATTTCTATCCTGACAGTACGTGGCGCCTGCCGTTTTTTGGCGGCTACAAGTTCGAGTCGGCGCCCGGTGTCAGCAACCTGGATGGTGCTGTCTTCTACTATTACTTCGCCATCGGCGTGACACCGGCGATGGAAGAGAAGATGGTGGGCGAGGGCTCGCAATATCCGTGGTCGGTTCAGGATTCGGAGGGCAATCCCTTTAATGGCGGCAAGACCTACAAGCTGCGCCTGCCGCCAAATGTCCCGGTCAAGGATTTCTGGTCGGTCATCGTCTACGACAACCAGACCCGGTCGATGGTGCAGACCGACCAGCAAGCCCCAAGCGTCAGTAGCCAGAACAAGGGCGTCAAGGCCAATGCGGATGGTTCGGTGGATGTCTATTTCGGACCGAAAGCCCCGGCGGGAATGGAGAACAACTGGGTGCAGACAATCCCGGGCAAGGGCTGGTTCATGATCCTTCGCCTGTACGGTCCGCTGGAACCTTGGTTCAACAATTCCTGGCGGCCTGGTGAGATCGAACTGGTGAAATAGGGGAAAACAGTCGAACGAGCGGATGGTTCGCCATCCGCTCGTTCGATCGTCAGGCGAAGGTTCGTCTCGCAGCGCCGATCGGAGCCGTGCGCTGGCCAAGGCCAGCCGCTCTGGAGGTAAATCCGCGCGCCACCCATCTTGAAAAATCGCAATTGTCGGATTACCGGATATCTCATGAAGATCTTCTCCGGAATTGCGTTTGCTGTTGCTACCCTCTTGCTTGTTTCGTCCTGCAGCGAAACTGGTCCGTCCGGGGATTCCCGGGCTGGCGTCGAAAATGCCCATCTGAGCGAAAAGGCCAAGGCGAAGCCTGCGAGCGGCAAGAAGGCCAAGACTGCAACTGCGGCCGAGGCGAAGGCGCTGGCTGATGCGAAGAGCCCAAGACAGTGCAAGACCCCGAGACAGCAGTGCGGCTATGGCGCAGGTCCGGCCGGCGAGCCGTGTTCGTGCTGGTCGAACGAGGGCTCGCCCGCAATGGGCGTGACCGTCAAGTAGCGAGAGGCAATCTGTCCCGGCCGCCGCGAATCTCTGCGCCTATGTGCCGAGGGCAGGGGTAAGGGCGTGGTGCATCTCGCCCTATTGTTGACCGTGCACTATCAAGTGATCTGTCTGGCTCCATCAGCCGTGTTCGGTTGATGGGGTCTTTTTTGTCGGCAGCGCTTCCGTTTCGACAGACGCAATCCACTGCATCCTCACCTTCAGGCCTTGCCGGCATGCCAACAGGCCGCCGCGCTCGAGCCTCTCTCGCCGATCCTCCAAAAATATTTCGGACGCATGTCGAAATCCGACGGCGGCTTCCGTTCTTGGGTCGTACGCAACTCAAACCGGGGATATCCCCATGATGCTGACGACCACTTCCCTCTACGCCCTCCTGCTCATCCCAATCTGGTTCGTTCTCTGGATCAGGGTGAGTAACGCCCTCCGGCGCAGGGCCGGGATCTCGCCGAGGAGGCCCTGTTTCTGTGCCGGCTGCTGAACCGGCTTCGCCCTGAAGATCCAGAGATCGAGGGGTGCCTTGCGCTTGTGCTGATCACGCATGCGCGCTGCCTGGCGCGCGTCGACGGCGATGGCGTCACCGTGCCGCTCGGCGAGCAGGACCGGACGAAATGGAACCGGGGGCAGATCGACGAGGGGCTCGGGTTGATCGATACCGCCATGCGGCGGCGCGCGCCGGGGCCATACCAGATCAAGGCCGCCATTGCCGCCTGCCACGTTCAGGGCGAGGCATCCGACTGGGCGCAGATCGTACTGCTCTATGACAGCCTGCTGCGGCTGGAGCCGACGCCTGTCGTGCGGCTCAACCGGGCGGTGGCGCTGTGCGAGGCGGGGTGGCAGGAACCGGCGATGCGCTCGCTCGACGCGCTTTCGGCCGAGCTTCGGGACTACCAGCCCTATCATGCGGCGCGAGCGGAGCTCCTGTCGCGGATGGGGCAAGCGGACGAAGCGGCAAAAGCCTATGCGATCGCCATTGCTCTCGCCGGTTCGCCTTCCGATGCGGCCTTCCTGCGGCAGCGGGCAGAACGTCCTTTGCGAACAGCCACTTGAAGTTTCACCTTGCAACAACCATCTCGAATCCAGGGCGTGCAACTGCGCGCTGGCAGTGACGCCTTGGTGAAACTTCATTCGTGGAGGTTATCAAATGGCGTACCATTTCATGGAAGGCAAAAGAGGGCAGGATTGGTGCAATCTTGCGCTGGCAGTGTGCCTTTTCCTTTCTCCCTGGGTGATCGGGTATAGCATGGAAACCGTTCCGGCTTGGAATGCCTGGATTGTTGGGCTTGCGCTTGCTGTGCTGGCCTACGCTACTCTCTCGGTCTTCGCAGAGTGGGAGGAGTGGGCCAATCTGGCGCTTGGGGCATGGCTGGTCGTGTCGCCCTGGGTGCTCGGCTATGCGGTCAATATGAGCGTGATGTGGACGCACGCCGTCCTCGGGCTGCTCGTGGCCGCCGTGTCGGCCTGGGCGGTTTGGGCGCATCGCCACGATCCGCATGCGCATGCGTGAAAGAGCATCGTCTGATAATCCATGATGGCCCCGGTAGGCGCAAGCCGAAGGGCCATCATGGACGAAGGACAGGTTTGATCGAAGGGTTCTCAAGGGACTGACGACACGTGCGTTCATTGGAACTGTTCGTTAAGTTCTCATGGCTCCGGGGCTGGGCTCCGGGTCTGGGGCGGAGCAGCGTCTTGCAATGCTGGTTGGGCCCTACAGCGCCGCGCATCCTGTTGGACGCGCAAAGGTCGCTGTAGCTTTGAATGCTGCATGTTTTTGTCCCTAAGCCGGATAGGGTTTAAGGAAACATGCGGTAGCAATGAAATCGGAAAATCGCTGGAATGATAGACCAATGGCGAGCGCCGACGCCGGCTTTCCATTGTCGGGCCGCGATCGCGGGCGGCGGCTTTCCGGACCGCGAGGCGCCGTTGCGCCCACGGCGCCGGCGTTCAGCGGTTTATGGGCAGCAACCGAGGCGTCTGCAGGCGAATGTATAGGTCCTGTCGGGCGGCTCGAAGACTTGCTGCGCGGACTGCAATGCGGACCAGACGACACTCCTGACGTTGTCGGCAAATAGGGCAAGGAACGTTCCGATCGGGCCTTCCGCCAGCGGGCCGTGGATGGCGGCATGACCGAGCCCCTCGTCGAGTTCGTACGACTGCTCGGCGGTGATGTGCAGCACCTCACCCCGCGTCAGATCTTCCGGGTTGGGGACGCCGACATAGGCGAGCACGGTGGAAGCCAGGAGCTTGCAGACCTGCTTGCAGGCGCGGCAGGACAACTCGCTGGCGGCACTGACAAAGGCGCTGCCGATGCGAGCGATGATGGCGCGAAACCGGCTGCCGGGTCGGGCGCGGATCTCCAGAAAGGCATCGTAGGCCCGCCGCGCGGGGGGTATGATATAGAGCCGCACGCGATCGGCGAAATCCCTGGCCAGGTTTGCGACATCCGGGCCCCTGAGCGTGAAGGTGACGTCGCCGGCCAGGATCTCCAGAAGCAGAACGATGTGGGAATCCTCGTCATCGAACAGGATGCGCTCGTCGATTTCGACGCTGCCTTCGCCAACGAACTCCCGCACCTCTATCGTGTGCTCGCGGATTTCGGTTCGTTGCAGAAACATTGCCGCCCCCAGGGTCGCAACCGTGGGCATATCCTACAATGCGGGGCGGAACCGGGACATTAGCCTTATCTGAGTATCGACCCCGTTTGCTGACTAAGCCTGCGGAGTAACGCAAGGGCAAGGGCCGTATCTCCGACGCTTTGCGAGGTAAAGCGCATCACCGGGAATGCCACGCGGACGGGAACTTTTTGCCGGGATTCGACTTTCCGTAGCGACAACCAAACAGGAGTATTTGCGATGCTCAAGTGGGCGCTGATCTTCTTCGTCGTTTCATTGATCGCCGGCTTTCTCGGCTTCTCCGGCGTTTCGTCGGCAACGGCGGGCATCGCCAAGATCCTGTTCTATCTTGCTTTGATCGTCTTCCTGATCTTCCTGGTGCTGGCGTTCATGGCCGGTAGCGTTGTCGTTTGAGGTGACGAGGGCTGCGGCGCCGACACTGGCGGACATATCGAATTTTCTGTCGCCGCCGTCAGCGAGATGATACGGACCCGCGCATGAACCAGACCTTCCTTGCCGATCGCGCCTGCGGCACCTGCACGCTCTGTTGCCGGCTGCCGGATATCGATGCGCTGGCAAAGCCGGCCAACGAATGGTGTGAGAATTGCGTCGAGGGCAAGGGCTGCCGGATCTATCAGCGGCGGCCGCAGCTTTGCCGCGATTTTCTCTGTCTATGGATGACGGATGAGCGGCTCGGGCCCGAATGGGATCCTGCGAATTCGCACATGATGATCTATCGGCAGGGGCCGCAGATCACCGTGCTTGTCGATCCGGACTTCCCCGATATCTGGAGACGCGAGCCCTATTGGCGGCAGCTTTCGGACTGGGCAAGCGAGCCGACGACGGAGGGGCAATATGTCATCGTCTTCGCCGGCGATGCCGTCTTCAAGGTCGATTGAAATGTTTCCGTCATCGACGGACGAAAACCGCTTCGCATTTTTCCTGGAAGGGCTCGGTCTCTTTGTTTTTCGCATTTCCTAACGGAAAACCGCTTCGCACTTTTCCTGGAAAGGTTCTGCGCCCGGTAAGAAAAAGCCCCGCGCGATGGCGGGGCAAGCAAGCACCCAAAATGGCTCAGGGTGCGGGGAAGCGCAGTTCATAAAGGAACGTACTGCGCGGTACGGTAAATACTATGCCGACCTTGGGCTGGGGAAGGTCCGATTCGGCGATTCCGGTACGCCTGATGAAATAAATACGACGGGCGAGCTGTAGCGGCGCGGTTGCGCGGGCCGGCAGTACGGCTCAGGGCCGCCGGGGCGAGACAGGTGGCGGGCCTATTCCGGCGTCGTCAATTCCTCGTCCCAGGCCTCGAGGCTGCCCAGGATCTCCCTCAGCGTCTCTCTTCCCTGAACCCAGAGGCCTTCGTCCGGGATCGGCTGCACATCACCGCCCGCCGCCGCGATCGCGCTTCTGACCTCTTCCGGGCTTTCGCGGACATATTGGCGCTTGCCGCCGATATCCAGCGCTGACCCTAGGCCAGGCACGCGGTGGTTGGGCGCAAGCGGCATTGGCCCCTTGGCCGCGTGCACATTGACCCAGACCGGCGCGCCGATGCGATGGGTGAAACGATAGAGGGATGGCAGCTCGGCCTTGACGGCAGCGGCGACGGCCGCTGCCTCCTCCTGGACGAAAAAGGTCTGGCCGGCATTGATCAGCGTGTTGCCGAGACCGTCATCGAGGCGCGGATCCGTCTTGCGGATGCGCAGCACCTGGCTTGCCTCTAGCTCCAAAGGGGTGCCACTCCTTCGCATAAGCCTGATCATGAAATCCTCTCGAACGACAGGTTTAAGAGTGCTCCAAGTTTCGGAAGGTGTCGAGTGGGCGGTGCCGGCACGAAACTGGTTTAGTCCTTGTTTTTGTTGTCGGACACGTTGATTTTACCAGCGGGCGCGTCATCTCGTCAGGCGAGGCAAATCAAGACGGAGATGAGGATGTCCAGGGCCACCATCGCGCTGGTGTGTCCGGTGCTGCTTTCGCTGACGGCCTGCGGGAACACGGTGCGCGGATTCCAGAAGGACGGCACCGAGACCGGCCTTGCTCTCGACAATGCGACGTATCGGGTGCTGAAGGCGAGCGCTCAGTAAAGAGCGCCCGGCCTTGCCACCGGGAGACGGCCGCGCGTCTTTGCGAGCCAGCGCGGTTCCGGTAAAGACGGAAACGCGCTAGCTCCTTGTTTTTTACGAAAACCGCTTCGCACTTTTCCTGGAAATGCGCTGGAGCGTTTCCCGTTTAGACTGAGCCGCAGAACGCTATGGCTCTTTGTTTTTACGCATTTCCTGACGGAAAACCGCTTCGCACTTTTCCTTGAAATGCTTTAGCGCGACGGCACCGCGGTCGGCCGCGTCACCGTCTCGCTGCTGCCAAAGATGATGGCCGCAAACAGGAGCACGCCGATGAAGGTGATGACCGACGCGATGGCGACCACCGGCTCCAGTTGCGGGCTGCCGGTCAGCATCAGGTACAGCGACGGCACCAGCAGCGCGACGCCGGCGGTGTAGACGCAGTACTGGATCATCGCCAGACGCTTCTGCGCCTTGGCCGGGTTCAGCGCGTGGTAACCACCGAAGATCGCCATCGTCACCCATCCCAAAAGGTTTGCATGGGCGTGGGCGCCGATCGCGCTGTGATCCTGGCCGATGGCCATGTGCAGGCCCATCGATATGCCGATGATCAGAAAGATGATCGCTGTCTTGAAATACAATTGTGCTAGGCGTGGCATAAAGTAATTCCCCTCTGTTCCTGCCCCACCTGATTATTAGCATTTTCGCATATGATTGCTGCCTGCCTTTATTGGGTAGTTCTTTGGGCTGGGTGCGAGATCAGCAGCTGACGGCGATACCGCGATTGGCGAAGAAACGGTCGAAGGTGGAAAGCGGCACGACGACATCGGCTTGATTGGCCCGGTCATGGCCGGAAGGATTGTGAAACCGGACGCTCTCGCGCGAGGCGGCCGTTACCAGCACGAGGTGTCCGCCTTTTGAAGGCGGCTCGCGCTGCGGCCACCGTATGGCGCTGCTGACCGAAGCGATGAAGAAGCGGCCTTCGGAAAGCACCTCCGGAATGTCCGTCGTCGGGATGTTGGTCAGCGTTTCGGCGGCAAGCCCGAAGCGCTCGCCGACGAAAGACACGAAGGGAGCGTAGATCAGTCCCTTGATCGAGGCATCGGCCTCGTTGACGACATAGCCGCCATAGTCGGTGCAGCCGCGCGCAAGCGACAGGATCGGGTGCAACTCGCCGCGTGCGGCCAGGATCATCTTCAGGCAGGCCATGCCGCAGACATTCACCGCCCAGCGCGCATATTCCTCAATCGTCTCAGCGCCCGAGTTGCGCCAGAGCGGATCGCGGTGAAGGGCCGCCGCACCCTCCGACAGAACCGCCAATGTCATCTCCGGGCTTTCCCATTGGCTGAAATAGGGGACCTTGTGTTCTACTGTTTCCATACCGCTTACTCCGTCGGGCGCGACGCAACTTTTGTCATTGGCGCAAGCCCCTATCAAGCCGGTAGAGCAGCGCGTGGAACTGGCCCTTGCTTGGTGCGCGCGCCGGCATTCGCTGCACGATGTGCCGGACTTCGGGTGGTGCCTGCGCGATCGCCCAGCGGACTTCCGCTTCGATGATGCCGGCCGGATCGACGGCGGCGAGCGCTGCGGCTTGCGCGCCGTAGGCTGCCGGGCCAAGGATGTGGTTGACCTGGTGAGGGGTGGCGATCGGATGGGCGTAGGCGGATCCGGCGGCAGCCATTGCGGCGCGGGCGGCGGCGGAGGCTGCGGGATCGCCGGCCTCGCGTGCAGCGGAATTGGCCGCCCAGGCTAGCTTGCGCAGCGCTGCAGTCCGCGCACCGCCTTGCGCAAAGGCGCGGATGGCCGAGAGAGCTGCGCGCGGGCGGGTATCATCAGGGGCCTCCGTCTCGAAAATGGGGAGGGCGCGTTCGGCGCAAACGGCAGCCCAGAGCGCAATATTGCGCAGGTCTTCTTCGTTCAGCAGTGGCGGATTCGTTTCGATGGGCATCATCTGCGGTCCCGGCGCGATGGGCGTGTCGATGTCTGTTTCGATGAAGCGGGGGATTTCGGCAATATCAGGGCGTGGCGTGGAGCGTCCCCCAAAGGCTGTCACGTTCAACGCCTCTCTACGGCCGGCCAAGGGTGTTTCTAGTCTCAGAACCGCTGCAGCGCTTTGTTTTCACGCATTTCCTGACGGAAAACCGCTTCGCACATTTCCTGGAAATGCTCTATGCGGCGCGGAAACAGAACACGATTTCGGGGTCGTTTTCATCGAGGTTGTCGATGTACCCGCTTGTGTGAAAACCGGCGCCGCTCAGGAGCTGCTGCATTTGCCTGTTGGACTGGTTCGTCGATGTGAAGATCTTCGGCGTTGCGCATATGCTCTTGAAATGTTCGACGAGCGCCATTCCGAGGCCCTGGCGACGAAACTGCGCGCCGACCATGACCATTTCAATGAAGCCGTTGCCGAAGAAATGGTAGGCCAGGACACCATAGGCTCCGACGGATTTGTCCGTCTCGGCCACGTAGCAGCAGCCTGTCTCTATCCACGCCCTGATATGATCACGGCGCTCGGGGTCGCCAGCCGCAATCGTATCGAGAGCGACCAGGCTGTCGTAGTCGGCGATGGTGGCGCTTCTGATTTTCATCAACGAATCCGGATGTGGTCGAGTCAGGGCGTAAAGAATCCGCCGAGCGAGATGCGGGCACGACGCCTAGCTTTAGGCGGCCAGCGCATCTTTTTCCATGGCGGATTTTCAGAAGCGTACAGCGGGACGAATGTCTGAGACGGGAATGAAGAGCGATCGCACGGGCAGCCAAGATCGGTATTTGAGCTGGCATTTTGGGTGATGAGGGCGGGTCGTTGCTCGACCCTCAAGTGGTGGAACAGATGCGAACGAGTGATCAGCGCCGCGCCGCATCAGGCTGGCGAGCAGTGGCGGCGGCAAGGGTGGCGCGCTTGCGGGTGGCCATCTCGTTGAATGGGGCAAGGCCCATGCGCTCGATATAGGCTGTTACGGCTGCCTCGACGCCCTTGTCGTTGCCGTCTTCCGTTTGCCAGAAGGCTTCCATGGCGGCGAAGAGGGCCGATTTGTCGAGTGCGATATCCATCAGGGCTGGGGTCCGAACTGCTGGCGGTGATTGAGCGTGCCGTGGCCCGGCTGGCAGAAGGGAGCGGCCTGGCGGAGGCCACCACCCGGCGCCTCGAAATCCGCGCACCAGCGTTCCCACGCCTCAGACGTGCGCACGAAGGCGGGCAGGAGGTGTTCATCGTCAGGGGTGCGATCGAAATCGTCGAGCCAGGCGTCGGCGACGGTCTCGGAGATGTCTTCGCCGGAGAGCGCTTCGAGATCGAAGCGGATGAGCTTGGTGGCGTGCTCGCCGTCATGGGCCCTCAGCCAATCGGCGGCAGTCGCAAAGATGGTGCCGATGCAATCGCTTTCCTCGATGAAATGGCCGCGCCCGAGCATGGTGACCGCGAGGATGATCTCGCGGCTCTGGGTGAAGGGGCTGACAAGCTTACCTTCTCGTACTGATGTCACTGTCATGCCTTCTCCCTGGCGAAACAGCAGGAAGGGCCGGCACGAGCCTTGAGGCGCGCTGCCGGATCCGGCTTTCCTCGTTTTCAATTGATGGTCACATAATAGGGAAAATCCTATTTATCCATCAATAGGAAAAATATATTCGGCAGGATTTTTCTGACTGGCCTGTCGATATCCTTCTGTTTGTTCTTGTTTTGTTCGGAAGATTGAGTCAGCTTAGGGCTGCCATTGCAGGTGGCAGAGAGGAGCATGACATGGTCACAAACTTCGTCGTTCAGAGCTTTACGCGGGGAAATCGGGGTGCCTTGCTCGCCGACACTCCGGTGCAGGCGACAGGGGCCGATCACGCGCTCCGGCTGGCCGAAAGGCTGGCATCGACCAAGGTGGGCGTTGTCGCATTCAGCCGGGCAGGGGATCTGTCGACCGGCGAATTCGAAGACGCGACCATCCTTTTTATCGGCGGCGACCTGCCGTCCGAGATGCAGGAGATCATGGCCGCATAGACGGATCGGCAATTGCGTGAGACGGGCCTGTCCGTCGGTCTCGCGTTCTTTTCCGGTGTCCCAGGCGGCGGGGTGCGTTGTGTGGGCGGGCGCTTGGGCGCCGGTGGGCCGCTTAAGGCTTCCCAACTGTCATGCGAGCCGGCGCCGTGTCTGCCGGCGGCCACGTTGCACGCGCCGGTTCCCGGGATTTTTACTGCGTGCCGGCTTCCTCTCGGCGGCGTGCCATTTCGGCTGCGTGCTCCGCTGCTGACAGTGCACTCCAGCGCCGCGCGTCTTATTAGACGCGCAAAGGTCGCTGTAGCGCTTTGAATTGCTGCATGTTTTTATCCTTATCGCCGGCTGCTCTCGCGCATGACGTAGCGTCAAGCAGGCGCCATTTTCGAAAAGCTATTACTTTTGAAGCTGTTGCGGAGCGGTGTTCCGGGCGGCGGCTGGCGGGCGATGCCTGCGCAGCGTCAGCGGGCGCTGTATTTGCCCACGACCCGGTGGCAGAAGGACCATTCCACCCGGCTCTCGGTGAATTCCAGATAGGGATTGTACTGCTTCAGCGTCCATTCCCGGTCGTTGAACGACACCAGGCGCTTGATGATCGCCTCGGCGTCGTTGGCGGGTGGCACGTGGTAGAGCACGACATCCTTGTCGCGCGCCGGCGGCAGGTGCGGATGCACCAGCGCCATGTCGCCGGGCTCATAGGCCGGAATCATCGAGGTGCCGGTGAGGTAGATGCCATAGGCGCCCTTGACGCCTTCGAGCACCGAGGGGCGCTTGACGTATTCGACCGCATCGAAGGTGACGATCACATGGCCGTCGCCGCCCTGGGCGGCAACGAAAATCGGCAGGTCGCGATGGCCGACGAGCTGCTCGCCGGGCACGATCTGCGGATTGAAACCGGTGGCGTTGCGGGGTTGGCCGGTTTCGCCCGCGTCCGGCGTCGCGCTGATCAGGTCGGTGATGGTGCGCACGTCACGTTCGCGCAGTTCGCGCGGGCTCTCGCGCTCGACGAACTGCTGGATATAGGCGTGGTTCTTCCCGATCGCGATGGACAGATCCTTGTAGGTCGTCCTCTTCGCGTCGACTGCTTCCCGGATAAGGCGCCGCAATTGATCCATGGCAATGGCATCCCAGATTCCGCTTCCTACGTCCAATAGGATTTTTCCTCTTGATAAAACGATACGATCCTATTATTGATAGGATATGAACGGAAACGAACAGTCAATCGAACTTTACGAGGCCGACATTTTCGGTCGCGGCTCCAGCCTGGAGCGGGCCGGCTGGCACTTTGCCGGGCATGCCAGGCGCGACGCCTCGTGCTTCGCGGGCGGGTGTGACCGACGGGGTAACGCGGCGGGCCGCATCGACGATGACTGCCTGCTTGCTGGAGTGAGCCGATGACTGCCACCAGAATCGCATCAAGGACAACCAGGCGCGCCACGCGCCAGCCGCTCGGCCTGACGCTGCGGCAGAACGAGCTGCTCAGATTCATTCGCTGCTACAGCGCCGACAAGGGCGGGGTCTCGCCGACGTTCGACGAGATGAAGGACCATCTGGGTCTGTCATCGAAATCCGGCATCTCGCGGATGGTGGCGGCGATGGAGGAGCGCGGCGTTATCCGCCGGCTGAAAAACCGGGCAAGGGCAATCGTCGTGGTGGAGGTGGCACATGCTTGAGCACGTGACGGACACGCTTCTCGGCAATCCTGTTTTCGCCGGGCTTGCAGCCTTTTCCGCCACCTCGGTGACGCTCGCCGCCTTCAGCTGGGCTGCCAGCCCGGCGCTTGGCTGCGGCAGGCAGCGCACGGGCAGGAGGAGGGCGGTCGGTGAGGCCGGGCTGGCCGGCCGGCTTAGGCGGTGGGGCATGGCGCTTCTCGCGGGCCGGATGAAGCTGGCGCCGGGGCTCGAGCTGATCGGCAAGGGGGACGCACCGGGCAAGAGGGACCTGCCGGGCAAGGAGGACCTGCCGGGTCTCGACTTCGAGGCATTGCAACGCGAGCTCGACGAGGCGTTCGCGCCGGTCTGGCGAGACAGGAGGAAATCGTGATGTCCGGTCCGACAGTCGTCATCGCCTTTGTCGGTGGCTCTGTCGCCGGCTGAAGGCGAGGTGGGGAATGGCTCCCTCCCTCAGGTGAACGGGAAGAGGCCAGGGAATTGTAGGCCATTGGTTCGTCGGCAACGACGGGTGAGGCCCTACTGCATGTTCCTTAAATCGTATTCGATTAGGGACGAAAACATGCAGCAATTCAAAGGGATACAGCGACATTTGCGCGTCTAACAAGACGCGCGGCGCTGTGGAAGAGACTGATCGTCGTCCTGCTGCTGCCCCCGATCTTTTCGGTGCCATGCGGCGCGGCTGCAGCGTCCCTTGCGTGCCGATCCGGCGCGCGGGCGCAGCCGCAGCGGCGATCACAGCGAGGGGCTGCTGCCCACCTCCTCCCCGGTGGCCCCTCGCTTCCATTTCGGCGCCGGCAAACCGTTTCTGACGCATGCCCCCGACGATCGGATGCGATCTCGGTGCGTGATCATGCGCGGGTTCGAAAGGCTGGAGCGGTTTGTGCGTCATGGGGGGTGCCAGGGCATCGTGGATGCCGGGGCATACCGGACGCGCAGCGCTCCAGCGCCACGGTCACGTGGCCGAACCCAGTCCCGCCCAGCAGGCTGCAGGCGGGGTTTCAGACGGCTTGCCGGCGAGGGCGCGGAGGAAAGTCAGACCAGGTGCAGGGCACGAAGAGCGATCGTCGGTTTGGGCGACGCGAACCTGTGCCGACAATCATGAGGAGCGACGTGATGCGAGAAGTGAGTTTGCAGAGATTTCTTTGTGCGTCGGTCCTGTCGGCGGAGAAATGGCCGCGGAGATGGGTGGCGGGTGCGAGCGTTTGGTCGAGCCGGCGCGTGCACGACCGTAGCGCCATGGCGGACCGGTCGTTGCGGCGAGGCGGCGTGCCTGCCGTTGTCGTGCCGGTGGATGGTCGTGTCCTTTCGTCTGCGAGCGGGATCTTGGCGACGCTTGCCCAGCCTGTTCGACCGCGCGCCATCGCCGGCCGGATCAACAGGTTTGTGCAGCGGCTTTTGCCGCAGCGGCATCGCGGTGTTTTCGTCCGCGTGGCGCTAGAGCGTTTCCGATTTAAACGGAACCGAACAAACGCTCTATCTCTTTGTTTTTACGCATTTCCTGACGGAAAACCGCTTCGTACTTTTCCTGGAAATTCTCTAGCCCTTGCGAGCGAGGACTAGGCGATGCGCATCACATCGATCGTCGAGGCTCCGGTCCAGTGCGGCGCGACGCCGGAGATGATCCTGTGTGCGGTGCGTGCGGCGGAGGCCGGCCAGCAATCGGGCATCGACAAACGCCGGGCCAGCGATCGCGAACGGCAACAGCGCCGCCGCGCTCACGTGACGTCACAGGTCGTCACGGCGACGGACGGCGTCCCCCTCTCTGATAAAGAAAGATCCCCCGCACCCCCTAAAGAAATTAACTCTCCCGACAACACCCAAACCCTTGCGCCGCGGCGTCCTGTGCCAGGTGGCAGGCGCGCCACGCGCCTTCCCGAGCAATTCGAGCCGGACCGGGATTTTGCCGCCCGGCTGGGCTTCGGCGCGGCCCAGGTGGAGCTGGAGCTTGAAAAATTCCGGGATTACTGGACGGCGAAATCCGGTCGGGACGCGGCCAAGCTCGACTGGCTCGCCACCTGGCGCAACCGGATGCGCAATGCCGCAAGGCCGCGCAAGGATCACAGGCCACAGGCGCCGCCGCGCGAAAGCGCCTTTGCCCGCCACCAGCGGGAATGCCGACAAGCGATAGAGCGAGAACTCAATGGAAACCTTGGAAATGACGACCTTATCAACAAACCGATATTCGACCTTGAGCCGGGAGATTACCGCGCTCACTGAACGGCTGGCGCCGGCAAGCGACGATGCGATCCTGCGCAGCCTCAACGTGATGCAGACGGCCGGCATGACCATGCCGCAGGGCATCGATCCCCGAAAACTTCTGCCTGTCTACCAATATGCGCTGGCGGGGGTGCCCGCTTGCGGGCTTTCGGTAGCGACGCAGAAGCTGATCCGCGGCGACTATGCCGCCAACGCCAACGTGCTTCTGGGCACGATTCCGAAGCCGCCAGTGCTGGCGGCGCTGGCCAAGAGCGAGGCAGCAGCGACGCGCGCCGAACTGGCGCGCAGACGCGACCTCGCCGTGGCGCTGAACCCGACAGGGCCAGTGCCTGAGCGCTCGCCCGAGATCCGCGAGCGGGTGAGGGTGCGGCTTCGCCAGTTTCGTGCCGAGCAGGCGGCGGTCAAGGCGGCCAAGGCCATGCCAAGCGAGGCGCCAGCGGTCTCGCGGGCCGGGGTGCTGGCTGAGATGATCGGGCTTCCCGATGCAGCCACCATTACGACCGAACAGCGCGCCTATCGAGTGAGGCTGGAACGCGAGATGGCCCATCCCGCAGGGCGTGGGGCGGCGATGGATTTGACCATGGAGGTGGCGAGCGATGCAGCCTGAAACGAGATATTCGACGATGCCGACGGGCGAGCAGCTCGCCCAGAAGGGGTCCGGCAGCGTCGGCACCGCGCGCGGCAGGAGGGGCGGGCCGGATGCCGAGCCGCATTCTTTGGAAACGCGGACGGCGGACTGCACGACCAGCGGAAATGCCGGCGAAAGCGAGCCGCCGCAGGCGCCAACGCCCGACGCGTTGCTCGGCGCGCTCAGCGCCCATGTGAAGGCGCAGCGGCTGCGGGTGCTGGAGCTGGAGCTTGCGCTTGCCGACGCTGAAGCGCGGATCCTGTCGCAAGCGCAGCTGCTCTGCGGCACGAATGCCGACGGCGAGGGCGGCCTCTTCAGCCGCCGACCGGTGCGCGAGATCGTCGAGGAGGTGCTCATTGCCTATCCCGGCATCGGCTGGGCCGATGTGATCGGGGTTCGCCGGGAGCGCCGGCTGGTGGAGCCGCGCCACCGCTGCATGGCGGCGGTTTATGACGAGCGGGAGGACCTTTCGCTTCCGGCGCTCGGCCGCATCTTCCGGCGCGACCACACCTCGGTGCTGCACGCGGTCAACAAGGGCAGGGCGAAGCGATGAGCCGCTCTCTGAGCGGTCGGCCTGACGGATCGTGGCCCGGTCCACGGGCGATCGCGATCGGCGGCGACGGGACGGGGTGGCTTGGGCGGCGGACTATCGCCAGCTTCGGCTGGTGGGTCGCCGGCTATCGCCGGTGGCGGGCTGCAGTCTCTGCTCGCCGTCGCCATCGGGCGGGTGTGGCGGTGCCAGGCCCGGTGCACGATGGACGCACTGACGAACACGTATTTTCGAGGCGAGCACCCGCATTGCCGCGGCCAAGCGGGCAGGCAAGGCGGGCCGGCCGCGCAAGGCCGATGTGGCGCGCTATCCCGGCGGGCAGATCAAGCATGGCGAAACCGAAAGAGAGGTGCGCTCGGTCGCCATCGCCGCACGGCAAAGTCACCACTTTTCAGGAGCGAAGGGCGTCGATGTCGGCAGTCCCTTTGCCGGCTACACACTCGGCCGGATGTTTCTCGACGGCAAGCTGACCGCACACGAACGCGCGGCTGGCGACGAGTATGCCCGGCAGATGGCGCGCTATTACAGCCTGACCGGCATTCCCTTCCCAAGCGTGCGGGCGCAGTCGCTGTTCAGCGTCAAGGGTTTCGAAGGCGAGACGACCGAGCGCACCCGGGCCGCAATGGCTGCGACCAACCGGATGATGGAGCTCGAGGGCGTGCTTCTGAAGCTGCCGGAAGGGCCGCGGGTGAAGACCACGGTCTTCAACGTCTGCGTCATGGACTACGAGGTGCTGCGCACCATGCCGGAACCGCAACTGGCCTGGCTGAAGCGCGGCCTGACCGAACTGCACTGGCATCTCGGGCTTTCCAGGGAGAGGGAGGCGGTTTGAGTGGCGCGCGCCTGTTGCCGAGGGAGCGGTCTCAGGCAGGCCCCCTAGGCTCCGGGCAATTGCTGATAATGCCTGGGAGTGACCCCGTTGACCTTATCCTCGTCCCTGTGGCCGGGATCCAGCGACCTTTGCGCGTCTGATAAGGCGCGCTGGGCTGTAGGGTGAGGCGGAATCGCGCCGCGATGGCCTTGGTGCAACCATGATCCATGGCGACGCTTCGGCTTGCGTCATCAACGTCTGCTTGTACCTAAAAGCAGACGTTGATATTGTTTGGTGCCGAATGGCGATCGGCCTGACTGCGAACATGGCCTTGCAAGTGCATGGACGAGCGGTGGCTCGCGCCTCGGCCCATCGCAATGGATGCTGCAACTTTCTCTCGTGTGCCACGACCCATCCCTTCCTCAAGGTTGGAGAATCGCCGTGTGTATCAATTCTTTCGAATCGCAGGAGTTGATGAAAGCCACGTTTGTGACGCGTGCCTTGTCCCACGCCGTAGCCGTGTACGCTTGTGTCCGCACAGCTTTCATGGTGCTGCTGTCCCGCAGGCGGTGGATTGCGGCAGTTCTCGTGCTCGGAGCCTGCCCGGCTGCGTGGGCGGATGATGTGCTTTTCGAGAACGTCCGCATTTTCGATGGAAAAGGAGCGACCTCGCTTTCGGCTCCGTCGAATGTACTGGTCAAAGGCAATGTGATCACTCGGATCTCGACAAGCCCTGTCGAAGCGGAGGGTGCCCAGCGCATTGCCGGGAACGGCCGAACGCTGATGCCGGGTCTTATCGATGCGCATTGGCACGCAATGCTGGCCCGGTCCACTCCTGCAGAATCGTTCGGCGACGTCGGCTTCAACAATCTTGTGGCCGGCGACGAGGCGACGGACACACTGATGCGTGGCTTCACCACCGTCCGCGATGTTGGAGGGCCGGTGTTCGGTCTGAAGCGCGCGATAGACGCCGGTATTGTCGAGGGCCCGCGCATCTACCCCTCCGGCGCCATGATCACCGTGACCAGCGGGCATGGAGACTTCCGCCAGATGACCGACCTGCCGCGGGTGATCGGCGGCCCGCTCACCCGCATGGAGCAGATCGGCGGGAGCATCGTCGTCGACAGCCCCGACGAGGTGCGCATGCGGGTCCGTGAGCAACTGATGCAGGGCGCGGCGCTGGTCAAGATGACGGCAGGTGGCGGCGTGTCGTCACCCCACAGCCCGCTGGATGTAACTACCTTTACCGAGGCTGAGCTGCGGGCCGCGGTCGAAATAGCCGACAATTGGGGCACCTACGTTGCGGCACACGCCTTCACGTCGCATGCGATCAAGACAGCGATTGCCGCCGGCGTGAAGTGCATCGAACACGGCTTCCTCATGGATGAGGAAACCGCCAAGCTGATTGCCGACAAGGGCATCTGGCTAAGCCTGCAACCGCTTCCCGAGTTGTTGCGGCAAGGCTTTCCTGAGGGATCGGTCGAGCGGGCCAAGGCAGATGAGGTGTGGCCCGGCATCGGCAGAACCTACGAGCTGGCGAAGAAGTACAAGATCAAGACGGCGTGGGGCACCGATGTCTTGTTCTCCCGCGCATTGGCGCAGCAGCAGGGGGCGATCCTCGCCTCCCTCGTTCGCTGGTACACGCCTGCCGAAGCGCTCTCCATGGCGACTGGGACTAATGCGGAGTTGCTGGCGCTATCCGGCCCGCGCAATCCCTATCCGGGAAAGCTCGGCGTGATCGAGGAGGGCGCGCTTGCCGATCTCCTGCTCGTCGACGGCGACCCGTTGGGCAACATCGACCTGGTGGCCGATCCCTCCAACAACTTCAAGATCATCATGAAGGACGGCATCATCTACAAGAACACGTTGGTGAAATAAGGAACAACTAAAACGGCTTGTTGCCTGGCACACGATTGTGAGAAACGGTACAGCAGGCTGACGGCGCAGGCCCGAGCGGCGGCGGATTTGCCGTCAGATGATAGCCAGGCACAGGCGGCAAAGACGTACCCGGGAAGATGGCGTGCTCAATGCTGGTGTCGACAGCCGGGATTCGTTAGAACCCCAGCTCTCCGCAATGCATTGCCGGTCTAAGACGCTCTCAATTGCCGCCGATGCGTTCGCGCAGGCGGTCGTCGCGCTCGGCGATCTCCGGGGTGATCAGGTCGCCGAAATCGGCGGCCTCGAAGACTGGGCGGATTTCGATTTCGCTCGGGCCCGGCATCGGGTTGGGGCAGCGCTTCACCCAGGCGATCGCCTCGTCCATGTCCTTGACCTGCCAGATCCAGAAGCCGGCGACCAGCTCCTTGGTCTCGGTGAAGGGGCCGTCGATGACGAGGCGGCTTGCGCCGTCGAAGGCGACGCGCTTGCCCCTGGACGAGGGATGCAGGCCTTCGCCCGCCTGCATGATGCCGGCGTTGACCAGTTCTTCGTTGAACTTGCCCATGGCATCGAGCAACTCGGTCGAAGGCATCTTGCCCGCTTCGCTATCCTCGGTCGCCTTCACCATAACTATCACGCGCATGGTCTTTTCTCCTTTGATCGACGAAGCCACAACGACCTCTCTGCCTGAATGACGATCGGCCGACGACGGGGCCGACATTTCGCCGAAACTTTTTTCCGCACACCGTCGCGGCACTGCGTGAACCCCACGCAGAGAGGGAGCGCAGCGTTTCCGCAACGCCTGGCCGAGTGCTCAGGTGGTGTCGTCGACCAGCGCAGGGAAGACATCTTCGTAAAGATATGGCGATTGCCGCGGATGGCGAGATGCGCTGGCGACGAGATCGGCTGCGCTGTCGCGCTGGTTTCCGAGTGTGATGACCTGTCGTTCATATCTCTATGTTTTTAAATGATAATATGACGAAGGACGCATTCACCATGGGTTCACGTCAGGGGGACATAGCTTGCGCCTGTTCGAAACGGATAGGTATCGAGATGAAGAAGATAGGCATTGTGATCCTTGCGGCGGTGACGGCTCTGACGAGCTACACGCCTGCGAATGCCATGCCGGTTGCAGCCGTTCAGCTGACGCAGCAGAGTGACATGGACAGGGTACAGAATCGCGAATGGGGCGGCGACAGACATCGTCCGCGGCCGGGTTGGAACCATGGCGGATATCGGCCGCGCCCAGGTTGGCACGGCGGCTACCGTCCGCGTCCGCACTGGGATGGCGGCTACCGCCCGCGGCCGGGCTGGCATGGCGGCGGATACCGCTATGGCTGGTACAATGGTCACCGCGGCTACCGCGGCTATCGCGACGGCTATCGTCGCCACAATGACGGCTGGTGGTATCCGCTGGCAGCCTTCGGCGCCGGCGCCATCATCGGCGGTGCGATCGCTGCTCCGCCACGCCGCGTCGAGTCCGGTGTGAACCAGCGTCATGCCAGCTGGTGCTATGACCGCTACCGCTCCTACCGCGCCTGGGACAACTCGTTCCAGCCCTATGGCGGACCGCGGCAGCAGTGCTACTCGCCGTATTATTGAGCTGAAAGAGAACCCGCCGATCGGCTGCGATCGGCGGGTTTCCTCGGGACCTGCCAGACGCTTCGTTCGGTCGCGGCGCGCGCTTTTACTTGAGCTGCCAGGCCGAACCGAGCCCCACAGACGATGGACGCGCCTCCTCGCTGGATTGCCGGTGACCTACTGCATGTTTCCTTAAATCCTATTCGATTTAAGGATAAAAACATGCAGTAACTCAAAGTGTTACAGCGACCTTTGCGCGTCTGATAATACGCGCGGCGCTGTAGAGTGCATGGTGTCCCCGATGACCCCTGATGGAAGCGCGTGAGACATGGCCGATTTTGCCGTTCATATTGACGAGATCCGGGCACTCGAGGAGGCGCTTCATCGTCCGGAGCTGCGTCGCTCAAGAGCGGCCGTCGAGGTGCTGCTGGCCGAGGGCTTTGTCGAGTTCGGAGCGTCCGGGACGAAATATCACCGCGCGGAAATGATCGACCTTCTCTCAGAGGAAGACGACGACCCAGCGGGTGATGAGCTTCGAGCGACGGACTTTTCGCTGACGCGCATTTCCGCCCGGGGCGACGACACGATGTCGACCGAAGCAGGTGCTGATGCTCGCGCACAATGCTGCCTGGTTGATGGCCGCGGCTAATTCATCCGGGCGGGCGCGGCTTTTGCGTCATGTGGACCGACGTTGCGGTCAACTCCGGTTTCAGCGTTGTTTTTGCGCATGTCGTTATCGCAAAACCGCTTCACACTTTTGCGCAAGCGCCTAGAATTTCAGCGTGGCGTCGTCGTGTTTGGGTGGCGGGTGGCTGTCTCTCTGGCGGCGCATCCCGTAGGCGAGGGCAAGCCCCAGCACGGCAGAACCGATGACGACGGCGAGTAGTGCGAAGAAATTCTCCATGACATTCTCCTCCCGGCAGCGATGATAACACAATCGGACGCGCACAACCAAATTCCTGCACATCCTCGAGAACCGGCATTGGCTGCAGGCAAAAGTCGAGCCCGAAGGGACAACGAGGGCGGGGCGTGGGTTGTTCCGAGCGGTTTGAAGATATCCGGTTTAATCGGCCGGACGCGGGCTTTGGTTGTCCGATCTGCGTTTGGAGCCGTCGGCGAAGTCGATGGGACTTTGTCAGTTTCGCGTTGAGACCGCCTGGCCGCACGTGATGGCATGGTCCGGAATGTGCGGCCTCAAAAAAAGAACGAAAATAGAACAAAGTTTGTCCGAGAGGGTTGCCATTCGCCTAGAACCGGGCTAAGGATATTACAGGATGGTCGTTTCGTAATCGAAGCGGCCTTTTTCATTTTAGCGGGGCAGGCGGCCCTTCCGGGCGACACCTCTCGTTGTACTCAACACCTCTCGTTGTACTCAACGGCGCCCAGTTTCTCTCTGTTCGTCTTCGACCCTCTCCAGCGCCTGATTTGACAGGCTTTCCGCAGGCTTTCTTTCGACGGGTCCTTCGCGCCTTTCGCGGGGATCGAGTGCTGCGCACAGGCTGGCCGATGCCGTGTTCTGTTCGGGGCCACCGTCGTCCTGATTGCGCCTGTCGATCACCTGGCGGGCGCCGTGATGACCCTTGCGCGCGGCGCTCCGCAACCAGCGAAGTGCCTCCTGCTGGTCGGGCTCGACACCGATGCCCTTGTGGTAGATCGCTGCCAGGCGGGCTTGCGATGCGGCGTCGCCCTGGCGGGCGGCTTGGCCGTTCCAGTGGTAGGACGCAGCGTAGTTTTCCTTGCGGCCATCGTTGAAATAGATTTCGCCGAGCGCCGCCTGGGCGTCGAGATTTCCTGACGTGGCGAGTTCGAGCAACCTTGGCGAGACATTTGCGGCGGAGAGCCGCGGCTTAAAAATGGTCGTCAACCTTCTGACTGCATTTTGGATCATCAGACACCCGTCTTATTCATCGCATAATTCCTCAAAGTCGGCATCGATCGAACGGATAAATTATGCTGCGATTTGAAAGTGTTATGTCTTCAACCTGCCTGTCATATCCGCTGCGAGGCGCCTTTGGCCGCCCAGCGTGCCGCGAATGCGCTGCGTGTAAATTAGTATTGGTGACAGAATACAACCTAAGGTCAAGTAGGTGAATGCAATTCCCCGTGGATATCGGGTGGCTGTTGCCTGATTGCCGATGGCCGGGCGCGTGGGTGCGTGGGCGACATTAGAGAGCTTTGCGGCGCTACTGCATGTTTCCTTAAATCGACGCGTGGCGCTGCATGGGAGCCATCATCATGAGCATCGGTAAGCCAGCCAAGGACCCGAAGACCGGGCGCTTCCTGCCGCGTGTGCCGGGGGCGGCGACACCAGTCCGGACACGCGCCCGCAAGGCGGTGCGCACCAAGCTCGGCGAGCTGTTTCTCGAAGACATGCTTGTTGCCTGGGAGAGCCGGGGGGCGGCCGCGATCCACGCGCTGATCGAAAAGAGTCCGCACGATTTTCTCAAGGCCGTGGCCTCGCTGATGCCGAAGGACGTGAATGTCAATGTCAACCAGATCGGCGAGATGACGGATGCGCATCTGCCCCCCCTTTTCCTCCGGCTGCCGATCGATGCGCTTTGGCGGTCGTACTATCGATCATATGAATATCCGCATCGCCACACTTGACCAAAGCCTCAACCAGCCGCCGCCATATTCCCCGTGCCGACCAGCGATGAAACCGGTTGTAGATGGTCCTCCTTTGGTTGAGTGATTGAATCATGGCAACAAAGAATGTTCAATGGCTTGATTGGGTTTTGACCCTAGAGCCACAAGAACAAACCACTCATCGGATCCTTCAGCGAAGAATCTAAATCAGATGTCAGCCAAAATTATTGGGTCCAGAGCCTAAACGGCGATTGAGGCCGCAAGCACTGCCAGAAGTGTCGCGAGTGCGAGAGCGGCTCCGTACTTGGCCACTGTGATGCGGCGGCGGCGTCCGCCGGTCCAATCGTAGCTCATGGTCTTGCTCCGACGACTTTCATGTCGCGACGCGGACGATCGGTGATTCTGCTTAACAAATAGGAAAGCATTGTCGACAAAACTGCGCTTGCGTTTTGGGGATGCTGTTAGTCTGGCGTCCAGAGGCCCCTATGAGGCGGAGGTAGCGTATGCCGGATGCTTCGATCGACTTGGCGCTCTATTCGGCAGCGCTGAACATCACTGCGCCACCGGCGCTTATCCGGCCCTTTCTCGACCAGTTGGCGGAGGGCCAATTCTCCGTTGATGAAATCAGGAGGCGTTGCGCGGAGAACGGCGTCCGCCTCAAGGCCCATCTGCGCAAGGGCGAACGCACCCGCAAGGACCTGCGTGCGGCCTTCGACCTGCAATCGGTGGAGCGGCGGCACTTGGATATTCTCGACATGCTGATTGCGAGCCTGGAGGCCAAGGCTGCGCGTGACGCCAGCGAGTTCGATGGGCTGCTGGATGATTTCAAGGCGAGGGTTTCAACCCTTTCCGGCTCTGTCGATGTGGGGGAAGCGGCAGAGCTCGAAGAGATCTACAGGACGATCGAGGCGCAGGTGCGGGTGGAGATCGGTGAACTCGTCGATGTCGCCCAGTTCTTGCGTGGCCTGCGCTCGAGATGCGGTGACGACCGAGGCGAGAAACGCCTACCCGACAGCGAAAGCCTCAAGACGTTGCTGGGTTCGTTGTCGCCGTCCAAGCCCCCCTCTGTCTCCTAGTGCGTTTCCGGTCTAAACGGAGTCGTAGAAACGCTCTATCTCTTTGTCTCGACGCATTTCCTGACGGAAAACCGCTTCGCACTTTTCCTGGGAAGGCTCCAAACCGGCGAGAGTCCGCATGTCCTATTCGGTCGGACGCGGCTGTTACCGGCGACCCTGCGATGCAGGCGCCGCGACAGATGTTGTCCGCGAATTGCCGCTTGTCAGTAGGGCTGCACCATGATGACACAGCTGACAAGCACGATGACCAAAGCGGTCATCTTCACGAATGCGGCATCCATCATGGCTAGATCTCCCCTTTGATCGTTTCCTTAAATCCCATTCGATTTAAGGAAACATGCAGCAATTCAAAGTGCTGCAGCAATCTTTGCGCCTCTAATAAGACGCGCGGCGCTGTAGCAACACATTACCGTTGCTTCTGGTTCCCAATCTAAACAGGACAAACGACATGAACATGAACCGACGCATCAACGCGGCGGGCCTTGCGCTCGTCAAGCAGTGGGAAGGTCTGAAGACGAAGGCCTATCGGGACGTCGCCGGTGTGTGGACCATCGGCTATGGCCATACCAGCGCCGCGGGCGCTCCGGCGGTGACGCCGGGAATGGTGATCTCCGAGGCGCAGGCAGACGATATCCTGAGGGCGGATTTGGCGACATTCGAGGAACGGGTCTTGCGTCTCGTTAAGGTGCCGCTTTCCGACAACCAGTTCGCCGTGCTTGTCTCGTTCGATTTCAACACCGGTCGCCTCGGCAAATCGACTTTGCTGAACAAACTGAATGGCGGCGACTATGACGCTGTGCCGGGCGAGCTTATGAAATGGGTCAATGCCGGCGGCAAGCGCGTGAAGGGGTTGGTCAATCGCCGAGCTGCCGAAGCCGGGCTTTGGGCCAAGGGCGAGTTCGTGGCCTCCAACACCGTTATCGCCGCGCCGAAGCCGCCCGAAGCGGAACAAAGGAGAATATCTCCTGGCTCGCGGGCATTCTGTCCTCGCTCGGCTTTGCGTTGACCGGAAGTGGCCCGCTGCAATGGGTGTTTGCCGGCATCATTGTTGCTGCCTTCGCAATCGGCGCCTTCCTCTTCGTTCGCAAGCGGCTCGATCCGGCATGATCGCCCGGCCAAAGATCCTTTTCGGCGGGCTTGTGCTCGCTGCCGTCACCTGGGCCGTACTCGAGATCCGGGCGGACGGCGCCCGGTCCGTTCTTCATGCGATTGAAAGGCAGAATGATGACGCTGCGAACCGCGCTCGAAAGATGCGCCTTGATTACGATTCCTGTCTTCGCGCTGGCGGGCTATGGGATTTCGGCGCCGAAGACTGTGACCGGCCTTAAAAGCGTCGTCGGCGTCGACCTTGTCGGCGCGCGCGGCGCGACGCCGGCAGATCAGCGCAAGATCGACCGCACTGTCGTCGGTCTCTGCGCCGCGGCAGTCTGGTCAAAGGCGGACTGCGCAAGGCACGGAGGGCGTCAAGATGTCTCCAGCTGAAATCGATGTCAGCGTGCACCGCCAGCTCGGAGAGCTGGTCGCGGGCATGCGCGGTCTGCAGGAATCGATCCGGCGGATCGAGGAGGGCGCACAACGTGCCGAGGATAAGGCGACGAGCAGTCGGGCGGGCGTCCATCAGCGGATGGACCAGTTGGTCGATCGCGTCGGTGATCTCGAGGCTTCGGTCTCGACGCTTGGTGGTGACGTTGCAGAGATGAAGCCGGTGACCGACGACGTCAAACGCTGGAAGCTGATGGGCATCGGCGCCCTTGGTGTTACCGGCATAGCGGCGATGGCGCTTGGCGTCAGCTTTGCCGAGGCGATAAGGCGGATCATATTCGTCATTGTCGGAAAGGGGTGATGGTGTCGTTCGCAGCTGCTGCTCTGCCTTGGCCGAACAGGGGTGAGCCAAGCAACGTGACAGCGGCAAGCTGCCGCTGTCACTGATGTGCGCGTGAGAGCATGAGGCGTGAAGGGGGCCGCGGAAATGGTTCGATTGGCTCAGTCCAACCGGGCCAGCCTAATGAAGCGTCTGGACGGGATGTTCGGTGAACGTGTGGATGCCATCGCGTTCGATCGTGGCGAGGAATTCTTCGTAGGCGTCGCGGTCGGTGGGGAAGGAATCTTCCCAGACGGTGGAGTAGCCCTCCTCGTCGATCACCTCGAGCGTCCAGTCGAGATTGGAGCCCGTCGGGCGCGAGATGCGGATATGAACAACGACGTCGTCGTCGGCAAACTCGCCGGACAATTCCGAAAGCTCCAGGTCTTCTTCTGTTTGGGTCATGAGCGTTTATAACATGTCCTGAGTGAGCGAACCAATCTTGTGGCGGTTCCTGGCCTTTGCCTGCGTACGAAGGCTACGTTTGCGTAGCCGATTACTGCATGTTTCCTTAAATCCTATTCGATTTAAGGAAACATGCCGTAATTCAAAGTGCTACAGCAACCTTTGCGCGTCTGATGAGACGCGCGGCGCTGTAGGTGAGGGCGTTTGACGCCTTGATAGGCCGAAAGGCGATTGCCATACAATAGGATAGGTTTGGCCGGGGTTGCTTTGCAACCCCGGCGTCTTTTGCACGTCAAGATGGCGGCAATAGCGAAACGATCCCGGATCGCTACTGCATGTTTCCTTAAATCCTATTCGATTTAAGGAAACATGCAGTAATTCAAAGCGCGACAGCGATAGCAGGTCATGCCGGCGCCGGTCATCCTTGTTGCCTTGCAACGTCACTGCTCGGGAGCCAACGACCACGGCTCGCTTCTGCGCTCGAACCACAGAGCCCGCTCGCACAGGGCCGCCTCGTCGCGTGTGCCGGAGCGGAATTCGCCGATGATGAATTTCGCCAGGCGATTGGCACGGTAGTCACTGCGCGGCATCCTTGCTGCAAGGCAGGCCGTGTTGAGAACCCGCTGGAGCATGGCGATCTCAGCTGGATTGAATGCACAATCGAAGTGTTTGGAATGATGCTGCATTTTGACCTCCCTACTGCATATTTCCATAAATCGTTTTCGATTTAAGGATGAAAACATGCAGCAATTCAAAGTGCTACAGCGACCTTTTCCGCGTCTGATAAGACGCACGGCGCTGTAGGTGCGACTGCGGGAGCCTTCATTTCTCACTGTCGGCTTGTATCGTCGTGCACGCATGTATCAGGTGGTCAAGTTCCACCTTATAGGGGCCGTGCTTCGCGAAAATCTCGCGTGCCTCCAGCGGCGGCAGGCCGGAGGCGGCGATGAATTCCTCCAGGTCGTATCGTGTATTCCAGTTTTTGACGATCCGGCCGAACTGTCTTTTCGTATCTGACGCAAACATGATGAACCTCCCGTTCTGCAGGCTAAATTCGCGACGCGAACGGTGGTTCCACGGTGCTGAAAATTCCGTCTTCTGGGATGTGCCGGCCCTGTTTTCTCAGCTTGCATCGTTCGGGCGCCGCCGCGACGGCCTCGCGACCAGACAGTTATAGAGAAACGTCTGTGGCAGGTCAGAAATCGCCACACGCGACCCGTTGCAGTTGTGGTCCTGCGGGCAAGACAGGCGTAGAGTAAGCCATTGCACATCAATCTTGAATGCGGTCTCGGTTATCCACGGAGAGGCCGCATTTTTTTGTGGCGGCCTCAGCGCTGATGCGGACTGCGCCGGCCGGGTCTGGCAACCCAGATGTCGACGGTTTCGGTCTCTTCTGTCCTTGGCGGTACCCGGCGCCGTTCGCGCCACAGCGCGCATTCCAGCAGCGTGCGCTCGTCGCCATTGCCGATGCAAAATTCATCCATGATGAATTTGGCCAGCCGGTTGGCGCGTTCGCCGCGGCGTGGGACGCGGGCGGCAAAGCAGGTCGCGTCGAAGACCCGCTGCAGCATTTCGATGTCATCCGGACTTAATTGTCTGCCCGAGGTCTGCGGGAGATCATGCATTCGAACCTCCTTCATGGACGTCCATAGCCAGTGCCGAAGGGAGACAAGATACATCAGCCGTCTTATCGGGCAATACGGAAATATTCGCCTGCATCCCGGACGTGGTGTCGGCAGCAATTCCAAGTCCTACGGCGACCTTAGCGCGTCTAATAAGACGTGCGGCGCGGTAGACCGCGCCATCTGCGCACGATCGTTCAAGATCGATGCCCGCGCTCCATGCATGTTGGCACTTCATCGAAATGAGGAAAGACATGACGGAAAGCATCGAGACGTCCGACCGCAAGCCCATCAAATTCTCCGAGAAGCTGGAGATGATCGCGGAACTGTGGCAACCGCGCGTGATCGCCGAGATGAACGACTACCAGTTCAAACTCGTGCGCATCGAGGGCGATTTCATCTGGCACGACCACCCCGAGACGGATGAGACGTTCATCGTGCTCGATGGCATCCTGCGGATCGATTTCCGCGATGGATCTGTACAGATTGGCCCTGGCGAGATGTTCGTCGTGCCTCGAGGCGTCGAGCACAAGCCGTTTGCAGAGAGCGAGGTGCGGATGCTGCTGATAGAACCGCGTGGCGTTTTGAACACCGGTCATGCCGGCGGCGAGCGCACAGCGCAGAACGACCGCTGGATCTAGGGCAGGGCTGTCGCGCTGGCGTTTCCTTGATGCCCGCTCGCGTCGTATTCCTGTCAGGCGCCTACAGCGCCGCGCGTCTTATCAGACGCGCAAAGGTCGCTGTAGCACTTTGAATGGCTGCCTGTTTTTATCCTTAAATCAAATAGGATTTGAGGAAACATGCAGTAGTGATCACCCGCGCCTGATCGGCAATGCCGATGCTAGAAGGGGCAGGCCGGGCCGACGGCCAGGCAGGCACGGGCGAAATCGGCCCCCGGATCAGTGCAATGCTGGTGTAATGAAATCAGTAGAGTTTGCCGCCAATGCTCCAACGATGAGGATTGGCGTCATCCCATGTGTTTTCTCAGGATCGGTCTGCTGGCATGTCACCTGCTCGGGGCGTCATCCCAGATGGAACACAGCCGCCTCGAAGCGAGCGGCGACGATCGCTTTGCACTCGAGCGACAGTTCGTTCAGTATCGCCCGGATCCCTGCCGCGACGGGCGTTTCAGTGACGGCCGGCCGCGCAGCTGCGCGGAGCTTCGCCGCTGGCTTGACGACGGCGGCGACCCCGGCTGGCGAAAGCACCGGGAGGGATTGAGTTGGGCCGAGCGTCGCCGGCGGATCTGCACCGACGGACGTTTCAGCGATGGCCATGCGCATACCTGCGACGAGCTGATGGAGCGATACCATCCGCAGGACGAGGATTAGAACATTTCCTGAGATAACCCCCTGCCGTATTGCATCCCTCCGATTTTCTGAAAAGTGGTCGAAAAATAATGGTCTTTCATCAAGCTAGCTCTTCATCGCCGCTACGATACTTGGTCTCCATCCTGTTGTGGCCGGCGCTTTATTTCGGCGGACTGGCCGCAGCCGGATTGGCTTTTGCCACATCCTCGCCGGTGCCCTGGTTCAACGTCGTCTACCTCTCGGTGGTGGCGATCATCGCGCTGTTCGAGCGCATCATGCCCTATGAGCCGACCTGGCTTGCTCCGGATGGCGAGACGCTCAACAATCTCGGCCATACGATGTTGACGAAGGGGATCGTGCAGATCGCGGCGGCGTTCGGTGCATCCTTTCCATTACTGGTCGCCATTTTCGCGCAGCCGTTCTTCGGGTCGCAGCCGCATATCTGGCCGGCACATTGGTCGATGTTCGCCCAGGTCGTGCTCGGGCTGGTCGTTGCCGAGTTCGGGCTCTATGCCGCTCACCGCCTGGCGCATGAGCGGCTTGGGCTCTGGCGCTTCCACGCGCTGCATCACAGTGTCACGCGGCTTTGGGTGCTGAACACCGGCCGCTTTCACGTCGTCGATTCCCTGCTGAAGGTGGGCCTCAGCCAGCTGCCGCTCTATCTGCTCGGGGCGCCGCTGCAGGTCTTCCTCTGGATCGGTGCCGTCACCGCCTTTACCGGCCTTCTGACCCATTGCAATGTCCAGATGCGCACCGGCCCGCTTGACTGGGTCTTCTCGACGCCACGGCTTCACCGCTGGCACCATTCGAAGGACATGGCCGAGGGCAACAGCAACTACGGCGAAAACATCGTGCTTTGGGACCAGCTGTTCGGCACCTACTTCAATCCCGACCGGCCATCCTCCACCGACATCGGCATCACCGGCAAGGTGTCGCGCAGCTTTGTCGGCCAGCTGGTGCAGCCTTTTTCAAAGAGCGGCGCGCGCCAGATCTTGGGGCGAAAGCCGAGCGGCGATTAACGGCGCCCGGAAAACGTGTTGGCGAAACATGCCGGCGTCGACGCCGTGCAGATCAGGCGGGCGCGGCGGCTGCAAGTCCTGCCATGGCCGGCCGTCGCGTGCCGTCCGACACCGAGAAGCGCAACCGGTACTCCCGCGGCGACAGGCCGAGGATCTTGCGGAAGATCTTGCGGTAGGCGTTGGTGTCGTCGTAGCCGCTCTGCCAGGCAACCTGCTCGATCGACAGGTGCGAGCGCTCGAGCAGGTCGCGTGATTTGGCGATCCTCAACCGCTGGCAATATTCCGTCGGGTTGAAGCCGGTCGCCTTCTGGAAGCGCCGGAGAAAAGTGCGGTCGCCGAGCCCGGCGCGCTCAGCCATCATCTGCAGCGTCACGCCCTTGGTGTTGGCGCCGTGCAGCCAGTGCTGGATTTTCAGGATCGTGCTGTCGCCGTGGTCGAGCTTGGGCGCAAAGACGCTGTAGTAGCTCTGTTCGCGGGCACCGGGATCGATGATCATGAAGCGGGCGGTTGCCAGCATCACATTGGTTCCAAGGAACCGGTCGACGAGTTTCAGCCCCAGATCGATCCAGGCCATCATGCCACCGGCAGTGATGATATCGCCTTCGTCGATCAATAGCTTGTCGGTATCGACACGGACATCGCGGTAGCGATCGGCGATCAGGTCCTGGTGCGACCAATGGGTGGTGATCGTGCGACCTGCGGCGAGCCCGGATTCCGCCAGCAGATAGGCGCCGCCGCAGACCGAGCAGACAGTGGTGCCACCGGCATGCTGCTCGCGCACGAAGGCGGGCAGCTGGCCCATGCGCCCGCCTACGGGCAGCTCCGCCAGCGTCGGCGGCAGGATCAGCGCGACGAGACCCGAGGAGGGGCCGGGGTGGGTGTCGAGCGTCTTTTCGACCGAGCCATCCTCCTGAAGCTGCCAGTGGCTGACGCGGATGCGAGGTGCGCGTGCGCCGCCCTGTTCTGTCGCCTGCATGCCGGCCACCTGGAACATGTCGGTCAGCCCATGGACCGCCGACTTCAGCGCGCGCGGATAAACGACGATGCCGATCTCCGCCGGTTCGCTTTCGAGTGGTTTTGTCACTTCTGCCCCCATCGTTGTCAGCTTTGCCGGTCGAGAGGGTAGGCCGGTCATTCTATCAATTCAACCAGCGCTCCGGAACGGAGATCGCCGGTCAACCGAGATGGAAGAGGGCAGGACAATGATTGAAGCAGAAGCAGTTTCCACAGCAGTCTCCACTGGCCTTTCGCGCCGCACAGTTCTTTCGGCTGCCTTTGGCGCCGCGGCCACAGCCGCCGCCGTTCCAGCCGTCATTCGCCCGGCGAAAGCCGAAACCGCATCAAGCACCACATCCGACACATTGGGAGTAACGACCATGGGCAGCCGCATCATCACCCGCGATGGCGTCGAGATCTACTACAAGGACTGGGGCTCAAAGGAGAGCCCGGTGGTCGTGCTCAGCCACGGCTGGCCATTGTCATCGGACAGCTGGGAGGCGCAGGCCTTCCACCTCGCCAGTAACGGCTTCCGCGTCATCACCCATGACCGGCGCGGCCATGGCCGCTCCTCTCAGCCCTGGGACGGCAACGACATGGATCACTATGCCGACGATCTTGCCGACCTGATCAATGCGCTTGATCTGAAGGACATATTCCTCGCCGGGTTCTCCACCGGCGGTGGCGAAATCACCCGCTATATCGGCCGTCACGGAACAAGCCGTATCGCCAAGGCCGGATTGATCTCGGCGGTGCCGCCGCTGATGGTCAAGACCGACAGCAATCCCGGAGGGCTGCCGAAGGAGGTGTTCGACGGGTTGCAGGCGGCAAGCCTGAAGGATCGCTCCAAGCTCTATCGCGATATCGCCTCGGGTCCGTTCTTCGGCTTCAACCGGCCGGGTGCCGTGGCTTCGCAGGGCATGATCGACAGCTTCTGGCTGCAGGGCATGATGGGCGGGCACAAGAACACCTATGACTCGATCGTCGCCTTCTCGCAGACCGACTTTACCGAGGACCTGAAGAAGTTCGACGTGCCGACGCTGATCATCCATGGCGACGACGACCAGATCGTGCCGATCGATGCGGCCGCCCGCGCTTCGAAGCAGCTGGTGCCGAGCGCCACCCTGAAGGTTTATCCCGGCGCGCCGCACGGCATCACCGACACCCACAAGGACCAGCTCAACGCTGACCTGCTCGAATTTGCACGGTCTTGACCCTCGGCCCCCGGCCGGTGCCGCGGAAACGCGCTGCCGGCCGGTTGCTCTCGCTCAAAACAGAAGGAACCGATCCATGACCTGCACAGACGACAAAACCTCCGGCCTCAACCGCCGTTCCTTTCTCGCCGGCTCCGTAGCGGGCGCTGTATTGCCGCTGCTGCCGAAGGGCGTTTACGCCGCAGACACCCACCGCTTCACCCATGGGGCTTTCGATATCGCCGTCGTCAGCGACGGCTTCCTGACGCTGCCGGTCAGCATCGTGCTACCGGATGCGGCGCCGGAGGAGCGCGACGGAATCATGCGCCGGCTCGGCGGCACGCCTGAGGGCGCACCCTTCCACACCAACATCCCGTTCATCCGCACCGGCAGGGACCTGATCGTCGTCGACAACGGATCGGGCGGCAATTTCCAGGCGAGTGCCGGCAAGCTTGCGGCCAATCTGGCGACTGCAGGTATTAATCCGGCGGATGTGACCAAGGTGGTCTTTACCCATGCCCACCCGGATCATGCCGGCGGCACGGTCGGGGCAGACGGCAAGCTCACCTTTCCGAATGCGCAATATTTCGTCTCGGAGCGCGAATGGGCATTCTGGACGAACCCCGACTACGAGAAGGTCATGCCGAAGGCGCTGCACGGCTTTGCCCGCGGTGCGCAGCGCGATCTTTTCGCGGTCAAGGAGCGCCTGACGCTGGTCAAGCCGGGCGACGAGATCGTGACCGGCATGCAGGTGCTCGACACGCGCGGCCACACGCCGGGCCATATCTCGCTGGAACTTGCCGGCGACAACGGGCTCGTCATCTCAGGCGATGCGGCAACCAGCAATATTGTCTTCTTCGAGCACCCGGACTGGCACTTCGGTTTCGATACCGATCCGGAGCAGGCGCTGAAAACCCGCAAGACGCTGATCGACCGGGCAGCAACGGAAAAGCTGACGCTGCTCGGCTACCACTGGGGCTATCCCGGCATCGGGCGGGCCGAACGGAACGGTGCCGCGTATCGCTTCGTCGCGGGCGCGTAGGGGGCGAGGCCGCTGTCGCCACCAGGCGCAATGGCCAACGTTGGATCAGGGGTTCTTGCCATGGCAATGCCTAAACCGTCCTCATCTCTGTGCTTGTCACAGAGATCTCGCGCAGTTCCGTAGGAACTGCGGGACCAGCCCAAGTCTTTGGGCTGAAGGGTCTTTTGACTCGACAGACGTCGGGTCGCTGGATTCCGGCACAAGGCCGGAATGAGGGACTGGGGATGTTCCTACGCTCAAAGCAGGCCTGTCAGCTGCCAGGCCAGGGCGGCGCCTTGTTGTGGCGCCGCCTCTCTTGGCTCAAAGCTGAAGCTCGCTGTCCTTGATGTCGCTGATCGGCGACAGCATTTCCAGCTTCAGCGGGCGGGCCTCGCGCTTCTCAGTGGCGATGCGCGGCCAATCGGGATTGGCGAGCGCGCCGCGACCGAGCGCGATCATATCGGCGCCGGCCTGCAGCACCTGCTCGGCGCGGGCGATATCGTGCAGACCGCCATTGGCAATGACGAACAGATCGGGCGCATGCTGGCGGGCAAGGGAGACCAGCGATCTGCCGCCGGAAGCAAAGGCCGGTTGCCAGGCTTCGAACTCAGTCACGTGTACGAAGTCGGCGGGACTGGTGGCCAGCGCCTTGAAAACGATGGCAGCACCTTCTTCGCCCTCCGCCCATTTATGTAAGGGGTCGTTGACCTTGCCCTGGGACAGGCGGATGCCGACGGGCACCTTATCGCCGACGGCGCTGCGAACCGCGTCCAGCACTGCGAGGCTCAGGCCCAACCGCTTGCCGATGTCGCCGCCCCAGCGATCCTGCCGCCGGTTGGTGTAATCGGTGAAGAACTGGTCGAGCAGATAGCCGTTGGCGCCATGGATCTCGATGCCGTCGAAACCGGCGACATCGATGGAAAGCCTGGCGGCTTGCGCAAAGCCTGATATCGCTTCGGCAATCTCCATCCCATCCATCTCCCGCGGCTCGGCATAGAGACCCTCACCGTGGTAGGAGACCATCTGTTTGCCTCTCGGCTGCAGTGCCGAGGGTCCGACTGTGTCGCTGCGGAAGCGATTGCCCTGGGCGAGCGCACCGCCATGCATAAGCTGGGCAAAGATGCGGCCGCCCGCGGCGTGCACCGCATCGACGACCGCCTTCCAGCCTTCCGCCTGTTTCCGGTCGGCAAGTCCCGGTTGGTCCCTATAGGTTTGCGCATAGGCCTTGTCGGGATAGATGCCTTCAGTTGTCAGGAGGCTGAAGCCGCCCTTTGCGAAGCGCCGGTAGTAGTGCGCCATCCTTTCGGTCGGTACGCCCTCGGCAGTGGCGCTGATGCGGGTCATCGGCGCGACGGAAAGCCGGTTGCCGAAGGCCAGCCCTTTGAGCGTCGTTCCGGTCAGGATCGGCGAGGCGACCGTGCTGTGCGCGTTCATCTCAACGATCCTCGGTCAGCGCAATCGCCTCGATCTCGATCATCGCCTTCGGCGAATAGAGCGAGGAGACCTCGATGATGCTGTCGGCGGGATAGGGTGCCGAGAACCATTTGCGGCGCAGCTCGACGATCTTCCCGAAGTTTTCCATCGAGCGCAGGAAGATCGTTACCTTCACGACCTTGGAAAGGCTGGAGCCGGCAGCAGTCAGGACGCGGTCGAGATTGCGGAAGGCCTGCTCGGCCTGACGGTCGAAATCGTTCTCACCGACGATTTCGCCATCGTCGCCGATTGCGGCCTGGCCGGAGACGAAGACGAAACCGTTGGCCTTGATCGCCTGCGAAAGCAGGAATGGCGCGTAAGGATCGGGCTTGGTGATGACCTGTTCGAGAAACACGGGGAATCCCTCTATGCTTGAGTTCAACTCAGCTTGGCGGCGTTGCCTTGGCTGCTGAACTCAATATGATGAGGCTTCGCCCGGCTGACAAAAGACCATTTTTCAGCCGACAGATGAATTCAAGTCATTTGTTGCCGTCATGAGAAAATTGCCGCCGCTCGGCGCATTGCGGGTTTTCGAAGCGGCCGCCCGCCGCTTGAGCTTCAAGCAGGCGGCCGACGAGCTGAACGTGTCGGCGACGGCCGTCAGCCATCAGATCCGCCAGCTTGAAGATCTGCTGGAGCTGAAGCTGTTCGAGCGCGGCACGCGCCAGGTGCGGCTGACGCCGGCTGGGCAGACGCTGTTTCCGGTGCTACGCGATGGGCTCGACCGCTTCGAGCAGGCGATCGGCGAACTGCGCCGCAGCCGTGACACCAAGGTGGCGCGGCTCACCTCAACCGTCGCCTTCGTCGCCAAGCGGCTGGCACCGCTCGCCGGCAGCTTTCGCGACGCTCATCCGGACTGGAACCTGCGCCTCGACGCCTCGAACAGGACGGTGGATCTGGATGCCGATGCCGACGCGGCCATCCGCTATGGCGACGGGCAGTATCCCGGCCTGCTTTCCGAGCCGCTTTTCGCCGATCGTTTCGCGCCGGTCTGTGCGCCGCGGTTGGCGCCGATGTCCCTCGATGCGCTGCGAGAGGCGACACTCATTCACTTCGATTGGGGGCCGGCGCGGCGCGACGACGAGCGGGCGCCGGTCTGGCGGCAATGGCTGAGGCACGCAGGCGTCACCGATATCGACCCGGCTGGCGGCCTCTCCTTCACCGACGAGATCCATGCGGTGCAATCGGTCGTGGCCGGGCAGGGCATCGGTCTCTTGAGCCTGACCCTGGTTGCCGAGGAACTTGCCTCCGGCATACTCGTCCAGCCGTTTGCACTGTCGCTCGAAAGCTACCGCTACGATCTGGTCTATAGTCCGCGGGCTGCCGAGCGGCCGGCAACGCAGGTGCTGAGGGATTGGGTACTGCAGCAGTTCAACGGCGGAAGCCAGTAAGAGGCGAGGCAGCCGATCGCCTCGGCAAGCTCAATTGCCGCAAGGTAGGCCCCGCAATCAGTCGAAGTCACCGAAGACGTCGAGGCTCCTCCAGCGGCGGCTGACGAGGCGCAGCGAGCGATCCGGTTCGATCACGTAGGTCTCAAAGACCTGACGGCCGAATTGGTCGAAGAACTGGTGCGGCACGATACTGCCGACCGGCGCCTTCTTCAACTTGGTGCGAGGCTGGCCGCCATAGGTGATGCTGCCGGGGATCGGCTGAAGGTTCGGCGAGTAGCCGTAGGTCTGAACACCAGTGGTGCAACCACTGAGAAGGAGGACGACGGAAAGGGCGGCAAGAGCATGTTTCATATCGATGGTCCTCGACTATGCAGAAGGCGGATCGGAGTTCTGCCCGACGCCATGCGCAACTTCCAGGGCGTTACGACTTACTTTGGCGCCTGCGGGCGATAATCCAGCACCTTTCTCTAAAGTGTAGCGCTTCAACGGAAATTTCCAAGTTTCCGTGCGGCGATTGCCGATGGCGACAGGACCCTCGGTGGCCGCGTGTCTCATTAGACGCGCAAAGCTCGCTGTAGCACTTTGAATTGCTGCATGTTTCTACGCTTCTTCGCGGGTGAGGCCGTCGCGCAGCATCTGGACCTTTTCGTTGAGATCGATCATCTCGGGCACGGTAAATCCGGAACGACGCAGCAGCGTGTCGGTGAGGCATGCGGTCTTGGGGTGAAGCTCCTTGCCCTTCTCTGTCAGGAAAACCTCGACCAGCCGTTCGTCGACGGTGCTTCTGCGTCTTGAAAGGAAACCGGCCGCCTCGAGCCGCTTGACTGCCGGGGTGATGGTGCTCGGTTCCAGGCCGAGCCGATCGGCAATCGCCGATATGCTCAAGCCGTCCTGTTCCCACAGTGTACTGACGGCCAGATACTGCGTGTAGGTGACGCCGAGCGCGTCCAGCATCGGCTTGTAGGCGCGATTGATGGCGATCGCTGCCGAGTAGATCGAGAAGCAGAGCTGGCTGTCGAGCGGAAGCGGTGCGGGTTCGGTCATGGTCGTCTCCAATATTTAAGTCCGTGGCTTTTCATGAGCTTAGCACGAAAACCATTATTGCGATAATAAAATGCTGGACAGGTGATCGCGTAAGGCATATCTAATGATTACCGCGATAACAACTATCGCGCTAACAAATTAAGGAGTTGCGCAAATGTTGAAGACATCTCTGCTTGCCGCCGCCGCCTCGCTCACCCTGGCCGCCACCGGCACCACCGCGTTTGCCGCTGATGCAGGCGCAAAGAACGTCGTTCTCGTCCATGGCGGTTTCGTCGATGGCGCCGGCTGGAAGGGTGTCTACGACATCCTGAAGAAGGACGGCTACACCGTCAGCATCGTCCAGAACCCGACGACCTCGCTTGCCGCCGACGTCGCTGCCACAAGGCAGGCGATCGACAAGGCTGATGGATCGGTGGTGCTGGTCGGGCATTCCTATGGCGGCGTCGTCATCAGCGAAGCCGGCACCCATGAGAAGGTGCAGTCGGTCGTCTACATCGCCGCGTTCGCCCCGGATAAGGGCGAGTCGGTCTCGTCCTTGATTGCCAACCCGCCGGCCGGCGCGCCGGTGCCGCCAATCCTGCCGCCGGTCGATGGCTTCCTGTTCCTCGACAAGGCAAAGTTCGCCGCATCGTTTGCTGCTGACGTCGATGCCGAGACGGCCGCCTTCATGGCAGACTCCCAGGTTCCGTGGGGCGTCGAAGCGCTGGCCGGCGCCGTCACCGAGCCTGCTTGGAAGACCAAGCCGAGCTACTATCTGGTTGCGGGTGAAGATCGCATGATCCCGCCGGCTGCCCAGCAGATGATGGCCAAACGCGCCGGCTCAACCGTCGTCGAAGTGCCCGGCAGCCACGCCGTCTATGTCTCCAATCCGAAGGCGGTCGCCGATCTCATCGAGAAGGCGGCGGAAACCGCCAACTGATCGTCGGCGACGAACGACACAGCAACAATCGACCAACACAGGGCCGGGAGAGGGATCTCCCGGCTCTAAAGCGCGTCGCGATCTCCAGGATTCGCTTGCTGCCCTTTAAGCTCTTGTTTTTGCGCATGTCGTCATCACAAAGCCGCTGCGCACTTTTGCACGACATGCTCTAGATTGCCGACATACCCCAGAGAATCCTGTCTAACGGGAGGCTCACCCAGTTCTCCCTCATTCCGGCCCTGTGCCGGAATCCAGCGAGCTGACGTCTGTCAGGTCGAAAGACCTTTCAGCCCAAGGACTTGGGCTGACTGGATTCCTGTGACGGGCACAGGAATGAGGGTGCTTTGAGCGCCGTGAAGGCGCCCGAATGTCGAACAGGTCATATGGATGACTTTGTCATCAGTCTGAGGGGCGGGAGAGGGATCTCCCGGCCGTGTTTGCTGGGCAGGACCTTCCGTCTTCCGAACGGCCCGGCGGCAACATGCAGCTTGCCCACAGCTTCGCCGTTGATGGCCACGCTGGCCCATTGGTACAAGCCTTCCACCGTCAGCTGTGGGAAGAGGGCAGGTTGCGAGTTCGCCGCGCCAACCCGATGCGTTTCGCGCTCATACCCAGATTTGTCGCTGCGGCGAATTCCGATTTGGCGAAACATGCGGTAGTCCTTGGGTGAACTTCCCGTCGGATTGTGCGTCAGGCCCCAAGCGCCTGTCGCGCGCTCTGCTGTCGCCCAGTCCTTCTGCCGAACCCAGGTATTGCATGACCGCCGAACAGTCCCTCGCGTTTATAGTCATCGGCGCCATGATGGCATTCTTCATCTGGGGGCGGTTTCGATATGACGTGATTGCCTGTTCCGCCCTGATGCTTTCGGTCGCCGTTGGCATCGTGCCTTTCGATCACGCCTTTGATGGTTTCAGCGACGATATCGTCATCATCGTCGGTAGCGCCCTTATCGTCAGCGCCGGGGTGGCGCGCTCCGGTGTCGTGGATGCGGCGATCCAGCGGTTTCTGCCGAACATTTCCTCGGTCCGGGCGCAGCTTGCGCTGCTGGTCATCACGGTCACGGTGCTTTCCGCCTTCATCAAGAATATCGGCGCGCTGGCGATCATGATCCCGGTGGCGTTCCAGTTTGCCCGCCGTTCCGGCGTCCAGCCCTCGGTGTTCCTGATGCCGATGGCCTTCGGCTCGCTGATCGGCGGGCTGATGACCCAGGTCGGAACCTCGCCCAATATCGTCGTTTCGCGCGTGCGCCAGGAGTTGACGGGCGAGAGCTTCACCATGTTCGATTTCACCCCCGTCGGCGCCACGCTTGCTGCCGTCGGTGTCGTCTTCCTGCTGTTTGCCTACAAGCTGGTGCCGCAGCGCACGAGCCAGCATGTCTCGGTGCAGGCGGCGATCGAGATCACAGACTATACCTCGGAGGCGGTGGTTGCCGCCGGTACGCCCATGATCGGCAAGTCGCTGAGCCAACTCGTCAAGATTGCCGACGGCGGTGCCGTCGTCACCGCGATGTTCCGGCGCGGCCTGCATGTGGCGCCATTGCCTGACGTCAAGCTCGAGGCCGACGATATCCTGCTGCTCGAAGGCGGGCCGGATGCGCTCGATCGTATCGTCTCGCAGGCCAAGCTGAAGATCTCCGGCGACCGTTCGCCGTCATCCAGCGAAAAGACCGGCGCGGAGATCGAGGCGGTCGAGGCTGTGATCGGCGGCGGCTCGCCGCTCGAAGGCATGACCGCGCAGCGCCTGGCGCTGTTCAGCAACCACAACATCAACCTGCTTGCCGTCAGCCGGCAGGGCGAGCGGCTGAAGCAGCGGCTCGGCAACATTCGCTTAAGGGCCGGCGATATCGTCGTGCTGCAGGGCGCGCGCCGTGAACTGCCGTCGTTCCTGCAGGACTTCGGCTGCCTGCCGCTGGCGCAGCGCGAGATCCTGCTTGGCACCATCCGCAAGGCGACGCTGCCGCTCCTCGTTCTTGCCGCCGCCATGGGCTCGACGGCCGTCGGCCTCGTGCCGATCCCGATCGCCTTCTTCGCCGCGGCCCTTGCCATGGTGATCTTCCGCATCATTCCGCTGCGCGACGTCTACCGGTCGGTCGACGGGCCGATTTTGGTGATGCTGGCAGCGCTGATCCCGGTCAGCGATTCGCTGCGCACGACAGGGGGCACCGACGTGATCGCCAGCTGGCTCGGCACGATTGCCGCGGGCCTGCCGCCGGCCGGGGCGCTGACGCTGATCCTGCTCGCCGCCATGGCAGTGACGCCGTTCCTCAACAATGCCGCGACCGTCCTGGTCATGGCGCCGATCGCCGCCAGTTTCGCGACCACGCTTGGCTACCGCCCCGAAGCCTTCCTGATGGCGGTTGCCATTGGCGCAGGCTGCGATTTCCTGACCCCGATCGGCCACCAGTGCAACACGCTGGTCATGGGCCCGGGCGGCTACAAGTTCAGCGACTATCCGCGCCTCGGCCTGCCGCTTTCGGTGGTGATTGTCATCGTCAGTGTGCCGGCGCTGATCGCCGTCTGGCCGCTGCGCTAATCGCCTTCCTAAAGGTAGTTGCTTCCTCTAACGGCAATCGGACCGGACCCCAGACGTCACTTCACAGCGACGACGACTTTCCCCTTGGCACGCCCCGTTTCGACATAGTCCAGCGCCTCGTTGGTCCTCTCGAACGGGAAGACCCGATCCACTACCGGTCGTATGGCACCTGTGTCGATCAGGGAGGTGATCTGACCAAGCTGCCCACCGTTGGCCGTCATGAAGTGGAAGGAGTAGCTGATCCTTCGGCGCTTCGATTTTCTCCTGATGCCGAAACTCAGCAGGCGCATGACCTGTTGAAGCAGCCAGCCAGAACCGTTCTGCCGCGCGAAGTCCGGATCGGGCGGACCGGAAATCGAAATCAGCTTCCCGCCCGGCTTCAGAACAGCAAGGGATTTCTCCAGCGTTTCCCTCCCTAGGCTGTTCAGCACGACGTCATAGCCCTGCAGCACTTTCTCGAAGTCATCCTTCTTGTAGTCGACGACGACGTCTGCGCCGAGACTTTTCACAAGAGCGATATTTGGTGTGCTCGTGGTCGTCGCCACATATGCCCCAAGATGCTTGGCAAGCTGGATCGCGATCGCGCCCACACCACCGGAGCCGGCATGGATCAGGACCTTCTGTCCCTTTTGCAAGTTGGCCCGCTCGACAAGCACCTGCCATGCTGTCAGGGCAACAAGCGGAATGGATGCGGCCTCGTTCATACTCAGATTGTTCGGCTTCATCGCTACATCGGCCTCGTCCATGGCGATGTACTCTGCAAATGTCCCGATGCGATCCTGGGCCGGGCGTGCATAGACCTCGTCACCAGGCTTAAATCGCCGGACATTGGCCCCGACCCTGACCACCACGCCCGCTACATCGTTGCCCAGCACCAGTGGAAGGCGGTAGGGAAGGATGACCTTGAACTCTCCGTCCCTGATCTTATTGTCCAAGGGGTTCACGCCGGCGGCATGAATCTCAACCATGACATCGTTCTCACGCAACTCCGGCTGTGGGCCTTCGCCGAGCCGGAGAGCGCCGCCTTTCAGATAGCGATCGATCAGGAATGATTTCATCAGACTAACTTTCGTTTCTATGGTGAGCCGGCAGCGCCAGCAGTGCGGCGGCGACAGCTCAATCGGGAAGTCTGCTGAACTTCCGAAGGTTCTTGTCGACGATGGACTCGGGCAGGAAGCGACGCATGAAACGGACTTGTCCTGCAGCTTTTCCGGCGGTGTAGCGTCGTTTGGGCGATGCCGCATTGGCGGCCCTTACGACGGCTTCGGCGACCACCTCGGGTGCATCGCCCTTCGCGACGATGTCGCGCATCAGCCTCTCCGCGTCGGCGCGAACCGTGTCGTAAACGGCAAGCGGGCGGTCCGGTCGCGTGATGTTCTCTTCGAAGGATGTG
The DNA here is from genome assembly GCF_001426785.1 of Ensifer sp. Root142. Lineage (NCBI taxonomy): Bacteria > Pseudomonadati > Pseudomonadota > Alphaproteobacteria > Hyphomicrobiales > Rhizobiaceae > Ensifer > Ensifer sp. Root142. Next base: position 487,808 of record NZ_LMFK01000001.1, read on the forward strand.
CGGGTTACGCCGGGCTCGACAAGCACGATGCGGATGCCTTGCGTTCGCACTTCGTGGTCAAGAGACTCCGAATAGCCTTCGATGGCATGTTTGGTCGATGCGTAGAGCGCATTGTAGGGGGCGGGGATCAGCCCGAGTATGGAGCTGAGGTTGACGATCCGTCCTCGATGCTGCCGTCTCATCGTGGGCAGCACCGCATTTGTCATGCGTATGATGCCGAACACGTTTACGTCGAAGACGGCTTTCGCCTGTTTCGTCGTGGATTCCTCAGCGCCGCCGAGCAGTCCGATCCCGGCATTGTTGACAAGAAGATCAATCCGTCCTGCGCGACTTAGAACCTCGTCGACGGTTGTCTGCACCGATGCGTCATCGGTTACATCGCAGATCAGCATCGTGATCCCGTCCGGGGTATCGGGCATCGGCTTTCGGCTGGTACCGAAGACACGGTAGCCATCGTGCCGCAGCGCTCGTGCTGTCACCAACCCAATGCCTGAGGAAGCGCCCGTGACCAGGGCAATGCCGCGTTCTGTCTTGCTCATCGGCTTGTGCTTTCATTTTATCATGGAATATCGCTGAACATTCAGTTACTATTAAATTAGTAGTTAGTCACTATCAAAAAGATACTAACATGAAAAATCTGTCGAGCCAGCCATGCCTGATCGCCAGGAGCCTTGCGCTTGTGGGGGATGCCTGGAGCATGCTGATCATGCGAGATGCCCATGCGGGCCTGACCCGCTTCGATGATTTCCGCAAAAGTCTTGGTATCGCGCCGACGATGCTGACGGGGCGGCTTTCAGCGCTGACGGAGGAGGGGCTGCTGGAGAAACGCCGCTATTCCGATCGTCCGCCACGAGACGAATATGTCCTGACCGAAGCTGGCCAAGACTTCCTGCCGGTTCTGTTTGCCATCGGCGCGTGGGGACGCAAGCATCGCGGCGGGGGCGAGGTAACCCGGTTCTTCGACGCCGAGACCGGAACGGAGATCGATCCCGTCACCATCGACCGGGCGACCGGCGCTCCAGTCGGGACACGTCCCATTCGTATCGCCGCACCGGAATGAGGCACCCCAGGCAGATGAAGTATCGCCTGACAACGCCTCTTGAAATCGCTTCCAGCACAGAGTTGCCGGTCCGTTGGTCGAGCAATGTCTTATGACCGTCGCCGGCAAACGCTGATGCCAGATTAATAGGTCCGGTTGACAGTCGCGATCGATCGTCCTGATGGCGTGAGAAGTGCTCTGCCAATGTGCGTCGCAGGCATCATTCGTTAGCTTGTGTTGTATTATGATATTACATAACAGATGAATATGAAAATATGCCGCATGTTGATATGCCAATGCCGCACCTTTGCGGTAAACGTCGGAAGCTGCTGGAACAATGACGGCCCGACTGCTTAGGTGGCAACGCCTTCCAGCGTCATGATCCGCGTCTTGGCGCAGCGCTCTCGGATCGCCTTGAGGCGTTGATACGCCGGCGAGTTGTACCACTCGAGCAAGGAGTGCATGTCCGGGAACTCGACAATGACGAGCCGGTGCGGCTCCCAGTCTCCCTCGAGCACCCGGGTAGCGCCACCGCGCCCCAAATATCGGCCACCATAGCGCGCCTCCGTTGCCGGCACTTCCCGTATGTATTCTTCAAAGGCCGCGGCATCGGTGACCTCGACATCCGCAATCAGATAGGCGGCCATGGCAGATCTCCTTTTCCACACAGGCGCCATCGAAGGATACGCCCGTTGGTCGGTGCGGGCGAGTTGGTCAACATATTTTTGTGTTGAATAATGTTATGTTATCACATAACAAATGCGCATGAAAAAATGCGACATGTTGATAGGCCAAGGCCGTGCTGTCGCGGCGGTTGTCACCTCCGCCGAAGTGTGCGACGAAGGCTTTGATGGTGCTGCAACCGCGACAATGCGGAAGCGGCTGAAAAGGGAACACGGAGCGGACGACCCAAATGGGGCCGAAACCGTGGCTGCCCCCGCAACTGTGAGCGGAAAGCGCATTCACACCATGTCACTGGCGATCAGCCGGGAAGACGTGGATGCGCCGCGACCCGCGAGCCAGGAGACCTGCCATCGAACCGATCAACCACAACGGACGGGGTGTTCCGATGGAAAAGAACTGGTTTTTGCGCGACGGTCATCCGTCATCATGCCGCGTTGCCACATTCTCTCCGGACCAATCCGGAGGAGAAGAGACATGGCCAATCCGGTTTCCCGACAGCACACGATAACGGTCTGCACCGATTGCCGTTTCACCGGCGGCCCATGCCGTCCGGGAGCGGATCTGATCCAGCGGCTGAACCGCAGTATTGCCGCGCTCGGCGAGCCGCTCGACCGGGATTTCTCCATTACTGGGACGGTCTGCATGGCCGCGTGTACCAGGCCTTGCACCATCGCTTTCCAGGCAACCGGCAAGGCGACCTACCTCTTTGGCGATATCTCGCCCGAGGAGGATATCGATGATCTCGTCTCGTTCGCGACCACCTATGCCGGAAGGGGCGATGGCATGACGCGGGCGGCCGAGAGGCCGCGCGGGCTCAACGGCAAGACGCTGGCGCGCATCCCGGCAGCGATGCTGGTCTCCGAAGACATCGGCTGGCATTTCCAATGATGGCGCGGGGAGGGACGAGCCGATGAGCTGCACCGCGACAGGGGCCGGGCTTCGGGTCCACGCCCTGGATTGGGGACCGCGCCCGGACCTGCGGCTGGTCCGCGAGATCGACTTTGCCATTGCGCCCGGCAGCCGGCTTGCCATTCTCGGGCCGAACGGTGCCGGCAAGACCTCGCTGCTGCGCTGCCTCTATCGCTCGGCCCAGCCGATAGCGGGCGCAATCGAGGTCGATGGCGTCGACATCTGGGCGATGACGGCGCGCGAGGCGGCAAAGATCATTGCCGTCGTGCTGCAGGAAATGCCGAGCGACTTTCCCTTCAGCGTGCGCGACGTGGTGATGATGGGCCGCATCCCCCGGCGTGAGGGCATGAGCGGCTGGACCGCGAGGGACCGCGAGACGGTTGCGCACGCGCTCGAGCATCTCGATCTCACCCACCTTGCCGGGCGGCAATTCGCGACGCTTTCGGGCGGCGAGAAGCAGCGGGTGCTGATCGCCCGGGCGCTTGCCCAGCAGCCGCGCATCATCATTCTCGACGAGCCGACAAACCATCTCGATATCCGCCACCAGCTCGAAATTCTCGAGTTGTTGCAGACGCTGCAGCTGACGATCGTCACCACGCTGCACGACATCAACCTGGCAGCCGAGTTCGCGACCGATGTGGCGATCCTGACGGAGGGACGCATGACGGCCTTCGGCCCGCCCGAAGACGTGCTCAACCCACAAGCGCTTTCCGCCGCCTTCGGCGTCACCGCCACTGCCCACAACAATGCCGTTTCGAGCGGCGCACGCTTTTCCTTTTCACTTGCTCGACAGGAACTGATTTCATGAAGACCTTCATTGCCCATTCCGCCTTTGCCCTGCTGGTTCTGGCGGCAACGCCGGCGCTCGCCTATCCCGTGACCGTCAAGAGCTGCAACCGCGAGGTGACCTTCGATTCAGCACCGAAGCGCGCCGTTTCCAACGACGTCAACCTCACTGAAATGATGCTGGCTCTGAAATTGCAGGACCGCATGGTCGGCTATACCGGCGTATCCGGCTGGAAGACGCTGGACGAAAAGCTGCGCGAAGGCGTCAAGGCGCTGCCGGAGCTTTCGGAAAAATATCCGACCAAGGAAGTGCTGCTCAATGCCGACGCCGACTTCTACTTCGCCGGCTGGAACTACGGCATGAAGGTCGGGGGCGAGGTGACGCCGGAAACGCTCGAACCCTTCAAGATCAACGTCTATGAGCTGACCGAATCCTGCATTCACGTCATGGCCAAGGGCAAGCCTGTCATGGACGACATGTTCGTCGATATCCTCAATCTCGGCCGCATCTTCGGCGTCGAGGATCGGGCGCAGGCGCTGGTCGACGGTTATCGCCGCGATCTCGACAAGATCACTGCAGACACCGGCGGCATCGAACGCCCGACCCGCGTCTTCGTCTATGATTCCGGCGAGGAGAAGCCGTTCACGTCAGGCCGGTTCGGTATCCCGACGGCAATGATCGAGGCGGCGGGCGGCGTCAACGTCATGGACGACATCGAGAAGAGCTGGACCGAGATTTCCTGGGAGCCGGTGATCGACAAGAACCCTGAGGTGGTGGTGATCGTCAACTATGGCGAGGTCACCGCCGAGCAGAAGATCGCCTTCATGAAGAGCAACCCCGCCTTCAAGAACATCGATGCCGTCAGGAATGACCGCTTCGTCGTGCTCGATTATGTCGAGGCGACACCGGGTCCACGCAACATCGATGCCATTGCGCGCCTTGCCAGGGCCTTTCACGGGCAGGCGATGTAACCGAGGCGGCCTGCGGGAGCATGCCGTTTCGCATGTTCCCGCCTTTCCATTCCAATAATTGACCAGGGACGGACTGTGAAAACCACGACCGCCATTCTCGCGGCGCTGCTGTTGCTGTGCCTGACGATCACTGCCGCCGTCTCATGGGGTTCAGCGCCCATCCCGGTCTCGACCGTCTGGTCGATCATCGCCTCGAAGCTGTCGCCCGGCAGCGTCGACGTCGTCTGGTCGGCGGGGCGCGAAAGCATTGTCTGGGACGTGCGCCTGCCGCGTGTCGTGCTTGCCGGGCTGGTTGGAGCCGGGCTGGCCTTGACCGGCGCCGTGCTGCAGGCGGTTACCCGCAATCCGCTTGCCGATCCGCATCTGCTCGGTGTGTCCTCCGGCGGCGCGCTCGGCGCGATCATCGCGCTACTGCACACCGGACTCATTCTCGGCCTTGCCACGGTGCCGCTGTTTGCCTTTGCCGGCGCGCTGGCTGCGACCGCACTTGTTGCGCTCGTGACAAGGGTGCTCGGCACCAATGCCGACCGGCTGGTGCTATCAGGCGTGGCCGTTGCCTTCACCTTGACGTCTGTCGGCAACCTGATGATTTTCCTCGGGGATCCAAGGGCGGTGCATACGGTGATTTTCTGGATGCTCGGCGGTCTCGGGCTCGCGCAATGGCCGCATCTTGTCTATCCCGCGGTGGTGCTGACAGCCTGCCTCGGCTACCTCGTGCTGAGGGCGCGCGAGATCAATGCGCTTGCCATGGGCGACGAGACGGCAACGACGCTCGGCATTCCCGTTCGCCGGTTCCGCCTCGTCCTCTTCGTCGTCACCGCACTTCTGACCGGGGTCATGGTCGCTTTTTCCGGCGCGATCGGCTTTGTCGGCCTGATGGTGCCGCATTTCGTGCGGCTGTTTGCCGGCAGCGACAATGTCCGGGTCATCCCGCTTTCGGCCTTCGTCGGGGCGCTGGTGCTGATCTGGGCGGACCTCTTTTCCCGCGTCGTCATGGCGCCCGAGGATATGCCGATCGGCGTCATCACCGGGCTTGTCGGCGGCATGGCTTTTATTGCCATTTTGAAGCGTCGCGCGTAAGCCAGCGGCATGGACACGGTGCGATTGCCGCCTATCTGATAGGTCGACCGTCCCCACGGCATGACATGAGGAGCGAATGACCCATCAAGCTGAGGCCTGCACCCCGGATGAAGTGCTGAAATTCTGGTTCGAGGAACTGTCGCTCGACCACTGGTTCAAGCCGTCGCGCGAGCTGGACGAACATTGCTTCCTGCGCTTCCAGGCGTCGCACCTCGCCCTTGCCAGGGAGATCGGCGACATCTGGCGGGCGACGCCGGAAAACCGGCTGGCGGCAATCGTGCTTCTCGATCAGTTGCCGCGCAACATGTATCGGGGGACGCCGCTTGCCTTTGCGACCGACGGCCTGGCGCTCCGGGAAGCCAAGCTCGCCGTCGGCGCCGGCGCCGACATGGCGGTCCGGCCGGAGTGGCGGGCGTTCTTCTACATGCCGTTCGAGCACTCGGAGAACCTGACGGATCAGACGATGGCGGTGAAGCTTTTCACCGAGCTCGGCGATCCCATGTATATCGATTATGCAATCCGGCACCGGGAGGTGATCGAGACCTATGGTCGCTTCCCGCACCGCAACGCCTTCGTCGGTCGGACGTCGACGGCGGCGGAACTGACCTATCTGGCGCAGCCGGGCGCAGGATTCTGACAGTTTTACGGGCTGTGAAGGCATGTTTTACCGTGTCTTTGCATCTTTCCGCCGTCTTTCGTATTCAAACCGCATTGTGACGGCTGCCGGGGCGATTCCGCATCCGGGCGAGGTCTGGGCTTCCGAGGGTTTTGAAATTGCATTTCGTGGCAAAGTTGTTCGCTGTTTCTGTCTGCCTGCTGTCGCTGGCCGGTGCCGGCACTGTCGTGGCGCAAAACGCCCAACCGGTGCAGACGACGACGCAACCCGGCGAGAAGCCCGCTCAAGCTCCGGCAGTGCCTGCCGAGGGCGGCGCGCAGCCTGCCCAGAACACACAACCGGCCGCCGACGGCAAGGCGCAGCCGGCAGCGAACGTGCAGCAGCCTGCAGCGGGTGCTGCCCAACCGGCGCAAAACGCCGCGACGCCAGCGCAGCCGACCGACGCAGCCGTTGCTGCCGAAGCCGGCCAGAGCCAGACGGCGGAGCAACTGGCTCACGCCGGCAAGGAACTGGCGCGGCTGAGGGACCTCATTGCCAAGGCCAGTGACGACGACATTGCGCTTGCCGAGCTCAAGGTGCAGGTCGATGCCGTCGCCAAGCAGATCATCTCGACCTCGATCGCCACGCGTCCGCGGCTGGACGAGATCAAGGCGCGGCTGACCGAACTCGGCGATCCACCGGGCGCGGGGCAGCCACCGGAAGCCGATATCGTCACGGCCGAGCGCAAGCGGCTGCTTGCCGAACGCGGCGAGATCAATGCGCTGACGGGGGAGGCCGAGGGCCTTTCGGTCCAGGCGACGAAACTGTCGAACGGCATCACGGCGACGCGACGCGCGCTGTTTTCCAACACGCTGTTGAAGAACACCGACGTTTCGGTCGAAATGTTCGACGAGGCGCTGTCGGCAACGGCCAATGAAACCAAGGTGCTGTCGCGCAGCACGATGAGCTGGCTGACCTTCGTCTGGAAATACAAGCGGATTCCCTTGCTGACCGCGATCTTCCTGTCGATCTGTGCCGCACTCGTCTTCCTCGTCGGCAGTAACAAGCTGTTTTCACCCTATATCCACCACGACAAGTCGGACGAGGAGCCGAGCTATTTCCGGCGTCTGTCGGTTGCCTTCTGGTCGACATTCATTCCGACCATTTCGACAGGCGCCTTTGCGCTGTCGAGCTTCTTCTTCCTGCACAGTTTCAACGTGCTGCGTTCGGATATCACGCCGATCATCGCGATTGCGCTTGCGGTCACGGTGGTCGGGTTCTTCGTGACCACGCTCGCCAATGCGGTGCTGTCGCCGTCGGACTCGCGCTGGCGCCTCGTGCGCGTGTCGGATCGCGGCGCCAAGGTGCTTTTGGTCACCATCTTCGCCATGGCGCTGGTCAACGGCCTTGACTACATGTTCGGCGGCGTCAGCGAAGCGCTCGGCTCGCCGGTCGTGCTGACGGTGGTGAAGAGCTTCACCGCCTCTGTCATCATCGGTCTGATCATCATTGCTTCGGCCTGGATCAAGCCGACGCTCAAGCACGATGAGCCTTTCGATGCGCCGGGTCGCCCGTGGCCGCGCCTGGTCTCCATCGTTCTGATCCTGACTGGCGCGTCGCTCATCATCGCCGCCGCTACCGGCTATGTCGGCCTGTCCCGCTTCATCGCCACGCAGATCATCATTACAGGCGCGATCCTGGTGATGATGTATATCGGCTTCCTCACCGGCAAGGCGGTCTCGCGCCAGGGGGCGTTCGCCGAAACGGCAGCCGGGCGCTATCTCGAGCGCCGCTTCAAACTTGAACAGGTCGGGCTCGATCAGGTGGGCCTGGTGGCAGGCCTCAGCATTTACGCGCTGGTGACCCTGTTCTTCATTCCGCTGATCCTGCTGCAATGGGGCTTCCAGGTCGCCGACATCGAATCCTGGACCTATCGCGCCATCACCGAGATCAAGATCGGCACCATCACCATCTCGCTCATGGGCATCATGGCGGGCATCCTGTTCTTCATTCTTGGTTACATCGTCACCCGCTGGGTGCAGCGCTGGATCGACGGCAACATCATGGCGCGCAGCCGGGTGGATGCGGGCGTCAGAAACTCTATCCGCACCGGCATCGGCTATATCGGCGTTGGGCTCGCGTGCCTGATCGGCCTTTCGGCTGCCGGTATCGACCTTTCCAATCTCGCGCTCGTCGCCGGTGCCCTCTCGCTCGGCGTCGGTTTCGGTCTGCAGAACATCGTTTCGAACTTCGTCTCGGGCCTCATTCTCCTGGTCGAGCGTCCGTTCAAGGTCGGCGACTGGATCGTCAGCGGCACGACGGAAGGCTTCGTCAAGCGCATCTCGGTGCGCGCCACCGAGATCGAGACCTTCCAGCACCAGTCGATCATGATGCCGAACTCGCTGCTGATCAACGCGTCGGTCGGCAACTGGACGCACCGCAACAAGCTCGGCCGTTCGGAAATCGCCGTCACCGTCACCTATGCCAGCGAGCCCCGGCGGATCATGGATCTCTTGGCCGAGATTGCCGCCGCCCATCCGATGGTGCTGAAGAACCCGTCGCCAAGCGTCGGCTTCACCTCCTTTGGCGATGACCGCATGACCTTCGAACTCCGGATCTACGTGGCCGATGTGTTGACCGGCGGCGGCGTGCGCAACGATCTGCGTGTGGCCATCTACGAGCGCTTCCGCGACGAGGGCATCGGTGCACCGTTCCCCTTGAAGATCGAGGACGTGCCGATCGAAGATCAGACCGGCATCGAGAGCCACGAGCCGGAAACCGTCGGCGAGCCAAAGGGCGCAACGTCGGCCGAGGCGAGGGCCACAGCCTCGAAAAAGGAAACCGCTTCCGCGGCGCCGCTTGACGAGGAAAATGAAGAGGAAGGCGGCAAGCGCCGCGCTTCCAGCCGCCGCTCAAACCCCAACCGCTGATAAACGGAGCGTTCAGCCGCTATTCAGCCTGCCCGCGATAAAAAGCATGCAATTCTTCTTTTGACGGTCTAGGCTGTCATGGGCTGAAGAGGTGGCCGGAGCCACCGTCGCTTATCCGACGGGGCGGACGGCTGTGCAAAAGGGCGGCGCCGCGGGCGTCGATGGGCGATGAAGACATTTGTGATTGCTTTGCTTTCCGGCGTGCTGGCGGCAGGGGCGGTTTCGGCCGCGACTGTCACGAACAAGGATGGCGAGACTGCTGTTCTGGTTGTCGTCGAGGGCGAAAGCCGCATGGAAGTGGCGATCAGCGCCGGCGCCACCGAGATGATCTGCCCCAGCGGCTGCTTCGTCACCACGCCGAGCGGCGACCGTATCGGCCTGCAGGGCGACGAGAATGTCGAGATCGTCAACGGTTCGGCGATCGTCAAGTAAGCGCAGCTCTTCAAACGGAATTCGAAACGGCGTCGGGATCACCCGGCGCCGTTTTCCGTTTCACGACATCGCGCCAGATGCATCGGTGCGCGACCTCGCCGGCAAAAGCGGCCTGCGCGCAGCCCTAAACCGAAGGGGTGAGGACGCGCTAATCCCATTTGGCAATTGAATGAAATGCGGCGATCGCCCGTTATTCCAGAGACGAAGCGTCCACAAGGTTTCGCGCAGACCGGGTGACGCAAGGGCGGGTCGGCGGCATTGACAGGGCCGGCAATGGATCGCACCCTTGCGACAACAGGCGCTGTGCGGCGGCGGGGCAGGCGAGTTAAGACAGCGCCGCGCGTCTTATCAGACGCGCAAAGGTCGCTGTAGCGCTTTGAATTGCTGCAGGTTTTATCCCTAAATCGACAACGATTTAAGGACACGTGCAGCGGGGGGCATGCATGGGCATGCCCGGGGGGTATGGCATGCATTGGCTTCGCATCGTCATCGCGGTCTTCCTGGTGCTGATATGTTCGCAGGCGCTTGCCGAAAGGCGGGTGGCGCTGGTCATCGGTAACTCGGCCTACCAATATGTGCCAGAGCTTCCCAACCCCGACAACGACGCAGGCGACATGGCCGCCAAGCTTGAAGCGCTGGGATTCGAGGTCGTCGTCGGTCGCGATCTTGATCTTGCCGGCGTGCGCAACACGATCCGCGACTTCGTCGGCAAGCTCGACGGTGCGGACCTCGCGCTGTTCTACTATGCCGGCCACGGCCTGCAGGTGAACGGCGAGAACTATATCGCTCCCATCGACGCCAAGCTTCTCTCCTATATCGACCTTGAATTCGAGGCGGTACCGATGAACCTGATCCTTTCGGCGATGGAGCGCGAGACGCGGGTCAATCTGGTGTTCCTCGATGCCTGCCGCGACAATCCGCTGGCAGTCAATCTTGCCCGCTCGATGGGCACGCGCTCCAGCTCGATCGGCCGGGGGCTGGCGAAGGTCGGTACCGGCATCGGCTCGCTGATCGCCTTTGCCACCCAGCCCGGCAACGTTGCGCTCGACGGCGCCGGGCGCAACTCACCGTTCACGGCGGCGCTGCTGCGCCACCTCGGCAAGCCCGGACGCGACATCACCCGTGAGCTGATCGACGTGCGCCGTGACGTGCTGGAGGCGACCGATGGCAAGCAGGTGCCCTGGGACAATTCCTCGCTGACCGGCGAGGTGGTGCTGAAGCCATCGACATCGACGGAGCCTGCGGCGTCGGCCGGCGGCGACAAGGGCGACAACGCCGCCGAGCTTGCCTATTGGGACACGATCAAGGGATCGAGCGACCGAGACCTGTTCGACGCCTATCTGCAGCAATATCCTGGTGGTGCCTTCGTCTCGCTGGCTCAGGCGAAAATCAGGATCATCGAGCGTGCGGCGGCCGACGTTGCGGCTGCGCAGCTGGAAGCCGAGGGGGCGAAACAGCAAGCACCGCCTGTCGGGGGGCTGCCCACCGCAACGGAGCAGGTGGCTGCATTGACCCAGCCGCTGGCCAACCAAACCCCGACGCTTGAAACCGCCTCGCCCGACCGGGAGCTGGTGCGCTCGATCCAGAAGGAGTTGAACCGCGTCGGCTGCCGCGCCGGCAGCGAAGACGGGCTCTGGGGTCTCGGAAGCCGCAGGGCGCTGGAGCAGTTCGCCAAACTGATCAAGGTCGAGCTTGCGGCCCTTGAGCCGTCTGATGGCGTGCTGGAACGATTGCGGACGCAGAAGGCGCGGATCTGCCCGCTCGTCTGCGCCCAGAACCAGCAGCTGAAGAGCGGCCGCTGCGTCGATATCAAGCGCGAGGCGAAGCTGCCGGAGCCGGCGAAGACGCGCAGCACCGACGAGACGCCGACCAGGAAAGCGCCATCGAACACCATTACGGCGCCTGACGACGCCAAGAAAAAGAGTTTTGCCAACTGCCCGGCCAGTGCCCAGCTCGCAGCCCGCCAGACCCTGGAGCGCGGCACGGGGCGCGGACGCACGATGAGATCCGCCATGCATTCCTGCGGCCGCACCTTCGTGTGCCACCGCGCCGCCCGCGGGCAGCCCTGGGACTGCAGCTGGCGGTGACAGGGCCGCGGCATGGCGACCGACCGGAACGGCGTCGCGGCCACACAACAGCGTGATCTTCGGACCCAGATGGAGGATAGTCAGCATGAGCCAAGCGATCCGCGCACTGCAACCGGGCGAGCCTGCTCCGGCCTTCTCGCTACCCGCCGCCAACGTCGGGGGCGTGGTTTCGCTCGCGGACCTGCGCGGACGCCCGTTTCTGATCGGGCTGTTTCGCGGCCTGCATTGCCCGTTCTGCCGGCGCCAGCTGCGGCAATTTTCCGCGCTCCAGCCCGCCTTGCGCGAGGCGGGCGTCGAGACACTGGCCGTGATCAACACGCCGCTCGAGCGGGCAAGGCTCTATCTCCAGTTTCAGCCGACGCCGGTGACGGTGTTGTGCGATCCGGAGTGCCGCACGCATCGTGACTTCGGCGTGCCGCGCGTGGTCTTCGCCCCGGCCGACGGTGAGGAAAAGAAGCAATGGCCCTTTCACGCCAGCTTCGAACAGTTTGCCGCAGCGCGCATCAATCCGAACGACGAGATGGCCGAGCCGGCACACCCGATGGAGGCCAATACCGTGCTCAACACCAAGGATGGCTTCGAGCTGAATGACGTCGACCGGTCCATCTTCGAGAACCATGGCACCCAGCTTGTCGGCCATTTCCTTGTCGATGGGTCAGGCCATATTGCCTGGGCCGAGGTCGAGGCACGCAACGGCCCCGAGGGCCTTGGAACCTTGCCGACCGCCGAGCAGATCATTGCCGCCGCAGGAGATGTGGCGGTTTCCTCCGCCAACCAGGGGCCGCGATGATGGATGCTGCCGTGGCGAAATCAACCGCGCTCCTGCATGCGTGATGTTTCAGTCGCGCCGAAGACCGAAGCTTGTTGTTGCGCCGCGCTGGGGCTGGCCTGTCTCGGCCGGTCCGCCCGTGTGTTTTCGGCTGGCGTAGATGAGATAGACCGAGGCAGCGATGAACAGCGACAGCGGCAGGCCGGGATAAAGGGTGAAACGGTGCAGGTAGACCTTGGCCCAGGTCAGCGCACCGTAGAGACCAAAGCCATGCAGGCCAAAGAAAAATGGCCACAGCATTATCGCAAGCCCGAGCAGGCCGTACGCCATCATGAGAACGAGCAGGGTGGACCAGACGCGATACGCGGCGGCGTGGCCCTCGTTCATCGGACCGCTTGGTGCGCGTGCAAGACTCAGCGTGATGATGGCAATGACCGCGCTCAGGAGCGAAGTGGGTAATTGCGGGCCGGCGAAGCCGAAAAAGAAAGCGACGCCCCAGTGCGCCCCGAAAATGAGCGCAAAGGGAAGATCGGACAGGGCAAGCAGGACGATGTAGATGCCGATCTTGCCCGGCATGCCGACTACCTTGCTCCGGGCGATCGAGATGCGTGCAAGCGACGCTGCGAAGGTCAGGTAGATGATCGGCTTCAAATAGACGCCAAGCACCACGGCGAAGGCGCCGGCAGCATCAGTTCTGGCGGCGCCGCTCATATGGACCAGGGCATACACGATAAACGGAAATGCCAGGGTGACGACGACGAAAAGGCCAAAACGCCATGCCCATGCCCGCGCGTAGGCTCCGCCGCTAATGACGTTTTCCACGATGTCTCTCCCGATTGCTCGTGCTTGTCGCCACGTTTGGCGATAGGTCGTTAAAGTTCTGCTCGGTAGAACAATGCAACTTTAGGGATTGTCTCCTTTGGCGGTGGTAATTGCGAACGCGGGCAGTTCCCGCGGTCGGCGCTCCCAGCCCCATCCGCGTCGTCGGGACCACGCCGCGTGTCCGGCTCGCCCGGCCGTGGTCGCATTTCGGGGCTTGATTTTGTCGCCGCAATCGTAACCATCCGGCGACCGTCAAACACCTGATGTCGCCAGAGGATGCGCCCCATGAAACTGCAGCTGATCCGCAACGCCACCTTGAAGCTCGACTATGCGGGCCGCACGGTGCTGATCGATCCCTATCTGGCGCCGAAACACAGCCTGCCGTCCTTTGCCAACCGGTCCGAGAACCCGATGGTCGAGCTGCCGGTGTCGATCGAGGCGATCCTTGATGGCGTGGAACTGGTCATCGTTTCGCACCTGCATTCCGACCATTTCGACGATGTGGCCAAGGAACGGCTGCCGAAGCATCTGCCGATCTTCTGTCAGCCTGGCGATGAAGGCGAGATCCGCGCCGCGGGCTTTACCGACGTGATCCCGCTTGTCGACCGCGCCAGCTGGCAGGGGCTGACGCTGACGCGGCGCGAAGGCAGCCACGGCCTTGGGGCCGTCGTCGAGCTGATGGGCTCGGTCATGGGCTTCACGCTTGAAGCTGCGGGCGAACCGTCGATCTACTGGGCCGGCGACACCGTGCTCTATCCGCCGGTGGCAAGCGTGATCGCCGAGACGAAGCCCGACATCATCGTCACCCATTCCTGCGGTGCCCGCTGGGACGGCGACCTCATCGTCATGGATGCGCAGGAAACCGTTGCCGTCTGCGAAACATCCGGCGATGCCGTGGTCGTCGCCACGCATATGGAGGCGCTCGACCACGCCACGATCACCCGGCATGACCTGCGCGAAGCTGCTGATAACAGCGGGATTTCGGCGATGAAGCTGCGAATCCCGGCCGATGGTGATGTCCTGGTTCTTGAAGGGGCTGCGACATAATTTCGAGCGCGGGCGCCATCGCGAGTCATGCTGGCCCTCAGCGGAAAGGCGGCTCTCGCATTCGCAGACGGCTGCCGCCGTCTAACTCCGCTCTCGCGTCTGCATTTACAGTAACGCACTTACGTCTGCGATCGATTCGGACAATGCTGTAGCTCCACGGCCAATTGGCAGGAGGGCAGCATGAGGCGGTTGTTTTTTGCGGCGATGGCTCTGGCGGCGATGTCGTCGGCCGCCGCAGCACTTTCACCCGATGAACTCGCACGGCGGACGATCGAGCGTCGTGCGGTGGAGGCAGTGATCTGGGGCATGCCAGCGGTCAATTATGATCTGATGCTCCAGGAAATGCTCACCAAGACCAAGGGCAAGGTCAACGAGATCGTCTACTGGTCCCGTCCGCTCGATTGGCAAAATCAGACGCTGACGCCCAACCCGGATGCGATCTATCTGATGACCTTCACCGATACCCGTGATGTCGGGCCGGTGGTCATCGAGGTGCCCCCTGCCGAGGGTGGATCGATCAACGGCAACATTGTCGATGTGTGGCAGATGCCCCTGGAGGATGCCGGTCCGTCCGGCGCCGACCAGGGCGAGGGCGGAAAGTACCTCGTTCTGCCGCCGGGCTATGTCGGGACGATCCCCGAAGGCTACATACCACTGAAGTCGAATACCTATGGCGGTTATGCGCTGTTGCGGTCCAACCTCGCCAGCCACGCCGACGCTGATATCGAAAAGTCCGTGGCCTACGCCAAGAGGCTGAAGGTCTATCCGCTGTCCCAGGCGGCATCTCCGCCGGAGACGGTGTTTACCGATGCCAGGGACGTGCTGTTCGACAGTACCATCCGCTACGATGTCAGCTTCTTCCAGTCGCTCGATCGCATTGTCCAGAGCGAACCATGGCTGGCGCGGGACCGGGCGATGATCGATCAGCTGCGGTCTCTCGGCATCGAGAAGGGAAAGCCGTTCAGGCCGGAAGCCACGACCACCGAGGCGCTCGCGGTAGGAATAGAGGAGGCCCGCGAATGGCTCGAGTTGAAATACGATGCCGGCTTGAAACCCTTCTATGACAAAGGACGCTGGAATTTCCCGGCCGACCCGGAGCTCGTCAAGGCGGCGCAGGCGTCGTACGATGAGCCGGATGCCTATCCCGTCGATATTCGCGGCGTCACCTACAGCTATGCCTATGTCGGCATCAAGCGCCTGGGGGCGGGGCAGTTCTACCTTATTGCCATCAAGGACAAGGACGGCCAGGCTTTCGAGGGGTCGAAGACCTACCGGCTGACGGTACCGGCCAATGTCCCGGTCGAGCAATACTGGTCGCTGACCGCCTACGATCGCCAGACCCACGCGCTGATCCGCAATATGCCGCACGCCAGCCGTTCCTCGCAGGTCGCCGAACTGCAGAAGAATGCCGACGGCTCGGTCGATATCTACCTTGGTCCGAAAGCTCCTGATGGAAAAGAGTCGAATTGGATCCCGACCGATTCGCAGCGCGACTTCGAACTTATGTTCCGCCTCTACGCGCCGACAAAGGCCTTGTTCGAAAAGACGTGGGTGCTGCCGGACGTCGAGCCGGTACGCGAATGATCCGGGATCGGTAACCGGGGCAGCCGTCATGTGGCTGCGCGTCGTGTGCCCCTTGCGGTGGAGAACTCGCGCGTCGCACCACACGCCGCGATAGGTGGCGACCGGCTGCACTGCGGCCGGTCACCTTGCCTCGGTATTGATCGTGGCCTCAGTACTGGTCGCAGCGGCGCACCCATTCCATCGGGTAATTCAAGCTGTCCTCGTCGCGGCCCTTGGGTACGAGGTCGAGGAAATGGTAGGCGCCGTTCAGCATCTCGACGCCGCGCGAGTAGCAGGAATAGGTGTGGAACAGCTCGTTCCTGTCGTCCCTGTAGAATACGCTGATGCCCACCTGTTCCGACACGGTGCTCGGCTGGATCTTGTAGTTGTAGTAGGCCTCGCCCTTGGCGAGCTGTTCGGGCGTCCGGGATGCCTGATAGTCGAAGTTGAAGTCGCTGCCGAAGGATGACACCCATGGGAAGCTCCAGCCCAGCCGCTTCCTGTAAGCCTCGATCTGGGTGAGCGGTGCGCGCGATACGGCGGTGAAGGTCACGTCGCGATGGTTGAGATGAACCGGGATGCCGTTGAAATTGTCGGCCCAGAACGAGCAGTGCTTGCAGCCTTCCTGCCAGTCGGGACCAAGCATGAAGTGGTAGACGATCAGCTGCGAGCGGCCGTCGAAGAGATCGGTGAGCGACAGGGCGCCGTTCGGCCCGTCGAACTGGTAGGATTTTTCCACGCGCTCCCAGGGCATTTCCATGCGGCGGCGCGTCAGCGCCTCCCGTTGACGGGAGAATTCCTTTTCGGCGGCAAGCAGGTCCAGGCGCGCCTTCAGCCACGCCTCGGGTGAAACGATTTCGTTCTGCATCGTGGTCTCCAATGAAAGAACACAAGGGGCGAAACGCCTTCGATTGGCGGCTTTTCCTTGGGTTCGGTTGGTTATTGATCGGCATTTTCGCCGATCGGCTAACATCTCCAATGAAAGAACACAAGGGGCGAAACGCCTTCGATTGGCGGCTTTTCCTTGGGTTCGGTTGGTTATTGATCGGCATTTTCGCCGATCGGCTAAATCTCTTCCTTCCGCGCGACAGGCATCTGCCGTTCGGTTCTTGAACCAGTCTCCAATGCGTGACCCTGATGCCGTGCTGGCTTCGGTCACAGAGTGGCGTTCGGCTCCCGGCTTCCCATTCTCCTTGAGGAGCGCAGCCCAGTCCTGCCGGGCTCGCTAGACGACAATCAGGACAGCCGGGATATCGTCGACGCGCCTTCCGTGGTGCTGGTGCCGCGCGGCTCGTAAGCGCGCTGGTCACGCAGGATCTGGAAGGCGATCGTCAAAAGCTTGCGCGCGATCGCCACACGCGCCTTGTTGGTTCCTCTGATCTTCAGATGCTCGTACTGGTCATGAAGTTGCGCATCGCTGGCGATGGCGGGGGTGACGGCTTCGACGAAAGCCAACACGCGCCTTGTTGGTTCCTCTGATCTTCAGATGCTCGTACTGGTCATGAAGTTGCGCATCGCTGGCGATGGCGGGGGTGACGGCTTCGACGAAAGCCCAGCGCAGCCACTTGTTGCCCTGCTTGATGATCTTGCCGTGAAAGGTCTTGCCGCCGGAGGAATAGGTCGAGGGCACCAGTCCGGCATAGGCGGCGAGCTTCTTCGGATTGCGAAAGCGGGATACATCGTCAATCTCCGCGTCGATCAGCCGGGCGAAGAACTCGCCGATGCCGGGGATCGTCTTCAACAGCTTGACGTTGGCATTGGCCTTGGTCATCGCCCGGATCGTTGCTTCCGACTGCTTGATCCGCMCGTCAATGTCGCCGATGAAGGCGAGGCCACGGTCGATCTGGATGCGGTCGATCTCCGAGACGTTGACTTGCGCCAGCTGGACGCGGCCGGCCTTGCCAAACAGATCCCCGAGCTTCTTCAGCTGTGCCGTCTGCTCCGGATAGCGATCAAACACCGTGACAATGCGGTTCTTCGTCATCGTGCGCAGCCGCACGTAAAACATCCGCTCGCGCAGGGCGACGCGCAGGTCTCTTGCTCGTTCGCTGGGCGCCCAGGCCTCCGGCACCAGGTCGGCCCTGAGCAGATGCGCGAGCACCGTCGCATCGATCTTGTCGGTCTTGATCTTGGCGTCGGCAATCGCCTTGACCTTCAAGGGATGGGCGAGAACGACATCATCGCAAATGTCGTCGAGCCAGTCGTACATCACCATCCAGTTGCGCGTCGCCTCGACCACAGCATGCGAGTTCTCGCGGTAGCGTTCCAGAAACCCACCGAGCGACTGGCGATCGTTCTTCACCCGGCCCGATCTGAGCGTCTTGCCGCTGCTGTCCTGCACCACCAGATGACTATAGGATTTGTGGTAGTCGACGCCGATATGGTAATCATAAGAGGCAGTCATGCTTCCAACTCCCTTGTTGAGATCTTCGAAACCCCAATAAGGTAAGCCGAAAGGCCGGAAGCGTGACTGTCCCTCGATCATCACCTGCATCTCAATGGTCCGTTCTCTCCTGGGACGCGGCTGCTTTCATGCCACCTCCTTTTCAGCCGAAAGGCCGGAAGCGTGACTGTCCCTCGATCATCACCTGCATCTCAATGGTCCGTTCTCTCCTGGGACGCGGCTGCTTTCATGCCACCTCCTTTGTTGAAGCCTGTCCGCGGCCAAGGCATTGGGCACCACGTGGTGGTACTCGGGCTTGCGGGCGAAGAGCTTCCTCGTCATCAGGGATTCGGTGAGAATTTCGGGGCCGTCGTGGCCGAGCTGCGCCTGCCGGCCCGCCGTGGCATGCCTATGCGGATAGGCTGACAGCAGGCTTTCGACCCGCTGCCAGAACAGCGGTTCGCGAAGATCGTAGCAATGGTCGAGAAGATGGCTGACCTCGCTCAGATTGTAGACGAACAGAGTGTCCATCACCAGTTCGCGCAGCGAATCCAGATTGTCCGTCCAGTAGAACTGGTCCAGCTCGGCGTCCCGGTAGAGCGGATGCAGGGATGGAAAATCGGGCGCCTTTTCCGGTTCGCGCAGAAAGCCCTGCGAGAATTCGATGCTTTCGTGGAAGTCCCGCAGGATCAACCGTACCGGCCATCCGTCGCGGTGCACGAGCAGCATGTTCTGGCCATGCGCCTCGACGGCGATACCGTGATGGACGAGCAGATGCCAGACCGGCAGGACGGCGACTTCGAGCAACCGGTTGATCCATGGCATCAGGCCGAAGCGCCGGATCCAGTCGTCGGCAAAGGGCCGCCTGTCTGTCTCCATCATCATCAACGCGGTGAAGGGAACGACGGCTTCTCCGGTTTCAAGCATTGCCTGCGCGCTCTGGCGCCAGATCGCGCCCACTTGTCCGGCCAGCGGCTCGTCCGCATCGGCGATGATCCCGGCATATTCCTGCAGTATGGTGAGCGGGTATTGTTCGCTGAACAGCGGATCCGAAGCGACGATCTCGCCGATCCAGCTTGAGATAACCGGCGCGGTGCAGACCGAATGCGGCTCCAGGATGCGCCGCGAGGACGTGTTGACGATGTTGAGCGGTAGCTTGACGCTTGCCGCGTGCGGTCGGTCCTGGTTGAGCAACGAGCGTACCGACTGGGTCGCCGTGTAGCGGTCGCCCGCCGGGCCGAGGCAATGGGCATCGCCGTCTGCGATCCAGCCGGCAAGCAGCGTTTCGCTCAGGTTGCGCCATTGCCACGGATGCAGCGGCACGAGCCCGAAATCCTCAGTGCAGTCACCGAGCTGCTGTTGCATGCCCTGAAGATGCGCCCAGGTTTCCCCGCCAAGTTCGGTCCGCCAGAATGCCTCTTCTGTGTCGGGCAGCGCCTGGCGCAGATGCTTGCGCGCGACGAGCAGCCAGACGAGCTGAAACGACTGGCCGGCCTCCGGGCCGAAGAGGGCATGGTCCGCCTGGGAGAAGCCGGTGCGGGCCTTATAGCAGGGGTGGTAGGGATGCCCCTCGTCGATTGCACCTTCGAGCTCGGCGAAGGACATCTCCCGTCGGGGACGGGCGATAAGATGGCGGTCGTTCCACTCGGAAAAGGCGACCGTCTGCTTCATCTCGTTCAGCAGCTTGCCGCGGGTGATGCCGCTGCCGGGCAGGGCCGAAACCATAACCGAGAGCGACGCCTCGCCCCAGCTGCCGTCGCTTTCCCGCATCTGCACCGATCCCGGCAATGGCCGGATTCGCCCGAATGCACCGAGGATGGCATCGCACCGAAAGTCGCGGCCGCCGAGCGTCCAACGAAAATGCGTTGCACCATCGCCGCCGCCCTCGCTCTGGCGCGCTTGGATGACGCCTTCGAACAGAAGGGCGGCGGCAAGCTGGCGAAGCACCCGGTCGTCGGGGCGTCCCCGGAGATCAAGAGGCAATGGCATGGCTGGTCCTCAGGGTCGTCAGCGCCGCGGGTGCCCGCAAAGGGTTTGGAACGGGGCGATAAAGGACCGGCGCGTGGTCGGATTGCAGTTCGTCGACATTGAACAGCCGGGTGGTCAGGTTGGCCTTCGACGCGATCGTCGGCAGGTCCAGCACATGCCGGGCGAAATCCCGTCCGGCGCCGGTCATGCCGAGCGCGCATTGCTCCAGGTGGTTCCGGAGCATCCTGAGAAGCGTGCCTTCGTCGCACAATCCGTCGTGGCCCATGCGGCTGATGACCGAGAACACCTGATTGACGATGAGGTAATAGGCGAAGCGGTCGCGGATCTCGCTTTCGGGAAAATAGAGCGACGGGATCGTCTCGGTTTCCGGGACGAGACTTGCCAGCAGGCCACGATAACGTTCGGAGAGATAAAAACCCTGGTTGTCGCGGTAGTAGCTGACCGACGGGTAACCGGCGCCGATGTCGAGCAGGCTATTTTGCTGATGCGCTTCAAGCGCGACGCCATAGTCTTCGTAAAGCCGGATCAGCGGTTCTACGGCGCATTCGAGATACCGTTGGAACCAGATTATGCAGGTGTCGGCGAGAGGCTCTCCGTCCCTTGCGGCGAGCGTGCGCAGGAGTTTTTCGAGCCTCGACGGTGTTTGCGCAAGCGGGTCGGCCGTCAGCGCGGCCACGGTTATGACGCCCTGTCCGTTGCCGCGCGCGAAGGGGTTTTCGCGCAGGATGACCTCGAAGCCGCTCTCGCTGTGACCCGGCAAATCGAGCGTGATATAGGCCGGGTCCTGGATGATCCTGAAGTTCGCCGCGCGTTTAGCCAGGCCGATCCGGTCGACGAGCTTGGCCATGGCGACACCGGCCTCCAGCTCCTGCCTTCGGTTCAGGCGCACGGAATTGGTGATGCGCACCGGCAGCGAAAACTTGAGCATCCAGTCTTCAGCAGCACCATAGACCGTGCGGACGGACGACGTTGCGCTGAAGAGAGAACCGGTTGGGCCGAGGTGACGCAGGATGCCGGCCCGCTGCATCGCCTGAATACCGGGATCGAGAAGCAGGGCTTCCGCCTGCAACGGGTGCATCGGCAGCAGGCATTCGTCACCGGCAAGGCCCAGCCATTCCGCGTCAAGTCCTGACAGCGAGCGGATGATATCCGGTGCCTGTATCGAGCGGGAGGATGCGTGACTGACGTGGTCCGCCTTCGCAGCGAAATAATGCAGCTTGAACTGGCCGCGCAGTTCCGGCGCATAGCTTTCCTGCTGCCAATAGGTCATGCCCTGCCGGCTCTTCGGCGTGGGGTGCAGCCAGTGCCCGAAGACAAGTGACTGCTCGGCCTCGAGAAAATCGTTGGCGTCTTCCTGACGCGGTTGCGCCCTGTCGACGTAGAGGGCGGTCTGCTGATAGCTTTCGAGCACCCGGATCAGAAGCTCGAGCTCGAAGCCGCGCAACGCATCTGTCTGACCGGCGTCGTCCTGACGGTAGGCGGCCTGGACCAGCATATGGAGCGCAGACATCAGCTCGATCGGACGCCACGACGGATCGGAGACGTTGCGCCCCCAGGCCCTGCCGAAGTGAAGCGGGCCGCACAGCGACGATGAGGTGACCTCGACGCGCAGGATCATTTGCTGGCGGGGAAGCGACCATTCGATGCTGTCGCAGGATCCGCTGGCGGTCCGGTGCATGACCGGCACGCCGGGATTGACCTCCCTGAGGTAGCAGTTGGCGAAGCTTTGAAATGTCGCAGTTTCTGCGATTTGCCTAGACGATTTCATGTCTGTCGATCCTCGGCACGCGACATGCAAAGTCGCGCAATCGCGTCGCGTGGGAGGCGCAACGCATTGAGTTTTCGTAGTGAACGGGCTCAGGTCGGCGTGATATGCATCACGCACGGTCTGCCAGCCGCCCGAGGAGGCGGATGGGATTGGCGCAGGATATGGCGGGCTGACAGCCGGGCGCCACATGAGGTTGGCCCAGGCGGGCGCGATTGACGACGTCCGTTTGAACGGTTGGTGCGGACGGAAGCGATGTGTGTCGGCGACGCCGCGTGCCAGGTCGTGAACGTCAATGCATCGGTCGCCATCGCTCCAGGAAGAAACGAACCTGTGCGGTCACGTTTTTCCTCGAACGGCGGACGTCCGTTGCGGCATTCCGGTGAGCTCATCTTCCACCCGTCTCGGCTTCGGCGCGGTGCTTCAGCAGGCGCTTTCATACAAAGACGACCGGCTCCCGATTTTTTTTCACCGATCCGGAATTTTTTTATGATTATTTTTGTCCAGTTAAATCCGAGCCCGGCCCCAAGGTGGATCGGTGCCGGGTCGCACGTCGCAATCGCCCGGCGGGGCGTGGCGACACGGCCCTCCGGCAGGCAATTTTGGATATTAGCGCAGATGCAGGGCGCGCTGGAATTCGGCGGGCGTGCGCCCATAGGCCTGTTTGAAGGACGCACTGAAATGGCTGTGGCTGGAAAAGCCGAGGTCGAGGCCGAGTGCCGTCAGGTCATGGCAGGAGCCGAGCAGGTCCAGCGCTCGCGCAAGCCGCAGCCGCAACTGATAGCGATAGAGCGGCATGGCTTCGACCTGCTGGAAAACCTGGGTGAGATAAACAGGTGACACGCCGACCTCCGTTGCCACCTCGGCCAATGTCCAGCGGCGGGCGAGATCGGTCGAAAGAACCAGCTTGGCCCGATCGACCAGCTTTTCGCGCCCATAGGTCGTAGCAGCGCTATGCGACGTCCTCTCGCCGAGCGAACGCCGGATCAATGTCAGCGTCAGGGTCTCGGCTTCGAGCGTTTCGGCAATCCCGCGGCGAAGGCTGTAACGCAACAGCGCGACAAGCGCCTGCGCTCGTGGATCGATCCGCCGGCGCGGTCTTTTGAACGCGGCAAGCGCCCCCGACCGCAATTGCTCCTTCGGCGCGAGTTCGCAGAGGATGGCTTCGTCCACTTGCACGTCGAGGCATGCATCGCCGCCTTCGATCGGATGACTGACGCGATAGTCTTCGCTGCGGTTGAAGAAGATCACCTGATTGGATTCAGCCACCGTATCGGCCTTGCCCACATGCCGCATGAACACGCCGCGATAGGGATAGACGAGGCTTGTGCGGTGGGAGCATTCCTCGCCGCTTTTCCCGCGACACGCGCCATCGCAGACCACGTCCCGCAGCGAGGCGGTCGAGGTGTCGAGAAGCGTCTGGCACGAAAACTGGGACATTGCGGTCCTATTCGTCGCGTTTGTAGAAATCGTTATAGGCGGCCCCGCGCGACAGGCCAATATCCTTCAGCTGATGATCGGAAAGCGCAAGCAGATCCAGGCGCCCGCGCTGCGTCTCCATCCAGCGGGATACCCGCGCAAGCAGCCGCCGGGAAAAGCCATGTGTTTCGAGTGCCGTCGAAAATCGGTCTCGTGGGCCGATCAGGCGAGGGGAGACATAGATCAGGTTGTCATGGGATGAAGCTGTGTCCGCCATCGGATCATCTCCTGTCATTCGTTTCCGATGATGGCAGGATGACGCGTCGTGGCCGCCGCCGCTGTCAGATTATTTAGCAATCGATGGGGGCTCGCCTTGGCATTTGGCGACCGGCGTCTCGAAATACCAAGGTCGCTGCAAGGATAGGACCTTGGTCGCTTTGCAGGCCCTTGCCGCGGCGCTATTCTTCGCCCCGGAGGATCGGTCATGACTAAAATCGCTGTGCCGCTCGTCAGTCATGGACACCCGGATCGGGAGCCGGATTGCGAGAGCGCGGTTGAAGGTGCCTTCCTGGAACTGGTCGACCGTGCGGAGGCCGCGGGTTGGACTTCCGACGAAATTGCGGACTGTCTCGTCAACCTGTCGCACAAGCATCGCACGACGCTTAACGAGGACCTCCACATTCTCGAAGAGATGGCATCCTCGCAGCTGCTCTCGAGAAAACGTCACTAACACCCGTCGTCTTTAAGCATCCATGGCTTCAGGCAGACACGAATTTTCCGTCGTAGCGCACGCGGAAATTGCGGCGTTGGGCATCTTCCTGGAAGCAAAGGAACACGAGTTCGAGATCGTTCGCGCTGCTGCGTCGTCCAAGCAGGCTGAGCGTGATCACAATCACGCCACCATAGGCCCGCGTCAGGTCGATGGCGGCTCTTCGAATTTCATTGGTGCCGACGTCGTCCCGGCCTTCACGCCGTTCGTAAACCTGCCAGAAACGTGCCGCCTCCCAGGCCGAACGCAGTGCTTCGGTTATCTGATCCTTGAACTCATCTGCCGACCTGCCCTTGCTCCATGAAACGGTCTGCTCGGTGTGATCGCCAAAGATGTCGAGATAGCCGTCATAGTCGTCCGGATCGGAAAAACATTGCTCGATCATCCCGAATGCCACGTCATCGGAAACCGCTGCCTTGAAGTATATCGTCATCGAATCGCCAACCCTGCCTTGAGCGCCTATGTTGTCAAAGCGTCGGCGGCGTATCTAGTCCCCCCGCGCGTCTGATCGGTGCTGCGCCAACGATTATCATTTCGCCGCAGTGACTTGAGCACGATTGATGCCGCGCCTCCTGACAGCCTATCCTTTGAAGAAGTCGAGAATTCCGGGAGTTGGGTGATCACCAAGCCGCAACGGTGTCGGCTGATCGCATCGCGCACGTCGAGCGATTTCATTTATATGAGTATTGCCTTATATTAATGGGGCGTGCTATTCTCGATTTCATTCTTGACTGGCGCAACCAACATTCTCATTTCGCTCTATGACGCACGATCTCAACGATCGTGCCCGCAGAGCCATTCGTTTCGATACTCCTATTTGCAGCATAGAAATTTGTTCAGTCCGGCGCAGCACGGAGATGCAAGGCAGGATCGGGTGAGATCCCTCCGCTCTTAACCTCCGGCGCACAAACGGTCGGAAGGAGGTGCTTTTCATTGCTGGGCACGGCATTTCCACGCGAAGTGTTTTGGCGTTCAATGGTCTTCGTCTGGCTGTTGATTGGGCTGATGGCCCCGGCCGTAGCGGCTCGCGCATCACAGCCGGAAGGCGCGGAGATGCAATTTTTCGTGGTTCGCAGCGGCCAGACCGGGTGCGAGCCGACCTGCCCGGAGTGGATATCGGCCGAGGGCACGATCGTTGACGAAACCCCGGCGCTCTTCAAGAAACTGCTCACGTCCATCGGCACCCGTCGCCTGCCGATCGTCGTAACGTCGCCCGGCGGAGATGTCGATGCTGCGCTTGCGATCGGGCGGATGATCAGAACGCGAAAACTTGAAGCGGCGGTCGGTAAGACCCGCTTCATCGGTTGTCAGCCGGAGCAACAGGATTGCCGTGACAATGACGGCAAGGGCGCGCGCCATATCGGCATCGCCTATTCTGGCGAAGCCTATTGCAACTCGGCCTGCCCGCTGATGCTTGCTGGCGGCACCGGACGCGTTGTCGGCGAGTGGGCGTTCCTGGGCGTGCACCAGATCACCACAACCTACGTCCAGATCGAGACGCAGTATCGGGCGAAGTATCGCGTCGTGAACGGCAAGAAGAAGATAACCAGCAAGACGGTCGTCAGTCGCAGGAATGTCGGCGGCTACAAGACCTATGAAATGAACAAGGCGACCGAGCGCAAGCTGGCGGCCTATCTCGCGGAAATGGGTGTCGGTCGTGCCGTCATCGATCTGATGAAGATCACGCCCGCCGCCGACATTCGCAAGATCGAGCCCGTTGCGATGCTGGAGATGAAGCTGACGACGAAGTTGGGCGGGGTCGAACTGCTGACGTCGGTCGAGGCTTGCAGGACGGTGCCGGCGGCCGCCAATTGCCGGGTATTCGTGATGTCGGACCTTGAGCGTTAGACCCGCGGATCGTGGCTGGAGATCAGGATGTCTGTATGGAGTCCGCCTGACGACACGAGGTTGTCCCGCCTGAGGCGGGCGGCGCTGCTGATTTGTCTCGCGGCCACCTCAAGCATGTTGATCCCACAGTCGGCAAAAACGGCAGAGCAGCAGATGCGGTTCGTCGTCGTGCGCTCGAACCAGGCCGATTGCGAGCCGACATGCACGGAATGGATATCCGCCGAGGGCATGATCGGCCCGAAAACACCGACTTTGCTGAAGGCGACGTTAAGGACGCTCGGTGGCCGCAAGCTGCCATTGGTCCTTGCATCGCCTGGTGGTGACATGGCCGCTGCCATGGCGATCGGCCGCCTCGTCCGCAGGAATGGGCTGAGTGTGGCTGTCGGCAGGACCGTTTTTGCCGGATGCCAGCCGGATCAGGAGGGGTGTACGGCAAACGATAACAGAGGGGCAGACTATGTCGGCGCGGCGGTTTCGCGTGGACGCTGCGCGCAGGCATGCACTCTGGTTCTGGCGGCCGGCGTGCGACGGCTCGCCGGAGATGGAACGGCGATCGAGGCTATTCCGATCGTCGCTGCAAGCGAGGCCGGCACCAAAAAGCTGGCGGCGTATTACGGCGAAATGGGCGTGCGATACCAGGTCCTGGTCGATGGCCCGCGCAACGAGGACGGTAATCTCGGTCGCTGGCAACTGTTCAAGGCGCTTCTGGTGACGAGCACGCTCGCGGTCGATCAACTGGTCGATGCGCAGATTTGCCGGGGCACGCCTGCGCCCAACAATTGCCGGGTATTCACCACGATGGATCTGGAATAGAAGCCGGCAAGGCGCTGGACTTTCACCACCGTCAGCGCTCCCGTGCGTCGTTCGGCAACGCCAAGCGAGCCACGAGCACGCGACCCGCAAGAGCGATGACGACCGCCAGGAGAATGAGGCCCGCCGCGACAGCGAAGGTGACCCGCATGCCTGACGCGACGGCCTCGGTTGGTGCCGTGGCGATGTCGGATGCCGCCGATGCCAAGGCGAAGACGGCGCCCATGACGGATGCGCCGGTGACGAGCCCCAGGTTGCGCGACAGGTTGAGCATGCCCGAGATGACGCCGCGGCGATCCGGCGGCACGTCCGCCATGACGGCGGTGTTGTTGGCCGCCTGGAAGAGAGCATAGCCGGCGGTGACGACGACGATGGGCGCGAGGTAGCCCGGGATGGCGAATGTTGCCGGCAGGATGGAGAGTGCTGCGGCGCCGGCCGCGATTGCCGCAAGTCCGGCCATCATCACCGGTCGCGCGCCGAACCGGTCGACGAAGCGGCCCGCCGGTATGCCGCTCAATGCCGCCACCACCGGACCGACCGACATCACCAGCCCAATCGCTGCCGGATCGAGGCCAAGGGCGCGCGTGAGATAGAAGGGACCGACAACCAAAGTCGTCATCATCACCGTCGAGACCAGCGCATTGCTGATCAGGCTCGTGCTCAAGGCCGGATCGCCAAACATCGCCAAGTGTATCAACGGGGATGCGACCTTCGTTTCGACCATTGCAAAAGCCGCGACGCCCAGGGCCACGGCCAGCAGCAGAACGATATTGAGCGGGCCGAATTGGCCGCGGCCGATGGTCATGGCAAGCGCGTAGGCCGCCAGCGTCAATGCCAGCACGACGGTGCCTGGCACATCGAAGCGGGCAGGGGTGGGCGTCGTCCCTTGGCGGTCGGCAGGCAGATGGCGATGCGCAAGCACATATGTGAGGAAACCGAGCGGCACATTGACGAGGAAAAGTGCGCGCCAGCCGAAGCCGGTGATCAGCGCGCCGCCGAGCGATGGCCCGAGCGCAGTGCCGATCGCGGACATCATTCCGAGCAGCCCCATGGCGCTGCCGGTGCGTGCCTTCGGCACCGTCTCGGCGACGAAAGCCATGGTCAGTGCCATCATGATTGCCGCGCCGAGCCCCTGCGCCGCGCGGGCGGTTATCAGCAGCCAGAGCGTCGGGGCGAAGCCGCTTAGGCCCGAGGCAAGCGTAAAGAATGCGACGCCACCGAGCAGCAGTCGGCGTCGGCCGACGATGTCGCCGAGCCGGCCGACGCCGACGATCAACGCGGTGATGGCGAGCAGATAGGCAAGCACCACCCATTGCACGTCCTGGAACGGCGCATCAAAGGTGCTGGCCAGCGTCGGCAGGCCGACATTGGCGATGCTGGTGCCAAGCGCCGACAACAACATGGAGAGCGACAGGCTGGCCAGCGCCCATCGGACCGAACGCGTCCGTCCAATGGCTCCGACATTTGGCTCGGCGGGTACTGCAATATCGCGCTTCAAGACAAGCTCCATCTGTTGGCAATCTCCGAAATGGAGCTGCCAGAAGCCTAGGCGTCTGCGTGACATGGCGGAAGGCGCATGATTTGCACTTTATTCATGCATCAGGCGCCACATCCCGATCAAACTGCGCTATACCAAGCGAATGTCGAAACCCGATCTCAATCTGCTGGTCACCCTCGATGTTCTGCTTGCGGAAGGCAGCGTCGCGCGCGCCGCCGAGCGTCTGCGGCTCAGCCCTTCGGCGATGAGCCGGGCGCTTGCTCGGCTCAGGGCGGTGACGGGCGATCCGATTCTGGTGCGCGCCGGGCGCGGCCTCGTTCCGACACCGCGGGCACTGGAACTGCGCGAGCGTGTCGGTCAACTCGTCGATGAAGCCGAAGCGGTCCTGCGCCCGGCCGAAATGCTCGAGGTCGGCCAGCTCACGCGCACCTTCACGATTAGGACGAGTGAGGGGTTCGTGGAGAATTTCGGTCCGGACCTTCTCAGGCGCATCGGCGATGAAGCGCCCGGCGTCCGCCTGCGCTTTCTGCCAAAGCCGAACAAGGAAAGCGGCGCGTTGCGCGACGGCAGCGTCGATCTGGAAACCGGTGTGATCGGGCCTGCGACCGGCCCCAAAGTGCAAACGCAGGCGCTGTTCCGGGATCGCTTCATCGGTGTCGTGCGCCGGGAGCACCCCTTGAGCCTCGGCCCGCTGACCGCAGCCGGCTATGCCGGCGGCCGGCATGTGCTCGTCTCCCGGCGTGGTCTCGACAGGGGGCCGATCGACGACGCCCTGGAAAAGCTTGGGCTCAAGCGACAGATCGTCACCACGGTCGGGGGCTTCTCGGCGGCGCTCGCACTTGCGCGCGGATCGGACCTTATCGCCAGCGTCCCTGAACGGCATACGGGAAACCTGCGCGCCGGCATGCACAGTTTCCCTCTGCCAGTTCCGGTGCCTGAGGTTACCGTCTCAATGCTCTGGCACCCGCGGCTTGATGCCGATCCGGCGCACCGTTGGCTCCGTGCCTGCGTTCGCGAGGTCTGCCTGGCCCAGCTTGCCGATCGGTAAACAACTGCGTTGGGATCACAGGACTTTCAAAGTGGCCTATCGGCAAGCCGCGCCTCCCCAACATGGCCACGCCGCTAATCGACCTTTGGCATTGCAAAGCCAGGTGATGAGACAACATATACCGCTGCTACACGTCCCGATTGCCTCGCTGATATTGTCGCTGGAGATTTCATGACCAAGTCCGTTGCCCCTCAGCTTTCGACACCTGCCGAAGACCCGCTCCTTTGGCTGGAGGATAGGACATCCAAGCCCGCGCTCGACTGGGTGCATCGCCAGAACGGGCTGACGAAAGAGAGGCTGCAAGGCGATCCTTCCTATCAGGCGCGGTTCGAAACGGCGCTGGAGCTGATGACCGCAGAGGACAACATCGCCGTCGGCTATGAACTGCGCGGCCATGTCTACAATTTCTGGCAGGACAAGGCCAACGTGCTTGGCCTCTGGCGCCGCACCACTGTGGCTTCCTACAAGACCGAAAAGCCGGATTGGCAAACGATCATCGACTTCGACGCGCTTTCGCAAAAGGAAGGCGTCAAATGGGTGTTCAGCGGCGCGCGCCGCCTCTATCCGGATTTCGACCGTTGCCTCCTGAGCCTGTCGCCCGATGGCGGCGACGCCAGCGAGATGCGCGAGTTCGACATCGAAACCGACAGCTTTGTCGAGGGCGGGTTCCGTGCACCCGTTTCGAAATCAAATTTCAGCTGGCTCGACATCAACACGGTCATCGTTGCGGCCGCCTTCGAGGAGGAAGAACGCACGCAATCCGGCTATCCGCGCGTCGTGAAGCTGTGGAAGCGGGGCACGGATCTCAGCGAGGCGGTGCCGATCTTCGAAGGGCAGGTCGAGGATCTTGCTGTCGGCGGCTCGCTCGAATTCGATGGCGACGCGCAGTACCTGCTGCTGACAAGGACGATCGATTTCTATTCCGGCCATCATTTCGTCAGGCTGGCTTCGGGAGAAAAACGGCGGCTACCGCTGCCGGACGACGTCGCCGACATCGCAATTCTGAAAGGCCAGATCGTCTTCGCGGTGCGCAGCGTCTGGTCCGCGCCCGGTGGCGTGGCATGTCTGCCGGACGGGCTCTACGCCTTCGATTTCAAGCGCTGGCTGGAAACGGGTGAACTCGGCGCCATCGAAACGGTGCTGCCGCCCGCAGAGCGTGTTTCGATTGCGCATGTCGCCAGCACGCGCGACCGCCTGTTCATCAGCCTGATGGACAATGTGCGCGGCCGCGTGGTGTTTGCCGAACGCGGCGAAGGGGGGTGGTCGCTCACACCGCTCGCTCTGCCCGAAAACGGCAATGTCGGCATCAGCCATATCAATCAGTTCGGCTCAAGCGTCTCGTTCTCCTTCACCGATTTTCTGACGCCGAGCTCGATCATCTGGTCTGACGATGACGGCGAGACGCTGGCGACAGTCAAGGCGCAGCCGGCGCGTTTCGATGCGTCAGAGCTGATATCGGAGCAGTTCGAGGCACGCTCGAGGGATGGCACCCTCGTTCCCTATTTTGTCGTTCGGCGTCGCGACCAGCAAAAGCCGGTGCCGGCATTGCTCTACGGCTATGGCGGCTTCGAAGTCCCGCTTCTGCCCGGCTACGCCGGCGTACGCGGCAAGCTCTGGCTTGAAAAGGGCTACGCCTATGTCCAGGCCAACATCCGTGGTGGCGGCGAGTTCGGTCCGCGATGGCATCAGGCAGCACTTAAGGACAAGCGGCAGAACGCGTTCGACGATTTTGCCGCCGTTGCCGAAGATCTGGTGCGGCGCGGGATTTCGACCCCTGCCATGCTCGGCATTCAAGGTGGGTCGAACGGCGGCTTGCTGACGGGCGTTTCCCTGACCCAGCGGCCCGAGCTTTTCGGTGCGGTGCTCATTGAAGTGCCGTTGCTCGACATGCTGCGCTATACGGAATTGCCGCCCGGAGCATCCTGGATGGCCGAATATGGCGATCCGTCCAAGCCCGAGGAAGCGGCCTGGCTGGCGACCTATTCTCCCTACCAACACGTCGCTGATGACGCCGATTATCCACCGGTGCTGCTTACGACGTCGACCGCCGACGACCGGGTGCATCCCGGCCACGCACGCAAGATGGCAGCACGGCTGCAGGCCGCCGGCCATGCCAACGCGCTGTTCTTCGAGGAAACGGAAGGCGGCCACGGCGGGCGCGGCGACCGCCGGATCCAGGCGGCCCAGACGGCAATGAAGTACATCTTCCTTGAGCAGGCATTGAGCGGTGGAACGACGTGACCGTGGCTCAGCCCATACAGGCTGCTATCCGATGGCTGGGTGCCGCGACGCCCCGCCATGCTGCAGCGCCTGGTGGCTGATGGTGACGAGATAGGCGCTCAGGAACAGGATGCCGACCAGCTTGAAAGCCTCCTCGAAGAAGGTGGCCCCGCCGACATGGATCGGGGCCATATCGGCGGCGAAGGACAGGCCCATCGACAGGACCGAGCCGACGAGCAGCAGTCGCGGCGTTGCTGCCCGAACCGTGTAGGCGCAGTAGCACAGGGCGCAAAGCACGAGCATGTGCGGCACGAGGACGACTTCTTCCGGGATGCCCGTGGTCGCGACCGCCTCATGCAGCATGAGGAAATCGTCGATACCCATCAGGGCTGCAAAGAGCCCACCGGCAAGCAGCGTTCGCCTGAGAGGCGTGGTCCCTTCGGCCGCCCTTGTCGCCGCAAAAGCCTGAAGAGCTGCGGCCGCGCCGACGATCCAGAAGATAACCCCGATATTCGAGACGATGCCGAAATAGCCGGGGTTGCGGGCGATGGCGTTCGGGTCGCGCACGAGGTCGTAATAGTCGATGCCGAAGACCCGGTCGGCGACCACAAGGGACGCGAGAATGGCGACCGAAACGAGGATGACGGCGATGATCGTGCCGGCTTCCGATCGATGCCATCTGCCGGCCTCGGCCGGCGGCGAATGCGTCTGTGCCTTGGCATTCATGGCGTCTCGTCCTCGCATTGTTGTGGCAAATCGGAACTGAACGCGGGCGATCCGGCCCTTTGTTTGTGACAGTTTTGTGACTTTGGGTGTGTCTGGGAAGATGTGGTCGGATAAATTGTATTGGACCGCGCAACGCCCCGAACACTTTCGCCGTCAGCTTTGCCGTTCGCCCAAGACGTCGATCAGTGCGCGGGACGCGGCGGAAAGCCGGCGATTGGGAGCGTAGACGATCGAGATCGATCGCGTTCGCCCGTTCAGCTGCGGCAGCAGCTCGATTAGTCTCCCCTGCCGGATGGAGCGCTCGACGACAAAATCATAGGTCTGGCAAATGCCGGCGCCTTGCTCGGCCATCGACACCACGCCGAGCACGTCATCGCTCACCTGAAGCCCGCCGGATGAGGGCGCCCAGTCGAGATCCTGGCCGTTGTCATGGAACATCCAGGGCGCGAACCTACCGGTGCTCGGCATGACGAAGGGCACGCAGTCGTGACGATCGAGATCGGCGATGCTCTGAGGGGTACCGCGACGGGCGACATAGTCCGGCGCGGCGACAAGGCACATCGCCCCGTCCTCGATCTTGCGGGCAACAAGGCCACTGTCCGGCAACTGACCCATGCGGATGGCGAGATCGAAGCCTTCGGCAACCAGGTCGACGTTGCGGTTGGTAATGTTGAGCTCGACCTCGACCTTGGGATGGAGCGCGCGGAACCGGCAGAGTTGCGGCGGCAGGCGGAAGTGCCCGTATGTGGTCGGCACGCTGAGGCGGATGCGGCCGGCGATCTGGCCGCTGCCGCCCTGAATCGCGCGCTCGGCGTCGTCGATGGTCGAGAAGGCGGAGCGCGCCTGGTCGAGAAAATGCTGTCCGTCGTGGGTGAGACCGATGCGCCTCGTGGTGCGGCGCAGGAGCTGGCTGCCGAGCCGCGCTTCAAGCCTCGAGATGGCGCGGCTGACGACGGAGGGTGTCGTACCAAGGGCGATGGCGCCGGCCGTCAACGAGCCGTGCTCGGCCACCGCCACGAACACTTCGACATCGGCGAGGTAATCGAAACGACGGGGCATCTTTGTCTCCGGAGAACAAATGAATTGAAGTTGAGATCATTTATCGCCTCCGGTGGGGATAATAAAGTCCTGCCAGACCAGCGAAACCAAGAGGTGATCTGATGCCGGCTTCTGACCAAGGGCTGACAAAGCCCGTACTGTTCGTATTGACGAGCCACGCCACCAAGGGAAAGACGGGTGAGCCGACCGGGTATTTTCTCGGCGAGGTCACGCACCCGCTTGCCGTGCTCGAGGCGGCGGGCATCTCGGTAGAGTTCGCCTCGGTGGCAGGCGGTGAGCCGCCGGTCGACGGTCTCGACCTCAAGGACGAGATCAATGCACGCTATTGGGCCGATCCGCGCTTTCGCGCTGCTGTCGCGGCGACAACGCGCATCGCCGATATCGTCCCGTCCCGCTATCAGGCGATCTTCTTTGCCGGCGGCCACGGAACCATGTGGGACTTTCCCGAAAGCCTCGAGGCGCAAGCCGCGATCCGCGAGATCTATGAGGCGGGAGGCGTGGTCGGAGCCGTCTGCCACGGTCCCTCGGCGCTCGTGAACGCAAAGCTCAGTGACGGCCGTTATTTGGTCGCGGGCCGGAATGTCAGTGCCTTTACCGATGATGAGGAGCGCGCCGTCGGTCTCGAAGACGTCGTGCCGTTCCTGTTGGCAAGCACGCTTTCGGCGCGCGGCGCCCGCCACCAACCCGCTCCCGACTGGACGTCCAATGTCGTGGTGGATGGACGGCTGGTGACCGGCCAAAACCCGCAATCGGCCCATGGCGTCGGCGAAGCCATGCGCGATCTGCTGCTTGCCGGCCAGACAAACTGACGCAGCTTCCGACTTAGAAAGTGACAATCATGACCAACCCGATGAAATGGCTGCGTGGCCTTGCTGCCGCGCTCGCGCTCACCTTTGCAACTGCCGACGCAAATGCCGCAAAGGTTCTTGTGGTGCTTTCCGGCTCCGACCATCTCGATCTCAAGGACGGCAAGTTATTCCCGACTGGCTTTTATCTCAATGAATTGATGCAGCCGGTGAAGCTACTGCTGGAGGCCGGCCACGAGATCACCTTCGCCACGCCTGGGGGGCAAGTGCCGACGGTCGACAGGACATCCGTGGACCCGGCCTATTTCGGCGGCAGTGCCGATCAGATGAAAGTCTATCAGGGCCTGCTCGACGAACTGGCCATCACCTCGCCGGAAAAATCGCCGGTGATCGGTCTCGCTCGCGTCGCTCAGATCGGCTATGCGACCTTCGATGCCGTCTACATCCCCGGCGGCCACGCGCCGATGCAGGATCTACTGCACGACAGGCAGCTTGGGCAGCTGCTCGCCTATTTCCACGAGAACGGCAAGATCACGGCTTTGGTTTGCCACGGCCCGATCGCGCTGCTTTCGACACTGGCGGAGGCAAAGGCATTTACGGACCAGCTCGAAGCCTCGCAACAGCCCGATCGACCCACATGGATCTATTCGGGCTACCGCATGACCGTCATCAGCAACCAGGAGGAGGAACTTGCGAAGGGCCTGCTCGATGGCGGTGCGATGAAGTTCTATCCGCAGGCGGCGCTCGAAGCGGCGGGTGGAAAATATGAGAGCAACGCGGCGCCCTGGCAGGCAAATGTGGTGGTCGACCGCGAACTGATCACCGGGCAAAATCCGGGCTCTGCCTTGCAGGTTGGTGAAATGCTTGTCGAACGGCTGAAATAACGCCGGCATCGTCATGAACGGAAAGTCGACCTCGCCATCCCCTGGGACGGCGAGGTTTTTCGGTGCCGTCGAACCATGCGTCCTCAACCCAAGCCGCTCCCCATTAAGGACCGTTTGACGCTCGCGTGCGATTGCGACAAAAAAATGCAAGGCGATGTCGGCTCGCGAAGATTTCGCTCGTCTTATTGTCAGCGTTGCGAAAACGCGTGAAACCGCGAGGAAAGAGATGATGTTTCGTACTGCCCTTATCGCAGCAGCCTTGCTCATTGCCGGGCCGGCACTTGCCGATGGCCAGCCGGTTGGCGAGCGGGTCGAAGTCAACGGCATGAAGATGTATTACGAAGTGTCCGGCGAGGGCGAGCCGCTCATCGTCCTGCACGGCGCCTATATGAATATTCCGTCCATGGGGGCGATCATTCCCAAGCTCGCCGAGACCAACAAGGTCTACGCGATCGAGTTCCAGGGGCATGGGCGCACCACCGACTTCGACCGGCCGATCACCTATCCGAACCTGGCCGACGACGTGGCGGCGTTCATGGATGCCGTCGGCGTCAAGAAGGCGGATGTGTTCGGCTACTCCATGGGCGCGGCCGCCGGGCTGCAGCTCGCCATCCGCCATCCGGACAAGGTCAACAAGCTGGCGGCGGCTTCCGTCGGCTATGATGCCGAGGGCTGGCAACCGGAATTCAAGGCATTCATCCCGCAGATGACGGTGGAGATGTTCGTCGGCATGCCGTTTGCGGACGACTACCGCAAGCTCGCCGCCAATCCGGACGGCTTCCCGGCGCTCGTCGCCAAGCTGATCGCGCTCGAGAAAGAGCCGATGGCGTGGGAAAAGGACGTGAAGGCATTGAAGACCCCGGTGCTGATCATCGCCGGCGATGCCGATGTCGCGACACTGGAACATACGGTGGCGATGTTCCGGCTGCTCGGTGGTGGCGGCATGGGCGACATGGGCAAACCGCTGCCGGCTTCGCGCCTTGCCATCCTGCCGGCGACCTCGCACACCGCCGTCATCGGCCAGCCGGAGCTGCTGGAGGCCTTGATCGTGCCGTTCTTCAAGGGCGAGACGCCGAAGGGCATGTTCCAGTAGAAATCACCAACCCGCCTCGTCTTCTCAGGCGAGGCCGGTTGGTAATGTGTTGCGTGCAGCTGTCGTCATGGGGGGGCCGTCCGAACGCTCCCGGTTAGGCTCGCCTTTGTGCGTCGCCGATGATCCAGCGCGCGGCTTTCTCCGCGATCATCATTGTCGGCGCGCTGGTGTTGCCGCTGGTAATGGTCGGCATCACGCTGGCATCGACCACCCGCAGTCCCCCAATCCCCCGAACCCGAAGCCGGCTGTCGACGACGGCTAGACCGTCGTCCTTGGCGCCCATCCTGGCGGTGCCGACGGGGTGAAAGATGGTGTTGGCGATATCGCCGGCGAGTTTCGCCAGTTCGCCATCGCTTTGGAACTCGATACCAGGCTTCCACTCGATCGGTTCGTATCGTGCCAGCGCCGGCTGGCTGACGATCGATCGGATCTGCCGGATACTGTCGGCGGCGATCTTGCGGTCTTCGTCCGTGCTCAGATAGTTCGGAGCAATGGCCGGCGCTTGGCCCCGGTCGCGCGACTGGATCCGCACATGGCCGCGGCTCGTCGGGTTGAGATTGCAGACGCTGGCGGTGAAGGCCGGGAAGCTGTGCAGCGGCTCGCCGAAGGCGTCGAGGCTGAGCGGCTGCACGTGATATTCCAGATTGGCATGGGCGCGGTCGGGGTCGGAGCGGGAAAAGGCGCCAAGTTGCGATGGCGACATGCTCATCGGTCCACTGCGCTTCAACACATATTCGAGCCCGATCCGGGCCTTGCCGGCGAGATTGCTCGCCAGCGTGTTCAGCGTCTTGGCATTCCTGACCTTGAAGACGGCGCGGATCTGCAGATGGTCCTGCAGGTTCTCGCCGACGCCGGGCAGGTCATGTTCGACGGAGAGACCCATGGCATGCGACAGCGCGGCCGGTCCGATGCCTGAGAGTTGCAGGATTTGCGGCGAGCCTATCGCCCCCGCCGACAGAATGACTTCGCTCGTCGCCCGCACGGTCACCTTGTCGCGGCCGCGATAAAGCGAGACACCGGTACAGCGCTTGGTGCCATCCGCTGTCGTTTCGATCAGCAGCTTTTCGACTTCGGCCTCCGTCCAGACGACCAGGTTGCGGCGATGGCGCACCGGCCGCAGGAAGGCCTTGGAGGTGTTCAATCGCCAGCCCGACTTCTGATTGACCTCGAAATAGCCGACGCCCTCGTTGTCGCCGCTGTTGAAATCGGCCGAGCGCGGAATGCCCGCCTGGACCGCGGCCTCGGCAAAGGATTCCAGGATATCCCATTTCAGCCGCTGTTTTTCGATCCGCCATTCGCCGCCGCGGCCATGCATGTCGGAAAACCGGCTGTTGTCGCCGGTGACGGGATCGGCACCGTCGTCGAGCCGGTAGTGATCCTCATGGGCCTTGAAATCCTGGAGCGAATTCTCCCAGGACCACTCGCGATCATTGGTCTGGGCCGCCCAGCTCTCATAGTCACGCGATTGTCCGCGCATGTAGATCATGCCGTTGATCGACGAGCAGCCGCCAAGCGTCTTGCCGCGCGGATAGCGCAGCGACCGTCCGTTCAATCCTGCTTCCGGCTCGGTCTTGTAGAGCCAGTCGGTGCGCGGGTTGCCGATGCAATAGAGATAGCCGACGGGGATATGGATCCAGGGATAGTTGTCGCGCCGGCCCGCCTCTATCAGCAGGACCCGTTTGCCGGGATCGCGGCTGAGGCGGTTGGCAAGCAGGCAGCCGGCCGAGCCGGCGCCGACGACCACATAGTCGAAAACGGTGGTATCAGCAGTTGAGGTGTCGGTCTTCATTGCAGGCACTTTCCAAACACAGCCGAAAGGGCGATGGGCTGGTCGCGGCGAGCAGGGTCGCGTATCGGCCGAAGATCATCCCACCCTTTATAATTTTTGTCAGCGATCGCGGCATTGCGATCCGCCAGAAGACAGTAAAAAGCTACCGCATGACGAAATCCAATGATAAATACGCCTGAGTATTATAAGGAATATTTATATGGCTGATCATCTGGATCTGCGATTGTTGCGGGCTTTTGTCACGGTGGCGCGGGAAGGCAACGTCACGCGGGCGTCCGAACTGCTGCATCTGACCCAGCCTGCCGTCAGCCTGCAGGTGAAGCGCCTGTCGCAGGAATTGGGCCTCACCCTGTTCCATCGCACCGCCAACGGGCTCGAATTGACGCGCGACGGCGCGCTGCTGGCGGCCAAGGGCGAGCAGGTGCTGGCGTCGGTGACCGAGTTCCGGCAGACGGCGATGCACCTGACGGCGCAGCTTCGCGGCAAGCTGCGGATCGGAACGATCATCGACCCCGAATTCACGAGGCTGGGTGCCTTTCTCCAAGCCCTGGTCGAAAGCGGGCCGGGTATTGAAACCACCCTTCGCCAGGGTATGAGCGGTGAAGTCGCGATCGGTTTGAAGCGCAACGAACTCGATGTCGGGTTCTTTCTCGGCGACCTCGATGATTTCGGCACGAGCACGGATGTCCGTAGTGCGGAGGCCGAGGCGCAGTTCTTCGTCAAGCCGCTGTCGAGGCTGACCTATCGTGTCGTCGCACCGCCGGCCTTTGCCGGTATCGTCGCAGGAAGGGACTGGAGCGAGCTTGCGGCGCTGCCCTGGATCGGAACGCCGCCGGCCTCCGTTCATCATCGGCTGCTTGCGAGAAAACTCGGCGAACTTAACCTCAAGCAGAACGTCGTCGCCCTCGTCGACCAGGAAGCGTCGATGCTGGCCATGGTTCGCACGGGGCTTGGTCTCAGCCTCTGCCGGGAGTCGATCGCGCTCAGCGAACAGCAGGCAAGCGGCCTCGTCATCGCCGACAGGGTCAAACTCGAAACCACACTCGGCTTCGTCTGTCTTCGGCCCCGACGCACCGATCCCAACGTCGCGCTCGCTTTCGAGGTCATCGACAGGATATGGCGGACGGATCATTGAGGGGCGGGCATGGCGCCCTGGTTTGCGATCCGGCCGAGTTCCCTTTTGGCTCAGCGCTGCCAGCCGCTCGCTTTGACCATTCGTGGGGGCTCAACTGCTCGGCTTCTGCAGTTCCCTGGGGCACAACGATCCATGCGCGGCTTGCAGGGGTGGAGTGAAGTCTTAGCGCTGCTATCTGCGGGGGTGATCGACTATATATCCCTCATGGCAGTTCCCTGGGGCACAACGATCCATGCGCGGCTTGCAGGGGTGGAGTGAAGTCTTAGCGCTGCTATCTGCGGGGGTGATCGACTATATATCCCTCATCGAAGTGAACGAAGCGCCAAGGACTGGCAGCTAGGCTTCGAAAGCCCACGGAAAGGGGATCATCATGAACGTAGCACGCTCTTTCAACAACTGGCTCAAGTACCGGCAGACGGTCTCCGAACTGGGCCGCATGTCCACGCGCGAACTGCGTAAAGGGGATCATCATGAACGTAGCACGCTCTTTCAACAACTGGCTCAAGTACCGGCAGACGGTCTCCGAACTGGGCCGCATGTCCACGCGCGAACTGCGTGACCTCGGCATCGACCGCGCCGACATCCCGAGCATTGCCCGCAATACCTTCGGCCGCTAATCGCGCCTGAGACCATCAAAGATTTCATGAAGCGCCCGCTCGGATCCGAGCGGGCGTTTTTTGTGTTTTGACCGATCGTTGGACGGAGTTGATCGCGTTCCATCGCGTCCTTGCCCTTGACCGCATTGTCCATATGCGACTTGCATTTCTCCATGTCATTGGCTGCCATGGCATCCTTGGCCATGCTGAGTTCCTTCGCCGATTCGATCTTCTTGGCGCCATCCGAGATCGTGTTTCATCAACGACGCCTCGTCGCAGACGACGTCGGCCTGAGAAAAAGCAGGCGTCACCAGACCGAAGACCATTTGGCAGGGAATGTCCACGTCCTGATGTAGGACTTCTGTGTCTTCTGAACCGGGTTGCCCCCCTCTCCGAGCAGATAGGCCCGGCCCGCTCCAGCAGCGCTGAAGACGTCATTGTGTCTGTTGCGGCACCAGTCGTCGCCGAACCTTGGTCTTGCTGGGGGCTGCAAGCGGAACCGAGGGCCGCTTCGTCAGCGCCTCAATCGCCGCCGTCGTCATGTCTGATGCAACGAAGTCGGCGCCCACCACTTGCTCCGCACTTGTATCTGCCTTGCGCTGGCCCGCTGCACGATCGGCAGAAGTGTCCCAAATGACGATGCCGACCCTCGCCCTGGTGTTGACCCGCTTGAGGCGGCGGACGACAAATCGGGCGTGCTTGATCGAATCCCGGTTGAGAAAGCAGACGACGATCGCGTCGACGGCTTCGGTCTGGAGCTTGCGGATATTGGCCGGTTCGATCTGGTGAAAACTCAACGCCGTTGCGGCGGCCCCTTCGGCGCGCAGCACCTGAGCGAGCATCGCGGCGGAGACATCGTCGATCTCGCCCCGGCCGCCGACGCACAGGATGGTCATGCCTTCGCCATCCGGAATGGGCTGGCTTGCCGGTTCGCCTTCCGTGTCTGCGGTCTCATTCTCATCATCCTTACTTTCCTCGATCGCAATGTCTTCGAGGTTAGAGACCAGCGACATGCCGCTTGCAGCCACGCGCAGCCGCTGCTCATCGCTCATGACACCGCGGGCGCGATCCTGTTCCGCCAAAGCCAGGGCGGGCATGGCGACCGCGCCGTAGTAGTCAACGAGGTATTCTTCTTCGAGGATCTCCTCGGCCTGATCGGTCGCTTCGTCCGGATCGCCGGCCAGAAGCCGCTGATAGAGACGCGCGTGCGGCGCGAGCACCGGATCGCTGCCGAAAAGCACCTGCAGAAATTCGAATTGCGGTACATGTTTGCCGAGAACGACGAGACAGGCCGTCAGCGGCGTCGACAGGATCAGTCCGACAGGCCCCCAGATCCACGCCCAGAAAATCGCGGAAACGATGATCGCCAGCGGCGACAGACCGGTCTTGGAACCGTAGAGCATCGGCTCGACCACATTGTTGATCACCAATTCCATCGCAACGAACAGGCCGGCCGTCCACAGCAGCATGGACCAGCCGCTGTCGACCGCCACCGACAGGAACAGCGGCAGCACCATGGCGATGACCGGCCCGACATAGGGCACGAAGCGCAGGACGATCGCCAGCAAGCCCCACAGCATCGCGTTGGGTATGCCGATAAACCAAAGGCCAATGGCGACAGGCAGGCCATAGGTGGTGTTGACGATCAACTGCATCAGCAGGTAATGGCCGACGCGCTTACCGGCATCCTGCAGGCCCTCGGTGGTTCGATGCAGATCGCCGAAACCGGCGAGCCGGATGAACCGGTCCCTCAGATCCTCCCGCTCCAAGAGCATGAAGATAACGACCACCACCACAAGGCCGGCCATCGCTACCGGGCCGACCAGCGGCGCGATGATATTGGTGAGGACCTGGATCGGATTGTCGCGAGAATAGATCTCGACCAGCAGCGGATCTTTTTTCGGGCTTTCGACGCTAGTCGGCGTCTCCGTGGTCGGGCGGTCTATTTCGCGGTTGATGCGTTCGACTACGTTGCCAATGCGATCGATGATGCCGTTTTCGGAGCCGGCTTCCTTCAGGTCCTTCACCTTCATGACGATGTTGGATTGATAGGCAGGCAGGTTCTTCGCAAGTTCCGCAACCTGCAGTGTGACGATGAGA
Organism: Ensifer sp. Root142; assembly: GCF_001426785.1. Taxonomy (NCBI): domain Bacteria; kingdom Pseudomonadati; phylum Pseudomonadota; class Alphaproteobacteria; order Hyphomicrobiales; family Rhizobiaceae; genus Ensifer; species Ensifer sp. Root142. Next base: position 529,460 of record NZ_LMFK01000001.1, read on the forward strand.
CTGAAAATGCCGATCAAGGTAAAGGTGATCAACGCGGTAGAGATCACCGCAAACGCCCGTGGCAGGCCGATCCGGCGCAGTGCCGCGACGACAGGCGCAAGTGCGAAGGTCAGGAGCAGCGCGACGGCGATCGGGAGGAAGACGTCGCGCGCGAGGTAAAGCACGGCCGCGGCGCCTACAAGCGTCAGCGACGTGGGCATGGCCGGGCGCACGCCCTGCATCGAGGGCGGCGCACCGAGATCCCGGATTTGATCGATTGCCTTGCCCATGCCTATTTCCCCAAGGATTTATCAGAAGCTATCACGAATGATCGGCCGGCAAATGCGGCGCTGTTTCCACGCCGACCGCTAGACGAACGGAAACAGCGAAGCGTCCGGGTCCGCATGCCCCAGGATGCTCGACGAAATGATCTCGGCGGCGATTTGGCTGAAGGTGATGCCGTTGCCGCCATAGCCCATGGTTGCGAAGGCGTTGCGCATACCGGGAACGCGGCCGATCATCGGCAGACCCTCAGCGGTAACACCGAAGGCGGCGGCCCAACGGTAGTCGGGCTCGCCGATCCTGATCCCGATCAGATCGGAGAGCTTTTCGCGCAGGATGTCGGACTTTCCCTTCAACTTTGCCGGATCCTCGAAGGCATCGTCGCTTTCCTCGTCCTCGCCGCCGACGAGGATGCGGCCGTCGGGCGTCGAGCGAAAATAGAGATACGGGTCGGCGCCCTCCCAGACGAGATAGTCGTCGAGCCATTCCGGCCGTGGATGACGAGGTCTGGTCGCCATCGCCCAGGTCGAGACTATGGCATGTTTCTTGTTCGCGACGGCTTTCAGAAACTCATAGCCCGTGCAGAAGACCACATGGGTCGCTAGGATGATCCGGCCGTCGGACGTCGCAACGGCATTCCGGCCCTCAACCTCCCTGATATCGGTGATCTCGATCGTCTCGACGATGGGGACGCCGTTTGCCTGTGCGTGGCGGAGGAAGCCGGCGGTCAACTGGGCCGGATTGGCCGATGCGGAGACATGCGTCTCGATCGCCGCGGTACGGTCGATACCGAACCTGGCGCGCAGTTTGTCTTGCGGCAGAAGCGTTGCGGCGAGGCTTGCAGCCTCGCGGGCACTCACTTCCGCTTGAAGTGCGCGCGAACCATAGCTTGCGCCCGAGAGATAAAGCGTGTTCTTCCGCTCGAAATGGCAATCGATCTGCAGGGCGTCGACGAGCGATGCGAGATGCTCGACCGCCTTCGCCGAGCGCTGCCAGACGCGCGCGGCGTCAGCGGTTCCGCGCAAGCGGTTCAACCGATGCAGCGGCACGTCGATTTCGTGCTGGATCATGGCGGTGCTGGCCATGCTGCTGCCGCCTATCGGCTTTCGGCGATCGACCATCAGCACTGACAGATTGTGGCCAATCAGAGCATTCGCCATCAGCGCACCGCTGATTCCGGCGCCGACGATCAGCACATCGACATCATGGGTGGTGAGCCGCCTTTGTGTCCTCACCGCATGGCGTGGGGTATCGGCCCAGAGCGGCTCGGACTTCCGAAGTGCCCGTTTTCGGGTCAGTGAATGCAAGTGCCCCTCCAGGTCTGCGCATTCGTGAATGCGCAGGAGCCGATTAAGTTCCTCTGGTTGATTGCGACCGTTGCGGTTGGCGGGTGGCTCAGGCAGTCGCCTGCTCAGGCGGTCGATGCAGCGAGGCGACGCAGGGCAAGATATTCCCAAAGCGCCACGATCAACAGCACTGCGGTCGATGCGGCCTGAACGATGTAGTTGGGGGCAATTGGCACGATGAGGATCGCGACGGCGAGAAGCACGAGCCCGGCGATGTGCGAGACCGGGAACTGGCGGGTCGCGACGGCCTTGATCCAGATGTTGCCGCCGAGGAAAAGCGCCGGGCCGCCGAGCATGGCGAGCGCATGCTTCAGCGAGCTCGATTCTTCGGCGTGAGACAAGCTGAAGTCCTCCCCGACTGCCGTCAGGATGATGCCGGCGACGACAGGCAGGTGGCCGTAGGTGAATAGATTGAGCGCCAGGGTCTCCGGCCGTGATGTCGCTTCGGCTTTGGATGCCGCCCTTTCCTGGCCGTGGTGGAAATAGATCCACCACATGAAGCCGGTGCTGAGGAATGCACTGCAGAACACGGCAAAGGTCATATCATCCGTCATGTGCTCCGTCGCATTGCGGCCGGTGGTCAAGATGGTCTCACCGAGGCAGATGATGACGAAGAGCGCGCAACGTTCCGCCATGTGCGCGCCGGATATATCCAAGGTCTCGTCGGGCGATTTGCCGAGAAAGGGCACGTAGTACCTGAGCGCCGGCGACGCGTATTCGACAAGGAGGGCGAGCGTCCATAGGAGAAGGCGCCCTTCGATCTCCATTAGCCCGCCGGACAGCCAGAAGGCGCTGGAGAGCAGCATCCAGATCGTGATGCGCAGGAAGGTCAGGAACGATCGCCTGTCGGCGTGGCGAAAGGCATAAAGCGTGAAAGCCGACCGACAGATCTGCATACCGCTGTAGATCGCCGCAAAAACCAGTCCTTGGTCGCCAAAGGCTTCGGGCAGGGCGATCGCCAGAAGTACGCCGGCAAACATCAGGCCGAACAGCAGCAGGCGGACCGGCTCCTTTTCGGTATCGAGCAGGTTCGTCACCCATGTCGTGTGGATCCAGACCCACCAGATCGCCAGGATCAGCAGGACGGCCTCGATCACGGCAGTGGCACTGAAATCGGATGCGAGCTTGTGGGCGAGCTGAATGAGCGCGAAGACGAAAACGAGGTCGAAGAACAGTTCGGGAAAACTCGCCCGTGTCTGGTCGGCATCCGCCTTCCTGATCCAATCCCCTTTATGATTGCTTGCCATTCAGGTCGCCGATGCTGTTCCGATCGAAACTCGAACGGGAACTAGGGCGCTGGCGAATTTCAACAACGGCTGCTTCCTGTTGGGACGAGCAGGAGGCGTCACGCGGCTCGCGTCAGCGAGTGCCTCCTGCTGATAGGCGGTTGCTACCATTGCGCATTGCCGGCACCAATTGCAAACAACGGACTGAACCTTCCTGTGCGAGAGGCGTTTGGCTTGGCGCTGTCATCAATCCCGGCGGGCCTTGTCGTGCCCGATCGAGAGCGTGCGCAGCGCCGGTAACCTGTTAAGGTGATTGAACAATTTTCAATTTGTTCTGATGTGAGGCAGGAACCATCGCCAAGTACTCGCGTTGTCCCAGCATCGTTCAATGACGCATCGAGGAGACAACAATGAAACGAGTAATTGTCGCGACAGCTTTTCTGGCCGCAAGCGCGCTTAGTGCTTACGCCCAGACGCCGACCCCTTCGCCGGAGGCTGAAACGCCAGCAGTCGCCACGCCCGACACTACCAATCCGACAGCGCCTGTCGAAGGTGCCAACAGCTTCACCGAAGAGCAGGCACGCGCCCGGCTGCAGGAAGGCGGTTACACCGCCGTCAGCGAATTGAAACTGGATGACAAGGGTATCTGGCAGGCGTCTGCCACCAAGGACGGAAAGCCCGTGACCGTCGCACTCGACTACCAGGGCAACATCGTCGCCAACTGATTGTTGGCCGAGAAATCTCAGTAAATCCATTCAAGGAAAAATCGACATGAAAACTGTTTCAGGACTTTTCGACACCTATGATCAGGCTTCTGAAGCCGTGCGCGCGCTGAAAGCCGCTGGTATCCCCGATGGTGATGTCAGCATGGTCGCGAGCAATGCAGAAGGCCGATATAAAGTCGATGACACGGAGGGCGCTGCCGAAGGTGCTGGCACCGGTGCAGGCATCGGCGCCGCGGTCGGCGGCGCGGGCGGTCTTCTGACCGGCCTCGGGCTGATGGCAATCCCAGGCGTCGGTCCGGTGGTTGCGGCCGGCTGGCTTGCCGCGACCGCTGCTGGAGCTGCCGCCGGTGCAGTTGCCGGTGGTGCTGTGGGCGGCATTGTTGGCGCGCTCACGGATTCCGGCGTGCCGGAAGAGGATGCCCATGTTTATGCCGAGGGTGTCCGCCGCGGCGGCACATTGGTGACGGCACGCGTCGCCGACCACGACGTTGCTCAGGCAGAGGCGATCCTTCAGCGCTCCAACTGGGTCGATGTGGAAGACCGCCGTTCGGCTTACCGCGAAGAAGGCTGGAGCAGGTTCGACGAGACCCTCGATCCCTATAGCCCGACGCAGGTCGAAGAGCAGCGGGCGCGCTACGCCAACCGCTAGACCGTGCGAGCAATCGCGAAGCAGGCGGCCGGCCGAGTGGTCGGCCCCTGATTTTGTTTCGCCCAACCGCCAATCAGGCCGTTGTCGAAACGATTGGCGTCGGCGCGTCGAACCGTCAAGGAGATACGACAGTGGCAACTCCCGAGGAACTCAAGAAGAAACTCTGGAAGACATTGAAATCGGACATGACGGTCATGCTTGGCTTGTCCGAAAAAGAGCATGGGCACACGCGCCCGATGACGGCGCAGATCGAGGGCGAGCAGGGTCCGATCTGGTTCTTCACCGTCAGGAGTGCCGTCGTGGCCCAGAATGTCGCCGCGAACACACCCGCCATGTTTGCTTTTGCATCCAAGGATCATGAACTGTTCGCGACCGTTCACGGGTGCCTTCGCCTCGACAATGACCGCACTGTTATCGACCGGCTGTGGAACCAGTACATCGCCGCCTGGTACGAGGGTGGAAAGGACGACCCCGAACTGGCCCTGCTGCGTTTCGAGCCGAGCGAAGCGGAAATCTGGCTCAATGAGACCAGCCTGTTTGCCGGTATCAAGCTGCTCCTGGGCAGCGATCCAAAGGAAGAGTACAGGGAGAAAACCGCGAAAGTGGAGCTCTCCTAGACTGCCTGTCCAAAACAAAACACCTGCAACGGGCAGATACCCACTGCAGGTGTTTTCATGATAGCCGAGCGCATTCCGCCGCGAAGGTTACTTGGCCTCGGTCAGCGTTTCGGTGCCGCTGCCATCCTTGCCGGTGATCGTCCAGGTGCCATCAAGCGAGCCATCGCCGTTGACCTTGTAGACGATGAGGCCAAGGGCATCGCCGAGCACATAGGCTGCGGCGAAGGCATTGCCGTTGAGCATGCAGACGCCGGTCGATTTTACGCCGGCCGTGTCCCATTCGATGACGCAGGTGGTTTCGCTTGCAAGCGTGATTTCGGCCGTGCCGGAATAGCTGGAACCATCCAGGTTCGTGCCTTCGACGATGTATTTTCCGGCGTTGACGGTCTGGGCGTTTCCGGCCGCGGCCGCGGCGAGAAACAGCGCTGCGGTGAGCAACAATCTCTTCATAAGTCCCCCAAGGAAGCCGCGCGCCCCTCGCGCGGTCCGCAATTGATACGCACAAACCATGACGTTTGAAACGGCGCGCCAGGTCCGCTCGCAATCATTTTTGGTGGGGTCGTGCGTCCTTATGGCGTGTGCCTGAAAACAGGCTGCGGCGGGCGGGGATGCTATGCGCCACTTGCCGATGACAGCCTTGCCTGCTCGTCCCAGGCGGAGAGCAACGACATGATCTCGAGTGAATCGGCGAGCCGTGGTGCCGGGCGTGGCGCTTCCTTCAGTCCTGCCTTCAGGCAGTTCTCCACCAGTCGCACCTGATGGCCGAAGGCGTCATGGTCGGAAAGCACGACGATTTCTTCCGGAGCGCGGCCATATTCGCAAAGCTCCAGGCGATTTTCGCCAGCCACCGGCAGCCAGGGATTGGTGAGGAACCGCAAGGCGCCGCGCTCTCCATGGATGGAAAAGGCGAAGGACATGCCGAAGCTGTCGGTGGACTGAAGCGTGGCGAGAACGCCATTGTCGAAACGAACCAACAGGCTTGCGTCGCAGATATTGCCGTCATGCGACGAGAGATTTCCGAAGGCGCTGGTCGACCGACTGGAAAAGGCATGCTGCCCGCAGGCCGTCTGGATCACGTAATGTAAAAGCGAGGCCGGGTAGCAGCCGAGATTGAAAATCGTCCCCTTGCCCATCGGGTTCACGAACTTCCGGATATCGGCGGCGTAGAGACCGGAAACCGAGCGGATCACACCGAGCCGGCCGGACTGCAGGATTTCGCCGGCCTTGGCCATCAACGGATGGCAGAGATACATCAAGCCTTCGAGAAAGAAGATACCGCGGTCACGCACGGCCTGCGCCAGCGCCTCTGCCTCGGCCATCGTCGTGGTCAGCGACTTCTCCGACAGAACCGCCTTGCCCCTTTCCGCGGCGCGGATCACCGCCTCATGATGCATGTTGTTGGGCAGGCCGATATAGACGACATCGATATCAGGGTCATCGAGCAGCGTGTCGTAGCCGGAATAGTGCTTTGCGATGCCGTGTCGCCCGGCAAAATCCGAGAGCCGCTGCGGATCGCGCCCGGCCACCGCTCCGATGCGGGACCCGTCGCTCGCAGAGATGGCCCCGGCCATCGTGTCGGAGATGAAGCTCGTTCCAAGAATTCCCCAGCGCAGCATCTGTCAGTTCCCTCAGCGGTGCAGTTCGAGATAGGCGGATGCCACCATGGCGTCGATGTCTACGGGCACCGGCACGACGCACATCGAAGCGTCGAGCGTGTGGCCCGCCACCCGCTCCAGACAGCGGGCCTGGAGAGCAAAGCCGAGATCCATGGATTCGACCGAATTGCCAAGTGCCCTTGGTCCGGCAAGATTGGCCATGTGGCCTGCGCCGAGAATATGGATGCGCCGCCCATCGGCAAGGACGAGCGTCTCGATGCCCTCGTCGGCGTAGGTTTCCACCGCCACCACCGCGTCATCGGCGCGCATGCCGGCAACGTCGATCTCGTGCGGGAAGTGCCCGCCGTTGAGGAGGATCACGCCGTCCTTGAGGGCCGCGAGATCCGAAGCCGTCAGGATGCTCGCAGAGCCTGTGACCGTGACGATGACGTCGGCCGAGCGTATGGCGTCATCGCGTCTCGGCGTCGAGAAACCGTCGAGATGGGCCTCGAGTGTTGCAACCGGGTCGACATCTACGACGCTGACCGCGCTGTAGGCACTGCGAAAGCAGGCGGCCGTGCCTTGGCCGCAGGCGCCATAGCCGAAAACCGTCACGCGCTTGCCATTGGTCGAGCGGTTGGTGAAGCGCATGTAGCTTTCGAACAGGCTCTGGCCGACCGCATGGCGGTTCTCGGCAAACTGCTTGATGGGGCTGTCGTTGATCACCAGCACCGGCAGGCCGATGGCACCGCGCATCGGCTCCAACCGGGTCCGACCGGAGGTTGTCTCCTCCGTGCCGCCGAGCAGCTTGCGATAGGGCCGCTCGGCCACGCGGGCGAAAAGGTCGCCCCCGTTGTCGAGCAGCAGGTCGGGTTGATGACCCATAAGGGCGTCGATGAAGCCGGAATGGGCAGTCGCATCGGTCGTCTGCCCACCGATGACGGTGATGCCCTGACGTTTCAGATAATCGACCGTCGCCGGCTGGGTGCTGTTCAGGTTGCCGGTCGCCACGAGCTGCGCGCCGCCGGCCCTGAGCGTCATCAGCAGCGCTATGGTCTTTGGCTCCAGATGGATTGCCGTTCCGATCGTCAGGCCCTTGAACGGGAGGGTTGTTTCAAACTCGGCAGCAATGGCGCGCAGAAGCGCGCAGCTTTGCCCGACCCACTCGATACGGGACGGATGGCTGGAGGTGGTCATGGTGAGGGTCCTGGCTGTCTGTCGATGGTGCCGGCAAAGATAGTCCGGGCAGCCTGTCCTATGGCAGAGACATTAAACTGCGGCGGAGGGCAGTTTTCCTTCCTGGCGCCGCCCCTCTGCGAGCAGCCAATTCCGCAGGGCAGCAATCGGCTTGCGGTCCCTGTCGGCAATGCGGCAGCAGAACCGATAGCCGGTCGGCCGGCTGACAAAACCAAACGGCGCTTCGAGCGCGCCGGAGGCAAGGTCCGTTTCGATCGATGCCGCCGGCGCGATGGTGACGCCAAGCCCGCTGCGGGCGGCACTGAGGGCCAGCGTCAGATCGTCCACCTCGATCCGTTTGCGGAAGCGGACCGGAGCATTGCCGCTTTCGCGAAACCAGTCGTCCCAGAGATAGGGCACCGTGCGGGCGACCAGTGCGGTCATGTCCGCGAGATCGGGCGGCGTAAGGCCGGGGGACGGTTGCCCGACGGTGAGCACCGGGCCAAACCGGTCGTCCATGAAGGCGGTCGCGGCTATATCGGGCAGCGGTCGGTATTCACCGCCAACGATCAGGGCATCGATTTCAGGCATGTCAGTCAGCGACTGGTTGACGGCAACCGGGATGATATCGACCTCAAGGCCCGAGACGGCGCTTTGCAGCGTTGCCAGGCGCGGCATAAGCCATGCCGAGGCCATCGGCATCGGCACGCCGAGCCGCAGCCGGACGGTGCTGCCGCTCGACGAGATCTCTTCCGCCGCACGCGAGACGATGGCGAAGGCGACACCGACGGCATCGGCGAGCCGCCCTCCGGCCGGATTGAGGGTCACGCGGCCACCGTCGCGATCGAGCAGGGCAAAGCCGAAATGCTCCTCGAGGCTTGCAAGCTGCTGGCGCACGGCACCGGGCACGACGCCGAGCTCGATTGCGGCTGCGCGCAGGCTGCCGCACCGGGCCAGCGCATCGAAGGCGCGCAGGGCGTTCAGCGGCGGCAACGGACGCTGGGATTTCAGGTTCAGGTCGTCTGTCTGCATCATACGCCTCGGCCAACGGCCCTTCTCGACCTCGTGCATAGCCTATCCGGAGACCGGCTGTCGAACATTGCGTTTGGGATGAACGAGCCGTCTGCTCAGCGGGTGCGCAGACAAGAGCGCCTATCCGCTCGGCAGCGAGAAGGCGTGCGTGCTTGTCCTATGTTGTTGTCACACTGATATGCCTATTTTCCGGGCATGGCTTGCGTTCCAGCTCGCATAGGGATGCGCTCCATGCTCGCTTAGGGGCGCTGGTGGATGTAGCTTAAAAAATTGAATATTTCGAAGGTTTTTTGCGACAGCATCACTTTGAGCCAAGTCTGTACCGCCTGCTCTTTCGTCTATGGGCCGAGGAGACAAGGGAAGAAGATAATGCATGGATGTCATCGTCATGAGCGTATCGCCTAGTCGTGCCGCCGCGGATGCACCTGTGAAGAACGAGGTGCGGTTTTCCCGCGATCAGCTCACTCTCATTCTTGCCGCCTTGCCCGACCCGGCGTTCATCCTGACGCGCAGCGGCCGTTATGCGGCCCTGTTCGGTGGGGCGGATCACCGCTACTATCACGATGGCAGCAGTCTTGTCGGTCAGAGCGTTTTTGACGTCCTTGCCCATGACAAGGCGCTGTGGTTTGCGCTGGAAATCGAAAAGGCGCTCGGCTCCCGGGCATTGCACATCGTCGAATACAGCCTCGCCGGAAGCGACGTTAAGGGCCTTGAAGATGCTGGGCCCGATCATCCGATCTGGTTTGAAGGCCGGGTCCAGGCGCTCGATTTTCCTGTCGACGGCGAGGACGCCGTGGTCTGGGTTGCCAGCAATATCACCGAGAAGAACGCCATTGAGCATCAGTTGCGCCAACAAAGCGAAACCGATCCGCTGACCGGCCTCTTCAATCGCCGAAAACTGCTCGACGTGCTTGCGATCGAGTTCGATCTGGCCACGCGCACCCGCCGTCCGACATGCCTGCTGATGTTCGACGTCGACAATTTCAAGGCAGTCAATGACGAACTGGGGCATTCCGTCGGCGACGAGCTGCTGGCGACGATTGCCACCGGCTGCCGGCGGGCACTGCGGTCTGACGACGTGCTGGCACGTCTCGGCGGCGACGAGTTCGTGGTGTTGATGCCGGCGACGACGCTCGACGAGGGCGAGCCGATCGCGGACAAGCTGCGCCAGCAAATCTCGCTTGAACTGCAGAACAGGCTGGAGCTTTTCTCTACGATCAGCGGCGGTCTCACCGAAATGTCCCGAAGGGATGCGACGATCGGCGATATTTTGCGACGGGCTGACGAGGGCCTTTATCAGTCCAAGCGCAACGGTCGAAATCAGATCACGGTCGTTTGACGCCATTGCGATCGGTGTCGCGCGATGTCGGTAAACTCGCCGGGAAAATGTGTCGTCGGTATCGCCCGTGTCCGTTCCCGCTCTTTTTACGCGCGCAACCTGTCTAGAGGGACTAAGGTTCCACCGTATGACGGATGTATGGCCGCCTTGATGCCCGTCTTGGTGCGTTGACCCGTGTCGTGCCTGCGTCGATCCTGTTGTTCTGAGTAAGAGTTGGGGGCAGCGATGTGTGAGGCGTGGCAGCGTTCGTTGATCGAAGAAGACGAGCTCGTCAAAAAGGCGGCGACAACCATACCAAGGCTGTTGGATCATCCCGGCATTACGCTCGACCAGCTATCCCGGTTGCACCTGAATATTGACGAGTGCGTCGAGCGAATGGATGTGCTGATCGAGACGCTTGAGGCGAACGGCATCGACCGATCCTGGATCCAGATGGCGACAACGATCAGAAACAGCTGGGAGATGCTTGCGGAAGACGCGGCAAAGAAGGGGCTCGTCGTCAGTGGCGATACCATGCGAAAGACAATGGGGGGCTAGCCGCCAATCCGTAGACGGCAATATGGCGGGGCCTGCAGCAAGCCCGTTGCCAAACACCCCGGCACTGGCCCACGCTTCGCGGCGATGATCCTTGAGGTCTTCGCACTGATTGTCGATTGATGCGTCGTGCGAAGCCGCAGCGTCCTGTTCGAACTGGCCGGACGCCAGCGAACAACCATCGGATTTCACGCGCTGCGGCCAATAATGACCTCCCGCCGAGATCAATCGTCACATGTCGTGCTCTGCACGTGACCGGCGCGCGTCTGGCTGGATGCGCGTTTCGCTTCACGTGGCGGCGCTGCGGCCATCAAAGACCAAGCTGCTGGGGCGGCTAAATTTTCATGCTACAGGATTGCCACAAACGCCAATGGCGCAAGGCTTTGACGATGCCCTTGGTTTTTGCGATAGCCATCTCGCGTCTCTAAAACCGGCCGTCTGCAGGCCGTCCGTGGCGCCTGCCGCGCCCAACCGTAGTGGCGTGCACGATGGCGGCGATTGAGACACACCCTCGTTCTTCTCTGGGAAAAGTTCGCCGCTGACCGAATTTTAAACTTGACTATTATAGACATGTTTCCAATTTTACGCCCGTTCGCGCAAAGCAGTCGCCGCGGACGAACCCGCTCCCGGCCAGGATCCTATGACGACCGAGACCCAATCCGAAACGCGCGTCGATATCTTTATTGCCCATCGTCCGGCGCTCATCGCCTATGCGGTCCGCCTGCTAGGCTCGCGCGATGCTGCCGAAGATATCGTCCAGGATGCGTTTGTCCGGTTTCTGCCTTCCAGCACCCGGACGGTTTCAAAAGGCCAGCTCCTCGCCTATCTCTACCGCACGGTCAGGAACCTCTCGCTCGATGTGCTGAGGCGCCGGAAGGTGGCCGCGATCGGCCACCAGGACGATGTGCCGTTCTGGTCGGTTCCTGCCGACGTGCCGACGCCGGAACAATCGACCTTGCTGTGCGACGACGTTCGCCGGATTTCGCAGATGCTCTCGGAATTGCCTGTCGAGGCGCGGGTCGCCGTCGAGATGCACCGCTTCGGCGGCTACACGCTTGAAGAAGTGGCATCGCATCTGGGCATATCGACAGCCAGCGCCCATCGTTACGTCACGGCAGCGATGATGAAGATTGCCACGGCACTTCTGGTCAACGCGACTTAAAGTGGTCGCTCCCTGAGAAAAAAAAGCGCGTCATTCGTCTTTGTCAAAAGAGGGAATGTTCGGGTAGAAGTGCCTCGGAAGAGGCCCAGACCGGCGTAGGATATATTGACCCAGGATCAGGAAATCGCAGCCGCTACACTGGAAGAAGCCATGGACTGGTTTCTGCGGCTGAAGGGTGAGCCGAATTGTCCCGAGCTCACCGCCGACTTCCAGCGGTGGTTGCATCGCTCTGATGATCATCAGCGGGCCTGGCAATATGCGTTGAGGACCTGGCAGTTGATGGGAGAAGCGGCTCCGGCCCATGAACATCTGTGGGCAGGCGCGGCGCGCGCCAACGTCATTTCGATCACCAGGCGTCGTTGGCGCCGCCCGGTCATGAGCGCAGTCGCTGCCATTGCCGCGACCCTATTCCTCGTCCTTGCCGGCCCGTCGCTGCTGATCCGACTTCAGGCGGATCACATCACCGCCACCGGCCAGAATGCCAGAGTGACGCTGGAGGATGGAACGCTCATCGAGCTTGGCGGCGACAGTGCCATCAAGACGGAGATGACCGCCGCCGGGCGCCACGTCACGTTGCTTTCCGGTGAGGCGTTTTTCGATGTCGCGCATAATCCGGCGCGGCCCTTTACGGTGGAGGCCGGAGGCGTCACGGTTCTGGTCGTCGGTACCGCCTTCGACGTTCGGCTTGCGGGAGGGGAAACGACCGTCGAGCTGGAAAGAGGCGTCGTTCAGGTCTCGGTCGAGGACGCCAGGGAAACGTCGGACTTCAGGCTGCTTCCGGGCGAGATGGCTGTCGTGAATGCGAGCGACGGCGCGGTTACCCGCAACACCATCCAGCCCGATCAGGTCGCCGCCTGGCGCAGCGGCCGGATCTTCGTCAAGGATGCGTCCATCAGTGCGGTCGCCGAGCAGCTTCAACGTTACCACTCGGCGTGGATAGCGGTGCCGGACCGAAAGCTCGCGGGTCTTAAGGTCACCGGTCTGTATGATCTTCATGATCCGGACGGTGCGCTGAAGGCGCTGGTCGAACCCTATGGCGGCCGCGTCCGCACCTTTTCGACCTATGGTCGCGTCCTGACGCAATACTGAAAATCCTGACAATAAAATTCAATTTTTCTGAGAAAAGAAACTGAGGTCCTCGTCTTTGTTGAAAAGCGCTCGGCAACGGAGCGCAATTCAAGGAGATGAGACTACGATGTGCATATCGCAAGGCCGCAAGGGATCCCGTCGTTTGAATTGGGGCGACGACGGCGGGCGTCCGATGGGACGGCTGATGGCAACGACGGCAATGGCGATTTGCCTGGCCTCGTCGCTGAACTGGCCGAGCCCGGCATTTGCGCAGGATGCACTGGCACAAGTGAGTGCCGATCGCAACTTCAACGTGCCGGCACAACCGCTTGCCGACGCGCTCAACGTCTTTGGCCGGCAATCGGGCCTGCAGGTGACGCTTGCCGCTTCGGTGTCCCGTGGCGTCATGTCCAAGGCGGTCGTCGGTTCCTACGCGCCGGAGGAGGCGCTTGCACGGCTGCTTTCCGGCACGGGCATCGAGTATCGCATCTCCGGCGGGCGAACGGCCGTGATCGGGACAGGGACGGCCGGTGGCGGCGCGGCAGTGGCGCCGGCCGACGGCTCTACGGCGCTTGATCCGATTTCGGTATTCGGGGACGCCACCGGCGTCGGTGAAATCGTCATCAGCCAGAAGGAGCTCGAACTTCTCAACCCGGCGAATATCGCCGACGTCTTCCGCGGCGAGCCAGGGATCGAGGTTGGTAGCTCGCTGCCGATGTCGCAGAAGGTCTATGTTCACGGCATCGAGGAAAACAATCTCGCCGTTACCATGGATGGCGGCCGCCAGAACAACAAGGTCTTCCATCACAACGCAACCAACCTCATCGATCCGAGCCTGCTGAAGGCCGTGCGCGTCGATGCCGGCATCGCGCCTGCGGATGTAGGACCAGGCGCGCTCGGCGGCGCCATTGCCTATGAAACGAAGGATGCCCGCGACCTGCTCGACGGCGACGGCTATGGCGGCTTCGTCAGCTCCAACTACAACTTCAACAGCAAAACCTTCCAGACCGGAATCTCCGCCTACGGCATGCAGGAAGGGCTCGAATTTCTCGGCTACTTCAATTTTGCCAAGGGGGACGAGTTCAAATCCGGCAACGGCAGCATCGTCGAGGGAACGCGCACCGATCTCCTGAGCGGGCTCGGCAAGGTGGCATACGAGTTCGAGAGTGGTGATCGTTTCGAGATCAGCCATGAACGCGTCTACGACGACGCCCCGCGCCCGTTCCGCGCCAATACCGGCTTCATCTCGGGCCGCCCGCCGTGGGAACCGCGCGTGCGCGACTATACGCTCGACCGGCAGAACACGGTCTTCTCCTATACCGACAGCACGCCTGAGGATTGGTGGGATCCAACCGTGGTGTTGGCCTACAGCTCGACGCGGCTAGAGATCCCGATCTTTCCTCGCCCGGTGCCGCCAAGCACGATATCGGTCCCCTATCCCGGCGCCGGCGAAACCGGCAGCTTCAACGGCAAGTTCGAAAACAAGTTCAGCTTCGATCTCGGCAGCATCACCGCCGGCGTCGATTTCTACAACGACAAGGCCGAACTCGAAGATCGCTTCGATGCCTCGACCGAGCGCGCGCGAAATGTCGGCATCTATGCGCAGGCGCGGCTCGAACCCTGGGAACGCACCCGGCTTTCCTTCGGTGCGCGCGGCGACCAGCAATGGTTCACCGGCACCACAAATGAGAAGTGGGACAATGCCGGTTTCAGCGGCAACGTCTCCGGCGAATATGATCTGATCGAGGACCTGCTGACGGCCAAAGCCGGCTACTCCCACGTCTGGGCCGGCGTCCCGCTTGCCGAAAACTTCATCATGAACCCGAACTGGAACTATGGAACCGGCCCGGAGCCAATAACGGCCGACAATTATGCCTTCGGCCTTGTCGCCAAGCATGACGGTTTCACCGTGGAAGGCAGCCTCTTCCACACAGATATCGACGACGCACGCACAGCCAAATACGCGGTCGCAAGGGCCATCGAGAATCATGATGTGCGCTCGAAGGGCTTCGAGCTCGGTGCCGGATACGACTGGGGCGACGGTTACTTCAAGGTCAAATACGCCAATATCGATGTCTCGATCGACGGCAAGCCGGCCGACTCCGACACCGGTATCTATCTGGCGGCCCCGGCCGGTCAGTTCATCACGCTCCTGGCCGCGCACAGCTTCATCGATTGGGGTGTCACCATCGGCGGCGATGTCGAGATCGCACTCGACAATGACGATGTTGCCGCCGGCACCCCGCCTCTTGAGGGCTACAAGGTGTTCAACACCTTCGTCGAGTATCAGCCGCCGAGCCACAGCAATCTGACCCTGCGCGCCGAGATCAACAACATCTTCGACGAGACCTACTCAGAGCGCGCCACCTACGGTCAGGAATTCGGCACCGTCACGCCACTCTATGAACCCGGCCGCTCCTTCATCCTGAGTGCCAAGGCGACATTCTGAGACGACATCGAAGGAAGAGGCATCATCGATGCCTCTTCCACCTTGCCGGCGAGTTGCCCACCGCATGTTTCCTCAAATCGTATTCGATTTAAGGATAAAAACATGCAGCCATTCAAAGTGCTACAGCGACCTTTGCGCGTCTAATAAGACGCGCGGCGCTGTAGCCAGATGCCTATAGTTTTCGTGCTGAAATCTTGCTGTTACATTACAATTTACTGAAATCGATGCTCATTTCCGCCCAGGCATGCTCGAACTTCGATCTCGCGATCAGCCAGGGAGGCATCGCTCTGGAAGCCGTCAGCCGCGCCAACAGCCGACCCTCGGCATTCTCTACCGCGACGATGACGCCATGATAGTCATCCTCCTCAGCAATTTCGTCCGCCACCAGGCGGCCGTGTTCGACGGCCTGGCTATCGTTGGCAAGCAGGGTGCCGACTTTGTCGCGGCTGGTAACGCCTGCCAGGTGGATGTGAAAAAGATAGCGTTGCATGATCTTGCTCAAACCATACGGCGATTGACGACAAACACTCGCGCCGCTGCGGGTATGGTTGTAGTAACACGCCTCTTATCTGTTTGCGCGTGACCGACGCGTGACACGCCTTTGCGTGCAATTCGATCTCTGGCCGACGGGCAATCGCAGAGTGGTGATCGCCAGGGGAAAGCGGGCTACTGTCGAATGCGGAAACGCCCTGCGAACGGTTTGGTACGGCACATCGTCGAGGACGAAACTTCGATTTTTCTCAGGTAGAAACCTGGTTGAGGAACACCAACTGCAGAGGGCGGGCAAGCAGGTCATCCGCCGTCGCTGCGAATGCCAGGAAGTGCGGCGTCTGAAAGTGCGCGTCGAGGGCGGCTCCGTCTGTGAACGCTTCTCGCATGTAGAACGTGCCCGGCTCTTCCTGCATTTCGAACAGGACGTAGTCGAGGCAGCCGGGCTCGTTGCGGGTCGGCTCGATCAGGGCGAGCAGCCCGTCACGCAATGCGTCGCGTTTGCCGGGTTCTGCGGTCAGTATTGCCAAGGAAATCACCTTCTCGGCGGAATGTGTCATCATTGCAATCCTTGTGGATAGGGACGCCTGGCGGCGCGAGAGGCTCGGTTGGCGGGATGGCGTCGGGTCTGGAGCAGGCGGCAAGTACGGTCGTCGAGGCAGCCTCCTCCCCATGACCTCTTTTGATCTTTTTGCGCACACACGCCGGCCGTGGCCGCCCCGATGGGGCGGTTTCGCAGCAGGCATCATGCTTTTGCGAAAGAGGAAGGCGGCGCTTCGCCCGCTCGTCTAAAAACCGGAGAGCACGATCTTGCCCTTGGCCCTACCGGACTCGATTACCGCGTGCGCGCGCTTCAGGTTGGCCGCATTGATCGTCCCGAAATGCTCGTTGAGCGTGGACTTGATCTTGCCTGCGTCGACCAGATCCGACACTCTGTTCAAGAGGACATTCTGTTTCTCGATATCGGCGGTCGCAAACAGCGAGCGTGTGAACATCAGCTCCCAATGCAGCGAGATGCTTTTGCGCTTGAGTGGAAGCGCGTCGAGTTGCTTGGGGTCGTCGATCAGGCCGAAACGTCCCTGGGGCGCGATCAGCTCGACGATCTGATCAAGGTGATCGCCGGTATTGGTCGTCGAGAACACGAAGCCCGGCTGGCCAAGCCCGAGGGCTTCGATTTGTGCAGCAAGCGGCTGCCGGTGATCGACAACGTGATGGGCGCCGAGCGATTTTACCCATTCTACCGTTTCGGGGCGAGACGCAGTGGCGATGACAGTGAGGTCCGTCAGCGCTCGTGCGATCTGTATCGCGATCGAGCCGACGCCACCGGCGCCGCCGATGATGACGATCGCATTTGCAGCGCCTGCGACCGGGCGGGTGACGTCAAGACGATCGAACAGCATTTCCCATGCGGTGATCGAAGTCAGCGGCAGGGCGGCGGCGGCAGAAAAATCCACCGACCTCGGCTTTCTGCCAACGATACGCTCGTCGACCAGATGAAATTCGGCGTTGGTGCCGGAGCGGTTGATGGCGCCTGCATAGAAGACTTCGTCGCCCGGCTTGAAGAAGGACGCATTCGGCCCGACGGCGCTGACCACACCAGCGGCATCCCAGCCGAGCACCTTCCACTGTCCGGGTTCGGGCTTCACTCCGCGGCGGATCTTCGTGTCGACCGGATTGACCGAGATCGCCTTGACTTCGACGAGGATGTCCCGGCCCTCGGGTTCCGGGCGCTGCAGTTCGATATCGACCAGCGACGTTTCGGCTTCGATCGGTTGGGGGATTTGGTAGGCTACGGCTCGCATTGAATGCTCCATCGGTTGAACGTGGCCAAGATGCGCACTATGCTGCAAGATCGCAAGAACGCACATAAAAAGCCCATAGTGTCGAAAAGGATACCATTGGATGGGACGCACACGCCACGATCGTTTCGACTGCAGTCCGGGATGTGCCGTCGAAGCGACGCTCAGCCTGATCGACGGCAAGTGGAAGGGGGTCGTTCTCTACCACCTGATGTCGGGCACCATGCGCTTCAACGAAATCCGCCGGAAGCTGCCGAACGTTACCCAGCGCATGCTGACGAACCAGTTGCGCGAGCTGGAGGCCGACGGCCTGATCACGCGCAAGGTGTTCGCCCAGGTTCCGCCCAGGGTCGACTATGATCTCTCGGAACGTGGCCGCACGCTGGAGCCCGTCATCCTTGCGCTCAAGACCTGGGGGGACGCCAACATGCCGTCGACCGGGAGTGTTGCGGCCTGATTGCCGCAACGGGAGGGCCATACTCACAGGTTTCCACGGTGTCCCACGCCACGACCCTATGCAGTGACAAGCACCCACATCATGCCGGCGAGCGCCGAGGCCAGCAATGTCGCGATCACCGAGGTGTTGAAGCGGAAGATCGCCAGCGCCGCCGCAAGCGTCAGCAACAGTGACGGCAGCACTAGCGAGCTCAGGACAGGCACATCGAGCGCAAGGCTGCCGACGCTCCACGGGACGACCTGCGAAAACAACGTGTGAAGGCCGAACCAGACCGCAAGGTTGAGGATGACGCCGACGACCGCAGCAGTGATGGCCGACATGGCGCCGGTCAGCGCGACATTGCCCCTCAGCTTCTCGATGAAGGGCGCCCCGAGGAAAATCCAGAGGAAGCAGGGCACGAAGGTCACCCACGTCGTCAGCAGCGCGCCCAGCGTCGCTGCCGTCATCGGAGAAAGCGTGCCGGGGTCGCGATAGGCGCCCATGAAGCCGACGAACTGGACGACCATGATCAGGGGGCCAGGCGTTGTTTCCGCCATGCCGAGACCATCGAGCATCTCGCCTGGTTTGAGCCAGCCGTAATATTGCACGGCCTCCTGCGCGACATAGGCGAGCACAGCATAGGCACCCCCGAAGGTGACGACCGCCATCTTGCTGAAGAACCATCCGATTTCGGTGAAGACACTGTCCGGCCCGACGAGCGCAAACAGCAGCGCCAGTGGCGCGAGCCATAGGGCGAGAAACACCGCGGACACCTTCATCGACCAGGCGAGGTTGGGGCGGGCGTGGATCGGTGTTTGTTCACCCAGGGCCGAATCCTCGTCCTTGAGGATCGGCCCGGTTGTTTTGCCGTGGCCTCCGCCGATGCGAAAGAGCGGCGAGCCCAGGCGTCCGCCGATGTAGCCGGCAATGCCGGCCGTCAGGATGATCAGCGGGAATGGGACGCGGAAGAAGAAGATCGCGACAAAGGCTATCGCCGCGATACCGATCATCAGCCTGTTTTTCAGCGCCCGGCTGCCGATGCGGAAAACCGCCTGGACGACGACGGCAAGCACGGCCGCCTTCAACCCGAAGAACAGTCCTTCGATCACGCTGACATTGCCAAAGGCGGCATAGACGTAGCTCAAGGCCAGGATGGCAAGGAAGCCCGGAAGCACGAACAATATGCCGGCGATGAGGCCCCCGACGGTGCGATGCATCAGCCAGCCGATGTAGATTGCCAGCTGCTGCGCCTCCGGACCGGGCAACAGCATGCAGTAATTGAGCGCATGCAGGAAACGGTGCTCGCCGATCCAGCGTTTCTCGTCGACGAGGATGCGATGCATCACCGCGATCTGGCCCGCCGGGCCGCCGAAGCTCAGGGCCGCGATCCGAACCCAGACCCAGAACGCTTCCGCAAGCGAGATGCCGTGGCCATGGGGCGCCGACGCCTTGCTGGCGTCGGCGGTGTGAACGACATCGGTCATTTCATGCACCCTTTTTCGGCGTGGGCCAGTTGTGCGTTTCACCGGTCGCATCGCGGCACCAGCGGTAGAAGGCATCGTAGAGCAGCATGCCTGCCTGCAACTGCTCATGATCGTCTGCATACATGCGGGAGAGCCCGAGCGAAACCGCAAGCAGGCCGGCGGCCTCTGGAGCGAGATCGAGGCGCGAGGTGTCTGCGCCCCGCACGATGGTTGCCAGCTGCAACATCGGCTCCGTTGCCAATCCGAATTCTTCGACCATCACGTCGAAGGTGCAGAGGTCGCCCCGATGACTCCAACGGATCGGGGCGTCGATGTCAAAGGGCGTGGCGTCGAAGCGGTCCGCGACAGCTTCGACTTCGGCGGGTGCCACGAACAGGAAGACGGCGTTTGGATCGACGAAGCGCCGAATAAGCCAGGGGCAGGCGATGCGGTCGATCTTCGGGCGCGCGCGCGTGACCCAGAGCGTGTGTCGGTTCGTCTGACGTTTCGGCACAGCAGAGACGGGCACGGACGGATAGCCGGTTTCGACCCAGGCCTCAAAGCCGCCTTCCAGGACATCGGCCGGAATTCCCGCGTGCCGCAGCCAGGCGGCGACCCCGTGGCTCAGCTTCTTGCCGCGCTGGCAGATGATGACGGCGGATCGTCCCGCGAAGTCGTTGCCCCAGTTCTCAACGAGCCGGTAGTCGCGCCGGAGCGATCCGGGGATCAAGCGCGGATCGGCATCGAAATCCTCGCCGATCCTGACATCGATCAGCGCGGGACATTTGGGAGTACCAATGAGGCGGGCAAGTTTGTCCGGGGAAATTTCAAGAGGTGACGGCATAACGCGTCCTCCGTCTGAGCGGTTGAATGGACGCGATACTTCGGCTGTCGCCTCGTGGGGTGATCGCGACCCCATGGTGATATTTTTCCACTGTTTCGCGCAGGCTGTCAAGCAGTTGTACGGTGCACCGGGGGGGATTGACGACCGCCGTGTCATCCGGCCGCGTGCAGGCGCCTTTATCTCAGCCTGTTGCTGAACCGGCCCTCCCTCTAGAGCATTTCCAGGAAAAGTGCGAAGCGGTTTTCCGTCAGGAAATGCGTAAAAACAAAGAGATATAGCGTTTCTACGACTCCGCTTAAACCGGAAACGCTCTAGGGACTGCCTTGCTCGATTGTGGCCGGGCGCGCTTGTTCGTCGTCCTCCGCGGAAACATGCTTGGCCTCGGTATCGCTCGTCGTTGCCGGTGCGTGCACCCCGCCTGTGGTCGAAAGACCGGCAAGCCGATGGCCGCGCTCGCGCAACGATTGAAACACGACATAGAGGGCAGGGATGATGAAGATCCCGATCAGCGAGGCCGCAAGCATGCCACCCGCGACCCCCGTGCCGACGGCCCGCCGGCTCAGCATGCCTGCCCCTTGCGCCGTGACCAGAGGGACGAGGCCGACGATGAAGGCGAAGCTCGTCATCATCACCGCGCGGAAGCGGGCGCGTGCGCCTTCGACCGCGGCCTCGACGATGCCAGCACCCTTCTCGCGATGGAATTTGGCGAATTCGACGATCAGGATCGCGTTCTTGGAGGCGAGTGCGATCAGCACGACGAGGCCGATCTGGGCGTAGATGTCGAACGACAAGCCCGCCACGAGAACCGAGACCAGGGCGCCCGCGACGCCGACGGCCACCGACAGCAACACAGGGACCGGGATCGTCCAGCTTTCGTAGAGCGCGACGAGGAACAGATAGGCAAACAGCACCGCAAGCGCGAGGATAGCCGTCGTCTGTCCCGCCGCTTCAAGCTCCTGCAAGGCTGTGCCGGTCCACTCGTAGCTGTAGCCCGCTGGCAGGGTCGTTGCCGACAGGGCTTCCATCGCGGCGAGCGCCTCGCCAGACGATACGCCAGGGGCGGGCTGCCCATTGAGCGTGATCGAGCGATAGTTGTTGTACCGCACGATCGACTGCGGGCCGATGACGTATTCGACGCGCGCGACCGAGGCGACCGGGACCATGCCACCGGACGCGTTGCGGACGTGCAGACGCGAGATGTCGTCGACCGAACTGCGGTCGGCTTCGGCCGCCTGCAGATTGACCTTCCAGCTTCGTCCGAAGAGGTTGAAGTCGTTGACGTAATAGGACCCGAGCGTTCCCTGCAGGGTGTTGAAAAGGTCGCTCACGGATACGCCGAGCGCCTGCAGGCGATCCCGATCGAGATCGAGATAGAGCTGCGGCGAGCTTGCGGAATAGGTGGTGAAGGTGGGGCCAAGCAGCGGATTTTGATTGGCGGCGACGATCAGGCCGCCGGCGGTTGCAGCGAGCTCTGCGGGCGGGCGGCCCTGCAGGTCGAGCAGCTGGTATTCGAAGCCCGACCCCGTGCCGAGGCCCATGATCGGCGGCAGGTTGAACGCGAAGATCTGCGCGCCGCGGACGGCCGTGCCCTTGGCCATGGTCGTTGCGATCGCCGCATCGACGGAACTGGCCGCGCTGGTCCGCTCGGCGAACGGCTTCATCGTGACGATGGCAAAGGCGCTGTTCGATTTGGCCAGGCCATCGAGGAAGCTGTAGCCGGTAACCGTAATGACGTCGGCGACACCATCGATGCCGCCGAGCATCTTTTCGACGTCGCGCACAACCGCATCCGTGCGGTTGTAGGACGCGCCCTCCGGCAGCCGTATTTCGGTGAAGTAGGCGCCCTGGTCTTCGCTTGGCAGAAAGCCGGTCGGCACGACACGGAAAAGCCAGCCGCTGGCGCCGATTGCGACGGCCAGGAGCAGGATGCCGAGGATCGCCCGACGGGCGATATGCCCGGCGACAAGGACATAGCCATCGCGGCCGTTATCGATCCGCCGCGAGAGCCAGCCGAGGACGCCGCGCTTCGGCCCGTGATGCGGCTTGAGCAGGATGGAGCAGAGTGCAGGGCTCAAGGTCAGCGCATTGATGGCGGAGATCACCATCGACACGGATACGGCCACGGCAAACTGCTGGAACAGTTGCCCGCTCAATCCCGGAATGAATGCGACGGGAACGAATACCGACAGCAAGACGAGCGTAATGGCAACGATCGCTCCGGTGATCTCGCCCATGGCGAGACGCGCCGCCTCGGGCGCCTGCATGCCTGGGTTCTCCTCCATCACGCGCTCGATGTTCTCGACCACCACGATCGCGTCGTCGACGACGATGCCGATCGCCAGAACCATCGCCAACAGCGACACCGTGTTGAGCGAAAAGCCCATGGCAAGGATGATCGCGAAGGTGCCGATCAGCGCGACGGGCACGGCGACGAGCGGGATCAATGTCGCCCTGACATTGCCGAGGAACAGGAAGACGACAATGATGACGAGTACGAACGCTTCCAGCAGCGTATGCACAACATTCTCGACGCTCGCCTCGACGAACTGGGTCGTGTCGTAGGAGACGGAATAGGTCAGTCCCTCAGGAAACGACTGGGAAAGGCGCTCCATCGCCTGTTTGACGCCTTCGGCGGCCGCAAGCGCATTGGCTCCCGGTGCCTGGTAGGTGCCGATCATCGCAACCGGCTTGCCGTTGAAGCGGGCGCTCGAGTCGGAGCTCGCGGCACCCAGTTCGACTTTGGCAATATCGCGGATGCGCACGAAGGACCCGTCCGGCTCGGCCCTCAGGACCACGTTCTCGAACTGGGCGGGGTCGGTCAGACGTCCCTGGGTCTGCAGGTTGAGCTGAAACAGCGGATCGTCGGTCATCGGCTGCGCGCCGATCCGGCCGATTGCCGCCTGGACGTTCTGCGCCTTCAGCGCGTTGATCACATCGGTCGGCGTCAGACTGAGATTGGTCAGGCGGTCGATGTCCAGCACGATGCGCATGGCATAGTCTTTGGCGCCGAACAGCGAGGCATCCCCGACGCCCGGAACCCGCTTGACCGTGTCCATCAGGTTGATCGTGGCGTAGTTGGACAGAAACAGCGAATCGAAACTGTCGTCCTTGCCGTAGATGGTGATCACCTGCATCAGGGCAGATGATTTCTTGCGCACGCTGACGCCGGTCTGCTTGACCTCCGCCGGTAGCCCGGCCTCGGCAAGCGACACGCGGTTCTGCACGTTGACGGTGGCGATATCGGGGTCCGTGCCGACGGCAAATGTGACGGTGAGCGTGTAGGAACCGTCAGCGCCGCTCGTCGACTTCATGTAGAGCATGTCGTCGACGCCGACGATCTTGCTCTCGATCGGTTGGGCGACGGTGGTTTCGACCACCTCGGCGCCGGCGCCGGGGTAGCTTGCGGTGACGCTCACCTGTGGCGGCACGATGTCGGGAAACTGCGCGATCGGCAGCCGGGTGAGCGCGATCAGGCCCGCCAGCGTGAGGACGATCGAGATGACGGCAGCAAAACGCGGGCGATCGATGAAGATTTCGGAGATCATGCTCAGCCACCCGTCGCCGCTGCCGCGTCAACGACGATGCCCGGTCTGACCTTGCCGACACCTTCGGTGATGACGTTTTCGCCTTCTTTGAGCCCCTTGCTCACCACGGAGAGGCCGCGAGCGGAGCGGGAAACGTCGATGCGGCGCAGCTCGACCTTGGAGGCAGCATCGACCACCATGACGAAGGCGCCCTGCTGGTCGCGCTGGACCGCCTGCTCAGGCACCGCCAGAACGTCCTGCTTGTCGGACTGCTCAAGGATAACGCGCACGAGGGTGCCGTCGAGCAGCAGGGAGTTCGGGTTGTCGAACTGCGCGCGCACTGTCACGGTGTCGGTTCCTTGCGCGACGTTGCTGGCGATGAAGTCGATGGTGCCTTTCAGCGGATATTCGGTACCGTTGGGCAAGGTCAGCGCGACATTGGCGCCGCCGGGCATCTCGCCCTTCTGCACCCGCTCCCGGTAGGTCAGGAGCAGCGAGGTGGACACCGGAAAGACGACATAGATCGGATCGAGCCGCGTCAACGTGACAAGCGGCCCGGTATCCGGGCCGACCAGTGCGCCGACATCGGCGGTCGTCAGGCCCAGCACGCCGTCGAAGGGGGCGGTAATCCTGGTATAGGAGAGGTTGAGGTCGGCGCTCTGCTTGCTGCCCTTGAGCCGTACGAGTTCCGCCTCCGCCTTCTTGACTTCGGCGTTAGCGGTATCGACCTTGGCCTGGGAGATCGTATTGCTTGTGATCAGCTGCTTGGCACGGTCTCGTTCGAGCACGGCAAGATCGCGCTGGGCCTCGGCCGCCTGGATCGAACCCTCTATTTCCTGTACCGCCGCCCGATAGGCGCCGTCCTCGACCTGATAGAGCATGGTCCCGGCCGTTACCGTCTGCCCTTCCTTGAAATCGACCGCCTCCAGGAAACCGGCGACGCGTGCGCGGATGTCGACCTTCTGGGTCGCAACGACGCGGCCCGTCAGATCGACGCTTTCACGCAGGTCGACGATCCTGGCGGGCGCCACGACCACGGCCGGCGCCTGCTGCGCGTGAGCGGGCGACAAACTGAATGTGATTGCCAGAAGGAAGGAAAAGACAGAGAAGGCGACTTTCGGCACGGTCATGCCAGGTCCTTTCAGCAACAAGGCCAGGTTCAGTCCCACGTGGTCTGCTCAACCGCACACTAGTCAGGAAAGCTCTTCCTTTGAAGAGTAAATCGCCTTTCTGTAACTGTTACGTCGGCTTTCGACGCACGGTAGCGCGATGCGCAAACCGTGAGCGCCGCCTGGCAGCATGTGGCGTTTGATGCCGAAGATCGACGAGGTGGCGCCGCGATCCACCGGGACGTCAATCCCCTGGGCGCGGACGCATCCCTGCAGTGCGAACGCATCTCTCGGTGCGCACGCCCGGCGCATACCTGACGCTTATGCGCGAGGCATGCCGGCCGGCTCCAGAAACTTGCGAAGTGCTGCGATCCTGAAGATCGCGTTGGCCGCGCCATAGCCGCGGTATCCGCGCCGCTCGACGATCTCGAAGAAGAATCCACCAGAGAAGGTCGGGCTGTAGAGTTGGAAATACTCGCCGTGCTCGTCCTTGTCGTAGAGGATGTTGTGCGCCTTCAGCCGCTCGGTGAAATGCGGATCGAGCCCGAAACGGGCTTCGAGGTCGTCGTAATAGTTGGGCGAGATCGTCAGCGAGACAAAGCCGCGCTCTGCAAGCACGTCTGCAGTCCTGAAGATATCGTCCGTCTTGAAGGCCAGATGCTGAATACCCGAGCCGAACGTGTCGGCGATGAAACGACCGGCAAGCGTGTTGCGGTTCTCGGCGCCATTCATTGTGATGCGCAGGGATCCGGCGGCGTTCTCTACCACCTGGCTGCGCACGATGCCCGAGGGGTCGATGATGTCGACAAGCGGGGTCTTATGGGCTTCCAGCAGCGAGGTATAGAAGAGCAGCCACGTCAGCAGTTCGTCGTAGTGCATCGTCTGGGCGATGTGGTCGATCGATGACAACCCGGCCGAGGTCGCGCTGAGGTCGTCGACCGGATCGAACTCGACGTCCCATATGCTGCCGAGGTCACTGTGGCGATCGAGGAAGTAGACGATGCCGCCGCCGACCCCGTGAACGGCTGGCATCTCGATCTCGCCCTCGTCCACCGGCTGGGCGAAGGTCTCGGCGCCGAGCGCCAGCGCCCGCCGGTGCGTGGCCCGGGCATCGTCGACGAGCAGGCCCATCGCATAGGCCGAAGTGCCGTGAACCAGGTAAGAAGAGTTGGCAAAGCCGCGGCTTTCCGTGTTGATCACCAGCCTGATATCGCCCTGCTGGAAGACGGTGACGCTTTTCGTCTTGTGACGAGCGGCCTTGCGGAAGCCGAGTGTGCGGATCAGCGCCTCGAATTGCGGTGCTTCGCTTTCGTCGATGGTGAATTCGATGAAGGCAATGCCTTCGACGCCTGATCGAGCCGGCATTTCGGGAACGGGGAGGGCAATGTCGGGCTCAGTCCGCCGGACCTGGTCGCCGAGATAGAGCAGCGAGCGCTGGCCATCGACCGAGATCGCCGTCGCCGAGCCGCCGCGAAACTGATCGTTGAAGATCTCGAGCGACAGATAGCCGTCATAGCCGGTGGCCGCGACAGCTCGCATGAACTCGAGAACGGGCAGGTCGCCTTCGCCCGGCATGTTGCGGAAGTGCCGGCTCCAATAGAGCAGGTCCATGTCGATCAGCGGCGCGTCCGCGAGCTGGATGATGAAGATCTTCTCCTTGGGTATGGATCGGATCGAGTTGACGTCGATCTTGCGCGCCAGCGTGTGAAAACTATCGAGGATGAGGCCGACATTGGCATGATCGGCCCGGCGCACCACCTCCCAGGCATCGCGGTGGTCGTTGATGTGGCGTCCCCAGGCGAGCGCTTCGTATCCGACCCGCAAGTCCCGCCTGGCCGCCCTTTCCCCCAGTTCGCGAAAATCGGCGGCAGCCCGGTCAAGACCGCCGAGTGCGGCGGGAGAGACATTGGAGCAGACGAGCACCAGGTCGGTTCCCATCTCCTGCATCAGGTCGAATTTGCGTTCCGCACGGTCGAACGTCCTGCTTCTGAGCGGCTCCGGCATGCCCTCGAAATCGCGGAACGGCTGGAACAGAGAAATCTCCAGGCCATGGTCGCGCACCATCTGGCCGACCTGGCGCGGACTTTCATCGAAAACCAGAAAATCGTTCTCGAAGATCTCGACGCCATCGAAGCCGGCCTTTGCTATCGCCTCCAGCTTGCTGCGCAGGTCGCCGCTCAGAGAGACGGTCGCGATCGAGGTTTTCATGCGTGTCTCCTTCGATGCCCTGTCGTCAGGCGGTCAGGGCCTTGAAATGGGCAAGCATGCGGGCCGCATCCGGCTCGCGCCCGGTAAACAGACGAAAGGCGCCGACCGCCTGAAACACCGCCATGCCGCCGCCGTCGAGCGTCTTGCAGCCGCGCCGCCTGGCCTCAGTCAGCAGTTCGGTTTCCAGCGGGAAATAGACGACTTCCGCCACCCAATGATGTGGTTCGAGCAGTTCGGCTGGAAGTGGCAGGCCGGGATATTTCGCCATCCCGGTTGGCGTAGCATGGAGCAAGCCGTCCGCTGCTCTCATAGCGGATGGAAGGTCGGTGCCGGCAACAATGTGTGCTTGTGGAAACAGCGGCGACATGCTGGATACCAGTGCTTCTGCGCGCTCGATCTCCCGGTCGAACACCGTCAGTGAAGTTAGCCCCATCGATAGGATCGCGTAGGCTGTCGCGACGCCGGCGCCGCCGGCGCCGAGTTGCACCGCGTGCGACAGCGCTACTCCGGGCAGACCGCGGCGAAAGCCTTCGGCAAATCCCCACCAGTCGGTGTTGTGGCCGATGCGGCGACCCGCCTTGAGCACGACGGTGTTCACAGCACCGAGATCTCGGGCCTCGTCGGACAGCTCGTCGAGAAAGGGAATGACCAGTTGCTTGCACGGGTGCGTGATGTTCAATCCGCAAAGGCCCCGCTGTTCGGCCTCCCGCAGCAACTGCGGCAGGTCGCCCGGGCTCGCGCCGCGCTGCGTCAGGTCGATCAGCTCGTACTCATAGGTAAGGCCCTGTGCCGCACCTTCGCGCATGTGCATGGCCGGTGTGAGCGAGGCTTGAATGCCGGCGCCGATCAATCCGGCTTTCAACGGTTTCAGAAGGGTCTCAGTCATCTCGACGGCTTTCATCAATCGGTTGGTTGCCGACCCGCATAAAAGCGGGCCGGCGGCAGGCTTACTGGCCGCGAAGCGTCTGAAGCTCCTTGAACAGGGCTGCGACAGTGTCGGGACCGATTTCGGCGCTGAACTTCTCGATCATCGGCTTGACGGCGTCGCGCAGCTTCTGGGTTTCCTCCGGCGAAAGCTCACTGACTTCCATGCCGGTCGCCTTGATGTCGGCGATCGCTTTGGCGTCGAACTCGCGCGAGACCTGGCGCTGATAGTCGCGGGCCTCGGTGGCCGAGGTCTGCAACACTGCCTTCTCCTCGTCGTTGAGACCGTCCCAGAATTTCTTGCTGATGAGCACGATCTGCGGATTGTACTGGTGACGGGTCACCGTCATGTACTTCTGCACCTCATAGAACTTGGCGTTGAGAATGTTTGCGGCCGGATTTTCCTGGCCGTCGACCGTCCCGGTCTCGAGCGCGGTATAGAGCTCGGTATAGGGCAGCGGCACGGCATTGGCGCCGAGATTGTTGAAGAGCTCGATCGGGATCGGCGACTGGATCGTGCGGATCTTCAGGCCCTTGATGTCCTCGAGCTTGGTGACCGCATGGCGATTGTTGGTGAGATTGCGGAAACCGAGCTCCCAATAGCCCAGCCCAACGAGACCGGTATCCGGCAAGAGATCGGCTAGGCCGGTGCCGAAGGGTCCGTCCATCACCTTGTCGGCCTCTTCGCCATTGTTGAACAGGAAGGGGAGATCGACGGCGCCGAACTGCTTGACGTTGCTTGCCAGGATGCCGGCGTTCAGAACTGTCATTTCGATCACGCCGCCCTGCAGCGCCGATACGGTCTGCACGTCGCCGCCGAGCACGCCGCCCGGAAACAGCTTGACCTCGATCTTGCCGCCGCTCTTGTCCTTCACCAGTTCGGCGAACTTCTCCATGCCCATCACCTGGGGATGGCCCTTGTTGTTGGCGGCGGCGAACTTGAGCTGGTGCTCGCGGATCTCGGCCAGCGCCGGGCTCGCTGCGATCAGCGCTACCGGCACGGCGAGCCCGAGCGCCATTTTCATCAGTCGGTTGAACATGTTTTCCTCCCAGATTTGGCCGGGTTCTCCCACCGGCCGGTTGAACTCTGCATGTGTTTTTTTGGGCCTATCGCGCAAACCAGGAGACCGGCGCGGTCACCAGTTGCGGGAACAAGACGAGCAGGAACAGGACGATCAGCTCGGCGATCAGGAACGGCATGACCCCCCTCATGAGGTCTTCCATCTTCAGCTTGGAAACGCCGCAGATGACGTTGAGCACCGTGCCCACCGGCGGCGTGATCAGGCCGATCGAGTTGTTGATGATGAACAGCACGCCGAAATAGACCGGATCGATGCCCGCCTGCTTGATGATCGGCATCAGCACGGGCGTCATGATCAGGATGGTCGGGGTCATGTCCATGGCGGTGCCGACCACGACGACGAGCACCATGATCGCCAAAAGCAGGAGCGTCTGGTTGTCCATCAGCGGCTCGACCAGGGCGGCGAGGTCGCCGGGGACGTCGGCAACCGTGATCAGCCAGGCAGAGACGGCCGAGCAGGCAACCAGAAACATCACGATGGACGTTATCTTCGCCGCTGCCACGAAAACGTGGAACAGCTTGGCCGGCGGCAGCTCGCGATAGATCACCATCGACACGAACAGTGAGTAGACGGCGGCGACGACGCCGGCTTCCGTCGGCGTGAACACGCCGAACTTCAACCCGACGATGATGATAACAGGTAGGAAGAGCGCCCAGAGACTGTCGATGAAGGTCTTCATCCTGATGGCGCCGCTTTGGCGTGGCGGCAGCTGATGCTGCTCCTTGCGCGACACGATCAGCCAGGTCACGCAGAGGGCAGCTGCAATCATCAGGCCGGGGAAAATGCCGGCAAGGAACAGCTTTGTGATCGAGACGCCACCGACGACGCCGTAGAGGATGAAGCCGATCGACGGCGGAATGATCGGGCCGATGATCGAGGCCGAGGCGAGCAGACCCCCGGCACGGGCCGGGTCGTGGCCGGATTTCAGCATCATCGGCAAAAGAAGCGCGCCGAGCGCTGCGGCATCGGCGACGGCCGAGCCGGAGAGGCTCGCCATGATGCAGGCGGCGAAGATGGCGACGAAGCCGAGCCCGCCGCGGATATGGCCGACCAAGGCCATGGCAAGATCGACGATGCGCCGCGACAGGCCGCCGGTGTTCATTACTTCGCCGGCGAGCATGAAGAAGGGCACAGCCATCAGCGGGAAGCTGTCGGCGCCGTTCAGTACGTTTTGGGCAACGATCTGGGCGTCGTAGAGGCCGAGATACATCATCAGCGCGACGCCGCTGACGATCAGCGCGAAGGCAATCGGCACACCAAGGGCCATCGGACCAAGCAGAGCGCCGAGGAAAATCGTAACGGTCATCGTCGTCTCCTCAGGGCTTTGCGATGGGTTGGGCGAGCGAAGGAGTCGGGTGGTCGTCGAGGACGGCCTGATCCTCGCTGTCACGCACGAACTCGGCCGTCGCCACATCGATGCGACCCGTGAGCACGCAGAACGCGTCCCAGAGGATGATCAGAAAGGCGGGAATGCCGAAGGCGAGGCCGGCGCCGTAGAAGAAGCCCATGGAAATGCCGGTCGCCGGTGCTGCGACATGCAGATTGATCAGCGTCTGCGTCCAACTTCCGCTGATCATCAGCCATGTTGCGCCCAGCATCAGTGCCTGACCGCAGAGAATGGCGACCTTCGCGCCGAGCGGCGGCAATCGGCGCAGCAGCGAGTCGACGCCGAGATGGGCATGTTCCCGCATGGCAATGACGGCGCCGAGAAAGGTCAGCCAGATGAAGAAGATGCGCGACAGTTCTTCGGAATAGGTGATGCCCGTGTTGAAGGCGTAACGCAGCACGACATTTCCGAAGACCAGCACGACCATGCCCGCAAGTAGAAGCGCGATGGCGACCTTCAGCATCAGGAAGCAGAATTCGATTATCCTCACCATTTCGCTCCTCCCAGGCGATCAACCGCGACTTGCGGTCTGTGACATGCGTCATCGATCAGGACATCCACGTGCGCAAGGCTGGCATGCCGATCTCTCCTCCAAGCGACCAGGATGCCGTTTCAAAATGTACGAACTAGTTCGAATGTCAAGCGGCATGTCTTGAAAGAAACCGGCAAGCCCAATAAGACTTTGGGCAGGACGCGGAGTGGAGCTGCGGCCAATGCGTGACGGCCACGGCCGTTTCTCGTTGAAAATCAAGGGTGAGGAAGCAACTGGGCATGGCGGCGCGAGCAGAGAACGGACGCAAGAACGATCCACAGCGCACGAAGGAGGACATCCTCATCGTCGCGACGGACGAGTTCGCGACCCATGGTCTCGCAGGCGCCCGAGTCGACGCGATCGCCGAAAAGACCCGAACCTCCAAGCGGATGATCTACTACTATTTCGAAAGCAAGGAGGGGCTCTATCTCTCCGTACTCGAGCGGTCCTACCGCAAGATCCGGACGCTGGAGGCCGATCTGCAACTGTCGAGCCTCGCGCCCGAGGCTGCGTTGCGCACCCTGATTTCAACCACCTTCGACCACGATCAGGCCAACCCGGAATTCGTGCGGCTGGTCAGCATCGAAAACATCCATCGCGCCGCCCATATGATGCGCTCGGAAGCGATCCGCGATCTCAACGTCTCGGTTATTGAAACCATTGCCGGCATTCTGGAACGCGGTGTTGCCGAAGGTGTGTTCCAGCGCAAGGCAGATCCGATCGACGTGCACATGTTGATCAGCGCGTTCTGCTTCTTCCGTGTCTCGAACCGCTACACGTTCGGCACGATCTTCCGCCGTGACCTTTGCGAGCCGGAGACGATGCAACGGCACAAGGGGCTGATCGCCGATGCCGTGTTGAGCTACCTCAAAACTCAGGAATAGCCCGACAAAGCATGTTCAGGCGTTGCGCAGGTGCTCTGTCGGCAACGCGGTCGTATATTTGATCTGGCTGAGCGCGAAGCTCGAACGGATGCTGGAGACGCCAGGGATTGTCGTCAGGAAATCGACGACGAGCGCCTGATATTTCATCAGATCCTCGACGACGACGCGCAGCATGTAATCCGACTCGCCCGTCATCAGGTAACATTCGACGATCTCCGGCTTGGTCTTGATGGCAGTGCTGAAGACATCGAGCGAGGCGCGGTCCTGCTGCTTGAGCGAGACGTGCACGAACACGTTGACCGCAAGGCCAAGGGCGAAGGCGTCGACGAGCGCGACCGAACCCTTGATGACCCCACTCTCCTTGAGTTCGTTGACCCGCCGCCAACAGGGAGAGGCGGACAGTCCGGTTGCATCGGCGAGCTCGGCCGTGCTGATCTCGGCGTTCTGCTGCAAGAGATCGAGAATACGGATGGTCGCGGCGTCAAAGCTTGGCGTCTTCTTCGGCATGAAATTTCCAAAAATGGCGTTTCGGCGGTCAGTATTGCCGGAATCGGCAAAAATTCCAACAAAGATAGATCGGATATTTCGCGTCGCTGGGTGTAGCGTTTCCGGGTTCTGGGAGGAGCCGACATGGAAGAGCAGATTCTTTCGACCGCCACGCTGAAATGCCTGAAGGATCTGGAGCGGCAGGTTCTCTGGCACGCATGCTGGATGATCCACAACGCCAATCACATTCGGGAAAAAGGCGAGGTGAAAGTCGGCGGGCACCAGGCGTCCTCCGCTTCGATCACCTCGATCCTGACGGCGCTGTACTTCCACATCCTTCGGCCGGAGGATCGCGTTGCCGTCAAGCCGCATGCCGCGCCTGTCTTCCACGCCATTCAGTACCTGATGGGCAACCAGACGCGCGAGAAGCTGCAGAATTTCCGCGGCTTCGGCGGCGCGCAATCCTACCCCAGCCGCACCAAGGATGTCGACGATGTCGATTTTTCGACCGGCTCCGTCGGCCTCGGTGTCGGCATCACGGCCTTCGCCTCGATCATCCAGGACTACATCGCCTCGAAGCCCTGGGCGCAAAAGCGCAGCGACGGTCGCATGATCGCGCTCGTCGGCGATGCCGAGCTTGACGAAGGCAATATCTATGAGTGCCTGCAGGAGGGCTGGAAGCACGATCTGCGCAACACCTGGTGGGTGATCGATTACAACCGTCAGAGCCTCGATGGTGTCGTTCGCGAGGGTCTGTGGCAGCGAATAGAAGCCATCTTCACCGCTTTCGGCTGGGACGTGAAGGTCGTCAAATATGGCGCCTTGCAGCAATCGGCGTTCAAGGAACCCGGTGGCGAGACGCTGCGCGCCTGGATCGACCGTTGCCCCAACCAGCTCTATTCGGCCTTGACCTTCCAGGGCGGCGGCGCCTGGCGCAAGCGGCTGCAGGACGAGATCGGCGATCAGGGGAATGTCAGCAAGCTTTTGGCTTCGCGCAGCGATGACGAGCTTTCAGAGTTGATGAGCAATCTCGGCGGCCATTGCATCCAGACGCTTGCCGAGACCTTTGCCAGTATCGACCATGATCGCCCGACGGTCTTTCTCGCCTATACGATCAAGGGCTGGGGAACGCCGCTGGCGGGGCACAAGGACAACCATGCCGGCCTGATGACCAAGGCACAGATGCAGGACTTCCAGCAGAAGATCGGCGTCAGGGTCGGCGAGGAATGGGAGGAGTTTGCGGCAGTCGCCGATGCCGGGGCCGCGAAGACCTTTTTGAAGAGCGTGCCGTTCTTTGCCCAGGGCACAAGGCGGTTCACGTCTGAACCCGTGCCATCGGCCGGGCCGGTTTTGCTCGATGACCGCGAACTTTCCACCCAGGCGGGGTTCGGCAAGATCCTCGATGCTTTGGCGCAGCGTGACGATGCGCTTGCCGCCCGCATCGTGACGATGGCGCCTGACGTGACCGTCTCGACAAATCTCGGCCCCTGGGTCAACCGGCGTGGCCTTTTCGCCCGCGACATGCAGGCCGACACGTTCCGCGACGAGAAGGTTCCCTCGGCGCAGAAATGGGCCTTCGGTCCCGGCGGTCAGCATATCGAGCTCGGGATTGCCGAGATGAACCTCTTCCTGCTTCTGGGGGCGGCCGGCCTTTCCCATTCGGTGTTCGGTGAACGCCTGCTTCCGATCGGCACCGTCTACGATCCGTTCGTGGCGCGCGGGCTCGATGCGTTGAACTACGCCTGCTACCAGGATGCACGGTTCATGATCGTCGGCACGCCGTCAGGCGTCACACTGGCGCCGGAAGGCGGCGCTCACCAATCGATCGGCTCGCAGCTGATCGGCATGAGCCAGGATGGGCTTGCCAGTTTTGAGCCTGCCTATCTCGACGAACTCTCTGTGATCATGGATTGGTCCTTCGACTATATGCAGCGCGATGGCGATGCCGTGCACGACGAACGGACCTGGCTGCGCGATACGACTGGTGGTTCCGTCTATCTTCGGTTGACGACCCGTCCGCTCGAACAGATGCAGCGCCGCGAGGATGCGGCCTTCCGCCAGGGCGTGATCGACGGTGCCTACTGGCTGCGCGAACCGCGACCGAACACCCAGCTGGTGCTGGCCTATCAAGGTTGCGTCGCCCCCGAGGTGCTGATGGCGGCGGGGCGACTTGCGGAACGTCACCGCGATGTCGCGGTGCTGGCGGTGACGTCCGCCGACCGGCTCAACGCCGGCTGGACTGCGGCACAGCGTGCCCGTCGTCATGGCCACCACAGCGCCGAAAGCCACATCGAGGCGCTGCTGGCGCCGCTATCCGATACCTGCGAAATCATTACCGTGACGGATGGTCATCCCGCCACGCTCGGCTGGTTTGGATCGGTGCATGGCCACCGGTCCGTCTCACTCGGCGTCGAGCATTTCGGGCAGACGGGCACGATCGCCGACCTCTATGCGCATTTCGGCATCGATACGGACTCGATCATCGAGGCGGCGGAGTCGATCGCTCTCGGTCGCAATCGACGCAAGTTCAGGCAGGCGGGATAGGCTCGTGACGCGCTGAGTGGACGTGCGACATGCCCCTTTTTGCCACGTTGTCGCGTTGTTTAACTGGGCCTAATATTCATATCCGGGTTGGGGGGGCGCGGCGTTTGTGCGGTTCCGTCTAAATCGGAAACGCTCTAGGCCCCAAGGTTCGTCGGGCGCGCTTAGTGCGCTGCCGTAAATTCCCGGGTAATCTGCGCCAAAGTCAGCTTGCCAAACTCGTCGTTGAGCACCGTTTCCGCCGCCAAGAACGCTTTTGACAGATGCGCGTTGACGGCCCGCTCAACGGGGCATCCTGCATGATCGGCGGCCAGCCCCAGCGAAAAGACGGATTTGTAGTTGAGCGCCTTGTGGACATCGAGAACGGATATTTCTTCCGCGCCGCGGGTCAGCAGCCAGCCGCCACCAGGCCCGCCTTCCGAGCCGACGATACCATGCCGTTTGAGTGCCGCCATCGTGCGACGGACCACCACCGGGTTGGTGGAGAGCATCAAGCCGATCGTCTGCGACGTTTCGGTGCCGCCGAGCAGATGCATGTGAACGAGCACATGCAGCATTCTTGAAAGGCGGTTGTCCTGTGGCATCGACCACTCCTATGTGTAACTTAATTTGTTATGAATTATTGACCTGTCGATGTTCGTAACATATTGTGTTGCGCATAGGAATGAAGCGGACAAGGGCACGGGTTGTGATTTCTGTAGCGATATCGTTTCGTTCGAAGCCCGATCGCGGAACTGTTTGGAGAAGAGATGCAGGAGCGCCTCGTAGACGCGAATGGAATTCGTTTGAACTTCCTGGAGGCGGGCGAAGGGCCGACGGTCTTGTTGTGCCATGGCTTTCCGGAAACCGCTTATGCGTGGCGACAGCAGGTTGCCGCCCTCGCCGCCGCCGGATTTCATGCCATCGCGCCGGATATGCGCGGCTATGGCAAGAGCAGCCGCCCTGACGAGGTCGATCAATACACGCTCTTCCATCTCGTCGGCGACATGGTCGGGCTGCTCGATACGCTCGGCGTCGAGAACGCGATCATTGTCGGCAATGACTGGGGCGCGAGCGTCGCATGGCAGGCGGCGCTGCTGCGACCTGACCGCTTCACTGGCGTCGTGGCCATCGGCGTGCCGATGATGTCGCAACCGCCGGTCCCACCGACGCAGATTTTCCCGAAAACCGCGGATGCACTGCTCTATGCGCTCTATTTTCAAGAGCCAGGTGTCGCCGAAGCCGAGTTCGAACGGGATGTGGCGTTGACGCTGCGCAAACTGATGTTTGCCGCGTCCGGCGAGGCCGGACCGCGCGACGACGAGAAGACGCCAAATCCCTTCGGCATGGTGTCGAAACGCGACGGTTTGCTGGCCAGCCTTCCTGTCCCCGCAAAGCTTCCGGACTGGATCGGCGATTCAGAGTTCGAGAATTTCGTGCACGCTTTCCGGCAAAGCGGCTTTTCCGGAGGGCTGAACTACTACCGCAATCTTGATCGGAATTGGGCACTGCAATCCTGCCTGAAGGGAAAGCTCGTCGACGTTCCGGCAGTATATCTGATGGGGGAACGCGATACCGGATTGGCCATTCCCGGCATGCGCGCGATCATCGCCGAGATGCCGCGACTGGTGCCAAAGCTGGTGGATACCATCTTCCTACCCGACTGTGGGCACTGGGTGCCGCAGGAGCGGCCCGATGATGTCAGCACTGCCATCATACGGTTCGTTCAGGGATTGTAACGGAACCAAGAGCCAGCCGTTACCCTCGTCTGCCAGTGCGGCGTCGCCGACAAAACCTAAGCCGGTAGAAGCGCGCCGAAAAAGCCACGGCATCGAAGCTGCCTTGGTCGGCAATCTGGGCGGGGAAACACAGGGGAACCGCATCAGCGCCCGTACTTCCGCATGACCTCGAGAAGCGGTTCATGTCTGATGGCTTCGATCTTGAACCGGTCATGGACGGTGCCGCCTGAATCTTCCGCTGCGATCATGGCGTTGACCACCGCCTCTTCGACGGTGTCGACCGTTGCCAGATAGACCGGATCGAGCATTTCGTCATTGACGATCTCAAGCGCGAGGCGCGGCGGAGCGCGGTGCGCCATCGGCTGCGGGTTGGCGGTCGAAAACGCCAGGAAGATGTCGCCGGAATTGTTGCCGCCGGGCGTGCCGTTGCGGCCGATGCCGATCGAGGCGCGACGGGCGAGGCGTTGCAACTGATGCGGGGCCATCGGCAGATCGGTGGCGATCACGACGATGATCGACCCGCGCTCCTGCATCTGGCTCTGCGGCGTGCAGTCGCGCATGTGTTCGCCGACCGGTACGCCGCAGATTGTCAGCCAGTCCCGCTGGCCATGGTTTGCCTGCACCAGCGTGCCGATCGTGTAATCACACCCGCCAAACTCGACGATCCGCGATGCGGTGCCGGTGCCGCCCTTGAACCCATAGGCGATCATGCCGGTTCCGCCGCCGCAATTCCCCTCCTCAACAGGTCCGCCGCCGGCGGCGTCGAGCGCTGCCCGGACCTCGGCTTCGCCGATGGGCTGGCCGTTGATGTCGTTCAACACACCGTCATAGGTCTCTGCGACCACCGGCATGATCCAGAGAAAATCGTCGCTGTCATAGGTGGAGGCATAGCGCTCCAGCATCCACTTGATCGTGGCGTGATGGGTCATGCCGACCGCATGGGTGTTGGTGATCATCACCGGGCCGAGGAAAAAGCCGCCATCCTCGATCCAATGAGTGCCGGTCATTTCGCCGTTGCCGTTGAAGCGATGCACGCCCGCATAAACCGGGACGGGCACGGCCGAGCCCGCATGCGGCAGGATGGCGGTGACCCCGGTTCTGACCGGGCGCTTGCGGCCCGGTCGCGGCACGTCTTCTGAGATAGTGTGGAAGCCGACGGCAATCCCCGCGACGTCAGTGATGGCGTTGAAGGGGCCGGTCCGGCCCGTGAATGGCAAGCCGAGGTCCCGGGCGCGCGTTTGAGAGACGGTTTTGCGTTTGTTGTCCATGATCATTTCTGCCGGGAGCGGAGGTAGAGGCCGAGAGAGGCGACGACGAAGGAGAAGGTCAGCATCATCACCGCGATCGCATTGATCTCCGGTTTGATGCCGCGTCGAAGCATGGCGAAGATGAACATCGGCAGCGTGGTCACATCGACGCCGGCGATGAAATAGGTGATCACCAGATCGTCCATCGAGATGATGAAGGCGAGCAGCGCGCCGCCGACGATGCCGGGCAGGAGCTGTGGCAGCACCACCCGTCGAAAGGTCGTCCATTCGTCGGCGCCGAGGTCGGCCGAGGCGTTTTCGAGTGTTCTGTCCATGCCGGCCAGCCGCGCTGAGACAACGATGAAGACATAGGAAATCAGGAAAGTGCACTGGCCGATGACGATCGTCGTCAGGCCGAGGCTGATCCCCGAATTGACGAAGAAGATCAAAAGCGCGATGCCGAGCACGATGTCGGGCATCAGCATCGGCATGAACATGATCACCCGGTAGAAGCGCTGGCCGAGAAAGTCGAAACGGTAGAGGCCGATTGCGATTGCCGTGCCGAAGACGGTGGCGATCAGTGTCGTGGAGGTGGCGATGACGAGGCTGTTCCACACCGCCTGAATAAGCTGGCCGGTCGATTCGATATAGAGCGCGTTCTCGGAGATCGTCGTCTTGAAGCCGAGCACCTGGGCGTACCATTCGGTGGTGAAGCCGGTCCAGGTCATCATGTTGACCGGGTTGGCGTTGAACGAATAGACGGCGATCACCACCAGCGGGATGTAGATGAAGGCGAAGAAGAGGGCGGTGTAGGCGAGCAGGCTTCCGCGGAAGAGGGATTGAGCGATCTTCATGGGGGACCTCAGCGAGCAAGTGCTGCGTCGGTGCCGCGGCGGCTAGACGCGAGCACATAGACGAGCAGCAGCACCAGCATCACGCTCATGACCATCATCGCCAGCGCCGAGCCGAACGGCCAGTTGCGGGCGGCCAGGAACTGCTGCTCGATGAGATTGCCGAGCATCATCACCTTGGCGCCGCCGAGAATGGCCGGGACGACGAAATTGCCGAGCGCCGGAATGAAGACGATGATCGCGCCGCCGGCAATGCCGGGAGCCGTCAGCGGTAGGATAATGCGCCAGAATGTGCGGATAGGCCCGGCGCCGAGATCGAGCGAGGCACGCACCAGCGTCCAGTCCAGCTTCTCGACGCTGGCATAAACAGGCATGAACATGAACGGGATGAAGACATAGACCATGCCGAGGATGATCGCGCCGTCCGTATAGATCAGGTCCAGCGGCCGGGCGATCAGTCCCGTCGACAGCAGCATCTCGTTGACGAGGCCGGTCTGGCGCAGGATCAGCACCCAGACAAACAGCCGCACGATCAGGCTGGTGAAGAAGGGCAAGGTGATGAGGAACAGGCAGAAGTTCTTCCATCGCTCTGACAGGCGGGCGATGCAGAAGGCTGCGGGATAGCAGACCAGCAAAGCGGCAATGACGGTGAGTGCGGCGATCTTCACCGAGCGGATGAAGATGGCGATATAAACAGGATCGAAATCCTCGAACATCGGATCTGCAAAGCCGAGGATGCGGCCGAAATTGTGCGGGTAGAAGGTCCATTCCACGCCACCGTAGAGGCCTGGCGCCAGAAAGCTCGTGACCATCATGATGGCGAGCGGACCGAGAAAGAAGACGGCGAGGAACAGGGAAACGGGACCGAGCAGGACGGCGAGCTGGACGCGGCGGCGAATGGCGATCGACATGTCACGCCTCCGCGCAAGGGTGAATGAGGTGTACGGCTGCCGGGTCATAGGCGAGCCGGGCGCGGCGCGTCCGCTCGATGTCGCCGATCAGGCTGCGACGGCCGGCGGGGATCTCGGCGACGATCTTTCTGCCCGCCTGTGTGCGGCCGAACAGCTCGAACGTCGAGCCGACGAAGACGATGGCTTCCAGGTCGATGTCGAGACAGGGAAAGGGCTCGGCTTCATCGGCGAGGAAGAACTGCTCGGGCCGGATCAGCGCCGTCGCTGCACCCGATGCCGCTGACGGCGTTCGCCGATGGCGGATTTCCGTGCCGTCGCTGGTCATCAACCGATCGCCATCGATCCGGCCGTCGAAGAGATTGCTTGCACCGATGAAGGTGGCGACGAAACTGTTGACCGGATGGTCGTAGATCGCGCGTGGCGTATCGAGTTGCTGGATGCGCCCACCGGAAAGAACCGCAACGCGGTCCGACATGGTGAGAGCCTCCTGCTGATCGTGCGTTACGAAGATGAAGGAGATGCCGAGCTCGTGCTGCAGTGTCTTCAGCTCGATCTGCATGGCCTGGCGCAGGTTCTTGTCGAGGGCCGACAGCGGCTCGTCGAGCAAAAGCAACTTCGGACGCGCGATGATGGCGCGGGCAAGAGCCACGCGTTGCTGCTGGCCGCCGGAAAGCTGGCGCGGGCGCCGGCCCTCCATGCCCTCAAGGCCCACCATCTTCAGCGCGGCTGCCACCTGGTCGCGGCGCTTGGCCCTTGCGACGCCGGCGACCTCCAGCGCATAGGCTGTGTTTTCGCCGACGGTCATATGCGGGAAGAGCGCGTAGTTCTGGAAGACGGTGTTGACGGGGCGGCGATAGGGTGGCCTGTCGGTCATGTCCTCCGCGTCGATCAGGATGCGTCCGCCGTCGAGCTCGACGAAGCCGCTGATCGCCTGCAGCAACGTGGTCTTGCCGCATCCGGATGGTCCGAGAAGCGTGAGGAACTCGTTGCGCCGCACCTGAAGATCGATGGCATCAAGCGCTGTCACGCTCCCGCCTTCCGGAGTGGCGAAGGCTTTACTCGCCCCCTCCAGCCGGACAATGGAATCCTGCATCTGTCATTCCCCAAAATGTTATTTAAATAACGCTTGTGCGTTTTGGATATATGGATACCATTTACTCATCGGTGTCAACGGCCGCAGAAGCCGGAGCCGGCAAGGACCAGGGAACGGTCCGATCCTGGGGGCGCAAGTCCCCACGAACCATCAGAGGAGACTATCTATGACGAAAGCAAGCCGCGTCGTCCGGGCGACCAGGGCCAAACTCTTCGGCCCCGCACGGGCCGCCGCATTCTCGCTGTCCGCCTTGATCGCCATGACCGGCCTCGGCCATGCCGCCGAGCTCAACATCTACAACTGGGGCGAATACATCAATCCGGCGGTCCTGAAGAAGTTCGAGGAGGAGACCCAGATCAAGGTCAACCTCTCCACCTATTCCTCCAACGAGGAGATGCTGGCGAAGATCCAGGGCGGCGCGACCGGCTATGACGTCGTCTTTCCGTCGGTGCACATGCAGGACATCATGTCCAAGCTCGACCTTCTGGAGAAGACCGACATCAATGCCTATGAAGGTTTCAAGAACATCGACCCGGCGTTCCTGAGGGCAAAGAGCGACCCCAAGGGCGAGTTTTGCCTGCCCTACGCCTTCGGAACCGTCGGCATCGTCTACAACCGCAAGGTCCTGGGCAAGGACGTCGTCGGCTGGAAGGACCTGATTGCGACCGTCAAGGAAAAGGGGCTGAAGTTCACCCTGCTCGACGACATGCGCGAGGTTCTGGCCGTGGGCTTGATCCTCAACGGCCACAAGGTCAACTCGACCGACCCCGCCGAGCTGCAGCAGGCGGCCGATACGATCATCGCGATGAAACCTGACGTCGCTGCCTTCACCTACGATACCCGGCCGATGGTGCAGTCCGGCGACGTCGCCGCCGGTCATTTCTTCGTCGGCGCGATGGTCGACGTCTTTGCCAACCAGAAGGACCTTGGCTACGTGATCCCCGAGGAAGGCGCGACCATGTACCAGGAGGATATCTGCGTCCTGAAGACCGCGCCGAACAAGGATAACGCCATTAAGTTCCTGCAGTTCTACACCCGTCCGGAAGTGGCAGCACTCAACGTCTCCCAGCAGACCAACGGCACCGCCAACGTGCCGGCGCGGCAATTGACCCCCGACCAGATCAAGAATAGCAAGGAGATCAATCCGACGCCCGAAACGATGCAAAGGCTCCAGATCTTCGAGGACCTGGGCTCCGGCGTGCGCCAGCTCGATCGTGTCTGGACCAAGGTGAAGACGGCGCAGTAAAGGCGGCAAAGATCGGCAATTCCGCCCGCCTGCAGCAAGTTGAAAGCGTTACAGCGCGCGCGGCGCTGTCAGCGGGCGGAAGTATCTCCGGGGAGGGGACGTGGCACAACGAATCCTGAAGCTCGTGCAGAGCGAGGAACTCAGGCGGTCGAAATCCGACAAGCTGATTGCCCATTACATCGAGCGCAATCTGGCGGAAATCCCGTTCGAAACGGCAAAGTCGATCGCCAGTCGTCTCGAACTGTCGCCGATGACCGTCGGGCGCTACCTCCGGCGCATGGGCTTCGACGGCCTCGACCAGTTGAAGCACGAACTGCGGCGCGGCAGCTCCAATCCGGCCTGGCAGGTGAAAGGACCGGTCGACCGGCTGCGCGAAGACATTCGCGAGGGCAAGCTGCTTGCAGGCTTGATCCAGGAGCAGATCAACAATCTCGGAATGGTCTACGAGCTGACCACCTCGCCGGAATGGCAGCAGGCGATCGATGCGCTGATTGGCGCCAGCGAAGTCTATGTCGCCGCCTATCAGAACGTGCGCGGCATCGCCCAGTATTTTGCCAGCCAGCTCTCCTATACCCGCCCGCGGGTGCAGTTCGTCGACGGTCTGAACGGCACCTATTCGGAACTGCTCGACGGTTCGGTGGAAGGCCGCGTGCTTTTCCTGCACGATGTGCGCCGCTTTGCGGCCAAGGCGAAGCCGCTCGCAATCGAAGCGCGCCGGGCCGGCGTCAAGGTCATCCTCTATACCGACGAATATTGCCCCTGGGCAGCAGAGGTGTCGGATATCTGCCTTGTGGTCCCGGGCTCGCATGGCCCCCTGTGGGATGGTGCTGCCACGACTATTGCCGTCATGGACCTGATGCTCAGCAACATCATCGTCGTCCTGGGTGACGAGGTCAGCGAACGGGTCGGCATGCTGACGCGGCTGCAGGATGTGTTCGGCGATTTCGAGGCCTGAACGGTGCGAAGGGGTGGCTTGTTGACGCCGTCGTCAGTGATGTTCCTGCTTCCCGCGAGGTTTTCAGTGCTGGCCGCCATCGCGTGTTGAAGCGACCAGCAGGTGACCGTTTTTAGGCATCTCGGGCGCTGGCGGCATGTGCCAGCGCCCGAGACCTTGAACGCCTTCCCGCGACAAGCGGCAGCACGGCCATCGCGATCGCGAGAACCCAGAGGATGAGCGAGATCTTGCTCTGGAACAGGATGGCGATATCGCCGCCGCTGAAATGGCAAGCGCATTGCGCAGGTTCACTTCCATGACCTACCTACCAAGAACGGCGCCCGGAGCATTTTCACTGAAGGCATGACGGTGCCAATGCCTTTGCGGACCTTTGCAAAGATTTTTCGGGATTGCGTCCGGCCCTGTCGGAAGCGGCAGTCCGGTGTCATTTTTGGTCCGAAATTCGCCTTATATTGTCGGGAAACCCCCGAAAATCGACTGTTTCTCAAGTGCCGCTCCTTGCTTTGCAGGCTCTTGCAAAGATTCTTGCGGGCGTTGCCTTGACTGCAAGTTGATTTGCTTGAACGATGCGTCATGCAAAGAAACTTGTAGAGCGCCATGACACTCATTGATCGCATAAAGGCACAATCGAAAAGGCTGACCGAGGCCGATCAAAAGCTGATCGCCACGATGCTCGACAACCGGGCGGAGGCTGCCTTTCTGTCCGGCCCGCAGCTGTCGCAGCGGGCCAGTGTTCATGAGGCGACGGTCACCCGTCTGGCGCAGAAATTGGGTTACCGCGGCTTTCCGGATCTGCGCGCACAGCTGCAGCGCGAGGTGCTTGATGATCAGGATGCCGCGACCCGCATGCGCCGCTCGGTCGCCAAGGTCGAGCACGGCGATTATCTGACCGATCTGATTGCCGCAG
The DNA here is from genome assembly GCF_001426785.1 of Ensifer sp. Root142. Lineage (NCBI taxonomy): Bacteria > Pseudomonadati > Pseudomonadota > Alphaproteobacteria > Hyphomicrobiales > Rhizobiaceae > Ensifer > Ensifer sp. Root142. Next base: position 573,275 of record NZ_LMFK01000001.1, read on the forward strand.
AGATTTCAGCCCTGGAAACGCTCGCGCGCTCGGTGCCGCAAAGTGATGTGGACCTGGCTGCCGACATGATCTTCGAAGGGCGCCGGGTGTTCGTATTCGGCCAGGGGCATGCGCAGTCCGTCGCCGGCTTCCTGCAGCGCCGCCTCGACCGGTTCGGCATGACGACGATCGCGCTCACCGGCCGCGGCCGGGACATCGCCGAGCGCATGGTCAGCATGGACAAGAGCGACGTCGTCATTGCGCTCGCCTTTCGCAAGCAGCCGCAAAGCTATGCGCCGCTGGTGCAGCATGCCCGGCGCGTCGGCGCGCGAACGATTTTGATTTCGGACCTTGCCGGCCCGCTGATGGAGCCGGTTGCGGATCTGATGCTGGCGGCGCCGCGGGGGCGTTCGGGAAGCGAGTTTCAGACTCCGACCATCCCGTTTGCCATCGTCAACGGCATCGTCCTGACGATCGCCGGCAGGCATGAGCGTGAGGTGATCGGCAGGCTGGAGAAACTGTCGGAGCTGTTCAACGACTTCGATTGACTGGGGAAAATGGAGGAGGAAACCATGTTGAAGCGACTGATGAAGTCCGCACTTGCGGCCTGTGTCGTGCTGCCCACGGCAGCAATGGCGACAGATCTGGATAGCATGACGCCCGAACAACTGCTGCCGCTTGCGCAGAAGGAAGGCAGCGTCACCGTCTTTTCGTTGTCGAGCCGGATCGCCAAGATCGAGAAAGCCTTCGAGGAGGCCTATCCGGGCGTCGACCTGATCGGCCTCGACATGAGCTCGACAAAGCAGATCGCGCGTCTGGAGGCAGAGCAGCAGGCAGGCGTTCATGCGGTCGACGTGCTCTATATCGCCGACACGCCCGTCGTCTTCAGCAAGCTTCTCGAAGCCAAGCGCATCGTCAACTATGTGCCGCCGCGCGTCGCCGCCCAGATCGACGATCGCTACAAGGGGCCGCTGCTCACCCAGCGTCTTTCGACCAAGGTGCTGATGTACAACGAGAAAGCCTTTCCCGGGGGTTCACCGGTTACCAACCTGTGGCAGCTGACCCAGCCGGAGTGGCAGGGCAAGGTGCTGATGGTCGATCCGAGCCAGCGCGGCGAACTGCTCGACCTCCTGACGGAGATTGCGCTCCATCCGGATGAGATGGCCGCGGCCTACAAGGCGCAGTTCGGCAAGGACATTGCCGTTGATGCCGATCTTCAGGGCGCCGGCGAGCAGTTCATCAAGGACCTCTTTGCCAACGACCTGATCCTCGTCCCCAATAGCGACGTGCTCAACAAGTCCGTCGGCGATGCCACTGCCAAGAACCCTCCCGTCGGCTTCGGCACCTATTCGGACCGGCGTGACAATGAGAAGGAAGGCTGGGCACTGCAAGTCGCCAACAATGTCGAGCCCGCCAACGGCATCCTGTTTCCGGCCGTTCTGACGATTGCCGAAAAGGCGCCGCATCCGGCCGCCGCCCGGTTGCTGATCGACTTCATGTTCGGCGACGACACGCCGACGGGAGGTGCCGGCTTCGAGCCGTTCAACGTTCCCGGCGACTATGCCACGCGCACGACCATCGCCCACCATCCGGACTCCGTCAAACTCGGCGAGCTGAAGGCCTGGACCATCGACCCGGCAAAGACCGCCGCTGCCCGTGGGCGCGTCTCCGATCTCATCATCACGCTTCAGTAACGGGCTTATTGCCGGCGCAACTTAGGCTGCGCCGGCAAATGCCGAGGTTCGCAAATGACATTCATATCGACCTTCGCGCCATCGGGCGGTCGCCGGCTGCTCCGATCAGGCTTCGTCATGCCGGCAATCCTCGTTGCCATCGTCGCCATCCTGGTGGTGGCGCCGCTTGTGCGCATCCTTCTGTCGACGCTCACCCCTGCAGGCATCGGGGCCTGGCAGGCGGTGCTCTTCAGCCCGCTGTCCTTCAATCTTTGGTGGCGCCCCCTGTTCAACACCATGGTCCTCGGCTTCGGGGTCGCCAGCGGCTGTCTTATCCTCGGCGGGTTTCTGGCCTGGCTGGTGGTCCTGACCGACGTGCCGGGACGTCGCCTGCTCGGACTGATGGGGACCTTGCCCTACATGATCCCGAGCTTCGCCGCGGCGCTTGCCTGGGGGACGCTGTTTCGAAACTCACGGCTCGGCGGCTCCGCCGGCTTCTTCGAAACCAATGGCCTTGCCATTCCCGACTGGCTCGCCTGGGGGCTGGTGCCGACCGCGATCGTGCTGATCGCCCACTATTATTCGCTGGCCTATACGATTATCGCAGCGGCCCTGAGTTCGGTCGGCGCCGATCTCGTTGAAGCCGGTCAGATGGCTGGTGCGAAGCGTCCGCGTATCTTCTTCGGCATCATCCTGCCCGTCGTCACGCCGGCGCTGATCGCTGCCGCTTCGCTTACCTTCGCCGGCGCCGTTGCCAATTTCGCCGCACCTGCGCTCCTGGGATTGCCGGTGCGCATGCAGACGCTTTCGACCCGCCTCTTCGGCATGATCGAAACCGGCCAGAACGAGCGCGGCTTCGTGCTTGCGCTGTTGCTGATCGCCGTTTCCGCACTGTTCCTGTGGATATCGGACCGCATCGTCTCCGGCCGCAAGGCCTTCATCACGGTCACCGGCAAGGGCGGACGCACGAAACGGTTTCCCCTTGGCGCCTGGCGCTGGCCGCTCTTTGCCGTCGCCGTGCTCGTCGGTCTTCTGACCACGGTGACGCCGGTCCTGGTGCTTGCGGCCTCAAGCCTTGCGCCTCAAAGCGGGGCCCTGTTTTCGAACTGGACGCTGCATTTCTGGATCGGCGAAGGTGGCGGCGAAATTGCCCAGGGGCAGGCGGGCATCTTCCGCAATCCCGTGCTGATCGACGCGATCTGGAATACCATCCGCCTCGGCCTTGTCGTCGCGCTGACGACGATGCTGCTTGGCCTCGCGCTCGCCTATACCATCGTCCAGCGCCGCGGCAGTCTGCTCGCCACGATCCTCAGCCAGCTTGCCTTCATTCCGCTTCTGGTGCCGAGCATTGCCTTTGCGGCCGCCTATATCGCCCTCTTCGGTGCGCCGATTGGTCCGCTGCCTTCGCTTTACGGCACCTTCGCGTTGCTGGTGATTGCAGCCTCTGCCCACAATCTCCCCTTTGCCGTGCAGTCCGGCCGCTCGGTTCTCGGTCAGATCTCCGCCGACATCGAGGAAAGCGCGCGGCTGACCGGGGCCGGCCTGCTCCGGCGGCTGTTTGCGATCATCTTCCCGCTGGCGATCCGCGGCCTTTTTGCCGGTGCGATCCTCGTCTTCGTCAAGATGGTGCGCGATCTCTCGCTGGTCGTGCTGCTGTTCACCGCGACGTCGCCCGTACTCAGCATGGTCGCCTATCGTTATGCCGCCGAGGGCTTCATGCAGTTTGCCAACGCCATAACCCTCGTCATCCTTATCGTCTGCCTTGCGGCCTCGTTTCTGGCCCACGGCCTCCAGAACCGCGTCCAGAAATGGAAAGAGTCATGAACGCCCTAGCAACCGGCGCTGCGGACGCCATAGAGATCCGCAACCTCGTCAAACGATTTGGCGCCTTCACGGCGGTCAAGGATGTCAACATTTCGGTCCCGGCCGGCTCGTTCCTGGTACTCGTCGGCCCGTCCGGCTGCGGCAAGTCGACATTGCTGCGCATGCTGGCGGGCCTGGAAGGCCCGAGCGAAGGCGAGATCGCCTTTGTCGGCCAGACGGTCTCCAGTGGTGCGGGAGGCGTCATCGCCGACGCCGGCCGCCGCAACGCCGGCCTCGTCTTCCAGAGCTACGCCCTTTGGCCGCATATGACCGTCGCCGGCAACATTGCCTGGCCGTTGAAGGTCGCGCGATGGCCGCGCGAAAGACGCGACCGCCGCGTCAAGGAGGTGCTTGCCCTACTTGGCATTGGTGCCCTTGCCGAACGTTATCCAGCGGAAATCTCCGGCGGCCAGCAGCAGCGCGTCGCCATTGCCCGCACGATCGCGCCCGAACCCAGCATCCTGCTGTTCGACGAACCGCTGTCGAACCTCGATGCCAAGCTGCGCATCGAGATGCGCAGCGAATTGATGCGGATACACCGGGCAACGGGCGCCACGTCGGTTTATGTCACCCACGACCAGGTGGAGGCGATGACCATGGCGACGCACGTCGCAGTGCTCAACAATGGTCGTGTCGAGCAGTTCGGCAAGCCGATCGAGCTGCTGCGCAACCCGGCAACGACCTTCGTCGCCACCTTTCTTGGCACGCCGCCGGCCAACCTCCTACCGGCGCGCCGGGTTGGAGAGACTTTCGTGTTCAATGATACGCCATTGGTGTCGGGCTCGATCGCCGCTGGCCATCCAGAGGTGCAGCTTCTCTATCGGGCCGAGGACGTCTGCGTCGGCGCGGTGCCGGACAAACCGTCGGTCACCGCGCGGTTTGCCGAGGCAGCACCGATCGCCGGACGCACGATGGTCACCGCCATGCTCGGCGATCTGCGCATCACCGGCATGGCGGAGGGTTACTTCAGCGCAATGCCCGGGGACGCCGTCACACTGTCATTCATCAGGACCCCTGACGCTGTCTTTGCCGTCAGCGGAGAAAGGATAAATCAATGAGGCTGATCCTCATGCGCCATGGCGAAACCGAGTGGAACGCCGAACAACGACTGCAGGGCCAGGACAACTCGCTGCTGTCTGAACGCGGCGTTGCCCAGGTCCGGCGTTTCCGCCCCTATGCCAAGGCGCTGCAGCCCGCCCGTATCATCGCATCGGATCTCGGCCGGACGCGGCAGACCGTTGCGCTGATCGGACATCCGGACGCGCCGTCCGACGAGCGGTTTCGCGAGCTCGACATGGGCGAATGGACGGGGCGTCGCAAGCCGGAGCTGATCGCCGAACGTCCGGAGGACTACACCGCCTGGCGCGCCGGCACCTTTACGCCGGCCAACGCCGAAACCTGGATCGCCTTTCGCAACCGCGTCGCCGACGGGGTTCGTGACTGGATGTCGCGCACGGATGGCGACCTGCTGGTGGTCGCCCATGGCGGGGTCATTCGCGCAGCCTGCCACGAGTTTCTGGACCTGCCGCCCTCGCGCGTCGTTCCCGTGACGCCGGGCACGGCAACCATCCTGAATTTTCCCGTGCCGGACCGATCTGCAGCCCAGCTCGAAGGCTACAACATCGGATCTGTCGCTCCCGACATTTCCGTCGCCGATTGATCGCTTCGAGCGGAAGGACCTTGCTGGACATGAATTCCGGAACGTTTGTCATTGTGGAGCTGCTCGGCGGCGTCGCGCTCCTGCTCTGGGGTGTGCGGATGGTTAGAACCGGCGTCATGCGGGGATGGGGCGATCGGCTGCAGCTGTTCGTCGAACAGCGCCTGTCCAACCGGCTGACAGCATTCGGTGGCGGCATCGCCGCCACCGCTGTTCTCGGCAGCGCCACGGCCATGGCCCTCATTATCGCTGGCCTGGCTGGTGCCGGTGCGATCGGGGCGACGACGGGCCTTGCGGTTCTCCTCGGTGCCGATATCGGCTCGGCGCTCGTATCCGGCCTTTTCGCATCGGGCTCATCGCTGGCAACGACGCTGGCGCCGCTTTTCCTGTTTGCCGGCTATCTCACCTTCGGAGCGTCGAACGAGTTTCGCCCGCGAAACGCCGGCCGCATCATGATGGGGCTCGGCCTCATGTTGCTGGCACTGAAGGTCATCGTTTCGGCGACCGCTCCGCTGCGCGAGGCGACGCTGTTTCACGACGTTCTCGCCGCGATCGCCAACGAGCCGGTGCTCGGTTTCCTCGTCGGCGCCGGTCTCGCCTGGTTCTGCCATTCGACGCTCGCGGTCATCTTGTTAATCGCTTCGCTGCTGACCAATGGCAGTCTGGAAGTGGCCGGCGCCGTGCCCCTGATCCTCGGCGTCAATTTCGGCGGCGGCCTGCCGGCCGTCAGCGCGACCCTCGACCAGCCATCTGTCGCCCGAAGGCTCCCAGTCGCCAATCTGCTTTGCCGCGGCCTTCTGGCAATCGCGCTGCTGCCGTTGGCGCGACAGATCGTCGATGCTGCCACCGGTGTGCCGCTGGACCCCTTGCATGTCGCGGTCGGACTCCATGCGGCGTTCAACTTGACGGTCGCCGCCGTGTTCCTGCCGATCTCCCCTGTCGTCGTGCGCTTCGTCGACCGGTTGATCCCCAATGCTTCGGCCGCCGATGATCCCTTGGCCACACCGCGCTATCTCGACAGCGCTTCGTTGACGACGCCGGCCGTCGCGCTTTCCAATGCCACGATCGAGACGATCCGGATGAGCGAACTGCTGGAGCGCATGTTCAAGATGTCGCTCACGGCGTTGTCGTCCAGTCGGTTGGAGACATTGAAGGAGGTCAACGCCATCGATTTCAAGCTCGGCACCTACATGGGGTCGGTCCATGCCTATCTCGGCCGGCTGGCCCAGGGCGAACTGTCGGGTGGCGATACGCGCCGCGCTTTTGAGATCATGCTTTTTGCCAGCAATCTCGAACACGCGGGTGATGTGATCAAGCTCAACCTCGCCGACCGCATCCGGGCAAAGATCAAGCAGGACATCCAGTTGGCGCCGAGCCAGCGCGAGGCCCTCGATATGCTCTGCGACGAGGTCGCGGTGTCATTACGCCTTGTGCCGGTGGCTCTTTCGTCGCGCGACGTCGGCGCTGCCGCCCGTCTGGCATCCCAGAAAGATCGCTTCCGCGCGCTCGAGGAGCGCGCGATCAATGAGCATCTCGGCCGGGAAGGCATGGAAAAGGGCGTCAGTCTTAGAAGCAATGCTCTGTTCATCGATCTTATTGGTGACCTGCACCGGATCAATTCGCACATAGCGGCCGCGGCTTACCCGCTGATCCAGGCGGCCGGCCTGTTGAACACCACCCGTCTTCGCACGTCTGCCCTCAGCGAGCGGCTGGCGTGAAAGTCGCCCCGGGCGCTTTCAATGGCGGGAGGTTCGACCCGGGAGCGGCGCCGGTCACTTTATCGGTCGTGGCGCCGTTCGGCCCGGAGCCGGAAAATATGGTAGCTCGTCAGTGCAGCGCCGAAGGCATCACGAACACGGACATGCCATCCTGCTCGACGGCGCTGAGAAATTCGGCGAGCGCTGCGGCATCCGTTGCGAAGAGATCCTCCCAGCGTGTCGACATGCCCTGGGTATCGATGACTTCCAGCGCCCACTCGTTGCCGTCCTCGATCCGGGAGATTTCGACGGTCACAGTGATGCCGTCGCGGGAGAACTCCTGCGAGAGCGGGGACAGGACGATTTTCGGTTCTTCGTTCATGGGGCACCTTTCGCTGTGATGCGGAGACGGTTAGACCGATTTGTCGAACCGACTGCCTCTAGCTACGCCATTGCTGTTAAAGCAATCAAGGCCGTCGTCGGGTTGGGCAAGAAGCTACCCGATCTGCCCTGTTCGAACGCAAGCAGTTCAATCATCGCGTCGCGCGGGATCCGGCACCCGTGACCGCCTGTGTCTAAATGCGAACGCTCGCAGCCTAAAAAGAAATCCACTCGCCCGCGTCACGGGAAGCATTGCTGGATCGTCAAAACGATATGGAGCCTGAACGCGCTGTCCGGCACGCCGACCCACAACGTCGGCGATCCTCCATACGGCGTTTCCACGGCTTCGTCGTGCAACAACGGAAAGCAAAAAATGTCGTCTACAACTACAAAATCGCCTATTCGCCTTTTCAATCCTCCTGGGCTTTATGATGCATCGGTCAATGGTTACTCCCATGTCGGCCTGGTCCCGGCGGGCGTGCGGCTGGTCTTTGTCGCCGGCCAGGGAGGCGAGGACGTGCAAGGGGCTCTCGATCCGGATTTCCGACTGCAGGTCCGCCAGGCGCTCGCCAATCTGCGCACCGCGCTTGGTGCCGCGGGCGCTGATACAAGCGACATCGTCAAGCTGACGGTGCTGATCGTCGACCACTCCGAAGAACGGTTGCATATCTTCGGCGCTGAAATGGAAGCGGCGCTGGGTGAGGGCGCAAAACCCACATGCACACTGATCCCGGTGCCGCGGTTGGCGCTTGACGGGATGCTGTTCGAGATCGAGGCTGTTGCCGCGCTCGGCTAACCGGAACCATCGCGGGCGCCGTGAGTGGCGCCCGTTCGACCCTTCCGGGCCGAGATCTTGCCGCTTGGCGGTCCGCTCACAGGTTTTCCCGGGTTAAATCCGGCCCGCTCGCCACAGGTTGTTGACAGTGGGGGAAAGTGATGGCGCGATAGGCGCTCGGTCTTCCCTTTCGCCAAAAGTTCCGGGAGAAGGGCTGATGGCATTGCAATACGACATGTTTGTTTCGTCCGATCCGGACGAGAAGGGCGCACGCTCCAAGCGCGCGTCCTCACGCGCGGCTGCCGGCATGAGCGCCGGCGCCATGGTCGATCATCTGGAGGCGACGGGTCGCTACCGCGTTCTGCAAAAGCTGGAGCCGCGCCCCGTCGTGGCCGCGCCGCGCGCCGAGTTTCCGCTCGTCGGCGTCATCCTCGACACCGAGACCACCGGCCTCAACCATCGCAAGGACGAGATCATCGAGATCGGCGTCATTGCGTTCACCTTTGACGCTCACGGGGCCATCGGCGACGTGATCGACGTCTATGGCGGTCTGCGGCAGCCGAGCGGCTCCATTCCAGCCGAGATCACGCGCATCACCGGCATTACCGACGAAATGGTCGCCGGCGAAACCATCGATGTTGCCCGGCTTCAGGCGATCATTGAGCGCGCCGATCTGATTATCGCCCACAATGCCGGGTTCGACCGGCCGTTTTGCGAAGCTTTTTCGCCGATCTTCGAGAAAAAGGCCTGGGCCTGCTCGGTCTCCGAGATCGGCTGGAGCGACCGCGGCTTCGAGGGCACGAAGCTCGGCTACCTCATCGGCCAGGCGGGACATTTCCACGACGGCCATCGCGCCGTCGATGACTGCTTTGCGCTGCTTGAGGTGATTGCGGGCTCAGCCGCTGATCCGCAAGAGACACCTTTTGCCGAACTCTACGCGGCAAGCCAGCGATCGCGCGTTCGCCTCTATGCGGAAAACAGCCCCTTCGAGATGAAGGACCACCTAAAGGGCCGCGGCTACCGCTGGTCCGACGGCAGCGATGGGCGCCCAAAATCCTGGTGGATCGAGATCGGCGAAGAGGGGCTGGACGAGGAGCTGCGCTACCTCAGAACCGAAATCTATCGCTGGAACGAGGCCGATCCGCCGATGGTGCGGCTGACAGCCTTCGACCGCTTCAAGGTGCGCTGAGCCGCCTGACCGGCGCTCCACGCATGGCTGGTCTGCGAAGTCAGATCTACGAAATCGGTAGGTTTCTTGTATAGTCAACTCATCGAAGCGATGCATCTCCTCCCGCAGGACTTCGAGTGTGCAAGTGCTTTCTCCTCCTCCTAACGAGCGCTTGCCGGAATGGCGACACTCCTCCTCCCGGTTGCCATTCAATCCTTTTGAAAGCCTGCCGCACCTCCTCCCGCGGCAGGCTTTTTCTTTTGGCATGGCCTGATCGTCAGAAAGAAAGTTCCAGCTGCGAGCGGGCTTCTTCTTCGTTGCCATTGAGCGACGATAGCGTGACCCCCAGCAGGCGCACGCCGCGCTTGAACGGATGGACCGATGCCAGCAGCGAAACTGCAACCTCAAGGATCTCGGACGCTCCTGCGACCGGTGTGCCGAGCGTCCTGCTGCGTGTCGCCTGGGTAAAGTCCGAGTACTTCACCTTGACGGTTACCGTCTTGCCGCTCATGCCCTGCGCCTCGCAGTAGCGCCAGACCTTGTCGGCCAATGGCAGCAACTCGGCACATGCCGGTTCGAACTCGAAAATATCCTCGACGAATGTGTCTTCCGCACCAACCGATTTGCGCACCCGGTCCGGCTGCACCCGCCGTTCGTCGATGCCGCGGGCGATGCCGTAGAAATACGGCCCGGACTTGCCGAAATGCTCCTGCAGGAACGCCAGGGTCTGCTGCCGCAGGTCGAAGCCGGTTTCGATACCCAGGCGCTTCATCCGCTCGGCCGTTGCCGGCCCGACGCCATGGAACTTTTTCACCGGAAGCGCCTCGACGAAAGCCGGTCCGTTCTTGGGCGTGATGACGAACAGCCCGTCCGGCTTTCGCTGGTCGCTCGCCATCTTGGCGAGGAACTTGTTGTAGCTGACGCCGGCCGAGGCCGTCAGGTTCGTCGTTGCCTTGATCTTCGCGCGGATCTCCTCGGCGATCTCGGTCGCGATCTCCATGCCCTTCAGATTGTCGGTCACGTCGAGATAGGCCTCATCGAGCGACAGGGGTTCGATGACAGGCGTATATTCGGCAAAAATCTCGCGGATCTGCTGCGACACGCTCCGATAGACGTCGAAGCGCGGCTTGACGAAGATGAGATCGGGGCATTTTCGCTTCGCCGTGACGGATGGCATGGCGGAATGGACGCCGAACTTGCGTGCCTCGTAACTTGCCGCGGCGACAACGCCGCGCGCAGCCGCGCCGCCGACAGCAACCGGCTTGCCGCGCAGCTCCGGATTGTCGCGCTGTTCGACCGAAGCATAGAAGGCGTCCATATCGATATGGATGATCTTGCGCTGCCGCTCCGTTCCCGTCGCATCGGCTGTAGTCTGTCTTCCGATCACGGTGTCGCTAGGCTCGGCCACGTGCCGCTCCTTACTTCCACATGGTCCGCATGCGCGCGCCGACATCGATGCGGATCTGCCTGGCGCTGCGCTCGGACGCTGAGGCGCTGACCACCGGCCAGGATGCCGTCTCGAAGAACTGCAGGAGCGTTGCCGGAATGAACCGCGTGCGCGAGGCGTAGACGTGGCGATCGCCCTGCGCATGCTGGCCGCTCGTGAAGAACCGTTGCGGGGTGATCAGTGTGAGGCTGTCCTTTGCCCGTGTCATGCCGACGTAGAGCAGCCGGCGCTCCTCTTCGATCTCATGCGTGGTGCCGACGCCAAGATCGGAGGGGATGCAGCCGTCGACGACATTGAGCATGAAGACCGAGCGCCATTCCTGCCCCTTGGCCGAATGGATCGTCGAAAGGATCAGATAGTCCTCGTCAAGCAGCGGCACGCCGGCCTGGTCGCTGGTCGCATCAGGCGGATCGAGCGTCAGTTCGGTCAGGAAGCGTTCCCGGCTCGGATAGCCGCCGGCGATCTGCTCCAGTTGCAGGAGGTCGGCCTTTCTGGTGTCGGCATCCTCGTGGATGCGGTCGAGATGCGGCTCGTACCATTCGCGTGCCTGGGCAATTTCACCCGGCCAGCCGCCTGCCTGTTTGCGCAGCCCTTCGATCAGGGTGACGAAATCCCGCCAGTTGTCGCCGGAACGCGGCGGGGCGGGGATCTCCCCGAGGGCTGCCAGCGGTTCCGGATCTGCGGCGATCGCGTCAAGGATCTTGCCGGCAGTCTGCGGGCCGACACCGGGGATCATGTGCAGCAGGCGAAAGCCGGCGACCCGATCCCTCGGGTTCTGCGCAAACCTGAGCACCGCCAGCATGTCCTTGACATGGGCGCTGTCGAGAAACTTCAGCCCGCCAAATTTCACGAAGGGGATATTGCGCCGGGTCAGCTCCACCTCGAGCGGCCCGCTGTGGTTCGACGAGCGAAACAGCACCGCCTGCTGCTTCAGCGTCATGCCGATCTCTCGGTTCTCCAGAACCTTCTCGACGATATAGCGCGCCTGGTCGGCTTCATCCGCGACCGCCAGCAGCTTGGGCCTTTCCGCCGACTGCCGCTCGGTCCAGAGGTTCTTGGTGAAGCGTTCCCGGGCGAGATCGATGACGCCGTTGGCAGCGGCAAGGATCGTCTGGGTGGAACGATAGTTTCGATCAAGCGTGATGACGTCGGCCGGAGGGGTGAACTCGCCCGGAAAATCCAGGATGTTGCGCACTGTCGCTGCCCGGAACGAATAGATCGACTGGGCATCGTCGCCCACGACCGTCAGGCCCCTGCCGCCTGGCTTCAACGCCATCAGCACGGATGATTGAAGCCGGTTGGTATCCTGATATTCGTCGACCAGCACATGGTCGAAACGGTTGCCGATGTCCTCGGCCAGTTCCGGCACGCTGACGGTCTGCGCCCAGTAGAGCAGCAGGTCGTCGTAATCGAGCACGTTCTGCGTCTGCTTTGCCTCGACATAACAGGAAAACAGCTGCTTCAACTGCTCCTCCCAACCGGAAACCCAGGGATAGTGCGCGCGCAAGACCTCGCTCAGCGGCGTCTCGGAGTTGACCGCCCGCGAGTAGATCGACAGGCAGGTGCCCTTGGTCGGGAAGCGGCTCTCGGTCTTCGAGAGGCCGAGCTCATGCCGGACAAGGTTCATCAGGTCGGCACTGTCTTCCCGGTCATGGATCGTGAAATCGACATTCAAGCCGATTTGCTCGGCATAGATGCGCAGCAGGCGCGCGCCGATGCCGTGGAATGTTCCGGCCCAGGTGAGCGCATCGGTGGCAACAGTGGCGTTTGCCCCAAGCACCTGGGCGCAGATGCGCTCGACCCGTCGCGCCATTTCGGAGGCCGCACGGCGCGAAAACGTCATCAGCAGGATGCGGCGGGGGTCGGCGCCATTGACGATGAGGTGGGCAACACGATGGGCGAGCGTATTCGTTTTGCCCGACCCGGCGCCGGCGATGATCAGGAGTGGCCCTGCAATCGTTTCGCCGGGTGCGGTTACGCCAAATTCGACGGCATCGCGCTGTCGATCATTCAATTTTTCCAGATAGGCCGCCGCCACGCCGAAGTCCCCGGTAAGTCTCTGCCGATTCTACCTCTCGCGCTGAACGCTGGCACCGATTGCTCGGCCCTGCGGGCGACGCCGAGGCATCCCCGCGCTCGATATGAGAGATTCACGACGGGGAACGAATTAGGAACATATCAGCCGCAGATCACATTGCAAAGGCCCGGTTGGCAATGGCTGAAATGCCCATCGGTTTCCGGTCGCAAAATGCCGGGCTAGCGTTACCGCAATCAATCCCGCCCGTGGCGACTACCGAAGCGCCACGTTTGCGGCTATCTCTGTGGGCGAAATATCGCCCATCAAGCGCATCCCAAAAGAGCCCGCCCACCCCGTGACATCAAACGATCTACAAGCCGACGATCCGCCTTCTGACACGCCGCCCTCCGACGCGCCGACCGCGCGCATGCTGTCCTGGGCGCGCAATTCGGCGGTCTATCGCCTCGAACGACAGATGATGACGGAGAAACAGTTGTTCGACGCCATCACCCGGAAGGCGCGACAGAAGTTCGAGGATATCAGCCAGCAGCAGCTCAAGGCCGTTGCCGAGTTCGCGGTCAAGTTCGCCTATGATCTGAATGCCCTGAACGACGCGGATTATGCGCAGCTCAGCACGCAGTCGGCGGTGCGCAGCGGGAAGTCGAAACGGGCGATTGCGCAGAAGCTTTCGGCGAAGGGCATCGACAGGGAAACCGCCGCCGTGGCGCTGGAGGAGACCGACGATCTGTTTGCTGCCGTGGTCTTTGCTCGCAAGCGCGCTTTCGGCCCCTTCCGCCGCGGCGAGCTCGACGACAAGCGCAAGGCCAAGGAGCTGTCCGCATTCGCTCGCAACGGTTTCGGGTTCGAGATAGGCAGAAAAGTGTTCGAGATGAGCTCGGAGCAGGCCGAGAGTGTGCTGCGGAAGGACGCTTTCACCTAAAGCGCGTCGCGATTTCCAGGATTCGCTTGCGCGCTTTAAGCTCTTGTTTTTGTGCATGTCGTTATCGCAAAACCGCTGCGCACTTTTGCGCGATATGCTTTAGACCAACTGCTGGGCTGAACGCGACATGCCGCTTCCGTCTGCCGTCAGGATGACTCCCCGCTCGCGCCCGACCGGGTGAATTTTGCAACACTCAGTTGGCGGCGAGCGACTGGCGAGGATCATCCACCAAAGAGATCGGCTTTGACCACATTTCGGTCACGAATGGGACCAACAGCCACAACTCTCTCCTCGCATACATCCAACCCGGAATAAAAAAGTGTCTTTTCAATTGTCCCGCCGATCACTGCTTGCAGTGGTCGCAAGCTCTATTTTGAGCGCCTGCACACAGGTCCCCAAGCCCGGTCTCGAGCCAAATGCCGCCGACAAGACCAGCAAGCACGTCATCACCCCGCCAGAGAAGGCCCCGATCGAGCTTGAGCGCAAGGATGAGCCGGCGCCAAAGCTCGATTACGCCCAGATCTACGGTCCGGTCAAGGACGAGGGCTATGATGTTCCGGGGGTGCAGTTCGATGCGATAAAGCCGGAATTCCTGCGGCAGGAGGTCGCCTATGCGACCAACGAGCCGGCCTATTCGATCGTCGTCGATACGCAGAAGATGTTCCTCTACTGGGTGCTGCCCGGCGGCAAGGCGATCCGCTATGGCGTCGGTCTTGGCGCACAGGGACGCGCCTGGAAGGGCAGGGCGGTCGTGCACTGGAAGCGCAAGTGGCCGCGTTGGACGGTGCCGGACGACATGGTCGCGCGCCAGCCGCACCTGAAGAAATATGGCATCGAGGCGGGCGGCATGGATCCGGGCCTCAGCAATCCGCTCGGCGCGCGGGCGATGTATATCTTCCAGGATGGCCAGGATACGCTCTACCGCATCCATGGGTCGCCGCAGTGGCGCTCGATCGGCAAGAACGCTTCGGCCGGTTGCGTGCGGATGCTGCAGCAGGACGCAATCGACCTCTATAATCGCGTCCGGGGAAAGACGCCGCTGCTCGTCATCTGAGGCCAGCTGTCGACCGTGGGAGCGTTGAATGCTCCCACGGTCGACAGCGCCGGTCCTAATAAATCGGCGGGGGTGCGCCGGGGATGCCGCCTTCGCCAGGCAGGAGATTGTCCTGCGGCTGGGCCGGTGTTTGCGCCGCCATTCCGCCGCCCGAAAGGTCCGTCACCACGACCGGCGTGCCGTTCGGCACGCGGTCATAGAGATCGACGACGTCCTGGTTGATCATGCGCACGCACCCCGACGACACCGACTGGCCGATGGTCCACCATTCCGGGGAGCCATGGATGCGGTAAAGCGTATCTTCCCCGTTCTGGAAGATATACATCGCGCGGGCGCCAAGCGGGTTCTTCAACCCCGGCTCCATGCCGCCGGCCTCGATGCTGTACTGCTGCAGTTCCGGCTGGCGTGCGACCATTTCGTTCGGCGGTTTCCAGCGCGGCCAAGGCCGCTTGTACTGGATGACGCCGCGACCGGCCCAGGCGAAGCCGGCCCGGCCGAGGCCGACGCCGTAGCGCATCGCCTGGCCGTTCTCATAGACGCGATAGAGGAAATGGTTGCCGACATCGACAACCAAAGTGCCGGGCCGCTCGCCCGTCGGATCGGGCACCATCTGCCTGTAATATCGCGGGTCGATCTTTTCGTAAGGGATCGCCGGCAGAGGATAAGTTTCTCCCGGCCGTTCGCCATACATCTCGGAGAGCACGGTGTTGGCGGCGGGCACCGGTTCCGGCGCCGGGGCGTATTGCTGTGCAACCCGCTCGCGCGTCGAGCCGCACCCCGCCAAACCGAGCACCGCCATGCCGGCGGAAAGCGTGAGGAAGGATCGGCGGCAGACGTCACGTTGCGGCATGGGGAACCTCAATTACCTGTGTTCGGTGACTACCGGGGGAATGGCGCATCTAGCGCTGCTCATCTCCCGCCGCCACCGATCACAGGCCGGCATAGGGATCTGCCAGCGCCGCGTCCGGTCGGCTAATGGGGTATTTAGTTCCCGAGATCTTGGCGGCCAGCTTTTCAGCGCCGTTTTTCTCAAGCAGCGTCCGGAAGCTTGGATGCATGCCGCCATCGACATAGGAATTCACCGGAGCGGGCGTCTGATTGGCGACTATGCCCGCGACCTTGGCGTCTTCCGTTTGCAGCCTTGCCATCAGCCCGGCGTCCGATGTTGCCGTGGTCGCAGGGCAGGCGCCAAGCGGGTCGGTCGGCTCGCCGTTGGCAAAGTCGGTGTTGAAGACGTAACGACCGCCACAGACCGAAACCTTCGGCTGGCGCTTCGTCGCTTCAAAGATGTCGTAGCCTTGTTTGATGTTCTTCCAGAAATTGAAGTTCGGGTCACCGCTGTTCCGCGCCATATTCGTTGCCGTCATGCGGAACGGATAGGCCTGCACCTGGAATTGCCCCTGACCGCCCGCGAGCGCGCGCTGGACGACGGGATAGATTTCTCCGACCCCCTGGTCCGTCAGCGCGTAGCAACCGGATGACGAACAGGCACCATGCACCATCAGCGCCTCACCGGTGTAGCCGAGAGCCTGCTCGAGCCGGTTGGGGTAGCCGAGATTGAACGACAGATAGAATTGCGACTTCGGATTCAGCATGCGGGCGGACACGTGGTAAAACCCTTCCGGCGCCTGGCGGTCGCCCGCCTTGGTCTTCGGCCCAAGCTTTCCAGACCAACGGCACATCGGATAGGTTTTGAGGAGCGCATACTGCCCGGATTTGTTCTGTTTCCAGATCTCGAGTTCGCTTTCCTGCTTGAAGATGCGAACGAGCACCGGGCTTTCCGGCTTGGAGCCGTTCTTGGCCATGGCGCCGATCAGTTTCGCCGGGATCGGCGGCGGTGCACGAACTTCGTCAAAGGCTGACATGCAGCCGGAAAGGGCGATGGCGATCGTCGCGGCCATCGCGGCGCGCCGGGCGGGCTTCGTCTTGCCCAGGAATTCGCCGGCGTTTGCGGGCGAAAGGGAAAGAAGGTGTCTCGTTATGCGCCGCATGCGGGCTCCTTGAAATGGCGACCGGACCATAAAACCTCTAGCGGCTTTAGCTGCAAGCGCTTGCCGCTGGCTTTCGTCTGTCGGCAGTTCAATAAAACTTGAACGCCGGACATCCCCACTGCTCACCAGCCTTGGCATGTGATGGTAAATTTTGTCCAAACAGCGGCATCACGTGCGCGTTACTCGCGAACACAGGTTCGCGTTACTCCCGAACCTCGGTTGCGGCTGTTGGTCGGCGCCGCGCGCTAGGCCGCCCTGTTGAGCGAAGATGCCATGGCGCGCAGGATCATGACGGACGAGGCGGCTCCGGGATCGACATGACCAAGCGAGCGCTCGCGCACCCTTGCGGCGCGTCCCTTTGTAGCGATCATCGAGCGCGTCGCGTTGGCGCCGGCCTCGGCCGAAGCGACAACGTCGCGCCAGAAACCGTCAGCTCCCTTGTTGTCTGCAAGGGCTGCTGCGGCGGCATCGGCTGCCGGCAGCCAGGCGTCGAGCATCGTCTTGTCGCCGCGTTGTCCCTTGCCGCGCTCGCGCATCCCCGAACCCATGGCATCGATGATGGCGGCGCAGGTGGCGAGATCGAGCTCCGTCTTGCCGGCGACGGCTTGTGCGGCGCGGCGAAAGGCCGTGGCATAGAGCGGTCCGGTCGAGGCGCCGACGGCATTGAGGAAAGCGCCCGCCGCCGTCGCCATGACGTCGGAGATCTGGGCATGGTCGAGGTCGAGCTTGGCCAGTCCGGCCTTCACCGCCAGGAAGCCGAGCGACATCGTCGTGCCGTGATCGGCATCGCCAATGGCGCCGTCAAGCTCCGACAGATGATCCTTTTCGGCTTCCACGGCCTCGGAGATCGCCTGAAACATGCTGACCAAGCGGCGCGCCGCATTTTCCGACATCACTGTCCTCCCAGAACGCCCGGTACCCATGCTTGACCATGGGTCCCTGACGGAATGCTAATTGATACGCAGGAAAGCCGTTTCGCAAGGGTGATGCAGCAGATCGGTCAGTTCCTGGTCGAGATGGAGGATCGAGATCGATGCACCGACCATATCGAGAGACGTGCAATAATGGCCGATCCAGTTGGCTTCAATCTCTATGTTCTTGGCGGCAAGGCGCTGCGCAACCCGCCGGTAAAGGATGTAGAGTTCCATCAGCGGCGTCGCGCCGAACGAATTGATGAGCACGGCGACACGATCTCCGGCCGAAGCTTTCATCTCCTTGAAGATGTTGTCCATGATCGCATCGGTGATGTCGTCGGCCGGCTTGATGTGCTCGCGGGTCACGCCGGGCTCGCCGTGGATGCCCATGCCGATTTCCATGTCGTCGGGGCCGATCTCGAAATTGTGGCGTCGGGTCTGCGGCATCGAGCAGGGCTCGAGCGCAACGCCGACCGTATAGGTGCGAAGGTTGGCCTTCCTGGTCACGGCCTCGCAGGCGTCGAGAGAAAGTCCCCGATCGCAGGCCGCACCGGCGATCTTGAAGATGAAGAAATTGCCGGCAACGCCGCGCCGACCCTCGCGATCCTCGATCGGCGAGGAGGCGATATCGTCCGTGGTCAGGACGGTACGGACCTTGATGCCCTTTTCCTCGGCGATCTCGGCTGCCATCTCGAAGTTCATCACGTCACCGGCGTAGTTGCCATAGACGAAAAGCACGCCCTCGCCGCCCGATGCGGCAACCGCACATTGGACGATCGGATCAGGCGGCGGCGAGGAGAAGATGTTGCCGACCGCCACGGCGTCGGCGAGGCCCTTGCCGACATAACCGAGGAAACAGGGTTCATGGCCGGTGCCGCCGCCGATGACGAGGCCGACCTTGCCCGGCCGCGGTCCGGTCTTGGCAACGAGCGCGCGATGCGAACCGTTGATCGGCTCGATATAGTCCCGGTGTGCCCTGACGACGCCGTCGAGCATCTCCTCGACAACCTCATTGGGGTTGTTGAGGAACTTCTTGACGTGGGTGCGGTAGGAGCTGGGCGTCTGGGCAAGCTTCGGCCGCTGCGAGATCCTCGTGTCGAGGCCGGTGACGCCGTCTGCCCTGAGGATGCCGTGACCGGTCGCCGCGTCGGTAATCAGCACGTTGGCGTAACCACCGCGCAGCGCCGCAAGCAGCGCCGGAACCTTGTCGAAGCCGCCGGCAACGGCAATGCGCGTGCCGATCCGGCGTAGCATGTCGAGCGAAATCCCAACTGTCCTGTCGTCGAGTGGTCCCGCGACGGGCCGTCCGCGCTCGTCGATGAACCGTCCGGCGACGACGCCGACGGCGCCGGCTGCGAGATAGTGTTGCAGCGAGACCGATTCGAAGAAACCGCTGGTATGGATGGTCGAGTTAGGGCGCAGCGACGAGATGCCGAAGAGGATGCGGTTCGCCTGTGCCAGCGTGGCGAATTGTTCCTGCAGCAGCGGCTCGTCGAGCAGCATCTGCCGCAATTCCGGCGACTTGACGATCGCCGGCGCGGTTATGCCGACGCAGCGCGCAGAGATTGCACGGGCGATCGAAGCGGCGCAGAGCTCCGGCGTATAGGAGAACGCCGCCGTCGTGCCGCCGGTCGCCTGCACCACGGTCGCGTCCTGGAGCGCATGCACATCGGCATGCTCGCCCACCGACATCACCGTGCGTCCCCAGGAGACCGCCAGCGTGTCGCCGGATTTCACCAGCTTCTGCAACGCCATTGCGCCGGCCACGCCGAGCCGGTCGATCAGCGGCCGGGCGTTGTCGTCGCTTGGAACGACGAGACAGTCGGCGAGGCCGAAATGGCGCTTGAGTTCCTGGGCGATCGTGAGCGACGCAAGACGCGCCGGCTCGAGCGAGATGTTGACGATGCCCTTTTCCCGGGCTTCGGCGAGGTAGCTGTTGACGGTCGCACGCGAGACGCCCATCGCATCGGCGATCTCGCCCTGGGTCATTCCGTCTTCGTAGTAGAGCCAGCAGGCCCAGACATAGGGATCGTCACCATAGCGCAGGGGGATGGCGTCCGACGTATCGGTCGCGCCGCTCCTGCTCGCACCGCCCTTGCGTGGTGAGGATGTCTTCGATGTCATCTGGTTGCGTTCGTTCCCTGTTTTGGTTGGTGAACATGGAAGCAACGTCGTGCTTTTGCAACCTTACTGCACCGTTCCTTAGGTCGGGTCTGATCGAAGTGCAGGTTTATACAGTAGATTTGGAATGTCGCGCATTCAGCCATCTGTGCCGGCCGGCACCAGCAGCTGGTATGACTGTCGTCGCGGTGTGCGATCCCGCTGTTTTTGAGCGGGATCGCACCGGCCTTGGGAGGCGAAGGTGTCTGGCGAAGGCACGGAACCGTGCCGTCGCCTTCGGCAGGGGTTACGTCAGGCGTGCGCGTGCGCCCAGCGAAAGTTCCTTCAGGATGATCGCGCAGGAGGTCGCACCGGCGTCGAGCACGCCGAGCGAGCGCTCGCCGAGCCGGCTGGCGCGGCCGATCTTGGCGACGAGGTCGCGGGTCGATTCGCGGCCAGCTTCGGCTGCGGAAACAAGCGCATTGAGCGCCTCGTCGAACGGTTTGCCGCTCGCGGTCGCACCGTCAAAGGCTTCCACGGCCGGAACGAGCGTGTCGATCAGCGTCTTGTCTCCGACCTTGGCCGAGCCGATCGACTGGATGCCCTCGAGGCCGGCATGCAGCATGAGGCTATAGGTTGCCGCATCGATGGCAGGCACACCGTCGAGCTTTTCGGCGAACTCGGTGAACATCACCCCGTAGAGCGGGCCCATGGATCCGCCGATCTCGGTCATCAGCACGGTTCCGAGCGTATCCAGCGCCTCGGACAAGGTTGCCTCCTTGCCCTTCAGCCGATCGGCGGCCATGCCGAAGCCCTTGGCCATGTTGACGCCGTGGTCGCCGTCGCCAATCTTGCCGTCGATCTCGCTCAGATAGGCGCGGTTCTCGATGATGCGCTCTGCGAGCGACAGCACGATCGCGCCTGAGTTGGCGTTGCTAAACGTCTGCATGATGCGCCTCTTTCGTCACAGGATGGTGGTGCAGCGAACCTCGACGTCGAGGAGCGCCTTGAGTTCGTCGTCGAGCGCCAGCACGGTCAGCGTGGCGCCGACCATTTCCAGCGAGGTGAAGTAGTTGCCGATATAGGTCCGGTAGATGCGAAGACCGCGACCGGTGATTTCCTTCTCGATCGTGTCATTCAGGATATAGAGTTCGTTGAGCGGCGTTGCGCCGAGACCAGAGACCAGCACCGCGACCTCGGTACCTGACGCCAGGTTGTGATCGTCGAGCACGATCTGGCACATGTCCTTGGCGACGTCGTCGGCGGTCTTCAGCGCTTCGACGCGTACGCCCGGTTCGCCGTGATGACCGATACCGACTTCCATCGTGCCGGGCTCGATCTGAAAGTTCGGATGGCCGACCGCCGGAAGCGTGCATGGCCCGAGACCGACGCCGATCGAACGGCAATTGTCGATGGCCTTCTGCGCGGTTACACGCACCTCCTCGAGGCTTGCGCCTTCAGCCGCCTTGGCACCGCCGATCTTCCACATGAAGATTTCGCCGGCCACGCCGCGGCGCTTCTCGCGCTCCTCCGGCGGTGCCGAGCAGACGTCGTCATTGGCAACGACGGTCAGGACGTCGATGCCGTCCTTGGCGGCGAGCTTCATCGCCATCTTCACGTTCATGTTGTCGCCGGCGTAGTTGCCATAGAGGCAGACGACGCCCTTGCCGCCATTCGCTTCACGGATGGCATCATGGAAGCTCTTGGCGGTCGGCGACGAAAAGAGTTCGCCGACGGCGACCGCGTCCAGCATGTTGCGGCCGGTGTAGCCGATGAAGGCAGGTTCGTGGCCGGAACCGCCGCCGGTGACGACGCCGACCTTGCCGGCAACCGGTGCGCCCTTGGCGACGACCACGCGCGGGTTGTCAGCCAGGCGCACGATGTCGGAGTGCGCCTTGACGAAGCCCTTGACGGTGTCCTCGACCACCTCGTCGGGATTGTTGATGAACCTTTGCATGGTGTCTCCTGTAGATGGGGTCGTGCGTCGTCAGAGAATGGTGTAGCCGCCGTCGATCAAGAGATCGGCGCCGTTGATCATGTCGGCTCCCGCCGACGACAGGAACACGGCAGCGGCCGCGATTTCCTCGGGATAGGCGAAACGGCCGGCCGGAATGCGCTTCTTGGCGGCTTCGCCCTTTTCGCCGCTCCAGGCCTTCTTGCCGAGTTCGGTCAGGACGATGGTCGGCGAGATGGTGTTGACGGAGATGCCGTGTTTGCCCCATTCGGCCGCAAAGGTCTTCGACATGCCGATGACGCCGAACTTCGAGGCGCAATAGGCGACATGGTCTTCGATCGCGACGGTACCGGCCTGCGAGGCGAGGTTGATGATCTTGCCGCCCTTGCCGGCGGCGATCATCGCCCGGCCGACGGCCTGGGTGACGAGGAAGCTGCCCTTGAGGTTGATGGCGATGGTCTTGTCCCAGTAGTCGAGCGACAGCTCTTCGGCAGGCGCCAGAAGCGCTACGCCGGCGCTGTTGACGGCGATGTCGATGCCGCCGAAAGCGGCGACCACGCCCGACACGGCCGCATTGACCGAGGCTGGGTCCGAGACGTCGCAGACGAAGGGTCTTGCATCAGCCCCGAGAGCCTCGGCTTTTGTGCGCGCGGCATCCTCGTTGATGTCGAGCACCGCCACTTTCGCGCCCTTGGCGGCAAAGGCGCTGGCAATCGCCGCGCCGATGCCGGAGGCACCGCCGGTGACGAGGGCAACCTTGCCCGTCAGCGGGAAATTGAGGTCGATCTGCGGTGTGGTCTCGGTCATGTCGTTTTCCCTCGGCGGTTGGAAAGCGGGGCGGGCAGGCCGCCCCGCTTGAGTTGGCGATTACTTGCGGGCTTCGAGCAGCTTGTCGACGTTTTCGGTCG
This sequence comes from Ensifer sp. Root142, assembly GCF_001426785.1. Lineage (NCBI taxonomy): Bacteria > Pseudomonadati > Pseudomonadota > Alphaproteobacteria > Hyphomicrobiales > Rhizobiaceae > Ensifer > Ensifer sp. Root142. The sequence continues at coordinate 595,793 of NZ_LMFK01000001.1, forward strand.
TGACCGGCGTCCACGGAACGTTGTATTCCTTGTCCTTGCCGTCGTTGAACGGCATGTCCGGATACTGCGCCCAGATGTCCGACTGTGGCTTGTAGTCACCCTTTTTCGCCTGGAAGATCGCGAGGTCGAGCGCGCCCTGTGCCTGCGCGCGGGCATCCTGCAGGATCGAGGTCATCGTGCCTTCCTTGACGGCCGTCAGGGCATCGGTCACGCCGTCGATGCCGGCAATGGCGAAGTCGTCGACCTTGAGGCCGGCCGACTTGATCGCTTCGATCGCGCCGAGCGCCATCTCGTCGTTCTGGCCGATGACGCCGTTGATCTGGCCTGAATGGGCCGTCAGCCAGTTTTCCATCAGGGTCTGGGCTTCGGCGCGCGACCAGTTGGCCGTCTGCTGCTCGAGAACTTTGACGTCAGGGCACTCGGCAAGCGCCTTCTTGTTGCCCTCGAGGCGGGAGATCTGCGCCGACTGGCCGATCGGGCCTTCGATAATGACGACGTTGCCCTTGCAGCCGATCTTGTCGAGCACGGTCTTGGCTTCCATGTAGCCGGAGACGGTGTCGTCGGAGCCGACATAGGCGGTCAAGAGGTCGGAGTTGACGCGGGTGTTGGATCCGACGACCGGGATCCCGGCATCACGCGCCGCCTGAACGGCGGTTGCGCCGGCCTCGATGTCGATCGGCACGAAGATGATCGCGTTGAACTTCTGCGTGATCATCGTGTTGAACTGTTCCTGCTGGACCAGCGCGTCGTAGCGACCGTCAAACACGGTCAGTTCGACTTCGCCACTCTTGACGGCGGGGTGCTCTTCAAGCGCCGCCGACCAGATCTGCATGAATTCGGCATTGAGTCCGTAGGGCGCTGCACCGATCTTGAGCTTTTCCTGCGCGACGGCTGATGACGCGAAGAGGGCCGTGGCGGAAGCCAGGGCGATCACGAGTTTCTTCATGCTACTCCTCCATATTGTGGTTTCCGCGACCTTCATGGCGCACGGATTGGTTCATGGCAGCCGCTCGGCGGCCAATCTCTTAGGGGTCAAAGACCCTGATTGCGTTTCTGGTCGAGCATCACGGCGCCGACGATCAGCGCGCCCTTGAGGACCTGCTGGTAGTAGGATTGGATGCCCATCAGATCGAGGCCGTTGTTCATTACGCCGATGATCAGCGCGCCGATCAGCGTTCCCGTCACCCGGCCGACGCCGCCCGAAAGGCTGGTGCCGCCGATCACGACCGCGGCGATTGCGTCGAGTTCATAGGCGATGCCGGCCTGCGGCAGGGCCGAGCCCGTCCTGGCAGAGAGCATCATGCCTGCAAGGCCCGAAAGACCGCCGGAAATGACGTAGACGAGGAAGCGAATGCGAGTGACATTGATGCCCGAGGTTTTGGCCGCATGCGGGTTGCCGCCGACGGCGTAGATGTAGCGGCCGAAGCGCGTGCGGGTCAGGATCCACCAGGAGGCCAGGAAGACGATCGCCAGCAGGATGACCGGCATCGGGATGCCGAGGATGTTGCCCGTTCCGATCCAACGGAATTCCGGCGTCAGCGCCGGCACCGGCTTGCCGCCGCCATAGATCAGCGTCGTGCCGCGCGCCGCAGACAGCATGCCGAGCGTGGCGACGAAGGCCGGAACAGAGAAGCGCGAGACGATGAAGCCGACGATGATACCGCAGGCGACGCCGACGAGAATGCCGATCGCCAATGCGATGAAGAAAGGGTAGGGCGCGCCGGCGATGCCTGCCGTCGCCGAGGTCGTCGCGAAGCTGGCGCTCACCATGCCGGCAAGGGCCACGACCGAGCCGACGGAAAGATCGATGCCGCGCGTCAGGATGACGAAGGTCATGCCGATGGCGAGCACGCCGTTGATCGACGTCTGCAGCAGCACGTTCGAAATGTTGCCCGGCGTCAGGAAATATTCGTTGGAGAGCGAAAGGATGAACGCCAACAGCAGGAAGGCGAGAAAGATGCCGTATTCCTGGATCATCGTGCCGCGGTTTTCGGCATTGAACCAGCTGCTGGACGATTTGTTTTCGATATTGGACACGGTTCTCAGGCCCCTTTGATGTCGGACAAGCGCTTCTGGCGTCGATCTCGCGGGTGGTTCAGGTCGACAGGTGGACGAGCGAACGGGCGTCGGTCGCCCGGCGGTCATAGATGCCGGCGGATTTTCCCTGGCGCATGACCAGGATGCGATCGGACATGCCGAGCACCTCGTCGATCTCCGAGGAAATCATGACAACGGTGCCACCGGCCGCGGTGAAGTCGCAGATGATGCGGTAGATTTCGCGCTTGGCACCGACGTCGACGCCGCGGGTCGGCTCATCGAGCAAGAGCAATCTCGGCTGGCGCAGGAACCATTTGCCGAGCACCACCTTCTGCTGGTTTCCGCCCGAAAGGCCCGAGACCGGCATCGTGTCGCGGGCGGCCTTGATGCCGAACCGGGCGATCATCTGGGCGCTTGCCGCGGCCTCGTCCCGGCGCTTCATGACGAAGCTCGGGCTCATCTCCGGGAGGCTTGCAAGGCAGATGTTGCCGCGAACGCTGTCTGCAAGGTTGAGGCCGCTCACTTTCCTGTCTTCGGTGACGAAGGCGATGCCGCTGGCCATCGCGTCGGCTGGCTTGGTGACGTTGACCGGTTCACCTTCGAGCCTGACGTCGCCTTGCGACGGGCGATCGAGGCCGAACAGGCAGTTGAAGATTTCCGTGCGGCCGGAGCCCATCAGCCCGTAGATGCCGAAGATTTCGCCCCTGCGCACCGAAAACGAGATGTCCTCGATTTTGCCCGGCAGCGTCAGGCCCGAAACCTCCAGGCCGATCTCGTCGGTCGGGTCGTTGGTCTTGATATATTCTTCGCCAAGTTCGCGCCCGACAATCATCTTGATCAGGCCCGGGCGGTCGATATCGGCGAGCAGGCCGCTGCCGACATAGCCGCCATCGCGAAAGACAGTGTAGCTGTCGGCAATCTGGAAGATCTCCGACAGCCGGTGCGAGACGTAGACGACGCCCTTGCCTTCGGCCTTGAGGCGGGCAACCGCAGCGAAGAGGTGCTGAGCTTCCTTCTCGCCGATCGCCGATGTCGGCTCGTCCATGAAGATGACTTCGGCTTCATGGCTGAAAGCCTTGGCGATCTCGACCAGCTGCATCTGCGCAACCGAAAGGGTCATCATCGTCTGGGTTGCACGGATGCCGAATTCGAGCCGATCCAGCAGTTGCTGGGCATCCCGGTTCATCTTCTTGAAGTCGATGCCGCCGAAGCGCCCCGAGGGCTCGCGGCCGAGATAGATGTTTTCGGCGACCGTCATATGCGGGACGGGGCTCAGTTCCTGCTCGATGATGGCGATGCCGGAGGCGAGCGCTTCGGCGGGGTTGCCGTAGTGCACTTCCTTGCCGCGGCGCCAGATTGTGCCACCGTCGCGCTGCTGGATGCCCATCAGGATCGACAGAAACGTCGACTTTCCGGCGCCATTGCCGCCGCAAAGCGCATGAACGGAGCCGGCTTGAAGCTCCAGGCGGCCGTCGCGCAATGCAGCAACGCCCCCGAATGATTTCTTCAGCCCTTCAACCTTCAAAAGCGGTTGCATGGTGTCCTCCCACGCTGCGATGGCGATTTTGCCACCATCGAGTTCGACAAAAATCACACGATGATCGACATCTGTCAATATCAGCTTTTTACTTTTGATTTTTTCAATCGTCTTTTGTCAAATGGCAGTGCCTGTCTTGAGCCCAATTGACATGAGTCAATGCGATGACCTGCTCCTTCGCGTCTGCTTTAGCGATCCGTTTACGCCGCGGTGACGGTTCCCCGCGCCAGGCCTATTCCCGGTTGTGTTTGGGTGACCGCGGTCTATTGTCGTGGGATGCATTTGAAGGTGGGACGCTGATATGGAAAAAGCCCGGAAGAATTGGCTCGTGATCGGTCTGGTCGTTCTTGCGCTGGCGGGCGGCTACTACGCCTGGCAGAATCTGGATCGCAATGCGCTACCCGCCGGGATCGCCAGCGGCAACGGACGCATCGAGGCGGTCGAGATCGATATCTCGACGAAAACGCCGGGCAGAATCAAAGAGATCATGGTGGACGAGGGGGACTTCGTCACTGCCGGTCAGGTGCTTGCCCAGATGGATACGGTCCAACTGGAGGCCCATAAACGGCAGGCGGAAGCACAGGAGAGGCGCGCCGTCATCGGCGTCGAAGCGGCAAAGAACCTTGTGACCCAGCGCGAGGCGGAAAAGGCGGCAGCCGACGCCGTTCTGGCACAACGCCGGGCACAACTGGACGCTGCCGAGCGGCGGCTCGCCCGTTCCGAGCAGCTCGTCAAGACGAGCACGGTTTCACAGCAGGTGCTCGACGACGACCGGGCGACGGCAGAGGGGGCAAGAGCTGCCGCCAGTGCCGCGGAAGCCTCGCTCGCCGCGTCGAATGCGGCGATCAATTCGGCGAAATCCCAGGTCGTCGATGCCGAAGCCTCGGTCGAGGCAGCCAAGGCATCGGTCGAAAGCATCGTCGCAGACATCAACGACAGCACTCTGGTCTCGCCGCGTGATGGCCGCATCCAATATCGTGTCGTCCAGCCCGGCGAAGTGTTGGCGGCGGGCGGCCGTGTGCTCAATCTCGTCGATCTCGGCGATGTCTACATGACATTCTTCCTGCCGACGGATCAGGCGGGGCGTCTATCGATCGGCAGCGAGGTCCGTCTCGTGCTGGATGCAGCGCCGCAGTACATCATTCCCGCCAAGGTTTCCTATGTCGCCGATGTCGCGCAGTTCACGCCGAAGACGGTCGAGACGGCCGAGGAGCGGCAGAAGCTGACGTTCCGCATCAAGGCGCAGATCCCCAAGGAACTCCTGAAGAAGTATATCCGCATGGTGAAAACCGGTCTTCCGGGCGTTGCCTATGTGAAGGTCGACCCCAATGCTGAGTGGCCGGCGAGCCAGACCGGCACGCTGGTGCAGTGATGGCGGATCCCGACCGGGCCGGCCTGCCGCCGGCGGAGCCCGTGGTTCGCCTGAGCGCCGTCACGCTTTCCTATGGGAAGACGAAGGCGCTGGACGACGTGACGCTCGATATACCCTCGGGCTGCATGGCCGGCCTGATCGGGCCGGACGGGGTGGGAAAATCGAGCCTGCTCTCTCTCGTCGCCGGTGCACGCGCCGTGCAGGGCGAACGCGTCGACGTGCTCGGCGGCGACATCGCCGATGCCGGCCACCGGCGCCGCACCTGCCCGCGCATCGCCTATATGCCGCAGGGCCTCGGAAAAAACCTTTATCCGACGCTTTCTGTTTTCGAGAACGTCGATTTCTTCGGCCGTCTGTTCGGCCACGATCGCGAGGAGCGTAAAAAGCGGATCGCAAGCCTGCTCGAAAGCACGGGTCTGGCTCCCTTTGCGGAGCGTCCTGCGGGCAAGCTTTCCGGCGGCATGAAGCAGAAGCTTGGGCTCTGCTGCGCGCTGATCCACGATCCCGATCTCCTGATCCTCGACGAGCCGACCACCGGCGTCGACCCCTTATCGCGCCGCCAGTTCTGGGAACTGATCGACGACATCCGCACTGAGCGGCCGGGTATGAGCGTCATCGTCGCAACCGCCTATATGGAAGAGGCGGCGCGCTTCGACTGGCTGGTGGCAATGGATGCCGGCCGGGTGCTGGCAACGGGCACGCCCGGTGAACTGCTTGAAAAGACTGGCGTCGACACGCTCGACGCCGCCTTCATCGCCCTGCTTCCCGAGGAGTTGCGGCGCGAGCATCATGACGTCGTCATTCCGCCGCGCCCGGAAGGTGTTGGCGAGGATATCGCCATCGAGGCGAACAACCTCACCATGCGCTTTGGCGATTTCGTCGCGGTCGACAATGTCAGCTTCCGCATCGGCCGCGGTGAGATCTTCGGCTTTCTCGGCTCCAACGGCTGCGGCAAGACGACGACGATGAAGATGCTGACGGGCTTGCTTGCCGCCAGCGAAGGCACGGCAAAGCTGTTCGGCCGCGAGGTTGACCCGCGCGACATGGAGGTCCGCCACCGTGTCGGCTACATGTCGCAGGCCTTCTCGCTCTATACCGAGCTTACGGTTCTGCAGAACCTCGAACTGCACGCCAAGCTTTTCGGCATGGCGGCCGATACCATTCCTGACCGAATCGAGGAACTTGCGGCACGCTTCGACCTCTCAGGCGTGATGGAGGCTTTGCCGGACGCGTTGCCGCTCGGCGTGCGCCAGCGGCTCTCGCTCGCGGTCGCCCTGATCCATTCGCCCGACATCCTCATCCTCGATGAACCGACATCGGGCGTCGATCCCGTGGCGCGTGACAGTTTCTGGCAGATCCTCGTCGACCTCTCCCGCAACGAGCAGGTGACGATCTTTATCTCCACCCATTTCATGAACGAGGCGATGCGCTGCGATCGCATGTCGCTGATGCATGCGGGCAAAGTGCTGGTGAGCGATACGCCCGCCGACATCATGAAGAGCCGCTTGGCAGCGACATTGGAGGAGGCCTTCATCACCTATCTGGAAGAGGCGATCGCCGGGGCGAAGCAGGCGGCTCCCGCGGTAGTTCGGGCAAAGGCCCCCTCGGAGCCGGTCGTCAAGCCTGAGGCCCCAAAGCGGCCCGCCTCGAAATCGGGGTTTTTCGATGTCGGGCGCATGTTCAGCTATACCCGCCGTGAGGCGCTGGAGCTGGTTCGCGATCCGATCCGGGCGACGCTTGCCACCATCGGCACCGTAATCCTGATGTTCGTCATCGGCTACGGCATCAACATGGATGTCGAGGACCTGACCTTCGCGGTGCTTGATCATGACCAGACGACCACCAGCCGCGAATACATTCTCGAGATCGCCGGTTCGCGTTACTTCATCGAGAAGGACCCGATCACCGACTACGCCGACCTCGACCGGCGCATGCGCAACGGCGAACTCAGCCTGGCGATCGAGATCCCGTCGGGTTTTGCCCGCGATGCGGCCCGTGGCGATAAGGTCGAAATCGCCGCCTGGATCGATGGCGCCATGGCCAGCCGGGCCGAAACGGTCAAGGGCTATGTCCAGGGGCTGCATGCCCATTGGCTGACCGGCAAGATCCGCGAACGCTACGGCAATGCGGCAACCACCGGCACCTTCAAGATCGAGACGCGCTTCCGCTACAATCCTGACGTCAAGAGCATCGTCGCCATGGTTCCCGTAGTCATTCCGCTTTTGCTGATGTTGATACCGGCCATGCTGTCGGCGCTCAGTGTCGTGCGCGAGAAGGAACTGGGGTCGATCGTCAATCTCTATGTCTCGCCGGTGACGCGGCTGGAATTCCTGGTCGGCAAACAGATCCCCTATATCGCGCTCGCAATGCTCAACTTTGTTCTGTTGACGGCGTTCGCGATCTTCGTCTTCCGGGTGCCGTTTACCGGCAGCCTCCTGACCTGGACGGTCGCGGGACTGATCTATGTCTCGGCGGCGACGGCGATGGGGCTTGTCATCTCCACCTTCATGTCGAGCCAGATCGCGGCGATCTTCGGCACGGCGATCCTGACGCTCATTCCGGCGATCCAGTATTCCGGCATGATCGATCCGGTCTCGTCGCTTGAAGGGGCAGGCGCATTCATCGGCCAGATCTACCCGACCACGCATTTCATGACGATCGCCCGCGGCACCTTCTCCAAGGCGCTCGGCTTCAGCGATCTTGCCGGCGCCTTCGTGCCGATGCTGATCGCGGTGCCGGTGCTGCTCGCCATCGGCACCCTGTCCCTCAAGAAGCAGGCGAGGTGACGATGCGCCTGTCCCACATCTATCAACTCGGCATCAAGGAACTCTGGGGCCTCTGGCGCGATCCGATCCTGTTGATCCTGATCGTCTATTCCTTCACGCTGTCGGTCTATACCGGCTCGACAGCGATGCCGGAAACGCTCAATCGGGCGGCCGTCGCCATCGTCGACGAAGATCGCTCGCCGGTTTCGACGCGGATCGCCACAGCTTTCTATCCGCCCTATTTCGTGCCCCCACAGATGATCACGCCGGCGGAAATGGACCGGCGTATGGACCAGGGCCTCGACACCTTCGCCCTCGACATTCCACCGAATTTCCAGACGGATCTCTTGGCCGGGCGTTCGCCGACGATCCAGCTCAATGTTGATGCGACGCGCATGAGTCAGGCCTTTTCCGGCAATGGTTACATCCAGCAGATCGTCACCGGGGAGGTCTCAGGCTTCCTCGATCGCCATCGCAGCGAACAGTCACTACCGGTCGATCTTGTTCTTCGTGCGAGGTTCAATGCCGAGCTGAACAAGGGCTGGTTCGGCGCCGTGATGAACGTCATCACCAACATCACCATCCTGTCGATCGTGCTGACAGGTGCTGCCCTCATCCGCGAGCGCGAGCATGGGACGGTGGAGCACCTGCTGGTCATGCCCGTGACCCCGTTCGAAATCATGGTCAGCAAGGTGTGGTCGATGGGACTTGTGGTGCTGTTGGCCTCGGCGGTTTCGCTGGTCTTCATCGTCAAAGGGGTGCTCGCCGTTCCTGTGCAGGGCTCATTCATCCTGTTCCTGCTGGCAACGGCCCTGCAACTCTTCGCCACCACGTCGATGGGCATCCTGCTTGCGACCATCGCCGGCTCCATGCCGCAGTTCGGTCTGCTGCTGATGCTGGTGCTTCTGCCGCTGCAGGCTCTCTCCGGCGGCATGACGCCGCGCGAGAGCATGCCTGAAATCATCCAGACCATCATGCTTGCGGCGCCGAACACCCATTTCGTCATTCTGGCCCAGGCAGTTCTTTTCCGCGATGCAGGGCTGGACGTGGTCTGGCCGCAGCTCCTTGCTTTGCTGGTGATCGGCGCCATTCTCTTTGCCTTCGCCATGCGACGCTTCCGGGCATTCCTGAAATAGCTCATGCGCCACAAGCCTCCAGCCAAGCGACGGAGGATATGCGCGATCTCATCGACGAGATTCCAGCTCATTTCGACATGCATCGGGTGGAAAACTGCCGGCCATGGTGTCGTTCATGGCGGCGATCGCTTCCAAGGGGCGGTCCGGCTCGACGATGCAAACATCGCGGCGATCGAAAAACTCACCGATCTCGCGCCGCTGCATCAGCCGCAAGGCTGACCTATAGGCGCACCAATCACGAGAATTTCCACGTACGCGGCTTCATCGAGGAAGGCACGACCACGATGCCCTTTGACATGACGGTGCTCAACGAGCTCGACCGTTTTCATCTGGCGCTGGAGGCGATCGCCCGGGTTTCGGGGCTGGCGGAAAAGGTAGCGGGTGTCGTCGTCGAACTTCACGGCAAACTCGACGAGCACCATCGCTATGTCCGCGAACATGGCGAGGACATGCCGGAGATCCAGGGCTGGCGAGGGCTGGCGCTGGCCGGGCTAATCTTCTCCGGTGCGGTTTGTGCAGCCCGTTGAAGGCGCTGACGGAGTGCTCTACAGCAATAGACCGGCAACGGCAGTCAAGGCCGATGCAAGGGCCGCCATCGTGCGCCAGACGATGCTTGAATTGGGGAAGGGCGGGGGAAAATGGCCGAACGCAAACACGGAGAAGCAGTCCCCGCAACGGAAACCACCCTTGCGGGCGTAGACTGGTACGGTCTGGATATCTCCGACCGTAACCATAGCCGAACGCTTTTCTCGGATCTTGATATGACCGAGGCAACGAGCGCCGGTGCCGTCTTCAAGGAATGCACCTTCCGTCGCGCCAAGTTCAATTGCTCGCGCCATGAGGGCAGCGCCTTCATCAACTGTACCTTTGTCGGCTGCAATTTCTACGACGTCATCTTCAACGACTGCAAATTCGTCGGCAGCATGTTTGACGGCTGCAAGTTCGACGCGATGAGGGTCAAGGGTGGGAACTGGTCCTTCGTCGGATTGCCGGGCGCGGACCTTCGCAGTGCCGTTTTCGCCGACACGGTCATGCGCGAGGCCGACCTCACTGGCGCGCGTTGCGACGGCGGAACGATGAATGGGCTCGACTTGTCGGGTGCCTGGCTTCACAGCGTCAATTTCAGCGGATGTGATCTGCGCGGTAGCGATATAAGTTCAATCGAGCCTGAAACGGTGACGCTGAAGCGCGCCGTCATCACGATCGAGCAGTCGGTGATGATCTGTGAGGCTTTGGGCCTGGTGGTCCGGGCGTCTTAGAGAGCATTTCCAGGAAAAGGGCGAAGCGGTTTTCCGTCAGGAAACGTGCAAGAACAAAGGGATAGAGCGTTTCCAGAATTCCGCCTAAACCGGAAGCGCTCTAAATCGCCTTCCAACGATTTGTGTGTCGATCGGCAGGCAGGCGGAACCTCGTTTAGTTTCGCGGTTCGCCACTCGGCGCATAGACCGTCTTCTGCTTGAAGGCGAAGATATGGCCGCAGCGGCACCGCATCATGTGTTTGGCAGGATCGCTCGACGGGCGCTCCGTCGAAAAGCCCGTTGGCATCTGGTCGATGAGAAAACCACGGGTCCTGCTTTTCGGATCGTCGTTCTCCGAGGCTTCTGCAAAGCCGGACGCCCCACATTTCGAGCATTCCAGTTTTCTCGAATAACGATCTCTCGACACGATTGTCCCAATCCAAAATCAACTCGGCACCCGGACTATAGGAGGCGAGAGGCGCGTTCAAGGCCGTCGACGGAAAACCGCGCTAGGCTGAGGCCGGGTTGACGGCGGCCTGTTGCCGATCAGACAGTATCCTGTCGGCGCCGTATCTCGGCTGCGATGGTCGCCTCGTCCTGCCGGAGCGACAGGCGCCTGGCTGCGGCAAGACCCTGAGTCCAGGTCGACAGCGCGCGCTCCTTGCTGTCGTCCAGCCAATGCGCCAACCCGCACCACAGCCCGTATTGCGCCGTACCCACCGGGAAGACCCGGCAATAGCGCGAAAGCTCATGCAGAACCTGGCGCTCCCAATGACCCCATTGCTCGTACTCGCGCGATAGCCCCTCCTCCCGGCCGCGAAACAGCACTTCGACGCCGGAGATGCCGATCAGCGCGCTGTGGGAGGAGGGCCGGCGCATGGCGCGCAGCAGACGAAGCGTGTCGACGGCGGCCTCGACGCTTTCTGCGTGCCTGCCGATGCGGGCGAGCGCCAGCGCCAGCGCACCGCGCGCCGATATCTGTGCGGCAAGATCGACGGAGCCGAGCATGGCCGAGGTGATCAGCCTGAGCACCTCCACCGCCTCGCGCGGTCGATCCATGTGCAGCACGCAGAGCGCCTTGCAGCGCAGGGCCCATATTTCCTGCTGGATGTTCCGGCGTTCTGGGCCCGCGATAAAAGCGTCAGCGCCGCAGGCTCTAACGCGCTCCAATCTCCGCGATAATAGAGCGACCAGAAACGGATGCCCTGCGCATTGCACCAGCGCAGCTGGTCTCCGGCGCTGAGAACGAGCGTCCGAGAACCTCGCCGCCCCGGCTGCAGATCTGTTCGGCGCAGCGGGCGTAGGAGAGCGTGAGCAGTTTCGGGATCTGGTCCAGGCCGTCCTGTCCGCGCCGGGCCAATTGTTCGACGAGGGCCGTGTAGCGCGACACATCCACGAACAGCACCGCGGCCGGAAATGCGACGGCTGCCGGGCGGTCGCCATTGGCGCCGTGGATCCTGCCGAGCAGTTCCAGCGGCAGGAAGCCCTCCAGGAGCGGATCGTTTTTTCCCATGACTTCTTTCTCACGGCTGCAGAAAGACGGAGGAAGCGCCGGGGCGCCCAATTCGCTCACACGATGGGGTGAGGAGCCTACTACTTCTGGATTAGTGGTTCCCCTCTCACGTATCTGCAGACTTTCGCATATAATTCACCCGGCGCTAAGAGGGGGGCGTCAACCTCAGTCGAAATCAGGACATGGGTCGGAAGGGCCAATGCGGCGCTTTGTGCTCATGTACAACCCAAGGTTAAGTCGATATCTTCTGGCTTCGACGCATGAAATGGATGCGAGCATATTTTGCGGGCGTGGAAAGACCGGAAGAAAGGCGGCTGCGACCGAGGGTGGCGGCACATCTGGTGGAGAACTCTGTGCAGAGAAGCGACATTGGCAAAGGCAGATCGCAGACCGACAAAGGATCGGAGGCCGTCATCGACGAGGCGTTGCGGCAGCTTGCCGGAGAGGTCGGCATGAGCGACCTCGACACGGAATCGAAAACGGCCTGGATATCGCAGGGATTCGAACGGTTGGTCGATCGTGTTCGCAAGGCGCCCGCCAATGTGCACTTCGATGTCCTGATCATCGGCAGCGGGTATGGCGGTGCCGTTGCCGCATCGAGCTTCGCCGGTCGCATGCATGAGGGCAGGCCGATCTCCGTTGGCGTGCTCGAGCGCGGGCGTGAATATCTGCCAGGCTCGTTTCCGACAGGGCTTGGTGAATTGCCGCGCCATATTCGCAGCGACAACAACAAGGAGGGCCTGATCGACATAAGGATCGGTGCGGAGGTCGTTACCGTCGTCGCCAATGGCGTGGGCGGCGGCTCGCTGATCAATGCCGGGGTCATGGAAACGCCGCTGCCAAGCATATTCCATAGGGGATGGCCAGCGGCCCTCAAGGACCTCTCGGTCTGGAAATCCTATTTCGATCGCGCCCGTGATCTGCTCGGCAGCACCATCATGGGCACCCCAAACACCATTGCAAACCATGTTGATGGCGTGCCGCAAAAGTTTCGCTCCGTTCGCTCCATCGCCCCGGACGGCAATTTCCGCCCCGCCTCGATCACGGTCGCGATGAGCGACACCGTCAGTTCGGGCAATGTACGCCTTAACAAATGCGTGCGCTGCGGCGATTGCGCCACCGGCTGCAATGGGGGTGCGAAGAACTCGCTCGACGTCAATTTGCTGGCGCGGGCACACGAGTACGGTGCGGAAATTTTCAGCGGTGCGACCGTGCTGACCATCGCCAGGGATGGCGAGGCGGGCTGGATCGTCAACAGCGTCTACACCGACGCAAAATTGCGAAAGCGCGATGGCGGGACGGTGCCGATCAGGGCGCGCAAGGTCGTGCTTGCCGCCGGTACTCTCGGCTCCAGCGAAATCCTGATGCGGTCACGCGGATTGGGCCTGCAACTGCCCGACAAGAACCTCGGAACACGGTGCTCGACCAATGGTGACATGCTGGTTGCCGACTATGCCACTACAGCCACTGTCAACACTGTCGCGGATGAAACGGTCAAACCCTCGGCCCGGGCGATCGGGCCGATGATTACCGGCGTGATCGACCTGCGTGCCTCCGCCGGTGTCATGATCGAGGAAATGTCGGTGCCGGCCGCCCTGCGCATCGCCTTTGCCGAGGTTTTTGCCACGCTCAATACGCTGCACGGCCTCGCCAGGCATGACGGCAGCCGTCACCGGCCGGGGTTTCCGGATGACGATATCTACGCAGTGCCGCCGGCACGCATCGGCCACTCGGCCCTCTACGCCGTCATGGCCGATGATGGCGCGGCGGGCCGGATCGAGCTCGACGGCGATCTCATCGCGACCGATCGCGACGGCATCGCGCGGATCCGCTGGGACAAGCTGCAAGGCCTGCCGATCTTCGACAAGGAGATCGAGGCGCTCGCGGCGCTGACCAAGAACTCAGGTGGCCGCCTCATCCCCAATCCGGTCTGGAAACTGTTGCCGGCCGATCTGACCTGGCTGCTCAAAGACCAGCGCGGACCGTTGGCAACCGTCCAACCGCTTGGCGGATGCGTGATGGCCGATACCGGCGCGGACGGTGTGGTCGACCATCTGGGGCGCGTCTTCACATCGGCGGATTCCGATGCTGTGTATGACGATCTCGTCGTGCTCGACGGATCGATCATTCCAACGGCCCTTGCAACGAACCCTGCCTTGACGATTACCGCGATCGCGCTACGCGCGGCCGAAACGTTGGCGGACGAGTGGGGCTATGCGGCGGCCGAAGCCCGGCCCATGGGTCCACCACTGGTTCGTCCGGTCTTTCGCAGCACCGACGTCGCCGCACGGGCGCAGTCGAGCGAAGTGGAAATCACCGAACGGCTTGTCGGCCCCATTCGCCTGAAGCCCACGGATGGGGTCGAGGAAACCCGGATCGTCGAGCTGACCATGCGGTTTACACCGACGAGCCTTGGACAATTGACGCCGAACAATGGCGGACATCCGATCCTTCGTGTCGCGACCGAAGTGCCGGATCGCGCCATCAGAAGCCAGATCCGGATCTTCCCTCGGGAGGTCTGGGAAACGCTCGAGACAACCTGGTTGCCTTTGCATGTGAAGGAGCAGCGACTCGACGCCGCCGTCGAGTTCAGCGCGCCGATTTCCGGCAGCCTCAGGATATTCGAGCGGCAGGAAAGCACGTTGCTTGGGCGGGTGTGGCGTGCCGGCAAGGCGTGGACGCTGAACCGGGGCCTTCGCGACGGCTACCAGGCTCTTGTCGATGGGGATGACGGCCCCGGTATCTGGTCGCGGCTTAAATCGGCTTTTGCGATCGCCAGCCGCTCCGGCGAGATCAGGGCGCTCAGCTATGATCTGACCATTGGGCCACGGGACGTCGGCGGCAAGATCACGCTTGCTGACAACCGTATCGTCGGCACCAAGACCTTCACCTATGAGAGGCGCTGCAACCCCTGGCGCCAACTCATGGAGGTGAGGCTCGACAGGTTTCCAGGCCTCAGCGCTGACAGCGGCGAGCGCGTGCTGAAACTCGATGTCGGCTATCTCGCGCGGATCGGCCTGCCGTTATTCCGGATCGTCAATCAACGCGATGGCGCCAACACCATCGGCGAATTGCTGACATTCTTCGGCTTCGTCACGCGGCTTCTGCTTGGTCTGCACATCTGGAGCTTTCGTTCTCCCGACCAGGACAAGCGGTCAAGCGAGGCGATCGTCAACCGCCTGCCGCCGACCACCCTGAAGCTGCCTGGCGGCGCATCGATCACCGCCGAACTGCACCGCATCGCGCTTGCGCCCGAACGGCCGGATGGCGGAGGCAACGACATCCCCGGCGAAGTGCGGCTGACGCGCTATCGTCATCCCAACACCAAGAAGCGGCCGCTGGTGATGTTCCACGGCTATAGCGCCAGCGGCACGACGTTTGCGCATCATGCGGTCAACCCCAACTTCGCCAGCCATTTCTGGTGCACCGGCCGTGACATCTGGATCGCCGATCTGAGAACCAGCGCTGGTCAGCCGACCGCGGCGCAGGCCTGGAGTTTTGACCAGATCGGCAATGTCGACGTGCCGGCAGCCCTGAAGACGGTGGCGGCGACGTCGCCGGACGGAACGGTCGACGTGATCGCCCATTGCATGGGAACCGTCGTTTTCAGCATTGCGGTTTTGAACGGCCATGCGACCGGGCTCGTCAATCGCGCGGCGTTCACGCAGGTCGGCCCGCTCGTGGTCTTCGCACCGGCCAACATCTTTCGCGCCTATGTCGTGCGCTATCTCATCGATTTCCTGCCGGACTGCTACAGCTTCAACCCGAAGGAGCCGACACTGGCCGACGATCTTCTCGATCGGCTGCTGTCGACACTGCCCTATCCCGTCGAGGAATTCGACGTCGAAAATCCGCTATGGCCGACGAAACGAACGCCCTGGACGCGGACGCGGCACCGCATGGACGCGCTTTACGGTCGCGATTTCAACGTGCGCAACATGGAGCCCGAGATGCTGCGCTATATCGACGAGCATTTCGGTCCGCTGAGCCTGTCGACGGTGTCGTCGACACTGCATTTCGTGCGCTATTCGACGATGACGGACTTTCATGGGCGCAATCGCCTGGTCTCGCGCCAGAATCTGGAAAAGCACTGGTCGTTCCCGACCTTCAGCGTGCATGGGGCGGAAAACGGCCTGTCGCACGTCTCGACCGTTGATCGCATGCGCCAGATTTTTGGCGATGCTGGTCGGGTCTATAGGCCTCCCTTCGTCAACCCGGGTGCGGGCCATCAGGATGCTCTGGTGGGAACGACGCGTCATGCGACCTTGCAGCAGATCCAGCAGTTTCTCGACGCCGACATACCGACGGGTGTAATCAAGGCCGACAGCGAAAAAGTGGTCTATCCGCCCTGGATCGGTCCGATCCTCACTGAAGAGCGCCCGAAGACGCCGGCGCTGGTGATCCGCCTTGGTTCGGCGCCCTCGCACCGGGCGACGGAAGCCGCATTGTTGCTGCGCATCCGGCTGGTCAACGAACGTATCTGTCGACCGGATGATGCGGCGAAGCCCTGGGATATCCAATATCTCATCGAACACCTTGTGGCCTATACCTCCAAGGCGCTTGAAGACGATGGCTGGGACGCATTCGAAGCCCCGCTGCCGGCCCGCATGCCGGGCAACGCTGGTGCGGGTCGCGGCAATGCGCTTCTGGTCCTGTTGGTCTACGACGAGGATGCGGCGTTGGCGGCACCGGACCTCGATCATGAGGAGCCACCGCCGCCGCTTGAACCCATTGCGGCACCACCGCCGGTGATCGTGCTGCGCGAGACCGCCGCTCCGCGTGATCCGATTGCTGGTCCTGGCGGCGGGCTGTCGTTGTCGACCTTCGATTTCGACAGGCATCTGGCACAGCCCGGCCGTGCCGGGCAGGGGCCAGCCTACGGCTATTTCGTTGCCGATATCGCGAAGAAGCAGATGCGCCGGCTGGATCCGACAGGTGCGGGCAATGCCGCGAGCAAGCAGGCGATCGCCTTTGCCTTCAGTCGATTTGAAGAAATGGCCGTCGCTGTGGAGCGTGCGCTCGCCTTTCCCACTCCGAATACAAAGCGGCAGGGTTTCATGCAGGCAGCGCCTCTTCCCGTTGTCGAACAGGATTTCGACTTGAGGGACGGCGTCATTCCCTACGATCCGCCGGTGCAGCCGCCCCTGGAACCGACGCCGAACGGCACCAGTTTTACGCTGTCGTCGTGCCAGTATCCGGCCGGATTTCTCGACGAGGCCGTCGCCTACCATTCCTATCGCCGCATCGGCGAGCGGCTCGAGGCCAATGTCGGCATCAAGCCGCGCTTCGCGCTTTTCGTCGGCGACCAGGTCTATGTCGACCCGACAGCGGGCCTTTATGACCCGACCCGGCGGGACGATCGATATCGTCTGCCCTATGAAGCCTGGCTCAACCAGCAAAGCGTGCGCAACGTGCTGCGGAAGATCCCGTCCTTCATGCTACTTGATGATCATGAGATCGACGACAATTGGGAGCCGATTTCCGATCCCGACGACGATGACAACGCCGAAAAGGTGACGCGGGGCATCGAAGCCTACAGGAAGTATCAGCGCGGCATGCATGCCAAGCTCGAGATGTTCGATTTCGACGGCTTTCATTTCTTCATGCTCGACACACGGACGCAGCGCACACACCGCAAGGTCGGCGACGGTCTTAGGACGGCGGCGATGATTGTGCCGGCGACGATGGACAGTTTGAAGCAATGGCTGTTGCTGGCGCCCGCACCGAAGTTCGTGGTGTCGCCGGTGATGTTCCTGCCGCGGCATCGGCGCGCCATCCAACGCGACCGCAGCCTGTCGTGGACGAACCTGAGTGCGCTGCATTCCGACGGCTGGGACGGTTATCCCAACACGCTTCGCGAGGTGCTTGCCTATATCGCCGAGAACCGGGTCGAGCATGTGGTGTTTCTCTCGGGCGATGAACATCGAGGCTGCATCGCCACCGTCGATCTATGCGATGAGGATGGCTCTCTCATCACTCGTCTACACTCGATCCACACGGCGGCGATGTTTGCGCCCTATCCCTTCGCCAACGGCATCGACGAGGAGATCGTCGACAGCGAGGCGATCGAGATCCGAAATGGTGCGAAGACCTACCGCTGCGTCGTCAATGCAACGCGCCCGGCGGCTGGAGACGGGGCGACATTTCTGCGTGTGCGTGCCGCTGCCGCCGGTTGGGAACTCGATTGCGAGTTCGGTGACGGTGCGATCCAGACACTGACGATCTGATCGCTGGACGCCTTCGCGTGAGATGTTTCAGCGATAGCCCGTCGCGTCGGCGGGCTTGTTCTGCTCCATCACCTCGCGCATGTAACGCCAGCAATCGGGGCGCGAGCCGTCGAGGTCGGTGAAGCCGTATTCCTGGGCAAGGCTGCCGCTCGACAGCGATTGCCCGTTCCACCGGGCCTTCTGCGGATCCGCGGCCAGCGCCGCGATGGCGCGGCCGACGAAGCGTGGACTTTCGGAAATGACGAAATGCGGCTGGATCTTCGTTGCCTCTCGCCAGGTTTCTTCCGTCACTTGGAAATGCTCCAGCATCATTTCAGAGCGCATCCAGCCCGGGGTAATCGAGATGGCCGTGGCGCCGTACGGTTCCAGATCCTTGGCATGTGCCCAGGCCATGCGGTTGGCCGCGACCTTGGCGAGGTCGTAGAAGGGCGAGAGCCGATAATGCTCGGCATTGTACTCGGCCGTTCCGTCCGTCACCTCGACAAGCAGCCCGCCGCGATTTTCGATCATCAGCGGCAGGGCATGGTGGGCGGTGATCAGATGCGTGTCGATCGCCAGGCGCAACAGCTTCAAGCCGTTGTCGAGATCATGTTCCCATACCGCCTTGTTCCATTCGAACAGGTTTTCTCCACCCCAGACGTCGTTGACGAGAATGTCGAGCCGACCGTGCTCGCGCCGGATGCGTTCGATGAGAGCCTTCACCTGCGTGGATTGCAGGTGGTCGACCTGCACCGCGACGCCTTCGCCGCCGAGTTCGCTGACGAGTTCCGCCGTCTCCTCGATGGTTTCGGGGCGCTTGTATTCCGACTGCTGGCTTCTCGTGGTGCGGCCGGTGACATAGACGGTTGCGCCCGCCGCACCGAGTTCGGCGGCAATGCCGCGTCCGCCGCCGCGAGTGGCGCCTGCGACCAATGCAATTTTTCCCTTGAGCGTCATATTTTCCTCCATCGGTGATCGAGGCCATCTGGTCGTGGCTATGAGAATAGGATATATAAACGATTATTCGGTTATTAATGAGAGTCAAGATGCCACGCCCCAAAACAATGCCTGATGAAGATGTGTTGGCAGCCGCGTTGGCGATCATGCATGCGAGCGGCCCGGAGGGCCTGACCTTCGCCGCTCTTGCCACGAGCACCGGGCTCTCCGCCTCCACCCTGGTCCAGCGGTTTGAGAACAAGCAGCACCTCGTTCGGCGCACGCTTTTGCAAGCCTGGGACGGGCTCGACCGATTGACTTCAGAGCTTTCCGCGACCTTGCCGAAGACACCGGAAGGCGCCGTCGATCTGCTCGTCGGACTGTCCGGCGACTATGGCGGCATCGAAACCTATGCCGACGGGCTTCGGATCCTGCGCGAGGATTTGCGCGATCCGGCGCTTCGCGCCCGCGGCGCGCGATGGCGCGATGCGCTCTCACAGGCGCTGGATGAACGCCTCTCCGGTCCATCGGGGCCGGTACCCGGCATTGGCCTCCTGATGGCGTCCCACTGGCAGGGGGCCCTGCTTTGGTGGAGTTTCGATCCGCAGATCCCGGTTGCGGATTTCGTCCGGCAGAGCCTGCGCCGTTTCGTGTCGGTCCTCGCCACAGGCGCATCCGCTCCACCGCTGCTTGAAGTGCTGCGCGACTGAGTCACGACAGGACCGGCCGGTCACCCGGCTTCAAATCCGCGTGACATTGCGCGCGGCCCCATGACGCGGCCGCGCATTCATCCTAGATCGAATGCATGATCAGGTTTGCTGCCGCATTTTTTCTCTACTGCTGATGTGCTCCTTGGCGGTCGCACAGGATCGGCCACCGCTTGCGGCGCTGTTGGACGGCCTTGCGGCGCGCGACGACCTCAAGCCATTGAAAACCGTGATCGTCTCACAAGCCGGCTCTGTCCTTGCCGAGCGCGGCTACCGGGGCACCCGCCCTACGGACACCAACAACATCAAATCGGCTTCCAAATCGATCGTATCGGCTCTGGTCGGCATTGCGATCGACAAGGGCTTGCTTGAGGGCCCGGACCAGAAGATCGCTCCGATCCTCAAGCCGGACCTGCCGGCTTCGCCCGATCCGCGGCTTGAGGACATCACCATCGGCAATCTGCTTTCGATGCAGGCCGGTCTCGGAAGGATGTCCGGTCCGAATTACGGCCGCTGGGTGTCCAGCCGGAACTGGGTCCGCTCCGCACTCGCGCAGCCGTTCGACGACGAACCGGGCGGGCAGATGCTTTATTCGACCGCGTCCACCCATTTGCTCTCGGCAATCCTGACCAAGGTCAGCGGCAAGTCGACGCTTGCTCTCGCCCGCGAATGGCTTGGTCCGATCAAGGGTTTTCGCATCGATGCCTGGGACCGCGATCCCCAGGGCATCTATCTCGGCGGCAACCAGATGGCCATGAGTGCGCGATCTCTGCTTGCTTTCGGCGAGATTTACCGCAACGGCGGCAAAACGGCAGATGGAAGACAGGTGGTGCCGGCGCAATGGGTCGCACTTTCCTGGCAACCGCGCACCAATTCTCGGTTCTCCGGCGACATCTACGGCTACGGCTGGTTTCAGCGTCAGATCGCTGGCGAGACCGTGCATTTCGCCTGGGGCTATGGCGGCCAGATGCTCTATATCGTTCCGGCGTTGGATCTGACCGTGGTGATGACGTCTGAGGAGAGCGGCCCGTCGGCACGCACCGGTTACCGCGATGCGCTGCATCTGCTGCTCGGCGATATCATCGACACGGTCAGGGCGTCGCCGCGTCTCGGCGAATAGCTGCGTTTTCCACCCCATCACTGGCGAAACCTGCGGTGCCGGGTGCAGCCGCCGTGTCGCGTGCGTGGCTTCGTGCGGAGCGAACCTGCTGTGGATGAACGGCGTCTCCTTTTCCTGATGGGCTCGTGGGCCGCCGGCCGGCAAACGCAGGCTTGCACGGCAATTCAACCGGCGCCGGCACCGGAGATATCGTGCGCGCCGAGCGCGGGACGGGCCGTCATTTTGTCGGACGCTGTAACGCTTCCCCCTGATCGTAGTCTAACGATCAAGAGAAATAGAGATCGCAGGAGAAACACCGGTTTCGCGCAGCCGATTCATTGGATGCGCCGTATGTCTGCAACCAGGAAGACGCAGCAATCTGTCAACGTGGAGAAGCACCATGACAATTCCCAGACCCCTCCTTGGAGCCCTTATCGTTGCTCAGCTGGCAACTGTCGCCGTGGCCGGAGAGATCAACGAGAAGAGCGGTGTGGCGATTTCGGGCTATGATCCGGTCGCATATTTCGTCCAGAGCAAGCCGGTTGAGGGCAAAGCGGACCTTGCCGTGACCTACCGTGATGCCCGTTTCCTGTTCGCCTCGGAGGAAAACCGCAAAGCCTTCGAAGCAAACCCGGGAAAATATGCGCCGCAGTATGGCGGCTTTTGCGCCTACGGCATGTCCCGCGGCTACAAGGCCCCGATCGATCCGGCGGCGTTCACGATCGTCGATGACAAGCTCTACCTGAACTACGATCAATCGGTGCTGGAAACCTGGCGCAAGGATATCAAGGGTTATGTGACCAAGGCCGATCAGAACTGGCCGGCGGTGAAACTGCAGTAAGCCGGTGGACGCTCAGCTATCCTGTGTCTCATCTATGAGGCGCAGGATAGCCTCGCGATCTTCATCGAGATGCGGCGGGCGCTTGCGGTACTGCACCGGTGTTGCCGACATCTTCAGCGGATTGCCCAGAACGCGGATCGGGGTCTCACCTGCTTGGTCCTCCATGCTGACCACCATTCCGCGCGCGAGCGTATGCGGATCACGCAGGGCCTGATCGACACTAGCAACCCGACCGGCGGGAACACCCTCGGCGTTCAATGGGCGTTGCCGATGCGGCCCGGCACACGCCCGGATACCAGATGATTGGTTGCCGCATTGATCAGCCAGGCGATCTGGCTGTCGTAGAGGGCGAGATCGATCTGCTGGCCTTGCCCTGTGCGGTCGCGATGGCGCAACGCCGCCAGAATGCCTACGGTCGCGTACATGCCGCACATCACGTCTGCTATCCCGACGCCGGTCTTGACCGGAGAACCACCGGCCGTGTCCGGCTCGCCTGTAATGCTCATGATGCCGCCCATGGCCTGGATCAGGAAATCGTACCCGGTGCGGTGGCTGTAGGGGCCGGTCTGGCCAAATCCCGAGATCGAGCACCAGATCAGATCGGGCTTGATGGCTGCCAGATCCTCATAGGCAAGGCCGGGGCGCGCCAGATCGCCCGGCTTGTAATTTTCGACGACGATATCGGAAATCCGCGCCAGGCGACGCACGAGGTCGACGCCTTCCGGCGTGGCGATGTCGATTGCGATCGACTTCGTTAGTCATGGGGACTGAGTGTTAGACCGGAGCCGAGCGTCAAGTATTGACGTTTGTCTCGATTGTTCTCGGAGAGTTCAAAGATGGCTTCCGGCGTTGTTCTATCCAGACGAACACGTATTGAAAGGGCACCGCTAGGCCGAGCCGCGCAGCATGATCTCGGCGCTGAGCAGAATGCGCTCGTCCGCGGGGAAGGCCTGGTCGTCGTTCTCAGTTTCGCCGAGCTTGAACAGTAGCAGCTCGATCGCCAGCCGGCCGATCTCGTTGTAGTTCTGCGCCACAGTCGTCAGCGGTGGACAGGTGTAGCGCGACAGCGGATGGTCGTCGTGGCCTGCCACCCGCAGGTCACTGTCCGGTTCGCGGCCGACCTTGACGCCGGACTGGAAGGCCGCCGCAATCACGCCGAAGGCAACGCGGTCGTTGGCGCACAGCACCGTCTTCGTCGGAAAACCGCCTTCTCCCAGAATGCGCAGCGTTTCGTCGTAGCCGAACTTTTCGAAATCCCACGAGGCGTTCGGCGCCGTCGGCACGATGACGGGATCCATCTTCAGCTGCTGCATCGCCTCCTCATAGGCGTGTTGGCGGGCGAGCGCGTTGTTGTTGACCGGCGGCATGCCGAAGTAGCAGGGCGGTGCGCCGGACCGGCAGAGATAATCGACCATCAGCTTGAAGCTCTGGCGGTTGTCCGTGCCGACGAAGGAGGAACTGCCGTCGAGCGGCGAGTCGACATAAACAAGCGGGATGCTCTCGCCGAGCGAGGTGAGTTTTTGGTGATGGGACTGGACGCCGAGCGGGGCGATGATCGCGCCGGCGACATTCATCGACTTGAAGGTTTCGATGGCGCGCTCTTCCATCTCCGGCTTGCCGTCGGAGGAGAGAACGAAGGCGAGAAAGCCCGCCTGGTTGGCGATATGTTCGATCCGCCGCGTCAGCGCCATGTAGAACGGGTCGGTCGAATTGGGAACGATGACGCCAAGAATATTGGTTCGCCGCCGGTTGAGATTGACGGCGAAGATGTTGGGCCGGAAGCCGGATTGCTTGATCGCGGCCTCGATGGCGTCGCGGGTCTTCTTGCGAACCGAAGTCGGATCGTTGAAGTATTTGGAGACAGTGGGGCGCGACAAACCGACGAACTCCGAAAAATCCTCCATCGTCTTGATTTGTCTGTCCACGGTCGAAGCGCCCCCATTCTTCTTTTGGGTTTCGTTTATAGATTTATTTCCGAGGGATAGGCAGTGTCGACTACGAAATATTCACGGAATGAACGGTCGGCTCTATCCTTTGCAGGCGGTGAAGTAATCCTCCAGAACCGCATCGACGGCGGCAATCGCCAGGGCCTTTGCTTGCGGCGGCACCTGACCGTCTCGCACGCGCTCGTAACTGCCCGAAAGATACTGGCTGATCAGCGTCTCGGGGATGGTGACGCCATCGAGCAGGCGAAGAAGCTCTTCCACTGCAGTCGCGACCTTCGGGTGCGGCCAGTAATAGCGGATGCGGTCGCTGTAGGAGAAATGGCGCTGAAGACGCAGCGCGTCGGGCGAGCCGTGATAATACTTGCCCCAGTTGCCCGGCTCCTCGCGCATGACCTCTTCGGTGACCTCGGCCAGCGTTTTGGATCGCGCATCGGGAAACAGGAACGCGGCGATCTGGTCGAGCCCGTAAAGCGCTTCACGCAATGCAAACGTGAGGCCGGGGCCGACCTTGAGGATGGCAAAACCATCCGTCACCAGATCACGAAGTGCTTCTTGCGTCTGGTAGTCGGTGGAATGCGCCTCGAAGACGAGGCCGTTTAGCTCGGCCAGGCTTGCGCTCAACTGAGCGGCCCTCGGCCGGTCATAGGCGATCACGTTCTCGTTGCCGAATTCGACGCCCGGCTGGACGACGGCGCCGACAACCCGGGAGAAGGCCTCGCCGGCACCTGCATCGCTGAACGCCTGCCGATGAATATCGACGGTCTCGACGGCTGCTTCGGGTGCGGTAACTTCGAGCGTATCCAGTTCCTCGAGCGCGCCGCCGGGAACAGGCACCTCGGTGCCGATGATGTAGACCGGGGCGATGCCGTTACGTCCGCGGATGGCATCTTCGGCGGCGGCGGCAAGCCGCGCGGCACGCAACGCCGTCGTCGCATCGGGAAGGGCGACGGGTTCGCCGGCGCAGCCCATGCTGGTATCGAGATGCAGCTTGGTGAAGCCGGCCGCGGCATAGGCGCGGATCATCGCTTCCGCCTTGTCCATCGCCTCATCGGCCGGCAGATGTTTCCACGGGTTGGGGCCGAGATGGTCGCCGCCGAGGATGATGTTTTCGATCGGGAAGCCGGTCTTTGCGGCGATCTCCCCGACGAAACGGGTGAAATCGGCGGGCGTCATGCCGGTATATCCGCCGTCTTGATTGACCTGGTTGCAGGTCGCCTCGATCAAGAGATGGGTGTCTTCCCTAAGGGCACGCAGCATTGCGGCCTCGATGACCAGCGGATGCGCCGAGCAGATCGAAGGAATACCGCGCAGGCCCGGACGGTCGCGCCACTGGGCAATGTCGATCAGATAATTGGGTTTCATGGTCTTCAATCCTTTCGCGCGCTGATGAAGGCTTCGAGTTCTGCTCTCGTCGATGCGCCCTCCATCGGGCCGGAGATCATCACGGCGCGAGCGCCCGACGCGTTGGCGAGTTCAAGCGCTTCGCGGGGGCTGGCGTCATTCAGCCAACAGGTGACGAAGGTGGCGCCGAAGCAGTCGCCCGCGCCGGTCGGATCGATCTCTTCGACGGCAAAGCCGGGCAGGGAGAGCGTCGTTTCCGCATCGAAGTAGCTGGCGCCTTCGGCGCCGCGCTTGACCACGATGACCCTGATGCCGGAGGCGAGAAGTTCGGCGATGGCGTCCGCCTCGGTTTTCGCTTCAGTGAACAGGAAGAGTTCGGCGCCGCTCGGCAGGAACACGTCGGTCTTGGCAAGGACTGTCCTCAGCGCTTCCCGCATCCCCGGGCTTTCGAGGATTTCTGCGCGAAGGTTCGGATCGAAGGAGACCGTGCCACCGGCTGCCTTGATGATGTCGATTGCGGCGAGAATGCTCTCGACCACGCTCGGAGCGTAGAGCGACGACCCCATCACATGCAGGTGGCTGCAGCTTTGAACCAGCGCGATTGCGTTGTCATCGAGGGAAATGGTGCCGCAGGCGCTGTCGCGGATGTTGAAGACGAAGGCACGGCTGCCGTCATGACGGTAGCGAACGAAGGCGCTGCCGGTTGTGGCGAGCGGATCGACCGCGATGCCGGAGGTATCGACGCCGTCCGCCTCAAGGCGGGCGAGGTTGACGTGACCGAAGTCGTCGCCGCCAACGCGGGAAATGATCGCGCTCGCCTGGCCGAGCTTGCCGACCTGGTCGATGAAGATGGCGGGCGCGCCGGAAGGGAAAGGCCCGACCAGTGGTGTCGCCTGCCGGAAGCCGTCGCCCTTTTCGGTGGCGATGATCTCGACGAGGATCTCGCCGATCGTCAGTATCTTGTGCATGGGTTTCACTCGTGCCGGGTCAGCGCTTTGCCTGTTTGGCGCGAACGTCGAGCCAAACGGCGACAAGGATCACGAGGCCCTTGACGATGAGCTGGTAGAAATAGGGGATGGAAAGCATGTTCATGCCGTTGTTCATCACGCCGATGATGAGCGCGCCGATGAGCGTGCCGACCATGGTGCCGACACCGCCAGCAAGCGAGGTGCCGCCGAGAACGGCCGCGGCGATGGCATCGAGCTCGTAGCTCATGCCGGCATTGGTCTGGGCGGAAAAGAGGCGCGAGGAGAGCAGCACGCCGCTGATCGCCGCCATCACGCCCGAGATCATGAAGATGATGATCTTGAGGCGATCGACCTTGATGCCGGAATAAACAGCCGCTTCGCGGTTGCCGCCGGTAAGATAGGCGCGACGACCGAAGCTCGTCTTGCTGAGCACGATCTGGTTGATGACGAAGAGCACGGCAACGACCCAGATGATGATGGGCAGGCGGAGGAAGCTCTCGGTGCCGATGGCGGTCCATGTCGCGTTGTCGATCATCGCCGGCGCGCCGTTGGTCGGCAGGCTGACGAGGCCGCGATAGATGCCCATCGTGGCGACGGTGACGATGAACGACGGCAGTAGCAGTTTTGCCGTCAACACGCCGTTGAGCATCCCCATCAGCGCGCCCGCCACGATAGTTACCGCGAGTGCCGGGCCGAAGCCGAGCCCGAAGGCGAAACATTGCGCCCCGACCATGCCGGCGACTGCGATGATCGAGCCGACCGACAGGTCGATCTCACCGAGCAGGATCACCCAGGTCATGCCGAAGGCGGCAATAGCGATCACGGCCACCTGCTGCAGGATGTTCATGAAGTTGACGACCGACATGAACCGGGGATTGAGGAACGAGAAGATGACGCAGAGCATCACCAGCGAGAGGAAGATGCCGCCATATTGCTTCAATGCCCTGACGAGGGCGGCCTGGGCTGCAGTTTGCTGGGTCATGATTGGAAACCTGTCGCGTGCGCCATGATCGTTTCGGGGGTAAGGTCGGTGCCGGCGAGGGTCGCGCCGAGCACGCCTTCATGCATGACGACCACGCGGTCGCTCATTCCAAGCACCTCCGGCAGCTCGGAGGAGATCAGCAGGATCGCCGTTCCTTCGGCCGCCAGCTGGCGGATGATCTTGTAGATTTCGAATTTCGCGCCGACGTCGACGCCGCGGGTCGGCTCGTCGAGGATCAGCACCTTCGGCCGGGTCAGGAGCCATTTGGCGAGCACGATCTTCTGCTGGTTGCCGCCGCTGAGAGAGACTGCCGGCGTGTCGAGCGAGCGCGTCTTGATGGCAAGCCTGCCGACCTCGGCTGCCGCTGCCTTGCGCTCGGCGCTGCCGCGGGTAAAGCCAAACGGGCCGGTGAAGTCAGGCAATGCCGCCATGGAAATGTTCCACTCGACGCTGTGCCCGAGCACGAGGCCTTCTTCCTTGCGGTTTTCGGTGACGAAGCCGATGCCGCGGGCAATCGCTTCGGCCGGCGAGCGGAAGCGAACCTCCTTGCCGTCGAGGCGAACCGTGCCGCTCGCGTTCTTCATGCCGAACAGTGCGTTCATCACTTCGGAGCGACCTGAGCCGACGAGGCCGAAGAAGCCGAGGATCTCGCCGGCGCCGACCGTGAAGGAAATATCGGCGAATTCCTCGTCGCGCGTCAGACGCTCGACCGCCAGGACCGGAGGCTGATCCGAAGTAATCTCCGTCGAGCGAAAGTGGATTGGGGGCGGATAGATCTCCTCCATCCGACGGCCGACCATCAGCGCAATCAGCGCCTCGATCGTGACGTCGTTGCGATCGTGAGTGGAGACATACTCACCATCGCGGATGACGGTGATGTCGTCGCTGAGCCGCATGATCTCTTCCATGCGGTGGGAAATATAGATGACCGCGACGCCGCGGCTTTTCAGCCGGCCGATGATGTCGAACAGGATCTCGGCCTCGCTGTCGCTGAGCGACGAGGTCGGCTCGTCGAGAATGACGACCTTTGCCTCATGGCTGAGGCCCTTGGCGATCTCGACCAGCTGCCGCTGGGCGATCGAGAGATTGCCGACCTTCTCGGTGACGTCGATCGGCAGCCCGAGTTCAGCGACGATCGACCTTGCCCTGGCAACGAGCGCCTTATCGTTGATGAAGCCGAACTTGCGCGGCTCGCGCGTCGCCAGAATATTCTCCGCCACCGTCAGGTTGTTGCAGAGGCTCAATTCCTGGAACACGATCGCAAGCCCGAGCGCTGCTGCCTGCTGCGGGTTGGTGGGGCGATAGGGTTGATTGTCGAGGGTAATGTCGCCTGACGTCGCGCTGTGAACGCCGGCAAGAATTTTCATCAATGTCGATTTGCCGGCACCGTTTTCGCCGAGCAGCGTATGCACGCGGCCGCGGCGGACATCGAGCCGCATGCTCTTCAACGCGGCAACCTGCCCGAATGACTTCGTGACATTGCTGATGTTGAGAACGGTGTCCGTGGTCGAACCATGCATGGCGGCCTCCTTGGATCGCGCCGAGAAGCGCCTCCGGGCTGCAGCGCAACGTGTCTCATCAGACGCGCAAAGGTCGCTGTAGCACTTCGAATTGCTGCCCGTTTTTGTCGGCAGCAGGCGGAGGCGTTCGTCGTGTTGGTGCCGCCGCCCTCGGGCGGCGGCTGTCCTGGGAGGACTTACTTTGCGGTGTAGACGCCGGGCACGATCGGCTGTTCGGCCGGAACCTGTTCGCCGGCGGCAACCTTGACGGCAGTGTCGACGGCCTGCTTGCCCATCTGGTCGGGGAACTGCTGGATCACGCCGACCATCACCGGGTTGGTGTCGACAGCGTCGCGGGCTTCCTTCATGCCATCGAAGCCGATGACCTTGACCTGGGATTCGAGGCCCGCCGCCTTGACGGCAACCGCTGCAGCAAGCGCTGCGTCATCACCGAAACCGAAAATGCCGGTGATGTCAGGGTTGGCCTGCAGCATGTTCTGTGCCGCTGCGAGTGCTTCGGCGCGGGTGATGCCGGTCTGGATGGCGACGATTTCCATCTCCGGATGCTTGGCGATCGCTTCCTTGAAGCCGTTGACGCGGTTCACGACCGACTGGACGGTTGGGTAGTCGATAACGGCGACCTTGCCCTTGTTCTCGAGAACCTTTGCCATCAGTTCGCCAGCCTTGACGCCGCCGGTGAAATTATCGGTGCCGATATGCGAGGTGACGGTCGCGCCGTTGGCAGGCACGTCGACGGTGATCACCTTGATGCCGGCCTTCTCGGCCTTTTCGATCGCGGCGCGCACGCCCTGGCTGTCGACCGGCGAAATGACGATCACGTCAACGCCCTTGACGATGAAATCCTCGACGTCGGCGAGTTGCTTGTTGAGATCCTGGTTGGCAATCGCAACTTCGAGCGCGACGTTCTTCTCTTTCGCCTCGGCTTTCATCGCGTCGGCAAGCTCGATGTAGAACGGATGCTGCTGGGTCAAGAGCGAGGCGCCGATGCCTTCGGCCGATGCGGCGGAAGCAATCAGGGTCAGTGCCGTGCCGGCGACAAGCGCCTTGAGAATACGGGGCATGTTCATGGGTTTCCTCCCTTGGAAACGATGTGGGCCTTTGGTCTTGGCGGCCAAGCAGGAGGGGCCTCCCATCACCGTCTTGGCGATGATGTAAAAACCATAAAACTTTGCGCGCGTCAATTTTTAAAAGTACGCGATGAAAAGATTAACAGGGTAACGCGAGAAATTTAGACGCCTCTCACTTGAGTGGTCGGCAGGCCATTCGACGTCAGGCGGCCAAGGCAGGACCACAATGGCGCAACCGCATTCTCTGAAGAGGTTCCAAAAAGAACGGCACGGTGTCTGCAATTGGAAAAATGACGGGAACCTTTGGCGGAACCGTGCATCTAATGCTGCGGGAGGCTCGGCCATGGCAGACATTCGAACAGGCGCGCTGGCGATCACGGACCCGACCGCGGATGTGGCACTGGCGCAAAGGGCGATCGCCGGTGACGGGCAAGCCTTCCTAGCGATCATGCAGGTTCACAACCAGCGCCTCTACCGCATTGCCCGAGGCGTCGTTCGAAACGACAGTGAAGCCGAAGACATCGTGCAGGAAGCCTATGTGCTGGCCTTTGCGCATCTCGCAAGCTTTCGTGGCGAATCGTCGCTTGGAACCTGGCTGTCACGCATCGTCATCAACGAGGCGCTCGGCCGGTTGCGCCGGGGACGCCGCAAAGCCGACGCCCTGGGCTCGATCGGCGATGGCCGCGATGCGACGATCATCCAGTTCCCGCTGCCGGCAAGTGCCGATGATCCCGAACGCACGATGGCGCAGCGGCAGATCCTGCAACTCGTCGAACGGGCGACCGACAATCTGCCCGATATCTACAGAACGGTTTTCGTCGCGCGGGTGATAGAGGGGCTGAGCGTGGAGGAAACGGCTGATCTGCTTGGGTTACGCCCCGAGACGGTCAAGACACGGTTGCATCGGGCGCGGCAGCTGGTGCGCAAACAGTTGCATGAGCAGATCGGCCCAGTTTTGCTCGATGCTTTCCCCTTTGCCGGGCGGCGCTGTGCGCGGCTGACCGCGGCGGTCATGAAGCGGCTTGGCCTTTCCAGCTGACCGGCGGGAACCTTTGCGGGCAGGCGGCATCCAATGGATGTCAACTGCAAACAGGGTCCGCGCCCTGCGCGGAACAAGGAGGTTTCCATGAACATTCGGCCAATGACCGCGCTCGTCACGCTTTGCCTGCTCGGGCTTGTGATCCCGGCACAGGCAGCGGATAAGCCGACCGACCCACAGATCGCTCACATCGCCTATACGGCCGGAGTGATCGATGTGGAAAATGCCAAGCTTGCGATCTCGAAGTCCGGCAACAAGGACGTCGTTTCGTTTGCCGAAGATATGATGCGCGACCATGAGGCGGTGAATACGCAGGCGCTCGATCTCGTCAAGAAACTCAAGGTGACGCCGGAGGACAACGATACCAGCAAGGCGCTCTCGAAAGCAGCTGACGACGAACGTGCCAAGCTTGCCACGCTCGACGGCGCGAGCTTCGATAAAGCCTATGTCGACAATGAAGTCGCCTACCACAAGCAGGTGAACGGAGCCCTGGAGACCCTGCTCATTCCATCGGCCAGCAATGCCGAACTTAAGGCACTGCTTGAGACCGGCTTGAAGATCTTTCAAGGCCACCAGCAGCATGCAGAACATGTTGCCGCATCGCTGAAGTAGGGCGCAGCCATGCGATCCGGGTTTTATCTCGTTGCCATTGCCGGGCTCCTGCTCGGCAATGGCGCAGTGGATGCTCAAGCAGAGACAATCCGCGTGACGATCGAAAAAATGGCGTTTGTTCCCGCAGAGATCGAGGCACGCATCGGCGACACGATCGAGTGGGTCAACAGGGACATCCTCGTCCATACAGCGACCGTGAAGGGTGGTTGGGAGGTGTTGATCCCGGCGAAGAAGACCGCAAGTCTCGTCGTGCGGGAGGCGGGGCTGATCGATTATTATTGCCGCTTTCATCCCAACATGAAGGGACGCATTTTGGCGGCGGCGCCATAGGAAATTTCCAGGAGAACTGCGAAGCGGTCTTCCGTCCGGAAATGCGTCAAAACAAGGCGACGGAGCCATTCCGCAACTTCGCCCGATGTGGAAACGGCCCGGCGTCGCAGGCGCCCGCAACGTCAGGTGGCTTGTCTTTGTTCGCCTTCGCTCCAGTTTCTCTTCTATAACAAAAAACAGGTGCGATCATGATCAGAGAGCGCAAGGCGATGCTGGTTCGTGTCAGCGGAAGGGTACAGGGCGTCAGCTTCCGTATCTGGACCCGCCGCGAGGCCGAGCGCCTCGGCGTGACCGGCTGGGTGCGCAACGAGCGCGACGGATCGGTGGCGGCGA
This sequence comes from Ensifer sp. Root142, assembly GCF_001426785.1. NCBI lineage: Bacteria > Pseudomonadati > Pseudomonadota > Alphaproteobacteria > Hyphomicrobiales > Rhizobiaceae > Ensifer > Ensifer sp. Root142. The sequence continues at coordinate 627,318 of NZ_LMFK01000001.1, forward strand.
TGATCGTCGGCTCCGATGCTGCGCTCGCAAACATGGTCGAGCGGCTCTGGATGGGGCCGGCGGATGCCTCTGTCGTCAGCGTCGAAACCGAACCGGTCGCCCTGCCCGATCCGGTGCAGGGGTTCCAGATCACTGGTTAGGTGATCGGAGATGCGGAGGGGCGTTGGTCTTAGGTGCGTCGCGAAGACGTCAGGGTGACTGAATTGGTCAGAGCGACTGGCGGTCAAGCCGATTGGTCGAGGCGACCGGCTTTTTTCTCGGCTCGTTCGGTCTCGACCCTGCCATAGGCGCGCAGGAAGGTCCTGACGGCGTTGCGGGCAGAGGTCTGCAATTGCTCCTCCGTTGGAGCTTCGCCAAAAGGACCGGCTATCTGCATGTCCGCCTTGATCAAGGCCAGGAATTGCCGAGCGGCCAAGTCGAGGTCGTCGATCTCAAGCGGGGCCGCGTGGGCAAGCCGGGCAAACAGTGCCGAGAGTGCCGCGCCGATCTTGCCCGGTCCCTGTTCGCGCCAGATCCTGATCAGCTCGGGATATCGCTCTCCCTCGGTCTCGACCAGCTTCTGGATGAACTTGCCGTCCTGATTGCAGATGCAGTTCCCGTTGAGGCGCACTGCAAAGGCAGTGAGGTCGTCCTCGAGATTGTCTGCCCGTTGCGGGAAGGTCGCGAGGATCGAGAACAGCGCGGCGTTGGTTCGGTCGAGGATATCCTGCACCACCGCCATGAACAGCGTCTCTTTTTCGCGGTAGTGATTGTAGATGGTCTGCCTGGAAACACAGGCTTCCGCGGCGATTTCGTCTATGCTGGCGCCGGAAAAGCCTTCGCGGCAGAAGACCTCTGCGGCGGCGTCGAGGATCGAGATGCGTTTGGCGCATTGACCCTTCTGGGTGGGGCCACCGGCGGTCGGCAAGGCGGCTTGTCGTTTTTTCATGATCCGACGATAGGACATGTTGACGGTTTGGACAATAGTGTCTAATTTGACATGTGTGTCCAAAATTATGGACCACATAGGTCAGCGCAGGATGCGTCTCCCGGACGTTCGATCCTGGCACGACCGGCTCATTCCAGTTTCAATCCCGGCGGCAACGAATGCAGGCGCGCGTCCTCGTTCGTTTCGCGACCTCTGAAAGATCATCACCATGACGGCGTCCTTTCTACGCACTGCCATAGTCCTCGGTCTGATTTCAGCGATCGGGCCTTTCGCAATCGACATGTATCTCCCCGCGCTGCCGTCGATCGGCAAGGATCTCGCCGCAGAGACCGGTGTCGTGCAGCTTAGCCTGCTCGCCTTCTTCATTTCCTTTGCAATTTTCCAGCTCGTCTATGGCCCACTCTCGGATATGTGGGGCCGCAAGGCGCCGCTCTATCTCGGCATCGGCCTGTTCGCGCTGGCCAGCATCGGCTGCGCGCTCGCGACCGATATCGAAACGCTCATCGCCTTCCGCTTCCTGCAAGGTATTGGCGGTGCCGCCGGCATGGTCATTCCGCGCGCCATCGTTCGTGACATGCACACCGGCGTTCAGGCGGCACGCCTGATGTCGCTGCTGATGCTGGTGTTCAGCATCTCGCCGATCCTGGCGCCTCTGACTGGCAGCGCCGTCATCGAGTTCTACGGCTGGCGCGGCGTTTTCTATGCCGTCATGATCGCAGCCTTCATTGGCCTGATCCTGCTGTCGACCCAATTGGCTGAGACCCGTCCGAAGAAGGACAGGGCCGACAGCAATTTCGGCAGCGCGATTGCCGCCTACCGGCTGCTTCTGAGCGACCGGAACTTCCTGACGCTCACCTTCATCGGTGGCCTCGGCATTTCGAGCTTCCTCGTCTACCTCGCAAATTCGCCCTTCGTGCTGATCGATCATTATGGCCTGACGCCGACGCAATACAGCTTCGCCTTCTCGATCAACGCGGTATCGTTCTTCGCGGTCTCGCAGGCAACGGGTTGGCTTGGCGATCGTTTCGGTCTCGTCCGGGTCATGCAGCTTGCCGTCGCCGGCTTTGCCTTGACCATGACCAGCATGTTCATCGTCATGAGCCTCGGCTTCAACCAGTTGCCGGTCATGGCCGTCTTCCTGTTCGTCGGCTACGGTGCGCTCGGTCTGGTCATCCCGACCTCCGCGGTGCTGGCGCTCGAGGATCACGGCGAGATTGCCGGCACGGCATCGGCGCTGATGGGGACGCTGCATTTTGTCACGGCGGCTGTCGCCATGATCGTTGCTGCCGTCTTCTTCAACGGAACGGCGCTTCCGATGGCCGCGGGCATTGCGATTTGCGCGGTCAGCGCGTTCCTGCTGACACAGGCAACCATCGGCCGCAGCCGTGTCGTGCCGGCGGAGTAACACCACCTCGCTTCGCGCAGTTGAAACAGGACGGCCGGTGAAGACCTTCTCGTCTTCACCGGCCGCTTTGCTATTGGCTCAGCAACGGAGTGCGGCGCGCTTGTCAGAAATCCCAGTCTTCGTCTTCGGTCGCAACCGCCTTGCCGATGACATAGGAGGAGCCTGACCCCGAAAAGAAGTCGTGGTTCTCGTCGGCATTCGGCGACAGCGCCGACAGGATTGCCGGATTGACCTTGCAGGCGTCGGCCGGAAACAGCGCCTCATAGCCGAGGTTCATCAGTGCCTTGTTGGCGTTGTAATGCAGGAACTTCTTCACGTCCTCGGTCAGGCCGACGCTGTCGTAAAGCGACTCGGTATATTTCGCCTCGTTGTCGTAGAGTTCGAGCAGCAGGTCGAAGGCGAAATCCTTCATCTCCTGCCGACGCTCGTCGCTTAACCGCTCCAGGCCCTTCTGGAACTTGTAGCCGATGTAATAGCCGTGCACCGCCTCGTCGCGAATGATGAGGCGGATCATGTCGGCGGTGTTGGTCAGCTTGGCGCGGCTCGACCAGTACATCGGCAGATAGAAGCCGGAGTAGAACAGGAAGCTCTCGAGGAAGACGCTGGCAATCTTGCGCTTCAACGGATCCGCTGTGCGATAGTGCTCGAGAATGAGCGCCGACTTCTTCTGGAGGTGTTCGTTCTCCTCCGACCAGCGATAGGCGTCGTCGACGTCAGGCGTCGAGCAAAGCGTCGAGAAGATCGAGGAATAGGAGCGGGCATGCACCGCCTCCATGAAGGAGATGTTGGAATAAACAGCTTCCTCATGCGGCGTGATCGAGTCCGCCATCAGCGTCGGCGCGCCGATGCTCGTCTGAATCGTGTCGAGCAGGGTCAGGCCGGTGAAAACGCGGATCGTCAGCTGCTGCTCTTCCGGCCGAAGTGCTGCCCAGGAGGGAATGTCGTTGGAGAGCGGCACCTTTTCCGGCAGCCAGAAATTGCCGGTGAGCCGGTTCCAGACCTCGAGGTCCTTGTCGTCCTCGATACGGTTCCAGTTGATGGCGCGCACGGCCCGCGGGCTCTTGGGCGCCTTGGTCTTCACTTGGATGTTCATCGTGTTCCCCGGAGTATCACAGTGCGCAGGAGACGCAGCCCTGCACTTCCGTGCCGGACAGTGCCATCTGACGAAGGCGGATGTAGTAGATCGTCTTGATGCCCTTCTTCCAGGCATGGATCTGCGCGCGGTTGATGTCGCGGGTCGTCGCCGTATCCTTGAAGAACAGCGTCAATGACAGGCCCTGGTCGACATGCTGGGTCGCCGCCGCATAGGTGTCGATGATCTTCTCCGGGCCGATCTCATAGGCATCTTGATAGTAGTCGAGATTGTCGTTGGTCATGAAGGCGGCCGGATAGTAGACACGGCCGATCTTGCCTTCCTTGCGGATCTCGATCTTCGAAACGATCGGGTGGATGGAGGAGGTCGAATGGTTGATGTAGGAGATTGAGCCGGTCGGCGGCACCGCCTGCAGGTTCTGGTTGTAGAGGCCGGAGGTGATCACCGCCCTCTTGAGTTCCAGCCAGTCTTCCTGCGTCGGGATCTGCACACCAGCGGTTTCAAACAGTTCGCGCACCCTCTCGGTTGCCGGCTTCCATTCCTGCTCGGTGTATTTGTCGAAATACTCGCCGGAGGCGTATTTCGAGTTCTCGAAGCCCTTGAAGCTCGACCCGCGTTCGACCGCGATGCGGTTCGAGGCGCGGATGGCGTGGTAGGTCACCGTGTAGAAATAGATATTGGTGAAGTCGATGCCTTCTTGCGAACCGTAATAGACGCGTTCGCGGGCGAGATAGCCGTGCAGGTTCATCTGGCCGAGGCCGATCGCATGGCTGTCGTCATTGCCCTTCTCGACGGAGGGAACCGAGGCGATATGGCTCATGTCGGAGACCGCGGTCAGCGCCCGGATCGATGTCTCGATCGTCTTGCCGAAATCGGACGAATCCATCGCGGCGGCGATATTCAGCGAGCCGAGATTGCAGGAGATGTCCTTGCCCAGGTGCTTGTAGGACAGGTCGTCATTGTACTCGCTGGCTTCGCTGACCTGGAGGATTTCTGAGCAGAGGTTGCTCATGGTGATGCGGCCGGCGATCGGGTTGGCGCGGTTCACCGTGTCTTCGAACATGATGTAGGGATAGCCCGACTCGAACTGGATTTCGGCCAGCACCTGGAAGAACTCGCGCGCCTTGATCTTCTTCTTGCGGATCCGGCTGTCGGCGACCATTTCCCGGTATTTTTCCGTGACCGAGATGTCGGTGAAGGCAACGCCGTAGACACGCTCCACGTCATAGGGCGAGAACAGGTACATGTCCTCGTTGTTCTTGGCGAGTTCGAAGGTGATGTCGGGAACGACGACGCCCAGCGACAGCGTCTTGATACGGATCTTCTCGTCGGCGTTCTCCCGCTTGGTGTCGAGGAAACGCATGATGTCGGGGTGGTGGGCGTTGAGATAGACGGCGCCGGCACCCTGGCGGGCGCCAAGCTGGTTGGCGTAGGAGAACGAATCCTCCAGCAGCTTCATCACGGGAATGATGCCGGACGACTGGTTTTCGATCTGCTTGATCGGGGCGCCGGCCTCGCGGATGTTGGTGAGCGACAGCGCCACGCCGCCGCCGCGCTTCGACAATTGTAGCGCCGAATTAATGCCGCGCGCGATACTCTCCATGTTGTCCTCGACCCTGAGCAGAAAGCAGGAGACGAGCTCGCCGCGCTGCCTCTTGCCGGCGTTGAGGAAGGTCGGGGTCGCAGGCTGGAAGCGACCGGAGATGATCTCGTCGACCATGTCGCGCGCCAGCGCCTCGTCGCCGCGCGCCAGCGTCAGCGCCACCATGCAGACCCGGTCCTCGTAGCGCTCGAGGTAGCGCTTCCCGTCGAAGGTCTTCAGCGTGTAGCTGGTGTAATATTTGAAGGCGCCGAGAAAGGTCGGGAAACGGAACTTCTTGTCATAGGAGTGATCGAACAGGTCGCGCACGAAGTTGAACGAATACTGGTCGAGAATCTCCTGCTCGTAGTAGCCCTCGGTGACGAGGTAATCGAGTTTTTCGCGCAGGTTATGGAAGAACACAGTGTTCTGGTTGACGTGCTGCAGGAAGTACTGCTTTGCCGCCAACCGGTCCTTGTCGAGCTGTATCCGGCCGTCCTCGTCATAGAGGTTCAGCATGGCGTTCAGCGCGTGGTAATCGAGCGCCGATTCCGTCGCCTTCAAGGGGCGTTCGAGTGTTGAGACGTCCAAAATCGTTCCATCCCGTTTTTGACATTGGCGACGTCCTCATCGGTTCCCAACAGTTCGAACCGGTAGAGATAGGGCACCTGGCACTTGGCCGAGATCACGTCGCCGGCGATCCCGTAGGTCGCGCCGAAATTGCTGTTGCCCGCGGCAATCACGCCGCGGATGTGGGAGCGGTTGTCCGCATTGTTGAGGAAGCGGATCACTTGTTTGGGCACGGCACCCCGACCGTCGTCGCCGCAATAGGTCGGGACGACGAGCACATAGGGTTCGTGCACGTCGAGCGGCGCGTCAGTCGTGCTGACGGGAATGCGTCTGGCGCGCAGGCCGACCTTGCCGACGAAGCGATGGGTGTTTTCCGAGCGGGTAGAAAAATAGACGATCAGCCCCATCGCGCCGTACCTCGGCTTCAGGACAGCGCGCTGATCTTGTCGGGGCGGAAGCCTGCCCAGTGCTCCGGACCGGCGATGACGACGGGAACCTGCATGTAGCCAAGGCCCTTGACCGTCTCGAACGCGTCCTGGTCGACCGAAATGTCGATCACCTCGTAGTTGACGCCCTGGCGGTCGAGCGCGCGATAGGTTGCGGTGCACTGGACGCAGGCGGGCTTGCTGTAGACGGTGACGTTCATTTCTTCCTCGTTTGGTCGGCTGGATCTGGGCATGAAAAGGCATGCGGATACGCACAAGCGATCCGGCGAAATGCAGGACTGGCAGGATGACCGCTTGCTCGGGTCGAGAAGACCCGGGCGCGGTTGTTCGTCAGATTCGCGGCTTCCCGCGCCTCTTCATTGGCGAATGATAGGAATTCGATGACGCGGACATGACTTCACCCCGAAGTTGAAGACGGCGCTTCCGGGGAGACGTCGAGACGATCAGGCAGGTTTCATCCTGCCCCATGCACACCTCTGACCTCTCCGGACACCCCGCCCGTGGACGTTTATCGATCGAGGCAGGTCTCCTGGCTCACGGGTCGGTGCTTCTGTCCGGACCTTCCCGAAGCATCATGCTTCAGTGGCCGAATGCTGGACAGTTGCTCGCCGTTTACAGTTGCGGGGGCAGCCACGGCTTAGCCAAGCGAAATCGCTACGACGGCACCGTATTCCCATCTTCGCTCCCAATCCTTGCGAATCGGGAGAACCTCGAACACTAGATATAGTATATGTCGGGAAAATTGCGTCAATAGGTTCCATGTCGAAGCCACCTGGGAGGCGGACAATATTTTTTCGGGTGTGGATAGCGGGGAGTAAACGACAAGTGTCGGCGAAGCCTGTGGATGGCGGCACACTCATCTCGTGAGTGCCGCCAGTTGGGAACGTGACCGTGCCATTCAGATCGTGAGCGCCGGTCGAAGCTTTTGCGGCCCAGGACTTGATATTCACAGGGCCCGCGATGGGTCCGCGCCATCGGTGCGATCTTACCGGCATCAGGTGTGGCACGATGTTGGCGTTCGAAGCGAGCTGGGGAGATAAGGTTGTGTTAGTCTCCGCGCTCTCGCTTCGGGTGCGGTCAGGTGCTATGGCGAGTGCGGGCAGACGATCGTGAAGTGTAGGGCATGCGCTTCCTGGCGTTCAAGGCTGGCCCCAGCTTGTAGGGTTTGTTCTGTGACTGAAAGAAGCATCGTCAGGCAATATTTCTTTTTGGCCGGGCTGGCTGTTGTGTGCAGCATTCCTGCTCCCGCTTACGCCTCTCAAAATAATGACTTTTTTGGCCCAATGCGTGGTGAAGTCTTACATTTTGTACCCTTTCCAGAGTATATTGGAATTGGTCTAAGTGGCGGATCATTAAATCAAAGAGACGTGGCATTCTCTGTCATAAAATTGCTAGCCGTTGCGGCGAGAGTTGATACGAGACCAGAAACGAAACTTGGGAAGAGTTCAATTAGTATAATTTTTGAAAATAAAATTATTGTCAGCGGGAAAATAGACTATAAAAAATTGGCCTCGTTCCATTTCGATGGGGATGTCAAGAGTATTTTGGATGGTTCTGCGAATGCCGGTTCTGGCGACTGCGCATCCTATATCAATTTCTCAGAGGACGGACTATTCGATAGAGGGCTCGTTATAGCGAACGATGATGTAAGAGAATTGGAGCTAGCGACTTGTGTTGCCGATGCGCAAGCTCACGTGTTTGGAGTCAGCACGCGAAGTTCTAACAACAAGGATTTTTCCCGCTTCCTGACAAGGATAATGAATCTTGTTGAACAGAAGTGGAAGTGCCTCGACGCAGGGATAACGGAAGCAACGTGCAAGTTTGTGGATGGACCGGGCGAGTAAATAGAGGCGACGCCGTCGAGGTGTAATTTGCTTGAGATATCGGCATGGCTCGATGGCGGGTTCATAATGCCTCTGAGGTAGCCTTCGATCAAATTTCATTGCCCGTTTGTCCAAGGCTGCACCCAGGTGGCAGGCGCCGGGGGTTCCCCCGGCGCCGTCTCGATAGTGCTGTCGCCCATCATGCGTTTGCGGCTTCTCGCCGGGCGGCAGCAAAGGATCGCCGCAGCGCTTGCGCCGCCTGCACCATGTTGACGAGTGCCGGGCGAACTTCCTCCCACCGCCTTGTTTTCAGACCACAATCCGGATTGACCCAGATCTGCGCCGGCGTCAGACCGTCGGTCGCCTGTTCGATCAGATGCACCATCTCGTTGACAGTGGGTACCCGCGGCGAGTGGATGTCGTAGACGCCGGGGCCGATCTCGTTCGGATAGGCCTGATCGATAAAGGCGCCGAGCAACTCCATCTTCGAGCGCGAGGTTTCGATGGAGATGACATCGGCATCCATTGCCGCAATCGCCGCCATGATGTCGTTGAACTCCGAGTAGCACATGTGGGTGTGGATCTGGGTTTCGTCACCGACGCCGGAGGCGCTGATGCGGAAGCACCCGACCGCCCAGTCGAGATAGGCCTTTCGATCGGCCTGTCTCAGTGGCAGTCCCTCGCGCAGCGCCGGTTCGTCGATCTGGATCACGGCGATACCGGCCGTTTCCAGGTCGGTGACTTCGTCGCGCAGCGCCAGTGCGATCTGCCGGCATACGATCGACCGGGGCAGGTCGTCGCGCACGAACGACCATTGCAGCATCGTCACCGGGCCGGTGAGCATGCCCTTCATCGGCTTGTCCGTCAGCGACTGCGCATAGGTTGCCCAATCGACCGTCATCGGGTTCGGGCGCGAGACATCGCCGAAGATGATCGGCGGGCGTACGTAGCGCGAGCCGTAGCTCTGCACCCAACCGCTCTGAGTGAACCCATAGCCGGAGAGCTGCTCGCCGAAATACTGCACCATGTCGTTGCGCTCGAATTCGCCGTGCACCAGCACCTCGATGCCGATTTCCTCCTGCCAGCGCACGGCCTTCTCCGTCTCCTGGCGCAGGTAGGCGAGGTAGTCGACATAGCTGAGCTCGCCCTTGGCATGCAGCGATCGTGCCTGGCGCACCTCTGACGTCTGCGGGAAGGAGCCGATCGTCGTCGTCGGGAAGAGCGGCAGTGCCAGCCTGTCTTCGTGCCGGCGCCGGCGCGTTGCAAAACTCGATTGACGGCGGCTGTCTGCTGCCGTCAGGTTCTTCAAGCGTCCGGCAACGAGTGGATCGTGGACCTTGAGCGAGGTCAGCCGTGCCTCGACCGCAGCAATCGATTTTGCAAAGACCTGCTCGGGATTGGCCAGGCCCGGCTCGAATGCGCGGGCAAGCAGGCTGAGTTCGTCCAGCTTCTGCAGGGCGAAGGCAAGCCAGGAGCCGAGCTCCGGATCGAGCGCTCGTTCGAGATCGAGGTCGATTGGCACGTGCAGCAGCGAGCACGACGGTGCAAGCTCGATGCGATCGCGGCCATGCGCCTCGATCAACGGCTGCAGCCGGCGGAAGAGGCCGGCAAGATCGGTACGCCACACATTGCGGCCATCGACGACGCCGAGCGACAGCACAAGCTGTGCCGGTACCGTCTGAAGTAGCAAGTCGAGCTGTTGGGGCGCCCGCACGAGGTCGACATGCAGCCCGGCAACCGGCAGCGAAAGGGCTGTCGGCATGTTGTCACTGACCGCGCCGAAATAGGTCGCGAGCATGATTTTCAACTGCGGAAGTTCCGAGGCGAACGTCTGGTAGGTCAGCGCCAGCGCCTGGCGTTCCCGCTCAGTGAGATCGAGCACCAGGCATGGCTCGTCGATCTGCACCCATTCGACGCCGGCTTCCCCAAGCTCGGTGAGAAGCTTCGTATAAACAGGCAGCAGCCGCTCGATCAGATTGATGGTGTCGAATCCGCCGGCAAGCGCCTTGCCCAGTTTCAGGAAGGTGACGGGGCCGAGGACGACAGGGCGGGTGACATGCCCGAGCGCCTTGGCTTCGAGGAAGGCGTCAAGCGGCGCATTGCGCGTCAGCTCGAAGCGCTGATCCTCCGCGAATTCCGGAACCATGTAGTGGTAGTTCGTGTCGAACCACTTGGTCATCTCCAGCGCCTGGTTGCCCCCGTCGGGCCCGCCATGCGTGCAACCGGACGCGCAGGCGGCAGTCGTCGAACCGCGCGCCATGGCGAAATAGGCGTCGAGGTCGACCGGGCCGCCCTTCCAGCCATAGGCCGGTGGCACCGCACCAACCAGCACTGATGTGTCGAGAACCTGGTCGTAAAGCGAGAAGTCGTTCGATGGAATGATCTGGATCCCACGCGCCTTTTGCGCGGCCCAGTTTTCGGCCCGCAGCCTGGCGGCGACGTCGAGCAGGTCCTGTCTCTCGATCTTGCCGGCCCAATAGCGCTCCAGCGCGAACTTCAGTTCACGGTGGCTGCCGATACGTGGAAAGCCGAGATTGGCTGTCTTGATGGTCATTTCCTTACCCCGAAGGTTGTGGGCAAGGCTTTGAATGCGACGCATCCACGACCGAGACTGGCTCGCTCGTCAAGGCGACACATCGGACACCCCGCCCGTGGACGTTATCTATCGCGGCAGGTCTCCTGGCTTGCGGGTCAACACGAACCGTCCCGTCTTCCCGAGGCGTCTCCCTCAGTGACATCATTGGACGACCGCTCGCCGCTTACAGTTGCGGGGGCAGCTCCGGCATGAGCGCCTTGCGGCGCCGCACCGAATTCCCTCTTAGCTCCGGCCTGTCGTCAGACGAGCCGCAGAACCACGATTGTTCGACAATGCCCCGCAAAGTCGACGGCGTCAATCGTATAAAGAAATGTTTATGTCTTTATTTTCTCCATTCGGCCGAGGTCGAAAGTTTGTCGCAAGGGCGGCGACGCGACTTCATCATTTGGCGTCTGCGGCGAAAGGGCACCGCCCGGATCAGAGCCCGCTACGTGCTGCCACGGATCAGCAACATCGCCCGCGCGCGCCCGGATGCTGTCATTGTCTCGCGTCAGGCCGATGTCCCTCAGTTGGAACTCGCTGAATGTATCGATGGTCGTCGTGGCGTCGGCAGCTCTCTTGGCCGAAGTCCAGACGTGGAGGATGATCGATCGCAGTGCGCTAAGCATTGCTAACCCCTTCAGTTCTGTGGTGATGTGTTCGCGAGAAAATTGAGGATTTTGGTGGTTTCGCGCAAAGCGATTTCTCGCATGCTGCCATAAAGAATGCTTATCTCACTTCATGAGCAAGATTCCCCCCATGAGTGCGGTGCGCGCGTTCGAGGCCGCAGCCAGGCACTTGAGTTTCACCCGCGCGGCGCAGGAGCTCGGCATGACGCAAGCCGCTGTCAGCTATCAAATCCGACTGCTGGAGGACCGCACCGGCACGCCGCTGTTTGTCCGTCTGCCACGGGAAGTGCGCTTGACGGCTGCCGGACGGCAGCTTGCGCCGAAGGTGACCGAGGCGCTCGATCTACTGGGTACGGCGTTCTCCGAGATTGCCGACAAGACCGAGCATCACCTGCACATCTCGGTACTGCCAACCGTCGTCTCAAGTTGGCTTGGTTCCAGGCTCGCCTCGTTTCAGACAGCCCATCCAAACATCAGCATTCGCGTGCACATGTCCACGGAGCTGATCGACTTCAAGCGCGATGCGATTGATCTCGTGGTGCGCAGCGGCAACGGCGACTGGTCGGGCAATGAAGTGTTTCCTCTTTTCCCGATCGAATACATGCCCGTCTGTACGCCGACGTTCCTGGAAAAACATCAGCTGAAGGATCCGGCCGACGTTCTCACGGTGAGGCGCTTCGGCAACGCCAGCTGGTGGCGGCGCTGGATGACCGAAGCGGGCGTGGAACCGCCGGCCAGCAATGGCACTGAGCTGATCTTCGACGTCCAGGCAATGGATGTGGCCACCACATTGCTCGATCATGGCATTGCCATGGTCGTCTCCACCTTTGTGATTGAGGAGCTTCGCAGCGGAAAACTCATCCGGCCGTTCAACCATGTGGTCAGGGATGGCCGTGCCTATTGGCTGGTCTATCCGCAAAGCCACCGGCGGCAGAACAAGATCCAGGTGTTTCGCGAGTGGATCATTGCCGAAGCCGCCACATCGAACGCGCAGCTGGCCGCCGTGGCCGGAGAGCTTCCCTCGGTACGGTCTCAAGCCGAGATCGGTGCGAGCGCGCTCATAAGACCTGAATAGGATTTGCTGAGCGGCGGAGCATAGGAGCCGCGCTTGCTGGTCGTCAGTCCTTGCGACACCAACGCCTCGGCCTGCTTGACGGCTGCCGATACGCCATCAATGACCGGAACGCCGTATTCGGCTTGAAGTGCGCGCGCAAGATCGGCCATCCCGGCGCAGCCAAGCACGATCGCCTCGGCGCCGTCCTCAACGAGCGCCAGCTCGATTTCGCATCGCAGCTTCGCCAACGCGGGCGAAGCCTTGTCCTCAAGCTGCAGCACCGGGATGTCCGCAGCGCGAACCTTCGTCCGGGCACTCATCCCATAGCGTATGACCAGGTTCTCGATAAGCACACGCGACCGCTCGAGTGTGGTCACGACGGTGAAACGCTGAGCAAGCATGGCGGCCGTCGCCACAGCGGATTCGCAAAGCCCGACCACGGGGATGCGGGCAAGCGCGCGGGCTGCTTCCAGACCAGTATCGTCGAAGCATGCGATGACGGCGGCGTTGGCGCCTGCCGCTTCGCCGTCCCGGATTTCGGTGAGCACGCCCGGAAGCGCGATCGCGCCATCATAGTGGCCTTCGATCGAAGCCGGTCCGGACTTGGACGTCCTCGCGATGATCTCCGTGTTCGGGCCCGCGACGGCGCGGGCTGCGGCCGCCGCCTTCTCGGTCATGGATAGGGTGGTGTTCGGATTGACGATCAGAATGCGCATCGAACCTAGCTCATTTTTACCTGCCGCCGACGAAGCGTCAGAATGACGGCAAGCGCGACGAGGATGGTGGTGAAGGAGAAGAGCGTCGTGACCGTGCCCAGCGCGTAAAGCACCGGCGTCGTCACATTGGTGGTCATTCCGTAGATTTCCAATGGCAGGGTGTTGTAGCTGCCCGAGGTCATCAGTGTACGGGCGAACTCGTCGTAGGAAAGGGTGAAGCCGAAGAGGCCGACCCCGATCAGGCTCGGCGCTATCATCGGCAGCACCACATGCCGAAACGTCTGCCACGGGGTGGCGCCGAGATCGCGGGCCGCCTCTTCATAGGCCGGCGAAAAGCGGTTGAAGACGGCAAACATGATCAAGACGCCAAAGGGTAGGGTCCAGGTAAGATGTGCGCCGAAGCCGGAGGAATACCAGGCGGGCTTCAGGCCAAACTGCTGGAAGACGACACCGATCCCGAGCGAGATGATGATCGAGGGCACGACCAGGCTGGCAACGGTCAGGTAGAAGAGGGCCGTCGCCCCCTTGAAGCGGTGGCGAAAGGCAAGGCCGGCGAGGAGCGCCACGACGACGTTGACCACCATCACCATCAGTCCCAGCGTGAATGAGCGGCGGAAGGACGCGCCGAAGTCGCCGACCGCCTGTTTCTCGAAGAGATTGTAGAACCAGTGCAGCGAAAGTCCGTTCAACGGAAATGTGAGACCGCCATTCGGCCCCTGAAAGGACAGGATCAGCACCGCCGACAACGGCCCGTAGAGAAACAGCACGAACAGGGCGAAGAAGCCCGCGAGCAGGTAGAATTCAAGGGTGCGCCGCTCATGGTTCATCTCAGAGTTCCTTTCGGATATCAACGACCCGAAGGATCGCGGCGACCATCAGGAGCACGACGATCAGCAGCACTACCGCATTGGCGGCCGCAGCCGGATATTGCAGCAGTGACATCTGGTTCTTCATCATCAGCGCGACCGAAGCGCTCTGTCCGCCCGACATAACTTGAACCGTCGAGAAGTCGGCCATGACGAGGGTGACGACGAAGATCGAGCCGATGGCGATGCCGGGCTTGGCGAGTGGCAGGATGACGTTCCAGAGCACTTGCCGGCCGCTGGCGCCGCAGTCGCGCGCCGCTTCGATCAGCGAACGGTCAATGCGCATCAGCGTGTTGAAGATCGGCGTCACCATGAAGAGCGTATTGAGGTGAACCATGGCAAGCACGACAGCAAAATCGGAATAGAGCAGCCACTCGATCGGTTGCGTAATGATGCCGAGGTCGATCAGCGTCGAATTGACGAGGCCATTGCGTCCAAGCACCGGGATCCAGGAGATCATGCGGATGATGTTGGAGGTTAGAAACGGCACGGTGCAGATGAGGAAGAGCACCATCTGCATGGTCGTCGTGCGCACGTGGAATGCGAGGAAATAGGCGACCCAGAAGCCGATCAAGAGTGTGAGGCACCAGACGAGGGCGGTGAATTTCAACGTGTTGAGATAGGTCTTCCACGTCACCCACGAACCGAGCGTGTCGACATAGTTCATGGTCAGGAAGTCCGGATAAAGCCCGGCAAAGTCGTAGTCCCAGAAGCTGACGACAAGAACCGTCAGGATCGGCAGCACGAAGAAGAACCCGAGAATGAGGATGAGCGGCAGCGCCTGCAGATAGGCGCCCAGCCTTTGCAGCCAAGCACGGACACTGCTGGGTCTACCGGCCAAGGCCTCCGATGGCTGCGAAATTGCCACTACCGCCATTGTTCATCCTCTCGCGTTGCTCGTCAGGTTCCGCTCGCTGCGGGCGGCCCCATTCGAGGGCGCGCCGCAGCGAGGGCGTTTCGTCTGCCTCAAGCCGCGATGAACTCGTTCCAGCGCTTGATCATGTAGCGATCCTCATCCATGACCGAGTTCCAGCAGGCGACCTTGCCCATGCGGTCTTCGAAGGAGCCGCCATCGCGCACGGCACCGGCCTTCTCCATGACCTTGCCCTCCGGCGAGAGGATATCGCCCTTTGCCGGCTTGCCCTCGACCCAGTAACCCCACTCGTCCTCGGACATGAAGCCCTTGGCCGTGTCCATGGCGGCCGAATAGTAGCCCTGACGGTTGAGATAGGCGCCGACCCAGCCCGACAGGTACCAGTTGATGTATTCATAGGCCGCGTCGAGCTGGGCGCCCTGGAGATGAGCGGCAAGGCCGAGGCCGCCACCCCAGGCGCGATAGCCTTCCTTGAGCGGCTGGTATTTGCACGCGATCCCCTTCGAGCGGACGGCGGCGACGGCCGGTGACCACATGGACTGGATCACCACTTCACCGGAGGCCATCAGGTTGACGCTCTCGTCGAAGGATTTCCAGAAAGCGCGGAACTGACCGTCCTGCTTGGCCTTAATGAGGAAGTCGATCGTCTGGTCGATCTCATCCGTCGTCATGTTGCCCTTGTCGGCATATTTGACGTTGCCCAAGGCTTCCATGATCATGGCGGCATCCATGATGCCGATTGACGGGATGTTGAGGATCGCGGCCTTGCCCTTGAAGGCCGGATCCATGATGTCGGCCCAGCTCGTGATGTCGCGGCCGACGAGATCCGGGCGGATGCCGAGGGTATCGGCATTGTAGATCGTCGGAATGAGCGTCATCCACTGGGTCGGCGACTTCGCGAAGGTCCTGGAAGCCTGCGCCTCGACAAAGCCGACGGTGTGCGGGGCGGTGCCTTGGGCGATAATGCTTTCGGGCTTCAGCTTGCCGTCGATGAACAGCGGGACGATCTTGTCGTAGTACTTGATTTTCGAGACATCCATCGGCTGCATCACTCCGGCCGGGAAGACCTTCTTGGCGATCCAGTATTCGATGTCGGCGATGTCGTAGGAATCGGGCTGCGTCACTGCCCGCTGGGCCGCGGCGTCCGAATCCGTCGCAGTCATTTCCAGTGTGATGCCGAGATCCTGTTTGCACTTCTCGGCAATGGCATTGATGTTGGAAACGCCGGTGCCGAACTGGCGCAGCGTGATCGGGTTTTGCGCCCAGATCGTCGGAAAGCCGGTGATCGCCCCGGACCCGGCAATCGCGCCGATTGCCGCCGCACCGGTCTTGAGCAGCGTGCGTCGGGACAGGCCCTCCTTCGAGGTCTTCGGTGTAGTTTCATTCGTCATGCGCAGTTCCCCTTTTTTTGATGGTTGGTCACTCATGCTGAAAGGCGACCGAGGGGGACGACATCCTCCAGGGCCCAGCTCAGGGACACCGCGTCGCCGACCGACACGGTTTTGTTGAAATAGTCGGCATCGCTGACGATCACTGTGAAGTCGTCGCTGCCGGCGCCACTGACGGTCAACTTCACCGAAGCGCCGCGATATTCGATGTTGGAGACCACCGCCTGAAAACCGAGGGTCTTTTCCGAGGCAGGCTCGAGGCGAACGCGGTCGGTGCGGATGCCGATGTCGATTGGCGCACCGATTTCCTGTGCGATGTCGCGAACGGCAAACCTCGGGCCACCGGCCGCCTCCATCTCGACGATCCCGTCACGGATGGCGCTCACTCGGCCCGAAAGCACATTGTGGTCGCCCATGAACCGGGCGACGAAGGCGGTTGCCGGCTGCTCGAAGACGATACGTGGCGCTGCCGCCTGCTCGATGCGGCCATCGTTCATCACCACGATCAGGTCGGCCAAAGCCATGGCCTCTTCCTGGCTGTGCGTGACATGGACGAAGGTGATGCCCAGCGTTTTCTGCAGCTTCTTCAGCTCTGCCCGCATGCGGATCTTGAGGAATGGATCGAGCGCCGACAATGGCTCATCGAGCAGCAGAGCTTCCGGTTCGGTGATCAAGGCGCGTGCGAGTGCCACCCGCTGCTGCTGTCCGCCCGAAAGCTGCGCCGGCCGACGGCCGGCATAGGCCTCCATCTGCATCAGCCTCAACATGGCCAGCGCCTTGGCCCGGCGTGTTTCCTTGTCGACGCCCTTCATCTTCAAGCTGAAGGCGACATTGTCGACGAGGTCGAGATGAGGAAACAGGGCGTAGGACTGGAACATCATCGCCGTATTGCGGCGGGCCGGCGGGAAATCGGTCACGACGACATGGCCGAGACGAAGGTCGCCGGACGAAATGCTCTCGTGGCCGGCAATCATGCGCAACGTGGATGTCTTCCCGCAGCCCGACGGCCCCAGAAAACAGCAGTAGCTGCCTGCGGGGATCTTGAGGCTGATGGCGTGCACGGCGGTTGTCGCGCCGTAGATCTTGGAAACAGATACGATATCGATTTCGGCGGCTTTCGGCATGATGGCTTCTCCTGATGACAGGGAAGAAGCATCAAACGTGCCAATCTCGTGCGGCGACGATAACTCTATATTTTCGTTTAGGAATCTAGTGTCACCGCCGAATCCGCAGTATCCGGCGCAACAACCTTCTGCTCACGAAATGAGCTTTTGTCGTCAATATTCGCCAATTATTGTATACGATCATGTGAATTTTTGAGCACAGGCACCACGCGCCTTTTGGCGAGAAGCCAGTCAGGACACGTGACACGGTTGCCAACGAGCAGCCGGCCTGAAAGGCGATTTGCTGAAGGGTTGCCATTTGCCGGTTCTAGCGAACATCCGTGACAGGAAATTGAACCGATTGCGCCACCCACTGCAGAACTGGCGTGAATTATTATTCATGCCATGAATTATATTGACAGAAGCCTTGGTCGTCGTTTTAATCACCACAGTCGGAAGTCGAGGAGGAGTTCCGGCAAACTCACACATCAGCGGTCATTTCTGACTGCACGATTGGTTTTTGGGAGGGGCTTTGGCCTCGAGGAGGACGCTTGCGCACTTTTTTGAGCTCGACCGCACTGGCGGTCATTGCAACGACGTTTCTGGCTGGCCCTGCCAGCGCGGAGACGGCCAACCCGTTTCGCTGCGAACCCGGCGAAAAATACGTCATGAACGTCATGGTTTCGGGCGTCGAATACTGGTTCCCGGTCTATGAAATGTTCAAGCAGGCCGGCCAGCAGTTCGGCTGCGAGACCGAATATACCGGCACCCCGGAATATGACGTCAACAAGCAGATCGCCACTTTCGATCAGGCGCTGGCGCAGAACCCGGCCGGTATCCTTGTTCATCCGATGAACTCGGATCCGTTCATCGAGCCGATCAACCGGGCGATCGACCAGGGCACCGCGGTCGTCACCTTCGCCGCCGACTCGCCGCTCTCCAAGCGCATTTCGTTCATCACCTCGGACAATACCCGCGAAGGCGTTTATGCCGCCGATGCGATCGCCGAGAAGATGGGCGGCAAGGGCGAATATGCCGTTCTGGAAAACCCCGGCCAGGACAACCACGACAAGCGCATCGCCGCTTTCGTCGGCCGCATGGCTGAAAAGTGGCCCGACATGAAACTCGTCGGCCGCGCCGCTTCGAACCAGGATCCGAACAAGGCCTATCAGGGCCTGATGAGCCTGATCCAGGCCAACCCGAACCTTGGCGCGGTCTTCATGCCCGAAGCCAACTCGGCGATCGGTGCCGCACAGGCCAGCAAGGAAAGCGGCGGCAAGGTTCTCGTCATGTGCGCCGACGTCAACGCCAACATCCTCGACATGATCAAGGCCGGCGAAGTGTTCGGCTCGATCAACCCGAACCAGGGCATGCAGGGCTATATGGGTTTCATGTTGCTGTGGCTGGCCAAGCACCCAGACCTCATCGACCCGATGAACGACGCCAAGCGTTCCGGCTTCAACCCGATGAGCATTCCCTTCGTCGACAACGGTCTCTCCATCGTCACCGCCGCCAATGCGGATGACTTTTACTGGGACAAGTACCTGAAGCGCCGCGGCACCAAGGGCATTGACGAGTAAGGGGCTTTTGACATGGCTATCCGGATGTCCGGATAGCCGGTCAAACGATTGAGAGTGGAGAAGGCGATGATATCGCAGCCGGTCCTTCAGGTCCGCAACGTCACCAAGCACTTCGGGGCTGTGAAGGCGCTGACCAATGTGGATTTCAACCTCGAAAAGGGCGAGATCCATGCACTTTGCGGCGAGAACGGCGCCGGCAAATCCACGCTCATGAACATCATCGCCGGCGTGCTGCAGCCGAATGAGGGCGAAATCCTCGTCGACGGCACGCCGACGAAGATCTTATCGCCGGCCGCAGCTCAGTCGCTCGGTATCGGTCTTGTCCACCAGGAGATCGCGCTCTGCCCGGACGCGACGGTGGCGGAAAACATGTTCATGGCCGCGACAAACCGGCGGCGCTCGCCGCTGATGCACTACGCGTCGCTTGCCCGCGATGCGCAGACGGTGATGAACCGGCTGGCGCCGATCGACGTGCGCCGCAAGGTCGCCGACCTTACCATTTCCAGCCAGCAGCTGGTCGAGATCGCCAAGGCGCTGACGCTCGATTGCCGGGTGCTGATCCTCGACGAGCCGACGGCGGCGCTGACGGAGGCCGAAGCGCAAGCGCTTTTCGGCATCATCCGCGACCTGAAGGCTGCGGGCATTTCCATCATCTATATCAGCCATCGCATGGCCGAAATCTTCAGCCTGTGCGACCGGGTTACCGTCTTTCGCGACGGTCGCCACGTCTCGACGGAACGCGTTGTCGATGTGACGCCCGATGATGTCGTTCGCCGCATGGTCGGCCGCGAGATCACCCAGCTCTATCCGCCGAAGCAGGCGCGCGCCGAACAGTCCGGCGACGTCATCCTGTCGGTTCGCGGTCTTGGCGACGGCGAACGCATCGATGATGTCGGCTTCGACCTGCGCAAAGGAGAAATTCTGGGGATAGGCGGGCTGATCGGCTCCGGCCGCACAGAGATCGCCGAGGCGATCTGCGGGTTGCGCCGGAAGGTTCGCGGCGACGTGCTGCTGCACGGCAAGAAGCAGACGATCGGCAACTACAGAAACGCGGTCGACGCCGGCATCGTCTACCTCTCGGAGGATCGCAAGGGCTCCGGCGTGTTCGTCGACATGTCGATCGCTCAGAACATTTCGGTGCTGGATCTGAAGACGCTGACCGGGCCGCTCGGCTTGATGAACGCGAAGGCGGAAGCGGACCTCGCCCGCGATTTCACCCGGAGGCTCGGCGTGCGCATGGGCGGTATCGCCATGCCGGTATCGTCGCTCTCGGGCGGCAACCAGCAGAAGGTGGCTATCGCCAAGCAGCTCGCGGTGCGGCCGAAGGTCATTCTCATGGACGAACCGACGCGCGGCATCGACGTCGGCGCCAAATCGGAAATTCACCGCCTGTTGCGCGATCTCGCGTGCTCGGGCATCGGCATCGTCGTCATCTCGTCGGAACTGCCCGAACTTCTGGGGCTGTGCGACCGGGTGCTGGTTGTGCGCGAGGGCGGCATTGCCGGCGAACTCGGCGAGGCCGAGATGACGGAGGAGGCGGTGATCCGCCTTGCCTCCGGGGTCGGGCAGCACGGCGAACCACAGAAAATCAAGGCGGCCGAGCATGTTGCCTGAAACAAGCAGACGGAATGGGGAGGCGGAAATGGCAGTCGATACGGTGGTTGCAACGCAGGTTCAGGTTCCGGCCTGGCGACGGATCGGCACAATGCGCGAGGCTGGGCTGATCGCCATCATTCTTGCGCTCGGCATCGTCATGAGCTTTGCCTCGCCACACTTTCTCACCTTCGGCAACATGCGCGCGATGCTGATGAGCTTCTCAGTCGAAGGCATCGTCGTTGTCGGCATGACGATCCTCTTGATCGTCGGCGGCATCGACCTTGCGGTCGGCTCGGTCGTCTGCTTCGCCATGGTGCTCGCGGGGTCGCTGTTCCTCGCCGGGGTCGATCCATGGACGGCCTCGCTCTTCGGGATACTCGCTAGCAGCCTCATCGGCGCCATCATGGGCTTCTTCGTCACCGTGGTCGGGCTCAACCATTTCATCACGTCGCTTGCGGCAATGGTGATCGTGCGCGGACTTTGCCTCGTCATCACCAAGGGCACACCGCTGTCGCTGTTCACCATGCCGGCATCGTTCAAAGCCGTCGGCCAAGGCACCTTCCATGGCGTGCCTTATGTCATCCTGATCTTCGTCGCCGTCGTGATCCTGTTCGACTTCCTGCTGCGCCGTGCGACCGCATTTCGCAAGGTGTTCTACACCGGCAGCAACGAGAAGGCGGCGCTCTATTCCGGCATCAAGACCAAGCAGGTGAAGTTCTGGGTAACCGTGCTCTGCTCGACGCTCGCCGGTGTCGCCGGCGTCATCTACATGTCGCGCTTCGGCGCCGCCACGCCCACCTTCGGCGTCGGCATGGAGCTCAACATCATCGCGGCTGCTGTTATCGGCGGGGCCTCGCTCAACGGCGGATCGGGGACGATCCTCGGCGCCATCCTCGGCATCGCGCTACTGTCTGTCGTCACCAGTTCGCTGATCCTGCTCGACGTCTCGGTCTATTGGCAGGATATGATCAAGGGCTGCATTCTACTTGCCGCCGTCTCCATCGACCATTTCCTGCATAAGCGGAAGGCCATCTGAACATGCCGATCGCCAAGCCCAATCAGAACCTCATTTCCAGTGCACGCGAGGAACTCGTCGTTGCCCGGCAGATGCATCAGGCACTGGTGCTGCACTTCCTCGAGGGCCTGACGCAGTCGCAGATTGCCGACCGGCTCGGCATCTCGCAGCCGACGGTCAACCGTCTGATCAAGCGCGGACGCCAGCTCGGCCTGGTTGAAATCAAGATCAAGTCGCCCGTCGAACCGCTGGTCGACATGGAGGAGCAATTGCTTGCGCTTGGCGGCATCAGCCGCGCCGTCGTTGTTCCCACCGTCTCCGACAACCAGCAGACGGCGCTGCAGGCGGTGGGCGAGGCTGCGGCCCGGCTGCTGATGGAAGAGATCGCCGACGGCGACACCATCTGCATCACCGGCGGCAAGGGCGTCAGCGCCGTCGTTGCCGGTCTGCACCCGTCACGGCGCCTGGATGTCGAGGTGATCCCGGCGACCGGCTGCGTGCAGGGCAAGCACTATACCGACGTCAACCACGTCTCGACCCTCCTGGCGGATCGGCTCGGCGGCAGGTCCTATCAGATCCATGCGCCGCTCTTTGCCGACAGTGCCGCGGAGCGCGCCATGCTGATCAACATGCGCTCGGTGGCCGACGTGTTCAAGCGCGCCAGGGAAGCCAAGGTCGCGATCGTCGGCATCGGCTCGATCCTTTCCGACGATTCCAGCTACTACGACCTGCACCCATCTTCGAGCACCGATCGTGACGCGATCAAACGCTCCGGCGCAAGCTGCGAACTGCTTGCGCACCTGCTCGACGACCAGGGACGGGTCTGCGACTACAGCCTCAACCGCTCGCTCGTCTCGCTGACGCTCGACGAGTTCGCGTCGATCCCGACCAAGATCGGGGTGGCGAGCGGACCGAACAAGGCCGGCCCCATTCTCAGCGTCCTGCGCGGCAGGCATCTCGATACACTCGTGACCGACGAGGCGACCGGCGAGCGCATCCTTGCCATGGCAAGCGAAAAGGGACTTTCGGCATGAGCAATGAACAGTTGACGCGCGAGATCGGCCGCACCGGTGTCAAGGCATCCGCCGTCGGGCTCGGCACCTGGGCGATCGGCGGCTGGATGTGGGGCGGAACGGACGAAGGCGAATCGATCGCCGCGATCCAGGCCTCGCTCGATGCCGGCGTGACCCTGATCGATACGGCTCCCGCCTATGGTCTCGGGCGTTCGGAGGAAATCGTCGGCAAGGCGTTGGCCGGCCGCCGCGACAAGGCGGTGATCGCAACCAAATGCGGCCTCGTCTGGCATACGACGAAGGGGCGTCATTTCTTCGACCAGGACGGAAAGCCTGTTCATCGCTACCTCGGTCGCGACGCCATCGTTCACGAGGTCGAAGAGAGCCTGAAACGGCTCGGGACGGACTATATCGACCTCTACATCACCCATTGGCAGGACCCAACCACGCCGATCGAGGAGACGGTGCGGGCGCTGGAAGACCTGAAGAATGCCGGCAAGATCCGCGCGATAGGCGCCAGCAACGTCGACCGGTCCGAGCTGGAAGCCTATATCGCCACCGGCCGCCTCGACGCGATCCAGGAGCGTTTCAGCATGATCGATCGCGAGATCGAGGCGGAACTGTTGCCGCTGACGACTGCCAACGGTGTCGCCACGCTCAGCTATTCCTCGCTGGCCCTGGGCCTCTTGTCCGGTACCGTCGGCCCGGACCGGGTGTTTGCCGGAGACGATCAGCGCCGCGACAACCCGCGCTTCTCCGTCGGTAACCGTGAGAAGGCGACGGCCTTTGCCGAGGCGATACGGCCCATCGCCGAAAAGCATGCGGCCAGCATCGCCCAGACGGTCATTGCATGGACGCTTGCCCAGCCCGGCGTGACCTTTGCGTTGTGCGGCGCGCGCAATCCGGCGCAGGCGCTCGACAACGCCCGTGCGGGAACAATCCGGCTCGACGGCCAGGACCTCGCGGCGATCGATGAAGCGATAGCGGCGAAGCTCGCTCACATGGATAGGTAACGGACGCCATCATGAACCGAGAAGAGATTTTTGACGGGCTCCGCCAGAGCCCGAAGGTGGACGTCTGCGTCCTCGGCGGCGGCATCAACGGCCTCAGCGTGTTTCGCGAGCTGGCGCTGCAGGGCGTCAATGTCGTGCTCGTCGAGAAACACGATTTCTGTTCCGGCGCCAGCGCCGCGCTGTCGCGCATGGTTCATGGCGGATTGCGCTATCTCGAAAACGGCGAATTCAGCCTGGTGCGGGAATCGCTTGTCGAGCGCGACCGGCTCCTTCGCAACGCGCCGCACTATGTCGGTCCACTACCGACGACGGTTCCCGTGTTCGACGTGTTCTCCGGCATCGCCAACGGCGCGGTCCGGTTCCTTGGCTTGAGCCGGCGGCCGAGCCGCCGTGGCGCCGTCGTCATCAAGGCAGGGCTTGCGATCTACGATTTCCTGACGCGCAAGCGCGCCATTATGCCCCGCCACGAGTTTCGCGGTCGGCGCGCGACGCTTGGCCGATGGCCGGCGCTCAATCCCGCGATCAAGAATTCCGCGACCTATTATGACGCCTGGGTCAGTCAGCCCGAACGTCTCGGCATCGAACTGCTTGAGGACGGGCTGTCGTCTGGTACCCATGCGCGCGCTGTCAACTATGCCGAGCTGAAGCTGGTAGCTCCGGGGTGCTATGCCGTCAGAGACAATATCGCCGGCACGGAGGTCTTGATCGAGCCGACCGTGATCATCAACGCCACCGGCGGCTGGATCGACATCGCCAATCAGAGCCTGTTTTCCGAACCGGCCCGGCCGGCACCGTTGATGGGCGGCACCAAGGGGTCGCATCTGATCATCGACAACGACGATCTGACCCGCGCGCTCGATGGACACATGATCTACTACGAGAATGAGGACGGGCGCATCTGCATCCTGTTTCCCTATCTCGGCAAGGTTCTGGTCGGCTCCACCGACATTCGCGTCGACGATCCGGAAACCGTGCGCTGCGAGACGGCGGAACGGGACTACATCCTGCAGTCGCTCGCTTTCGTCCTGCCGACGATCAAGGTTCGTCCCGATGAGATCGCCTTCCAGTTTTCCGGGGTCCGGCCGCTGCCGGCGAGCAAGGACAGTTTTACCGGCCGCATCCCGCGCGATCACTATTGTACCTTCGTCGAGACCGCCGATGCCGGGCCGCCGGTCTTATGCATGATCGGTGGCAAATGGACGACCTTCCGCTCCTTCGGAGAGCTGGCTGCCGATCTTGTGCTCGAACGACTGGATCAGCCTCGCCGCGTGGCCACGGCCGATCGGGCGATTGGTGGCGGCCGGGATTTTCCCGCCGACCGGGAAGCCTGGATTGCGCGGGTCGCCTCGGCGGCGGCCCTTGCGCCGACGCGCGTCGCCACGCTCTTTGAGCGCTATGGCACGGATGCCGAGCGCATCGCCGCCTTCGTCGCTGCCGCGCCCGACGCTCCGCTTCCGCATCCTGATTATTCGACCCGCGAAATCCAGTTCCTGATCCGCAGCGAGAAGGTCGAACAACTCGACGACCTCTTGCTTCGGCGCACGACCCTGGCGATCACCGGCGAGCTTTCGCTCGAAATGACGGACGCCGTGCTCGCATTGCTCGCGGCCGAAAAGCACTGGCCAGTGGCCCGCCAGGCGCTTGAACGCGCCCGTTTTCTCACCCTTCTCCTCGAACGCCACGGCGTCGATGAAGACATGCTTTCCGCACGGAACGAACAAAGGAGTGCATTATGCGAAACAACCGCAAGGTCCGGATGAACCGTCTTTTTGGCGCAGGACGCTGCCTGGACGTGGCCATCGACCATGGCGTCTGCAACGAACCGTCGTTCCTCGACGGTCTTGAGAACATGGAATCCGTGGTGAGGGCCCTGGTCGACGCTAGGCCCGATGCGATCCAGATGAACTATGGCCAGGCCGATCTGCTCCAGGATCTTCCGGGCAAGGACAAGCCGGCTCTGGTCATGCGTATCGACATGGGCAACCCGTATAATCGCATCCGCCACCGCGACATGTGGGCTGTGCTGCAGAACGAGGCCGAACCGCTGGTCGGCGCTTTGGAGATGGATGCCGCCTGCGTGGTCGTCAATCTGTTCATGCTGCCCGACGAACCGGACCTCTTTCGCCAGTGCGTAGCCAACATTTCCCGCGTCCGTGCCGATTGCGAAAAATACGGCATGCCGCTGATGATCGAGCCACTGGTCATGCAGCCGGTCACCGAGCGCGGCGGCTACATGGTCGATGGCGATGCGGAAAAAATCGTCACGTTGACGCGGCTCGCCCGTGAGATGGGCGCCGATATCGTCAAGGCCGACCCGACGACAAATGCCGAGGATTTCCACCGCGTGGTCGAGGCAGCCCGCTGCCCGGTTCTGGTGCGCGGCGGCGGCAAGGAGGACCTGCGTGCCGTGTTCGACAAGTCTGCGGCCTTGATGCGGCAGGGCGCTGTGGGCATGGTCTATGGGCGCAATATCTACCAGCATGCAAACCCGAGCGCCGTCGTTCGCGGTTTGATGGCCATCGTGCACGATGACGCCGATGGCGCAGCCGCCTTCGCCCTGTATCAGCAAGGCTGAGAAAGACGATCCGAACCTTGGGAGGGGTTCTTCAATGGCAGACTATCTTTTAGGACTCGACGCCGGAAACACCGTCATCAAGGCGGTGATTTTCGACCTTGAGGGCAACGAGATCGCGGCGGCTGCGCAGGAGGGGCACAGCCGGGTTCCGCGGCCCGGGCATGTCGAGCGGGGGCTCGAAGAGCTGTGGACCCATGCCCGGGCAGTCATCCGCCAATGCGTCGAACGTGCCGGCATCCGTGCCGAAGAGATCGTGGCGATCGGTTGCGCCGGTCACGGCAACGGCCTTTATGCTCTCGACCAGGGCGGTGAGCCGCTTCTCGGCATCCAGTCGCTCGACACGCGTGCCGCCGGGCTAGTGGAAGAATGGAAGGCGCAGGGTGTCGGCGACCGCACCTATGCCATCGGCCGGCAACGGCCCTGGCCGTCGCAGACGCCGACCTTGCTTGCCTGGCTCAAGCGTTTCCAGCCCGAGACCTATGCCAGGATCGGCACGGTGTTTCTGTGCAAGGATTTCATCGTCAACCGACTGACCGGCAAGCGGGTCAGCGACGTCTCGGATATGACCGGCTGCGGCCTCCTTAATGTCGTCAACCGCCGCTACGACCGCGATCTGATGGCGGCCTTCGATCTCGGCGAGGCAACCGGCCTCTTGCCTGACCTCGCCGAAAGTGCGGATGTGGTCGGCACGGTCACGCCGGAGGCGGCAGCACAAACCGGTCTTGCTGCGGGCACGCCGGTGGTCGGCGGTCTCTTCGATGTCGTCGCCTCGGCAATCGGCTCGGGCGTCACGCGCACCGGCGCTGCCTCGATCATCGCCGGAACCTGGAGCATCAACCAGGTGATTATCGATGGCCCTGACCTTTCGGGCCCGGTGTTCATGTCCTCCACCTTTGATCGCGGCCGCTACATGGCAATCGAATCGAGCGCGACGTCGGCGGCCAATCTCGAATGGCTGGTGCGCGAGTTCTTTGCTGACAGCGGCATCGACGACGGCCGATCGCCGTTTGACGTCTGCTGCTCGTTTGCATCCGATATCGAACCGGCCGCGAATGACCCGATCTATCATCCCTTCCTCTATGGCGCGCAGCAGGACGGTAACGCCCGCGCCGGGTTCTATGGCGTCGCCGGCTGGCACACGAAGGGTCACCTGGTTCGCGCGGTTCTCGAAGGTGTCGCCTTCGGCCACCGCCAGCACATCGCCACGATGCGGGCGGCGGGCGCGACCTTCGACGAGGCGGTGCTTTCAGGCGGCGGATCGCGCAGCCTGATCTGGCCGCAGATCTTTGCCGACGTGCTCGGGGTTCCGGTGTCGGTCGCCCGTTCGCGCGAAACCGGCGCGCTCGGCGCTGCGATTGCCGCGGGCACGGGGGCAGGGATCTTTGCCGATTTCTCGGAAGGTGCGGCAGCCATGGTGAGGACGGAACGCCACTACCGCCCGAACGCGGCGATAGCGCGCCACTACACGCGACGGTACGAGCTTTATCGGGACATCGCCGACGCAATGGCGCCGATCTGGCGGCGGCTTTCGAATGCCGAAGCCGAGGTTTCGGAGGCGGCGGCTTAGAGCATTTCCAGGAAAAGTGCGACGCGGTTTTCCGTCAGGAAATGCGTAAAAACAAGGAGATAGAGCGTTTCTGACTCCACTTAGACCGGAAACGCTCTAGACGCGGGCCAGCGAAAGAGTGAAGCCGAGGGCCGGGACCGGCCTTCGGCTTGATCGTTCCACGTCGAACCGAGCGCCGCTGACCCAGGGAGGATCGGGTGACGGCGCTGCGATCGCGTGGGAACAATCAGAACCGCATGTTCACGCCGGCCTTGATGACGTGGCTGTTGATGTCCTTCTCGCTCGACCCGAAGGCCGTGTTGGTGCGGACGTCGGGCGTGGTGATGTAGTTGTATTCGATCTTCGCCGAGAGACCGCCGGCGAAAGCCTGCTCGACGCCGGCGCCCACCAGATAACCGCCCTTGAAGCCGACATCGTTCTGGACGCCGCCGCCCTTCTTGTAGTTGGTCATGGCATAACCGGCCGTGCCGTAGACGAGTGTCTGGTCGAACGAGAGGCCGGCCTTCGCCTTGATCGCGCCGCGCCATTTTTCCTTGAGTTTGCCGCCGCTGACCTTGTGTTCGGTGTCGCCGAGATAGGAGCCTTCGATTTCGGCACCGACGATGCCGGGACCGACCTGCATGTTGTAGCCGGCCTGTGCGCCGAAGACGACGCCGTTGCGGTCGGAAAACGGATTGGGACTACCGGTAAAGCCGAGACCGCCATGGGCGCCGACATAGGCACCGCTCCAATTGAAGGCAGGCGGGTCCTGGTAGGACGAAGCCGGTTCCGGCGAATAGGGGTCGGCGGCCAGTGCCTGTTGCACACCGGCTGTGGCCAAAAAGGTGATGCCGAGCCAGAGGGGAAGTTTGTGACGTTGCCGCATGGCGTTGCTCCGTGGATTGGACTAGGCGCCGGTCGCGGCGCATTTATCTTCTCTCTTCGCTTCGCGCCGGCTGGCACGATTATCGACGCTGGAAGATGTGCGCATTTGTGCGCCGCACGGATTGCATCAACATTGCAAATATCGACTAAATCGCTGATTTTGTTATTAATAACCTGTTAGACTCTATGGCGAAGATGCGGCAGTCAATCGCCCAAAGTCTCTCACGCGACCGGCAGGGTCATGCGGAAACAGGCGCCACCGGTCGGCGCACAGACCACCGATATGTGGCCCTTGTGACGGTTGACGATCTCGCTGACGAGATGCAGCCCAAGGCCAGCACCGTGGTCACGCGGTTGCAACCGGTGAAACGGCTCGAAAATCCGCTCCCGTTCGCTTTCGGGAATGCCGGGCCCCTCGTCGCTGACCTCGATGATACCACCACGCTCGACGTGAATGGAGATCAGGCCGCCAGCATGCTCGATTGCGTTGCGGACCAGATTGGTGACGGCACGCTCCAGCGCGCCAGCGTCTCCCCGCGCGCTAACCTGAGCGGGCCCATGGGTAAAAGAGATGTCGCAATCGGCCGACAGTGCGAGAGGGGCGAGGTCGGCGGCGACGTCGCGGCAGAGCGAAACCAGGTCGAGGGGTGCGAAATGCGCGCCGTCGCGGTCGATGCGCTCGAGGTCGAGCAGCTGTTCGGCAAGGCCGGCAATACGGGCGGCATCAACAAGAAGACGGGCGCGCAACGGCCCGATGTCCATGCCCTCCAGCCGGGTCTGCAGGATCGCGACCGGGGTCCTCAACTCGTGGGCTGCATCCAATATGAAGCGCTGGCGGCGCTCGTAACCTTCGTCCAAGCGCTGCAGCGCACCGTTGACGGCTTCGACCAGCGGGCGCACCTCGCCCGGCACGCGGCCATCGGGCAGACGGGCGCCCCGGCGGTCGACGTCGATGCTTTTGGCGTGGTCGGCGACCTCGGCGAGGCTGGAAAAGGCACGGCGCACAATGATCGGAATGGCGAAGGCGGGAATGAGCACGAGGATGAGCACGATCGGCAGCAGCAGCAGGTTCGTCAGGAAAAACACCGCGAACGAGGCGCTCCACAGGCGTCCGCCGCCGGTCAGAACCGTGTAAGTGCCGTTCTCGGTCTCGATCGCGCGAACGATCGCCGAGAGCAGGTAGGGTTCCAGTCCGTCGCGGATGTCGGCGAAGGCGACGCGGTCGAGATGCTCGCCGATGCCGCGATAGGCATCGGGGACCGGCCCGCTTTGGATCGTGTCGCCGCGCTCGTTGCGCACGACGAACCAGAAGCCCGGCGTTTCGGCGAGCAGGGCCTGAAGCTGCGGCGTGTTTTTCAGCCTCAGTTTCTGGTCGGGGGTCACCTCGACGGCACTGGCGGCAATCGACGCCGAACTGGCATCAAGGATCATGCCGCCGAGATCGGCCCGGATCAAAAGCGCCATGAAGCCTGCAATGACGGCAACGAGCAGCAGCACCTGAAATGTGAGGATGTGCCAGATGAGCCGCTTCTTCAGCGAGTGGTTGGGGTTGTCGCTCATGACATCGGTCTCAGCAGGTAGCCGACCCCACGAATGCCGTGGATCTCCACGCCGGAGCCGGACTCCAGCAATTTCCTGCGCAGTCTCGAAACATGGGCGTCGAGCGAGTTGGACTGGATTTCGTCGTCGTACCCGTAGACGGATTCCTCCAGCGTCGAGCGTTGCACGGTGCGCCCCTGCCGTCGCGCCAGCGCTTCGAGCACAAGCAGTTCCCGGCGGGGAAGTTCGAGCACGCGGCCGTCGATCCGCGCTTCCCGAGCGCCGAAATCGAAGACAAGATTGCCGATGCGCGCGGTCATCGGTGCGATATCGGGTGCCCGCCGCATCAATGCGCGAAGCCGTGCCAGCAGTTCCTCGACCGCGAAGGGTTTGGCGAGATAATCGTCGGCCCCCATGTCCAGCCCCTTGATCCGCTCGTCGACGGCGCCACGCGCCGTCAGCACGATCACCGGGATGCCCGACTTCAGCGCGCGAACACGGGGAATGAGCGTCAACCCGTCTCCGTCAGGCAATTGCCGGTCGAGAATGATCGCGTCATGGACCTGATTGGCCATCGCGGCGATGGCGTGATCGAGCGACGGCGCATGGTCGAGGATCATGTCGTAGCGGCCAAGGGCAACGCCGAGCGCGGCAGCCATCTCAGGCTCGTCCTCAACAAGGAGTAGGCGCATGTCTCGATTCTCCAACGTGTCTGTGCGGTAGGCGCACATTTGCTTGAGGACCATTGCCGCAAAGTTGCGGTTGGTTCGCGCTCTGACTGCATCATTTACAGGCTGGCGCGCAATGCGGCCGCAACGCTGCGGCGGCAGCCTTTACGGTATCCGGCGGCTCCAAGCGATATGAGAGGCAGGTATATGCGCGTCTTGGCGAAAGGGCGTTCGTGCAGGGATTATCACGGAGGCGATCGTCATCGGCGCATCGAGGAAGCAGAGAATGCGCGAGAGCCTGCCGTATGGCCGCACCGAACAGCACGCGCGCTGCGCAGTTCGCTACCGCACGTATGAACCGCGCAGTAGCTCATTCACCGGGCATGGCGGCGGCGATACGCATGCCGGTGAAACGGGCAGATGTGACGGCCCCGAAAGCCCATCACATCCTTGAAAGATTTGCCGGGCGAAGCCTAGGCGACTGCCATCATCGACTGGAACGCCTCGTAGGCGGCCAGAACCGTCTCCCGTTGCGCGTCATGGCCGGAAACGAAGGCGTCGCCATAGATGGTTTCGTCGGGATATTCCGTGATCAGCGTCAGCGGCGCCTTGTGGCGATCGTCGACGGAGATCATGCAGGGGAAGCCGTTGATGATGCGGAAGCCGGTCTCGCCCGCATGGGTTTCGTAAAGCGCGATCTGCTGATCATTGTAGGCGAGAAGACCGGGCACAGTGGCGAGTCGAGCCGTCACCGCTTCGATCAACTGTTCGGCACGCGCTTCCCAATCGGCGTGGTGGCGCATGATCAGGAAGAAGCCCTTCGGCAGCGTCCACATGGCAAAGCCGCGCGGCACATAGCCGGACAGCGGCCGTGTCCATTCGTGCGAGGGGTAGCCGTGCAGGTTGACATGAAGCTCGGCGCCCGACAGGGCTTCGGCCTCGTTGCGGATCGCCCGCTCGTTGAGGGCGGCGCCGGCGCGATATTCAAGATCGTCGCCAAGCGCAGTGTAGCGGGCGGCGTGATGCATGTGCAGCGGGTTATCGGCACGCAACCGCTGGTGAACGGCATAACCGTCGGGGTTTTCGAGCGGAGATATCGTGAAGTGCGTGCTGGGGAGAGTGGCCAGCGTCTGAGCCGCGCGCAATGCGCCGACGATGCCGGTGGTCTCGTTGGGGTGCTGGCCGCCGCTGATCATCACGGCAGCATCGGTGCCTTTGTGATAGCGCGCCTTGACCGGGCGACCGGCCCGCGAATGTGCTTCAAAGGGCTGGCCTTCGATCTTTTCCAGTTCGGCATGGATCTGCGCAACCGCGAGCGGTGCCTGAGCCGTGTCGAGAGGTTGGATTTCGCCGTCGGCGTCCGTCGTCGCGAGCGGTCGGGTTTCGACGCGAACCGTGGGTTTGCCATCGGCAAAGACGATTTCGGGGACGATCTGGCCGGGTTTCAGGCCACGGTCGCCCAACGGACGGCCCGACTTCTTCTGGAAGACTTCGAGCAGCGAGAAATAGAAGTCCTCATGCATCGCTTCGCGCAGGCTGACGACCTCTTCGCCGACCGGCAGCTGCAGATCGTTGATCGGCAACGTCGCACGGATGTTGAGTTCGTCGAAATAGGGTTCGCTGTCGCCCCAGCCGTGCTCGGCGATTGCACGCATGGCGCCTGCAAACAGCCGCTCATAGTCAGTTTCGAGGTGGCATTCCCTCCGCTTGCTGCTGCTGTCGTCGAGACGGACCCAGCCGGTCGGAGACAGGAGTGTTTCGCCGATGAAATCGGTGTGCTGGCGGTTGGGCGCAAACACCGTATGGGCTTCCGTGCATCCGTCGGCAAAGGTCAGCGCGACGTCGTAGGTTAGTGCCGTATCGCTGCCGCCGACAAAGACGATCTCGGCGTCGCCGACGAGCGCTGCCAGCGGATAGGCTTCGAGCAGGAAGCGGTTCGCCGGGCAGTTTTCGGGCTGCGGATAGCGGATATCGACGCGCTTCAGTGCCTTGCGGTCGACCTCCTCGAGAAAGAAGTGCAAGAGCGGCTTGTAGGCGCTCCTGAGCTTTGCCTCGACGCCGAAGGCACCAAGCTTCTGCTCGGCCGCCCTGCGGCTTTCGCGATCATCGAAGAGCCATGCCTCCAGCCGGGTGCCGCGAGCAACCTCCTTGCCATAGGTTGCGAGCATGGTGTCGAGCGTGCGCTCGAACGTCCCTTCGAAAATTGTGGTCATCGTGAAGTTCTGCCTGTTGGGTCGAGACTGTCGCGCAGCCAGTCGCCGAGAAGGTTGAGGCCAAGGACGGTAAGAAGGATTGCAAGGCCTGGGAAGACGCTGACCCACCAGGCGTTCTGCAGGTAGGTGCGGCCGTCGGCGAGCATGCCGCCCCAGCTCGGGATCAGCGGGTCGACGCCGAGGCCGAGGAAGGTCAGGCTGCTCTCGAGCAGGATGTTGTTGGCAACGTTGAGCGTCATCAACACGATGACCGGGCCGATCAGGTTCGGCAGCAGATGCTGGAACAGGATCTTCACATCGCGAACGCCGATGGCGCGGGCCGACTGGATGAACTCCCGTTCGCGCAGCGACAGCACCGAGCCGCGCACGAGACGGGCATATTGCACCCATTGCGAGATGATCAGTAGCACGATCGTGTTGGTCAGCCCGCCGCCGACGATGGCGATGAAGGTGATGGCGAGCAGGATGAAGGGCAGCGCCAGCTGCACGTCGGCAAATCGCATGACGACCATGTCCCAGAAGCCGCGATAGTAGCCGGAGACGAGGCCCATCACCACGCCGATTACGACGGCACCGGCTACCGAGGTGAAGCCGACGAGCAGGGAAATCTTGCCGCCGGCAACGACGCGAGCAAGCACGTCACGGCCGAGCGGGTCGGTGCCGAGCGGATGTGCCCAGTTGACGAAGGGCGGCGTCAGCCGCGCCATCAGATCGATTTTGTCGGCGCCGCCCGGAAAGAGCACACCTGACAAGAGAACAGCGAGGCACATGCCGCCGGCAAGCAGCGCGCCGAGGATGAATTCGAGGTTGCGGAAACGGGCGAAACGGGTGTTTGCGGCCTTGGTGGTCATCGGCTCACTCCGTCCGGATGCGCGGGTCGACGAGGCCATAGGCGATGTCGACGATGAGGTTGACGCCGACGATCATCAGCGAGAGCACGGTGATGACGGCCTGCAGCACGGGATAGTCGCGGGCGCCGACGGCGTCGAAGGCGAGGGTGCCCATGCCCGGCCAGTTGAACACGCGCTCCACGACGACGATGCCGCCGAGAAGACCGCCGAACTGGAGGCCGAAATAGGTGATGAGCGGGATGGCACAGTTACGCAGCGCATGCTTGTAGAGCACCTTGCTTTCGCTGAGGCCCTTGGCGCGGGCCACCATGATGTATTGCGACTGCAGGGTTTCGAGCATCGCCGTGCGCACCAGGCGGACATTGGTTGCCGTCAGGATGATGCCCATGGTGACAGCCGGCATGATGAAGCTCGCAAACCCGTCCATGCCGCTCGGCGGCAACCATTTGAGGGTGATCGAAAACAACAGCACCAGCATGATCGCCAGCCAGAAGTTCGGGAAGGACAGGCCAACGAGCGAGAGGATGCGGATCGCCTGATCAGCCCATTTGCCGCGGGCGACAGCCGCCTTGATGCCGAGCGGGATCGAAATGATGATCGAAACGATGAGTGACGCGAAGGCCAGCATCATCGTTGCCGGCAGGGCGGCGGCAATCAGCTGCGAGACCGGTGTGCCGCCCATGAACGAGCGGCCGAAATCCAATGTGAACAGGCCTTTGATGAAGGCAAAATACTGCGTCATGAAGGGTTGGTTGAGGCCGAGCGCCTCGCGGATGCGCGAGAGGTCTTCCTCGGTGACGCTACCCGCACCTTGGGCGAGCATCAGTGCCGGGTCGCCCGTCAGGCGGATGGCAAAGGAGACGATGAGCGTTACGACGAAAACAACGAACACCGCCTGCAGAACACGTTTGATCAAAAATCCGGCCAACTTACCCGCCCTTCATGAAGACGACCCGCCGCTCGCTGTTGGGAAGCGGCGGATCTGATTGTTACTCGACCGTGACGTCCGTCAGCCGCAGGCGGCTGTCGGGAACAGGCGTGAAGTTCTTGACGCGCTTGCTCACGCCGAAGATGGCGTTGAGGTTGTAGAGCGGCATTTCCAGCGCACGGTCGGCGGCGTAGTTGGCGATCTGCTTGAGGATTTCCTCGCGCTTGGGCTGATCGGTGATCGAGCGCTGGGATTCGAGCAGCTTGTCGAGTTCGGCGTCGCTGTCGTACGGGTTCCACTTTTCACCCGAGTGGTACATCGAGTAGGCCGTGTTGTCGTAATCGAGCGTCCAGCCGCCCCAGGCCTGCTGGAACATCGCGCCCGTCTTGCCGGCCGGGATGATGTCGTTCAACAGAACGTTGGTTTCGTAAGGCTTGATCGTCGCGTTGATGCCGACGAGCTGCAGGTAGCTGGCGACGGCCTGAACAACTTCGTTGAAGGTTGCGTCGTTGCCGCGCACGTCGATCTGGACGGAAGCACCCGGCGCGACGCCCGCTTCCTTCAACAGCGCCTTCGCCTGCTCCGGATCGTATGGCAACGGCTTCATGCTTGGGTCGAAGCCGAACGACAGTTCGCCCTGGAAGCTGGCGATCGGAGCGGCCTGGCCGCCGAGGATCGACTGGATGATGGTGTCGCGGTCGACGCCGAGGATCAGCGCCTTGCGGACCTTCGGATCCTTGGTGATGCCGTCGCGGGTGTTGAAACGCAGCGCATAGACGGTCGGGCCGGGGGTCGAGACGAGTTCGAGCTTGTCGTCACCCTCGATCGTCGGGATCATGCCGATCGGGATGGTCGGCGGGATGACGAGATCGACGCGGCCGGCCTGCAATTCGGCAACGGCGGTTGCCGGCTCGGCGATGAAGCGGAAGTCGAGGTTGGAAAGCTTCGGTGCGCCGCCCCAATGATCGGCGAAGGCTTCGAGCTTGATCGCCACCTTCGGCTCATAGGAGACGAATTTGAATGGGCCGGTACCGACAGGATGGGTGTTGAAATAGTCCTCACCCTTTTCCTGGATGTATTTCGGCGGCACGATCATCGCGCCGTAGCCGGCGAGCTTGGTCAGTAGAACAGGATCCGGTGACTTCAGGTGGAGATCGACGGTCTTCTCGTCGACGATCTCGACACGCTCGATGACCGCATAGTTGGATTTCTGTGGCCCCTTGGAGCCTTCTTCGCCGAGCAGGCGATCGAAGGTGTATTTCACGGCTTCGGCGTTGAAAGGCTCGCCATTGTGGAACTTGACGCCTTCGCGCAGCGTGAAGCGCAGGCGCTTGCCGCCGTCGAGCTCTTCCCAGGCGGTTGCAAGGCCTGGAACCAGCTTGCGGTCAGGGCCGCGATAGGTCAGGCCGTCGAAAATGTTGGTGGAGACAGATGCCCAGTTGACGAGGAAGGTGTCGACCGGATCCCAGCTGCCCGGATCCTGTGGCGACGAAACCGTCAATGTGCCGGCGGCAAAGGCCGGCGCGGCCGTCAGAAAGCTGCCAGTCAGCGCAAGCGCGATGAAGGCGGCGTGGATCCCCTTTTTGTTGATCATTTTTTACTCACTCCTGTTTCGACTGCCTTCCCCTGAAAAGAGAAAGCGGCTTTACGCGTCCAGGGCCACGAAATGGCCCGGCGCGATCTCCTTGCGCGGAAGCACCGCGGGTTCTTCTCCGACACGCCGGATCGGGCTCGGGATCTCGCCTTCGATCAT
This sequence comes from Ensifer sp. Root142, assembly GCF_001426785.1. Taxonomy (NCBI): domain Bacteria; kingdom Pseudomonadati; phylum Pseudomonadota; class Alphaproteobacteria; order Hyphomicrobiales; family Rhizobiaceae; genus Ensifer; species Ensifer sp. Root142. Next base: position 663,542 of record NZ_LMFK01000001.1, read on the forward strand.
CCCCCGGTCGCGCCCCTTGCCGGGATCGGCGACCGGAACGGCCGATAGCAGCCGGCGGGTATAGGGATGGGTCGGGGTTTCGAACACCTGGCGGCGGCTACCGAATTCCATCACCTGGCCGAGATAGAGCACGGCGACGCGGTGGCTCATGCGCTCGACCACGGCCATGTCATGGCTGATGAAAAGATAGGCGAGGCCTTCCTGTTCCTGCAGCTCCATGAACAGATTGATGATCTGGGCCTGGATCGACACGTCGAGCGCCGATAGCGCCTCGTCGGCGATGATGAGCTTGGGCCGGGATGCGAGCGCCCGGGCGATACAGACGCGCTGGCGTTGACCGCCGGAGAACTCATGCGGGTAACGCTCGGCATGGGCGGAGGTCAGCCCCACCCGCTCGAGCAGTTCGTGAACGCGCTTTTCGATTTCCTTGTTGCCAAGGATCAGCCCATGGGTGCGGATCGGTTCGGCAATCGAGAAACCGACGGTCTTGCGCGGGTCGAGTGAGGCGAAGGGATCCTGGAAGATGTACTGGATTTCCTGTTTCAGCCGCTGGCGCTCGGCAAAGCTCATGGCGGAGACCGGGCGTCCGCCGAAGAGGATTTCACCTGAGGTGGCGCTCTGGAGCTGCTGGATTGTACGGCCGATCGTCGACTTGCCGGAACCGGATTCGCCGACAAGTGCCAGGGTCTCGCCCGGGAAAATGTCGAAGCTGACATTTTCAATTGCGTGAACGCGGTGCGTGGCCCTGCCGAAAAGGTTCTTCTTGACGTCAAAGCGTGTAACGAGATCGCGCACGGAGAGGATCGGTGCTGCGTCGTAGCGGGCGGTGCGCTGGATATGCTCTTCGCCCACAAGCTTCGGCGCGCCGTCGATCATCATCGTCAGCGGCATGCGCTTGGGGAAGTCTTCGCCGGTCATGCTGCCGAGCTTCGGCACGGCGGAAAGAAGCGTCTGGGTATAGGGATGTTGTGGATTGGCGAAGATCTCGGCGACCGGACCTTCCTCGACCTTGCGGCCCTTCCACATGACGACGACATCGTCGGCCATTTCGGCGACGACGCCCATGTCATGGGTGATGAAGATCACCGCCATGCCGAGCTCCTTCTGGAGGTCGCGGATGATGGTGAGGATCTGGGCCTGGATGGTCACGTCGAGCGCCGTCGTCGGCTCGTCGGCGATCAAAAGCTTCGGGCGACAGGCAAGCGCCATGGCGATCATGACGCGTTGGCGCATGCCGCCGGAGAGCTGGTGCGGATAACGGCCGACGAGCTCGGCGGAATCGGGCAGCCGCACCATGTCGAGCAGCCGGCATGTCTCGGTGAGAGCTTCGGCTTTCGTCATCTTCTCGTGCAGCATCAGCACTTCGGCGATCTGGTCACCGATCGTGAACACCGGATTGAGCGACGTCATCGGCTCTTGGAAGATCATGGCGATCTCCTTGCCGCGAATGCTGCGCATCGCTTTCTGCGGTTCGGCCGTCAGGTTCACCGCGCCGTTCTTGCCCTGGAACAGGATGCGACCGGAGGGGAACCGACCTCCCATCATGTCGGCAAGCCGCATGATCGAAAGCGAGGTCACCGATTTGCCGGAGCCCGATTCGCCGACGATTGCCAGCGTCCGTCCCGCGGTGACCGAAAAGCTCAGGTCTTCGACGACGGCATTGCCATTGAAGGCGACGGACAGGTTTTCTACGGCCAGCAGCGGGGGTGTCGTATCAGCGGTCACGCGATCTTCCTTGTCACAATGTGGTCGCGGCACGCGCGGACTGTTCATAGGCCCCCGACATGAAGCGCAGCACAGCGGCGATTTCCGAGAGTGTCTCCTCGGAAGGGCGGGCATTGGCCGTCGAGGTCACGAGCAGGCGCTCGCGGATTTGCGCATAACGGGTGCAGGCTTCCGCGCCCTTGTCGGTGATCTGGATGGTCTTTTCCTTGCCCGCCTTGCCTGTGGTGACAAGGCCGGCCGCCTCGAGCTTGCGGATGGCATAGGTCGCCACATGCGTGTCTTCGATGTCGAGCACGAGGCAGATATCGGCGAGCTTCTTGCCGCGGTCGCGGTGGCGGATCGTATGCAGGATGAGAATTTCTGTGGAGGAAAGGCCGGGCACACCGGCGGCAGCCATGCAGCGCACCATCCAGCGATGAAACGCGTGAGAAGCGAGAATCAGACCGTACTCGACTTCCGAGAGCCCTGGGGACCCGCCTTCGGCCAGATGTGCGGAGGAGACGATCGGTCCGATCGCGGACACGGGCTTCATGTGGTCGGGCAAAGCGTCTTGCGCCCATTCCCTCCCTTCAAAGCTCTCCTCAGACTTCTTCGTCATTCAGCACTTCCTCATCTTGACGATTTTATGTCATCATTTTATCGACATTTTGTCAACGAACTGCTTTGATGAATTTCGGAGCCGACCCGAGCTGGCGGCAGACGAGTGAGAGGGATGGACGATGAGCGCACGCGAAACCGGCAGCTGGGACTTCTGGATCGACCGTGGCGGCACCTTCACCGACGTGATCGGCAGGGACCCGCAAGGCGTTCTGCATGCGCGCAAGGTGCTGTCGGAGAATCCGGAAGCCTATCGTGATGCCGCCGTGCACGGCATCCGCCTGCATCTTGGCCTGCCGACCGGCACGCCGATCCCGACCGGGCTCATCAGCGAAGTGCGTATGGGCACGACGGTCGCGACCAATGCGCTGCTTGAGCGCAAGGGCGAACCGCTCGCACTGGTGACGACGCGCGGTTTCCGTGACGCGCTCAGGATCGGTTACCAGGAGCGCAAGAACATCTTCGCCACCGAAATCATCAAGCCGGAAGCGCTCTACAAGGATATTGTGGAGCTCGGCGAACGGGTGCTGGCCGACGGCACGGTCGAGCAGGCACTGGATGAGGCCGAGGCGCGCCAGGCGCTGACGGCGCTTCGCGACCAGGGTTACAACACCGTCGCGATCGTCTTCATGCACGCCTATAAATATCCGGAGCACGAGGCGCTGGTCGCCCGGCTTGCCCGCGAAATGGGCTTCGAGCAGGTGTCGGTCAGCCACGAAGTCTCGCCGCTGATCAAATATGTCGGTCGCGGCGATACCACCGTCATCGACGCCTATCTCTCGCCGGTGCTGCGCCGCTATGTGGCGCAGGTGTCGAGCGAACTCGACGTCGAGCGCTCCGGCGCGCGGGTCATGTTCATGATGTCGTCGGGTGGCCTGACGGCCGCCGACATGTTCCAGGGCAAGGATGCGATCCTCTCTGGTCCGGCTGGCGGTGTCGTCGGCTTGGCCAAAACCGGTGAAGCGGCCGGTTTCGACCGCGTCATCGGCTTCGACATGGGCGGCACCTCTACCGACGTTGCCCATTTCGACGGCGAATACGAGCGCGCCTTCGAAACCGAAGTCGCCGGCGTGCGCGTGCGCGCGCCGATGATGCTGATCCACACGGTTGCCGCCGGCGGCGGTTCGATCCTGCATTTCGACGGCGAGCGCTTCCGCGTCGGACCGGATTCCGCCGGCGCCAATCCGGGCCCTGCCTGCTATCGCAACGGCGGCCCGCTTGCGGTCACCGATGCCAATGTGATGCTCGGCAAGCTGATGCCGGAATTCTTCCCGGCGCTGTTCGGGCCGGAGCAGAACGAGCGGCTCGATGTCGAGACGGTGCGTCAGCGTTTCGCGGCGATGGCAGCCGAAATCGGCGATGGCCGGGCGCCTGAGGATGTTGCCGACGGTTTCATCCGCATTGCGGTCGCCAACATGGTCGAGGCGATCAAGAAGATCTCGGTCCAGCGCGGCTATGACGTGACGCGTTACGCGCTCAGCTGCTTCGGCGGCGCCGGTGGCCAGCATGCCTGCCTTGTCGCCGATCAGCTGGGGATGAAGAGCATTCTGGTGCATCCTATGTCCGGCCTGCTGTCGGCCTATGGCATGGGGCTCGCCGATATCCGCGCCACCCGTCAGAAGGCGCTCGGCGTTGCGCTCGACGACAAGGCGCCTTCGGCGCTTGCCGAGCTTGGGTCCGACCTGCAGGTCGAATGCCTCGGCGAACTCGAAGCACAGGGCATCGCCCGCAACGAGATCCGCACCCATCTTCGCGCCCATATCCGCTATGCCGGCACCGACACGGTCCTGGCTGTCGATGCGACCTTCCCCGGGCATGACGATATCGCCCGCCTACGCGCCGAATTCGAGACCTTGCACAAGCGCCGCTTCGGCTTCGTCGCCGACAACAAGGCGCTGGTGATCGACGCTGTCGAGGTCGAAACCGTCGGCGGCGGCGCTGCCCAGATGGAAGGTGAAGGCCTGGCGACGACGGCAGGCGCGCCCGCGCTTAGCCGCAGCACCCGCTTCTATTCCCAGGGCCAGTTCCACGATGCGCCGGTGGCGCTTCGCTCCGAGATCAAGCCGGGCCAACGCCTTGACGGTCCGGCGATCATCATCGAGCCGAACCAGACCGTTATCGTCGAGGACGGCTGGCAGGGGGAACTGACTGCCAAGGACCATATCGTGCTTCGCCGCGTCAAGGCGCTGCCGGCGCGCAGCGCGATCGGCACCAAGGCCGATCCGGTCATGCTCGAGATTTTCAACAATCTCTTCATGTCGATCGCCGAGCAGATGGGCGTGACTCTGCAGAACACCGCCTACTCCGTGAACATCAAGGAGCGTCTCGATTTCTCCTGCGCGGTCTTTGACAACAGGGGCAATCTCGTTGCCAATGCGCCGCACATGCCGGTGCATCTGGGCTCGATGGATGCCTCGGTCGCAACTGCGATCCGCGAGAACCCGGTCATTCACCCCGGCGACGTCTTCCTGATCAATGCGCCCTATAACGGTGGCACACATCTGCCCGACCTGACCGTCTGCACGCCCGTGTTCGACGACCAGGGCAGGGAGATCCGATTCTGGGTCGCAAGCCGCGGCCATCATGCCGATATCGGCGGAATTTCGCCCGGCTCAATGTCGCCGCTGGCGACCAACATCGAGGAAGAAGGCGTCTATATCGACAACTTCAAGCTCATCGATGCCGGCCGCTTCTGCGAGGCCGAACTTGAGGCGTTGCTCAATGGCGCGCGCTATCCGGTTCGCAACATCGTGCAGAACGTCAACGACCTGAAGGCGCAGGTTGCCGCCAACGAAAAGGGCGTGGCGGAACTCAAGAAGATGATCGCGCAGTTCGGCGAGGATGTCGTTGAGGCCTATATGGGCCACGTCCAGGACAATGCCGCCGAAAGCGTGCGCCGCGTGCTGGACCAACTGCCTAACGGCGAATTCTCCTACGAGATGGATCAGGGCTGCAAGATCGTGGTGAAGATCACCGTCGATCGTGACAAGCGCGAGGCCACCGTCGACTTCACCGGCACGTCGGAACAGCGTTCGGACAATTTCAATGCGCCCGCTCCCGTCACTCGGGCGGCGGTGCTTTATGTCTTCCGCGTTCTCGTCGAGGCCGATATCCCGATGAACGCCGGTTGCCTCAGGCCGATCCACATCGTCATCCCGGAAGGCACGATGCTGACCCCGCGTTATCCCGCAGCGGTCGTTGCCGGCAATGTCGAAGTCAGCCAGGCTGTCACCAACTGCCTCTTCGGTGCCGTCGAAAGCCAGGCAGGCGCTCAAGGCACGATGAACAATCTGACCTTCGGCAACGCGCACTACCAGTATTACGAGACGATCTGCTCGGGCGCGTCGGCGGGGCCGGGTTACAATGGCGCCGATGCGGTCCACACCCATATGACTAATTCGCGTCTGACCGATCCGGAAATTCTTGAGACCCGCTTCCCGGTGGTGCTGGAGGACTTCCACATCCGCCGCGGCTCCGGCGGCAAGGGTAAGTGGTCGGCCGGCGACGGCACGAAACGCACCATTCGTGCCCGGGAAAAGCTCGACTTCGCGATCCTTTCCGGTCACCGCCGTGTTGCACCCTTCGGCATCAAGGGCGGTGAGCCCGGCAATCTCGGCCAGAACCTCGTCCGTCGCAACGACGGGCGAACCGAAGAGCTGTCGGGCTGCGCCCATACGGTTCTGGAAGCCGGCGAGGCCTTTACCGTCGTCACGCCCACGGGCGGCGGCTACGGCAAGAAATGATCTCCCAAGACTGCTGCGGCGGTCTGCGGGCGGGCGAGAAATCGCCCGCCCGCTTTGCGTTTGAAAGGCCGTTCGGATGGGCGCCGCCTTGGCCGGGCCGATCCTGATGTTGCTGTTTTAACGCTAATTTAAATTCGCAATTACTAAGTATCTCTCGGTCGGTGCGCTTGAGATCTCCGCCTCCTCCCTCGGAGCGCGCGCAACATTCCGGGTCTCCTCCCACCGGTTTGGCCGACCATGTCCTGCAAACCAGCGCGATCGCGACATCACAGGAGTCACGGCAGTGGCGTTCAAGAATTTATCGATATTGACCAAGGTCGGCCTCGTGGTCGTGGTCATGGGCATTTCGTCAACCCTGATCGCCCTTGCCGGTGCGCGCGGGCTCTCTTCACTCGGCACGACGATCGTCGAAGTCGGCGCCCGCGAAGAAGCCGCGCGCGAGGCGATGGACCTCAGGGTCGATATCATCGCCATCAGCCGCATGACCTATCAACTTGCGGCAACGCCCGGTAAGGCTTCGGAGTTCGGTGCGGAAACGGAAACGCGCGCCGCTGAAATGCTCGCTCGCGTCACCAAGATCGAGGCGGTCGCCGACGATGCCGAGGACAAGCTTCTCAACGACATCCGCACGACGCTGAACAGCTATTTCGACGAGATCCGCGCAATGATTGCCGTCGCCGGATCGAATGGCGCCGACGCCGCTGCCGTCAAGGCCGCGCTCGACAAGGCGCTCGACGCCCAGAAGACCGTGACGTCCGCCGTCAAGGCCTACAGCACCTATTCCGGCGATGCTCTTGCCGCTGCTCGCGCCGAGGCGCTCGAATCTTCCTCCGTCGCGATGACGATCCTCTTGGCTGCAGCCGGCGCCTGTATCGTCTTCGGCGTGGCCGTCAGCCTGCTCGTCGCGCGCCGCGGCATCGTGCTTCCGGTGCAAACGCTGACGTCGATCATGAGCGAACTTGCCGACGGCAAGCTTGATGGCGATGGCGCCGACCCTTCACGCCGCGACGAGATCGGCGAGATGGGCCGCGCCGTCGAAGTCTTCCGCAAGAACGCCATCAGCATGCGCGACATGAAGGCCCAGGAGGCGGCGCTGCATGCACGCAGCAGCGATCTCCAGTCCAACATCAGCATCGTGGTTGCCGCGGCCGTTGCCGGCGATTTCACCGGTCGCATCACCAAGGACTACGATAACGAGGACCTCAACCGCTTTGCCGCCAGCGTCAACGAGCTGGTATCGAGCGTCGATTTGACGGTCAACGAGGTCCGCCGCGTCGTGGCAGCACTCGCAGACGCCGACCTGACGCAATCCATGCGCGGTGAATTCCACGGCGCGTTCGCCGAGCTTCAGACCAACGTCAACGCCACGATGGTGACCCTGCGCTCGACGATGCAGAACGTCCGTACTGCGGCGGGCACGATCAACGACAATTCGGTGGAGTTGAGCTCGGCGGCTAACGATTTGTCGAAGCGTACCGAGCAACAGGCGGCAGCACTCGAAGAGACAGCGGCGGCCCTCGACGAAATCACCTCGACGGTCCGGACCGCGTCTGCGCGGGCCAATGAGGCGCACGAGATGGTGCGCGCCACCAAGGACAGTGCCGGACGATCGGGTGCGATCGTGCGCAGCGCAATCGACGCCATGGGCCGCATCGAGGATTCGTCGAACCGGATCAACCAGATCATCTCGGTGATCGACGAGATCGCCTTCCAGACCAATCTACTGGCGCTCAACGCTGGCGTCGAGGCCGCCCGTGCCGGCGAGGCCGGACGCGGCTTTGCCGTCGTCGCCCAGGAAGTCCGCGAGTTGGCGCAGCGTTCGGCGAACGCCGCCAAGGAGATCAAGACGCTGATCCACAGCTCCGCAAGCGAGGTCGAAAACGGCGTGTCGCTGGTGCGCTCGACCGGCGAGGCGCTGTTGGAGATCGAGACCCTGGTCAACAATGTCAGCGGCCACGTCAATACGATCGCGACCGCCGCACGCGAACAGGCAACCGCACTGCAGGAGATCAATACCTCGGTCAACCACATGGACCAGATGACCCAGCAGAATGCGGCAATGGTTGAAGAAACGACGGCTGCGAGCGGAACGCTCGCCGAAGAAAGCCGCCAGCTCCGCACGATGCTGGCGAAGTTCAAGCTGGAAGGTGTTGCAACGCGCGAAAGCTGGAGCCGCGCCGCCTGACGAAACGGCCCCGAGCAAGAGAGAAGGGTCGGCGTCGCCGGCCCTTCTGTCATTTCATTCGCTCGACTGCCCTACGCCTCCGGGGCATAGCCGAAGACGACGGCAGGATTTTCCGCGGTTTCGACCCAGACGCTCTTTGTCTGGGTGTAGGCGAGCAGCGCGTCGCGGCCGCTGGAGCGGCCGTATCCGGAGCGGCCGAAGCCGCCGAAGGGCGACATCACGCTGATCGTCTTGTAGCCATTGATCCAGAACGTGCCGGCGCGCACGCGCGCGGCCATGCGGTGGGCTCGCCCGACGTCCCGTGTCCACACAGCGCCCGCGAGACCGTAAGGGTTGTTGTTGGCAAGCGCCACCGCTTCTTCCTCGTCGTCAAAGACCGTGACGCCGACGACCGGGCCGAAGACTTCCTCGCGCGCGATGGTCATGTCGGGCTTGACGTTGTCGAGGATGGTCGGGGCAAAGAAGAAGCCGCCGGAGGACGAAAGCGCTGCGGGCTTGGCGCCGCCGGTTGCAAGCGTTGCGCCTTCGGCAACACCCTGGCGCACCATCTCGTCGATCTTTGCCCATTGGCTGGCATTGTTGATCGGGCCAATCTGGGTGGCGTCGAGATAGGGATCGCCGACCGGGATGCGTTCGGCGGCGCGGGCATAACGCTCGACGAATTGCTGATGCACCGAGCGGTGGATCAACAGACGGGAACCGGCAACGCAGCTCTGGCCGGCGCCCGAGAAGATGGCCGACTGCGCGCCGACGATCGCCCGGCCGACATCCGCATCGGCAAAGACGATGTTGCCGGACTTGCCGCCGAGTTCGAGAATGCAGGGCACGACGTTCTTCGCAGCTGCTGCCGCAATCGCAGATCCGGCCTGGGCCGAGCCGACGAAGACGACGAGCGCTGTCTGCTGATGGGCAACCATCGCGGCGCCTGCGGTCACGCCCTGGCCGGCGATGACGTTGACGAGTCCGCGCGGTGCGCCGCCCGCCTCGCAAAGTGCTCCGAGGACAAGCGTGCTGAGCGGCGTCAGCTCCGACGGTTTGATCACGACGCCGTTGCCGGCGCAGATCGCCGGTGCGATCTGCCAGCCGCCGGTAAAGAGCGGCGCGTTCCAGGGCGTGATCTGGGCAACGACGCCGACCGGTTCGTGCCTGATGTAGTTCAGGTGTGAGGTCGGGACCGGAATGACCTCGCCGTGCAGCTTGTCGCACCAGCCGGCATAATATTCGAACATCTCGGCGACCCGCAGCGCTTCGCCGCGGATATCGCGGATCGGCCGGCCAGCGGAACGGCTTTCGAGCTCGGCCAGTTCCGGTGCGCGCTCACGGATCTTGCGGGCGATCTCGTTCATCACCCGGCCGCGGGCGGATGCCGTCATGGCCATCCACTCGCGCTGCGCCCGCGTCGCCGCTTCCATGCCCGCATCGATGACGTCGTTGCCGGCGTCCTTGAACGTGGCGAAAACCTCGCCGGTCGCCGGGTCGGTCAGGTTCTGCTCAGGCCCGGAGCCTGCCACCAGCACGCCGTCGACATAGCTTCCGATCTCGCTGCCGGGCAGGAAGCCATGAAACAGCGCGCGGATGCGCTCGGCCTTGGCGGCCGGCATGGTCATGTCGTTCATTGTCTTCCCCTTGTCGTCTCAGTTGTCGTTGGCCGTGGCGCGAAAGGCGCCCATGCGGGTGAAGTCGTCGGCATTGTCGAGCGGGCTTTCGGCCCAGAGCCGAGCGACTGCCGCCGAAAGCGGCAGTGCGGCGCCGGTGCGGGCGGCAAGCTCACTTGCAAGCCGCACGTCCTTGCGCATCAGGCCCATGGTGAAGCCGCTGTCGAAGCGGTCGTTCATCACCCAGGTCGGGAAATGCACTTCGCTGATCATCGATTTGCCCGAGGCGGCGTTCAGCACCTTGAGCGCCTGTTCGGGCTCTAGCCCTGCCGAAAGCGCCAGCTTCAGGCCCTCGCCCGTCGTCACCATATGGGCGGCTGCAAGCAAGTTGTTGACGAGCTTGGCGACATTGCCGGCACCGCTTGGGCCCACATGCAGGGCCTTGGCCGCCATCGCATCGATCACCATTTTCGCGCGGGTAACATCGGCGTCACTGCCGCCGATCATCATCGTCAGCATGCCGCTTGCAGCACCCGCCGGCCCGCCCGAGACGGGCGCATCGAGGAAACCGTGGCCAAGTGCGTTGAGACCGGCGGCGAGATCGCGCGAAACGTCGGGTTCCGACGTGGACGTGTCGATGATGACGACACGGTCGTCGGCAGCCTTCAGGGCGTCAAGATTGGCCTCGACGACGGCTGCGACGTCCTTGGCGGTCGGCAGCGAGAAAACGATGAAATCGGTATCGACGAAGACGTCGGCAAGCGTTTCGCAAGGCGCCACACCGCCTTCGTCCGCCAGCTTGCGTCTGCCGTCGGAAAGGTCGAAGCCCTTCACCGCAAAGCCGTTGCTGGCGAGCGTGGTCGCCATGCCGAGCCCCATGGCTCCAAGCCCGACCACGCCTATCGCTCTCTCTTTCGTCGTCATATCCGGTGTCACCCTCAGCGTTTGTTTTGGTGCTGAGAAGGTGGCACGGGGTATCCGGGGCGGGTAGACGGCGGGGCCGGTACACTGCGTTGCTGGCGCCGCAACGTCGGTGGTTCAGCGGATGCCGGCCCGAGGCATCGAGCGTTTCCGGTTTTGGCGGAGTGGCAGAAACGCCCGATCCCTTTGCTTTAGGCATTCCCGACGGAAAACCGCTTGGCTCTTTTCCTGGAAATGCTCCAATCGTCAGATTGTCACGACGATCTTGCCGAACTGTTCGTTCGTCTCGAGATAGCGATGCGCCTCGACGATCTGCTCGAACGGAAAGGTCCTGGCGATGACCGGTTGCAACGAACCTGAGGTCAGCCCGTCGAGGATGAAGGCCTTGGCCGCCTCCAGCCGCTGGGGATTACCGATGATCTCGTGGACGAGGTAACCACGCAACGTCAGCGTCTTGCTGAGGACGGCAAACAGCGGAAAAGGCGTGGGCTCAGGGCTGAGGCCGCCATATTCGATCAGGATGCCGCCATGTGACATCGCCGCCGTCAGCGGTTCGAATATCGGCCCGCCGATCGGGTCGAATACCACGTGGATGCCCTGCGGACCGGCAATCTCCTTCAGTCGGGCTTCCAGGTCTTCCTCCGCTGAGGCGATCACATGGGCTGCGCCGAAATCGAACAAGGCCTGCTTCTTGGCAGAGGTTCGCGTGACGGCAATTGCGGTTGCGCCGACCAGGTTGGCGATCTGGATGGCCGCCAATCCGACACTGCTCGAGGCGGCGGTGATCACGACCAAATCTTGCCTGCCGAGCTTGGCGATGTCGATCAGGGCGCCATAGGCCGTGAGATATTGCATCCAGACGGCTGCTGCCGCTTCCCAGTTGAGCGACGGCGGATGCTTGACCACCTGCGCGGCAGGGACGGTGACCAGCTCACCATAGGCGGGCCAGCGGACCATCGATATCGGCGGAATGATGCTGACGGCGTCGCCTGGCGCGAAACCGTCGACCCCGCCGCCAATCGTTTCGATCACCCCCGCAGCCTCGAGGCCAAGACCGGACGGCAATGTCGGCGTCTCGATGTACCGGCCCGAGCGCAGCAGCGCCTCGGCGCGATTGAGGCCAAGGGCCTTGACGCGAATCTGGACCTCGCCGGTACCGGGTCCGGCAACATCGTGATCCTCAATGCGCAGAACCTCCGGACCACCATGCTCATGAAAACGAACGACGCGTGCCATCAGCCATAAACTCCGTAATGATTGAACTGAATAAGCTATGGGCGTCGGCTGGAATTCGATAAATGTCGGATTTGGCAGAGCAGTAGAAACCAGGAGTTTCGAATATGGATCGCCTTACGAGCATGGCGGTGTTCGTCAAAGCCGTGGATCTCGGCTCGTTTGCGGCCGCCTCGGAAGCGCTCGACCTTTCCGGGCCGATGGTCGGCAAGCATGTTCGGTTTCTCGAAGAGCGGCTCGGCGTGCGTCTGATCAACCGCACGACGCGTCGACAGAGCCTGACCGAATTCGGTCGCGCCTATTATGACCGCTGCCGTGTCATCCTTGCGGAGGCCGAAGCGGCAGACGCACTTGCGGCCGATCAGCTTTCCGAGCCGCGCGGTCGGTTGCGCGTCACCATGCCGGCGCTGCTCGGCCGGCGGTGCGTCGCGCCCATTCTGATGGAGTTTGCCCGGAAATACCCAAGGCTCGAGCTTGAGCTCTCCTTCGGCGATCGCATCGTCGATCTCGCCGAGGATGGTTACGACCTTGCCATCCGCACCGGCACTCTGGAGGACAGGTCCGGGCTGATCGCCCGTCGGCTTGCCAGCCACAGCATGGTTGTGTGCGCATCGCCGTCCTATGTCGAGCGCCATGGCACCCCGAGACAGATCGACGATCTGGGCGGCCATCATGCGGTGACATATAATAGACCTGGATGGGTGCATCCCTGGCTTTTCCCGCGCGACGGGCAGCAGGTTTTGGAAGTGACGCCCGCCAATCGCTTGCGGCTGGACGATCTCGAGGCCATCGCCGATGCTGCGGCTGCCGGAATGGGGCTGGCCTGGTTGCCGTCGTGGCTCGTTCGCCACCGCATCAAGTCCGGCGTCCTTGTCGAAGTGTTGCAAGGCGAGCCGGGATATGTGTTCGACAACTATGCCCTTTGGTTGCGCACGCCGCACTTGCCGCTGAAAGTCCGTCTTGCGGTCGATGCGCTGGTGGCCGCTTTGCCCACGGCGATGATCTAAGCCGTGAACCCATAAACCGGACGACTGAGATGGGCGTGGATCCCGCCCGTCCGTTTGGTCAAAGACGGGAACCTGACGTCGGTGGCGGAACGCGCCATGACCATGAGCAGACGACGTATCGAAGGCAACCGCCCGCCGCCATCAGCTTTACGTCAGGTTCAGTCCTTCTTGAACTCGAATAGCTCGATGACGTTGCCCGACGGATCTTCGAGTAGGATGGCGCGGCCGGCACCGCCGTCGCTGATTTCACCACGGAATCTTGCATCAGCGCGGCGCAACCGCTCAATGAGGACATCGACCTCGAAATCGAGATTGTCTCGATAAAACGCGACCGCCTCGTCGACGTCCGCGACGATGTATCGGACGGATGCCATCCAACCTTCTCCTCTGTCCTGGAGCTACAACCGTCAACTCGCGTAAAGGTTTCCTGTCGGTGGAACTGAGTGCAGAACGGGCCGTCCGGATGCCGGTTCGGTAAGCCTCAGGCTTTGAAGGACTGCATTTCCTGCGCGAGATGCTGGCCGAGTTTTTCTACCGAGAGCGGCAGGCGGCGATGCGCACGCACCATCAGGTGAGCGCTCGCCTCGCGCAGCAGCGGATCTTCAAGGTCGACCGCCTGCATGACGCCGCGGTCGATTTCGCCGGAGACGGCGGTCCTCGGCAGGAAGGTGACGCCGAGACCGGAGGCGACGAAACGGCGCAACACTTCGATCGAATGAGTTTCGAGCAACGGCGCCAGTGCCATGCCGGCGTCGGCGGCGACGCGGGCAACGATCTGGGTGACGCCGTTGCCTTTGCCGAGCATGGCGCAGGGCGAGGTCAGACAGTCCGCCAGTTTCAGACCGGTGCGGCTGGCGAGGGCATGCCCGATCGGAGCAATGACGCAAAGCGGCTGGCGGGCGATTGCCAGCGCCCGGATGCGCGGGTCCGTCAGCGGTGTGTAGGCGATGCCGATATCCGCGTCGCTGTTGGCGATGGCATCGACCACGTCCTCGGTGCTGCCGAGTTCGACGATATAGCGGACATATGAATGCGCCCTCGAGAATGACGACAGCCCGTGTTCGACAAGGTCCGCCATGAAACCTTCGCCGCAACGAATGCGGATGCGCGTCTGCTGGACGCCGCGGATCTGGTCGAGCTGTTCGGCGAGCAGGCCGTTGTCTTCAAGAACACGCTTGCCGTGTTCGAGAACGAGTTCGCCGGCATCCGTCAGCACTGTGCCGCGTGCTGTTCGTTCGAACAGCGCAAGGCCGATCTCGCGTTCGGTGTCGGCGATCTGGCGGCTGACGACCGACGGCGCCAGCCCCATGTGTTCGGCCGCACCCCGGATCGATCCGATGCGGGCAACGGCCATAAAAATCTTGAGCGCTTTCGCGTCGAGCACGTCCATGGTGGTCATGTGCGACGGAAACGGTTTGAGGTCAACGACCAAGAGATGTGGCGATCAGCCTTGTCCAGAGGTCGACGCCCTGCGGAACGATCGCATCGTTGAAATCGTAGTGCGGTGAATGCAGGCCGGGGTTGGCGCCTTCGCGGCGTGCGCCGAGCCAGAGGTAACAGCCGGGGCGTTCCTCCAGCATGAAGGCGAAATCTTCCGCAGCCATGCTGGGGGCGGCATCGACGACCGTAAGGGCACTGTCCTTTGCTGCGACCGAGCGCACGAAGGCGGCCGATGCAGCATCGTTGATCGTGGCGGGATAGCGGTACTGATAGTCGAGATCGGCGCTGCAGCCGAGGCCCTCGGCGATGGCCGCCGTCAGCGTCCGCATGCGCTTTTCGAGGATTTCTCCGACTTCTTTCGCAAACCAGCGTGTCGTGCCGCGGATGACAGCTTCCTGCGGGATGACATTCCAGCCATCGCCGCCGTGGATCTGGGTCACGGAGACGACGGCTGCGTCGAGCGGCGAGACGTTGCGGCTGGCAATCGTCTGCAGCGCGGAGACGATCTGGGCTGCGGCAACCAGCGGGTCGGCGCCCTCATGCGGCATCGCCCCGTGGGCGCCTCTGCCGGTGATGCGGATTTCGAACACGCCGAAGGCGGCCATCATCGCGTCGTCGCGGGCAACGCAGGTGCCGACGTTAAGCGCCGGCCAATTGTGCAGGGCATAGACTGCGTCAGCCGGAAAATCACGGAAGAGACCGTCGGCGACCATGGCGCGGGCGCCACCTTCCGCTTCTTCCGCCGGCTGGAAAATGAAGTGTACGGTACCGTCGAAATCCATCTCGGAGGCTTGTCGCGCCGCGGCGAGCAGCATCGAGACGTGACCGTCATGGCCGCAGGCATGCATCTTGCCGGATGTTTGCGACGCGTAGGCAACGCCGCTGGCTTCGACGATCGGCAGCGCGTCCATGTCGGCGCGGATGGCGATCGTGCGCGACGAGGTGCCGCGCGACAGCGTGCCGACAAGGCCGGTGCCGCCATAGCCGCCTTTGACGGCAATGCCCCACTCCGAAAGCTTGCTTGCAATGAAGGCCGACGTTTCCCGTTCCTCGAAGGCAAGTTCGGGGTGGGCGTGCAGGTGATGGCGCCAGGCGATCGTTTCCGCGATGCGGTCAGGGCTGATTTCGTGGCGGCTCATCTCGTTCATCCTGTATCTGCAAATTGAAGGCCGGCCGCAAAGCGGCCGGCCACAGTTCTATCCTACTGGCCCAATCTCAGGAACAGGTCGGCAACGACGACGGAGCCCATATAGGTTCCGATCATCACGCAGATCGCCACGATGACGATCTTCCAGCCCGAACGACGGGCGATGGCGAATTCGCTCGCTGTCAGCGCCAGGCCGCCATAGGCAAGCGCCGGCGTGGCGAGCGCCAGGAAGTTCAGGTGCTCGACCTGTTCGCTGACCCAGGCAGCCCCCGGGACGCCGGGAATGGTGATCAGGATCGCGATCAGCGATACCCAGGCGACACCAGGCAGGTAAAAGGGTACGAAGCGGGCAAAGCCGAGGCCGATGATGCAGGCGACATAGAGCACCGCCATGCCCGGCAGGGCGATGAGCGGCGACGTGCCCGTTCCGACCCAGTTGGCGATCAGGCCGATGGCGCAGGCGATCAGCAGCAGCCCGGAGTGTTTGACGACATCGATCTTGCGCTCATCTTCCGCATTCAGCGGCAGGTCATCAGCAAGATTGGTGGTGGTGTTGGTTTGATTGGCCATTGTTCCTGTCTCCCCGATCAGGCTGTTTTGCGGTCGGACGGGCGGGCTTTGTTGTAAAGCCATTCCGTCAGCGGCAGGGCGACGAACATGCCGACATAAAGGCCGGTCGCGTAGGTCAGGATGTTGCTGGCCGCTGCCAGCGCCAGGATGATGTCCTTCTGGTCCGGAACGACGGCGACGAGACCGCCGGTGCAGGCCGCAAGCATCGAGCCGGAGCCGACGCCGCAGGACATGGCAAGAGCGCGCACGTCGAAGATGCCGAGGCCGTGGACGAGCGGCGGCATGATCGCGAAGACGAATGTGCCGATGAGTGTGCCGGTGGCATAGACTCCCATGGCGCCGGCGCCTTCCGGCGAGTTGAGGCCGTATTTGTCGGCGATCAGCGCGATGTTGGGCTCGCGATCGATCGAATAGGTGGCGCCGACGGCTTCGCGGCCCATCTTGAGGAGGAACACGGCGACCGGGAAGGCGATGAGGATCGTGCCGAGATTGCCGAGTTCCTGGAGCACGAGTGCCGGTCCGGCCTCGATGATCTTGGAGATCTGTGGTCCGACTGTTGTGCCGAACTTGGCAATGAAAGGCATGATCGCAACGGTGATCATGGCGCCGGACAGCTTGACCGCATCCTTGGAAATGAACTTGGCGCTCGCCTTGAAAATGGCGGGATTGAGCATGATGCCGAGTGCGAAGGCATAAAGGATCGGCAGGAAGATCACGGTGCCGAGGCCGATCGACAGGCGTTGAATGCCGATCAGCTCGGAGACGATGACGATCGCGAGCACAAGGATGTGCAGATAGAGCCCGCCTGCGGCGGCTCCGGGTTTTCCGGTCATGATGTTCTCCTCTGGTTGGGGACCAGTTGTTGTTCTTTGCCCAAACTTAACACTATTGGCTGAGGGCAAATGCCGGCTAGCCGGTCGGCGAGCAACGAAGTGTTGCAGTTCCAGCAACAGGTCGCTGGGTTGAAGGCGGCTTCTGCAAAACCGCTCATCGCTTCTGTCATTTCATGGTCGCGGTCCTGCTTTGGCCGAGTGCGGATGCGAATCGAGCTTTCGCCTTGCCTTGCTTTTGCATGTGCCGCCTCGATGGCCAAGGACACATACGGCCAAGTGGGGACGAGCGGCACGGAAAGCGCCAACTTTCCCCAGCAATCCGGGCGATTGGCCCGGCCAGATCACACCTTGCGCAGGTTCACGACAGAAATTCGAAAAACCCATCAAAAATCGCTGAAAACCCCCATTGAAATCGATTACATTTTCTGGCTTCATGGTTCTCGCAAGATTTTGGGAGGATCTTATGAAGAAGCTTATCGCCGTAGCACTCGGCACCGTCGCATCCATTGCCATCTCCGCCTCGCTCGCCAATGCCGAGACCTTCAAGATTGGTCTGTCCAATGGTTGGGTCGGCAGCGAGTGGCGCACGCAGATGATCGACGAGGCCAAGGCGGCCGCGGAAAAATGGAAGGAAAAGGGCGTCGACGTCGAAGTCAGCGTCCAGAGCGCCAATGTCGACGTGCCCGGGCAGATCGCCCATGTGCGCAATTTCATTGCCGAGGGCGTCAACGCCATCATCATCAACCCCAACAGCCCGACGGCCTTCGACCCGATCTTCGCGCAGGCGAAGGAAGCGGGCATTTTGGTGATCGCCACTGATGCCGAAGTCTCTTCGCCGGATGCCACCTATGTCGGCATCGACCAGACGGCATGGGGTGCGGCCGGTGCCAAGTGGCTTGCCGAAACGCTCGGTGGTAAGGGCAAGGTCGTGGCGATCAACGGCGTCGCAGGCCACCCGGCAAACGAGATGCGGGTCGCCGGCTATAAGAGCGTCTTCAAGGACTATCCTGATATCCAAGTCGTCAACGAGGTCAACGCCAACTGGGATCAGGCGCAGGGCCAACAGGCCATGCAGAACATCCTGGCGACCTATCCTGACGTCAACGGCGTCGTCGTGCAGGACGGCATGGCTGCCGGCGCCTGGAAGTCGATCATGGATGCCGGCAAGGCCAGCCAGATCGCAGCAACCGGCGAGATCCGCAAGGACTTCATCGATCTCTGGAGCAAGGATAAGCTGAACTCCGGCGCGACCGTCAATCCGCCCGGCGTCATGGCAAGCGCGCTCAATGTCGCCGTCCTCATGCTGCAGGGCAAGGAACTGAAGGAACCGGCAACGGCTGGCCAGTACAAGAACGCCATGTACCTGCCGATCCCGTTCATCGACTCCAAGAACCTGGCGGATGCCGCCAAGCAGGTCGACGGCAAGCCGGGCTACTACTCCTACACCAGCGCCCTTTCAATCGAAGACGCTGAAGCGCTCTTCAAGTAAGCGCTCAAGACCGGGCGGATCTCGTGGTCCGCCCGGCGCTTCTGACCCGATCATACGGACGATCCTCATGTCGAAACTTAAGATGAACGGCGTAAGCAAGGCTTACGGCGCCACCCTGGCTTTGCGCCGCGGCGACCTTGAGATCGCCGCCGGCGAAGTCCATGTGCTCATGGGCTCGAACGGCTCGGGCAAGAGCACATTGTGCAAGATCATTGCCGGCAGCGTGCGCCCCGATGGCGGAGAGATCCTCATCGACGGTCGGCCGGTCACGATATCAGGGCCGCAATCGGCCAGGGCGCAGGGCATCGGCATCTTCTACCAGGAGCTCAGCCTTGCCGGAAACCGCTCGGTCGAGGAGAATATCTGCCTTGCCATGCTGCCGGTCAAAGCCGGAATCTTTATCGACCGTGCCGCCCTGAAGGCGCGCGCGGCGCGCTACATCGATCTTTTCTCCGGCGTTTCCGGTGATGGTTTTGCGGCCGAGACGCTCGTCGGCAATCTGCGCGCCGATCAGCGACAGCTTGTCGAGATCATGAAGGCACTGGCAAGTGAAGCCCCGATCCTGATCTTCGACGAGCCAACCTCGGCACTCGACAGGGCACAGGTCGACCGCTTCTTCGATATCCTGCGCGGGCTAAAGCGCGACGGCCGCGGCATCATCTTCATTTCGCACCGCATGGACGAGATCACCGCGATCGGTGATCGGGTGACGATCATTCGCGACGGTGAGACGATCAAGACGCTCAATCTGAACGAGACCGATCCTGCCGCGGTCATCCGGCTGATGGTCGGCGGCGCCGGCGACATGCCGGCCTCGCAGTCCTCAGTGCCTGCCGTGGCAAGCTTTTCGGCCGGCGACGCCATGACCGTCGACAAGCTGTCGGGTGCCGGTTTCCGCAATGTCAGCTTCGAGGTCGCCAAGGGTGAGATCCTCGGTCTCGGCGGGCTTCACGGCCAGGGGCAATCGGCGGTGTTGCGGGCGATTTTCGGCGCCGGCTCCACAACTGCGGGCGAAATCCGCATCGGCGGCGATCGTCTCGATGCGAGAAGCCCGCGCGACGCCATCCGGCGCGGTTGCGCCTATGTCTCGGGTGACCGCGGTCGCGACGGCGTCATTGCCGGCAGACCGATCATCGAGAATGTGACGCCCATCCATTACCTGCGTGATCGGCTGATGATTGCACGTCCGTCAACGCTCAAGGAAAAGGCGATGCCGGCGCTTGAGGCGATGCATACGAAGTTCGCGAGTCTCCTGCATCCGATCAACTCGCTTTCCGGCGGCAACCAGCAAAAGGTGATCATCGCCCGCTGGCTGATCGATCGGCCGGATGTGCTGCTGCTGGACGACCCCACCAAGGGCATCGACCTCTCGGCCAAGGCCGATCTCTTTGCCCTCATTCGCCAACTGGCAGGCGAGGGGCTCGGCATCCTGCTCTATTCCTCGGAGGACGCCGAATTGCTCGGGAATGCCAACCGCATCCTCGTCTTCAACGGCGGGTCGGTCACTCGCGAGCTCACCGGCGAGGATCGCACCCGCTACAATCTTTACCAGGCTGCATACGAGGCCGCGTGATGACACCGACCACGACAGAAATTCGACCTTCCCGCGCCGGTGGGCTAAAACTCTGGCTCGAGCGCTATCCGTTCCTGCCGGCGCTGGTCATTGTCGTCGCGCTTCTGGCGTTGAACGGCGTGTTCTCGCCCAACAGCTTGAGCTACCGCTCGCTGACGGGGCTGCTCAGCACCTATATGGCGCTGATCATGCTGGCGATCGCCCAGACCTATGTCGTTTCCGCAGGGGATATTGACCTGTCGGCCGGTGCGACGCTGTCACTCGTCAATGTCGCCATTGTCGTTTTGATGGAAAAATGGGGTGGTGGCGCCGGCGCCGTCATCGGTGCCTTGATCTGTGGCATTCTGCTCGGGCTCGTCTGTGGGGTTATCAACGGCATCGTCGTTGCAGCGCTCAGGCTGCAGGCGATCGTCGCTACCTTTGCGACCAGTATCTTCTTCACCGGCGTTGCGCTCTATGTCATGCCAGTGGCCGGCACGCCGGCGCCGGCGCTGTTCTGGCGGACCTATGGCGGGCGGTTGCTCGGTCTTCCCTTCGTCTTCTATGTGCTTGCAGCACTCGCTGTTCTGCTCTTCCTTTTGTCGCGCACCCGCCTCGTCACCCAGCTTCTGGCCGTCGGTGACGACCAGCAGGCGGCCTACCAGACCGGTCTTCCCGTGGTGCTGGTCCGCATCAAGGGTTATGCGCTCTGCGGCCTGTTTTCGGCGCTCGCAGCGTTCTGCCTGACCGGCGACACCGCCAGCGGCGATCCGCTCGTCGGTGGCAAGATGACGCTCTATAGCGTCGCGGCCGTCGTGCTCGGGGGCAGCGCGCTTGCCGGCGGCTGGACGACCGTGGTCGGTTCTCTGCTCGGCGCGCTGACGATCGGTCTCGTCAACTCGCTCGTCTTCTTCATGGGCACGCCGTCGGAGTGGCAGAACTTCGTTCAAGGTCTCGCCATCCTCCTCGTCTTGATGGCAGGCGTGCTTGCCGGCCGGAGGGCACGCGCATGAACGCCGTTATTTCCTTCCTCAGGAAGCCGCTGGTCATCGCGCTGCTTTTGATCGTGGCACTTCTCTATCTTGGCGAAAGCCTGTCACCGGGCTTTGCCTCGGCCGACCAGATCCTGCGCCTGCTGATTGTCGCCTCGCTGCTCGGCATTGTTGCGGCCGGCCAGAACGTCGTCATTCTCGGCGGCCGCGAAGGCATCGATCTCTCGGTCGGCGGCGTCGTTTCGCTTTCGGCGATCATTGCCGGCAATGTCATGAACGGCGCCGACGGCGGCATCCTGCCGGCGATCCTTGCCTGCGTGGCGACCGGGGCTTTCTTCGGCCTCCTGAACGGGCTGGGTGTCACGCTGCTGCGTATCCCGCCGCTGGTCATGACGCTCGGCATGCTCGGCGTGCTCCAGGGCCTGCTGGTCGTCATCCGCAACGGCATTCCCTCCGGCCGCGCGGCACCCGGTCTTTCCGCCTTCGTCACCCAGCCGCTGGTGTTCGGCATTCCCGGCATCATCTGGCTCTGGATCGCCGTCGGCCTGTTTATGGCCTTCATGCTCAACCGCACCGTCTTCGGGCATCGCATTTATGCGATCGGTTCCAACGAACATGCGGCCTATATGGCCGGCGTGCCGGTCCGCCGCATGCGCATCGGCCTGTTCATGATCTCCGGCATGTTCGCGGCGATCGCAGGCCTCTGCCTGCTTGGCTATTCCGGCTCGTCCTTCGCCAATGTCGGCGAGCAATACATGCTGTCCTCGATCATCGCGGTCGTCTTTGGCGGTACGTCGCTTGCCGGCGGCAAGGGCGGATACACCGGCACCATGGCAGGCGCGCTGTTGCTGGTGATCCTCCAGGGCATCCTGACTACCGTCAACATCGATGAATCCGGCCGTCAGATGGTGTTCGGCGCGACATTGCTGCTCTTGATGCTGTTTTACGGCCGCGGAAAGGCGATGCGGACATGAGCGATCACAGGCCGAAGATCAAGGATATTGCCGAGCGTGCCGGCGTTTCCGTTGCCACCGTGTCGCGGGCGCTCAGCGATTCCGGCCTGGTGACGGCGGAAACGCGCCAGCGCATCCATGCGCTTGCCCGCGAACTCAACTACCGGCCGAACGTCAGCGCCCGCAACCTGCGCACCCGCAAGTCGATGTCGGTGCTCTTGGTCGTGCGCGACGTCGGCAACCCGTTCTATCTCGACATTCTGAAAGGCGTCGAGGCGACGGCGCGCGAGGCCGGCTACTCCGTGCTCATGGGCAACACCGAGAACGATCCGGATCGCGAGACGGAGTATTTCAACATGCTGCGCGATGGCCATGCCGACGGCATGATCCTGATGACCGGCAAGCTGCCGCCGGCAGGGCATGATGCTGGTCTCGACCTGGCGCATCTGCCCGTCGTCGTCGCGCTGGAAATGATCGACGACTCGGGGCTGCCGCATGTGCAGGTCGACAACCTTGCCGCCGCCAGGGCTGCGGTCGAGCATCTGATCTCGCTTGGTCACCGCAAGATCGCCCACATCGCCGGGCCGCTGCCCGAAGTGATGGCCATTCACCGCCGAGACGGTTATCGCGCCGCGATGCACGAGGCCGGCCTTGCGATCCCTGACGGCTACGAGGCTCGGGGCGATTACCTGCTTGAAACCGGCCAGCTCTGCTGCGGCCAATTGTTTGCCTTGGCCGAGCCGCCGACGGCGATATTCGCCGCCAACGACGAAATGGCCTATGGCGCCATTCACGAGTTGCGTCGCCTCGGCCGTGATGTGCCTGGTGATGTTTCCGTCGTCGGCTTCGACGACCTCTATCTGAGCAAGGCTTTCTATCCGCCGCTGACCACGGTCAACCAGCCGCGCGCCGACATCGGCAGAACGGCGATGTCGCTGCTGCTTCGTATGCTTTCCGGCGAGGAGGTGGCGCATGCGCCGCCCATAGTGCTGCCGACGACCCTGAGCATTCGGGCCAGCACCACCGCGCCACGTCACTCATAAGGCGAGCATGATGTCGACCGAAACCGCTTACACTTTCGGCATCATGCTCCGGCCGAAAAATCTGGGAGAAGAAAATGACACAGCTACCGAAGCACACGCTGCGCGTGGGTTTCGTCGGAACGGGCTTCATCGCCCATTTCCACCTGAAATCGATGATCGGCGTGCGCAATGTCGAAGTGACGGGCGTCTTCAGCCGCAAGGCGGAAAACCGCGAAAAATTTGCGAAGGAAGTCGAAACGCTCGGGCTCGGCTCCTGCCGCACGCATGAGAGCCTGGAAGCGCTGCTGTCAGCCGACGACGTCGACGCGATCTGGATCCTGTCGCCGAACTATACGCGCCTCGACGTGATGCGCGCCCTGCACGGGGCGATCAAGTCAGGCCGCAGCAAGGTCTTTGCGGTCGCCTGTGAGAAGCCCTTGGCGCGCACGGTGGCGGAAGCCCGCGAGATGCTGACGCTGGCCGAAGATGCCGGCCTCAATCATGGCTATCTCGAAAATCAGGTGTTCTGCACGCCGGTGTTGCGCGGCAAGGAAATCATCTGGCGTCGCGCCGCCTCCACCACCGGCAGACCCTATCTTGCGCGGGCGGCAGAGGAACATTCCGGTCCGCACGAGCCCTGGTTCTGGCAGGGCGACAAGCAGGGCGGCGGTGTTCTCTCCGACATGATGTGCCACAGCGTCGAGGTGGCGCGCTATCTCTTGACCGCGCCCGGTGCGCCGCGCAATTCACTGAAGATCAAGTCGGTCAACGGCACCGTCGCCAACCTGAAATGGACACGTCCCAACTATGCCGAACAGCTGCGCAAGCGCTTCGGCAACGATGTGGACTATCGCAACCGCCCTTCGGAGGATTTTGCGCGCGCGACGGTGACACTCGAGGATCAGGACGGCAACGAACTGATGATCGAAGCGACGACCTCCTGGGCCTATGTCGGCGCCGGCCTGCGCATCCAGCTCGAATTGCTCGGACCGGAATATGCGCTCGAATACAATTCGCTGAGCACGGGCTTGAAGATCTTCATGTCTCGCGAAGTCACGGGGTCGGAAGGCGAGGATCTGGTCGAAAAGCAGAATGCCGAGCAGGGGCTGATGCCGGTGCTCGAGGACGAGGCTGGCGTCTACGGGTATACCGACGAAAACCGCCACATGGTCGAATGCTTCCGCAAGGGCCAGAAGCCGCTCGAAACTTTCGAGGACGGTCTGGCCGTGGTCGAGATGCTGATGGGGCTTTATCGCTCCGCAGAGATCAACGCCACCTTGCAGTTCCCCGCGCCGGAACTCGAACATTACGTGCCCGTGGTCGCGCGCAAGGGCGCTTGATACGGATCGGCTGAGGCTGGCTGGCGGGGAGCACCCCCCGTCGTCTCGATGAGCCAGGCCTCCCAGCTTGGGCGTCTTCTCGTTAATGCGAGGAGATGTCCACCGGATCTTCGTCCATGGCGCGCCCGGTCATCTCGTCGATCTCGATGACAAAGAACAGATGTGGAGACGTTCCGACGCCACCCTGCTCCGCCGGCTTCAAACCGCCCGGTTCCCACCAGTTGGTGCGCTTCTCCAGCAGCGACCATGCCTGCAGGCGCTCTTGATGCCCTTGCTCCGTATCCGGCAACTCCCGATACCTGCCGTAGATGACCGCGCTTTTCCAACTTCCCCTGTCAGAGAACTCGTCGATCTGGACACAGACACGAGGATTTGAGCGCATCCAGTCGACTTTCTGTCCGGGCATGGAGAAGCCGTATAGCCGGTTCGCGGCAGAGGCGTACTGGATGGGGACGATGTAGGGCTGGTCATCCCTGGCACAGGCCAGCCGACCGATATGGTGCGAGGAGATGAGGGCGATACATTCCTCACGCGACAATTCCCTGACGAACATAATTCGCTTCCTCCAACGGTGAACCGTAGCCCAAGACTGCCGGCATTTCGCGGTCCACTACATTGATATGGCGCACGGCGTGAACATTGACAGGCGCGCTGGCCGAAGTGCGCGCAACTACCTCGTCCGATCAACAAATTGAAACGGGCCGTGCTTCGGGCGGGAATAAACCGCGTGCAGCACCGTTAGGCCCTCATCGAGACATCATGACGGTCGGTTGTCGCGCGGGAGTTTTCACCGCGAGCCGGTCAGATGCCGCTGCGCCAAGTGCGGCTGTTGACCGGGTCGCTGCTGATCTTCGCGACGATCCTGATCTTTGTTGCCGCTGATGGGCTGACCATGCCGATGCGTCTGGCGCTGATGGTGTTTGCGACAACGCTTGTCTGCTGGACGATCTTCGACCTGCCTGAAACGCCGGTGGCGCTTGCCGGAGCGCTGGCTTTGGGCGCCACCGGTACCGTCAGCGAAGAGGCGATGTTTGCAGCGCTCGGCAACGATATCGTCTGGTTGATGATCGCCGCCTTCGTCATTGCCTCGGTGCTTCAGGCATCCGGGCTGGTGGAGCGTCTCACCTTCCGGCTGCTGGCACCGTTCCAGCGCGTCAGCAGCCTTTTCTGGGCTGTAACTCTGACGATCTTTGCGACCGCCTTCATCATCCCATCCACGTCAGCACGGGCGGTAATCTTCATGCCGGTCTTTCTGGGGCTGACGGCCGCCATTGGCCGGCCCGGCGTGACACGGGCGCTTGCCTTGCTTTTCCCGTCGGTGATCCTGCTTTCGGCCGCCGCCTCGCTGACCGGTGCCGGCGCCCATCTGGTGGCGGTCGATTTCATCCGTCGCAGCGGCGGCAAAGCGCCCGATTTCCTCGATTGGGCCTTGCTGGCTGCCCCGTTCGGATTGGTCACGAGCCTGATTGCCTGTGGCCTCATCCTGCGGTTCTTCCTCGGCGCCGAGGATCGTAACGCTGCTTTCGAGCCATGCACGCCGGCTGAAAGGCAGCCGCTCAATGCGCAGGAGCGGACGCTGCTGGCGGTGACGGCGCTCATCGTTCTGGCGCTTGCGACATCGGGCCTTCATGGCGTTGCCTTGCCCTTCGTTGCCTTGATCGGCGCCCTCGTCATGGCCTCGGAAAAGGTCTCGGGGTTGTCCTTTCGCAAGGCACTGAAAACAGTCGAGTGGAACCTGCTCCTGTTTCTCGCCGGCACGCTCGTCATCGGCGAGGCACTGATGAGCACCGGAACGGCGGCCTTGCGACGTTCCAGGTCGGCGGCGAGCAGATTTGCCGCGAATATGAGATGAAGCGGCCGGATCAGCCGGATTTCGTGTCGGTTGCCTGCCGGAACGCCGGACGCTGGCAGACGCAACTGGCGATCGTCACAGCGGAAACCGGTGAGGGTTTCGCGCCGGCCTCGTCGCTTGAAACCGTCGATGCCTATCTGTCCTCGATCGGTGCCGGCGCGCCGCTGGAGGCGGCGGCGGAGAAGAAGGCGCTCGCCGGACGAAAGTAGCCTTCAGCGCGGCATTTCTACCGGTACGGAAAGGCCGACCTTGACGCGATCCATGGTGACGAAGGTTCTAAAGCGCCGGATGTTGGGGTTGCCGAAGAACATCCGGCGGGTGAAGGCCTCGTAATCGCCCATCGTCGGCACGATCACGACAAGTATGAAGTCCACGTCGCCCGTGACGTAATAGCATTGCTGGACTTCCGGAGCGGCCGAGAAGGCGGCCTTGGCCGCATCGAGCAGGTCGATCTGCTCGCTTTCCACCTCCACTTCGACAAGGATCGTCAGGGCCTGGTTGACCCGCGCCGGCTCGATCACCGCGACATTGCTGCGGATGACCCCAGTTTCTTCCATGCGCTTGATCCGCCGTTGCACGGCCGGCGCAGACAGGTTGACGGCCTCGCCGATCTGTCGCTGTGGTGTCGTGTTGTCCTTCTGCAGGATTGAGAGGATTGCCAGGTCGAAGCGGTCGAGCTCCGCCGATGTGCTCTTTGAAACGGCCATCATTTCCTCATTGTCATTTACAAACTTGCGTATGGGCTCTCCATTTAGAGCGCATTTCTCTCGTTCGGTGAAATATAACTTCATCGAACGAGGAGATTGCCCACATGCTCATTCGCAACCACCATGCCGATTTCGGATCGCCGCTGCTGCCTGACGATGCCGAAATGCTCTCGATTGCTGCGGCTGCAGAGGTTGAGCGGCAGCTATCGCGCCGTGACGATCATCGGCCGACGCCGCTTCATTCCTTGCCGGCGCTTGCGGCCGAACTCGGGGTCGGAGCAATCTTCGTCAAGGACGAGGGCCATCGGCTCGGGCTCGGCAGTTTCAAGGCGCTTGGCGGATCCTACGCGGTGATCCGGCTGGTGCTTGACGAGGTCCGGAAGCAGACAGGCCTGGACGTCGACATAGACGATCTCACGCGCCCTGACGTTCGCGCGGTCGCGCGCCAAATGACGTTCGGCTGCGCCACGGATGGCAACCATGGTCGCTCAGTGGCGATGGGCGCTGAGCTTGTCGGTGCGAAATCGGTGATCTTCGTGCATTCCGGTGTCAGCCAGAAACGCATAGAGGCGATTGCGCATTACGGCGCCGAGATCGTCCGGGTCGAAGGAACCTATGACGACTCGGTGGAGTTTGCGGCGAAGGTCTGCAACGAGCGTGGCTGGACCGTCGTATCGGACACCTCCTGGCCGGGATACGAATATATTCCCGGTCTGGTCATGCAGGGATATACGGCGCTTTTGTGCGAAGCCTTGCGGACGATCGACGCACCACCGACGCATGTCTTCGTGCAAGCCGGCGTCGGCGGAATCGCTGCTGCAACGGCCGGGCACCTAGCGCTGCGTTACGGTCATGACCGGCCGCGCTTCGTCGTAGTCGAGCCGGCCCGAGCTGCCTGCCTGCTGGAAACGGCAAGGGCCGGCCATCCGGTGAAAGTGCCACATGGCGAGCCAACTGTCATGGCGATGCTCGAATGTTACGAGCCTTCTCTTGTCGCCTGGCGCATTCTTTCGCGTGTTGCCGACGCCTTCATGATGATCGACGAGGAGGATGCCGTTTCGATCATGAACCGCCTCGCTCGCCCGAAAGGGGGCGATCCGGCAATCGTTGCTGGCGAAAGCGGCGGTGTCGGGCTGGCTGGCCTCATCACGGTCGCCGGAGACCCGAACATGCGCGCCGCCCTCGGCCTTGATGCCAATTCGCGGATCCTGGTGATCAATACCGAAGGTGCCACGGATCCTGAACGCTACGAAGAGCTGGTTGGCCTCGCGCCGGCTGATGTCGCCGGGGCTGAGAAATTGGAAAGGGTATGACGCGGATGGCAAACACGGATATCGACAAGCTTGTGGCGGAGATGACGGCGTGGCGTCATGACCTGCACGCCCATCCGGAATTCGGTTTCGAGGAAAAGCGGACAGCGGCCTTCGTTGCCGCCAAGCTGCGGGAATTCGGCCTTGACGAGGTCGCCGAAGGTATCGGTGGCACCGGGGTGATCGGCACGCTGCGGCATGGAACGGGAAATCGCGCCATAGCGCTGCGTGCCGATATGGATGCGCTGCGTATCGCGGAACAGGGGACAATTGCCTATTGCTCCACCCGGCCCGGCACGATGCACGCCTGCGGCCACGACGGCCATACGGCGATGCTGCTCGGCGCAGCAAAGCTGCTGGCCGAGGAGGGCGGCTTTGACGGGACCGTGCGCTTCGTTTTCCAGCCAGCTGAAGAATGGGGGAAGGGTGCACTTGCCATGCTCGCCGATGGCATGCTGGAACGCTTTCCCTTCGACGAGATCTATGGGCTGCACAATATGCCGGGCCTGCCGGTCGGAAAGTTCGAGACCCGTGCCGGCGCCATCATGTCGGCCGAAGACAATTTCGAGATCACGCTCAAGGGCGTCGGCGGCCATGCCGCGCGACCTCACGCGGGCAACGAGACGCTGGTCGCTGCCTGCGCGACAGTGGTCAATCTCCAGACCATCGTTTCGCGAAGGCTCTCTCCGGCCGATATCGCCGTCGTCTCCGTGACCGAATTGATCACCGACGGCACGCGCAATGCCTTGCCAGGCCTGGCCCGCATTCTCGGTGATGCGCGCAGCTTCCGACCTGAGGTGAGCGCCAGGATCGAACAGCAGATGCGCACCATCGCCAAGGGGACGGCGGATGCCTATGGCTGCGAGGTCGAGGTGACCTATACGCGTGAGTTCGTGCCGTTGCTCAACGATCCGG
The DNA here is from genome assembly GCF_001426785.1 of Ensifer sp. Root142. Classification (NCBI taxonomy): domain Bacteria; kingdom Pseudomonadati; phylum Pseudomonadota; class Alphaproteobacteria; order Hyphomicrobiales; family Rhizobiaceae; genus Ensifer; species Ensifer sp. Root142. The sequence goes on from NZ_LMFK01000001.1 coordinate 692,670, forward strand.
CTCTCGTCGATCATGCCTTCGCAGCGGCCGGTGCGGTGTTCGGGACGGACAATGTCGCCGTCGCCGCTGAGCCGATGACCGGATCGGAGGATTTTGCCCGGTTCCTCGCGCATGTGCCGGGTTGCTTCGTCTTTATCGGCAACGGCCAGGAATCCGCGCCGCTGCACAATCCGCATTACGACTTCAATGATGATGCCTTGATCTTCGGTGCCCGGTTCCACGCCGAAATCGTCCGGCAACGGCTGGCCGCACCGGATGTGGGGCAGTGAGAGTCGCGATGCTCAACACAAACACGATTGAAGGCGGCGCCGTCATGTCTCATCAGTCCATTAATGCCGAACGTCTGCTTACCCGTATCCGCGAACTCGGCGCGATCGGGCGCAACGATCAGGGGCAACTGACACGGCTTGCTGCGTCTGACACCGACAAGCTCGGGCGGGACCGCCTAGTCGCTTGGCTGCGGGCTGCGGGGCTGGAGATCGCCGTCGACCGCATCGGCAATATCTTCGGCGTCTGGCAAAGCCAGGATAACGCCGGGCAATCGCCGTTAATGCTCGGCTCCCATATCGACACGGTCATCAATGCCGGCATCTACGATGGCAGCTACGGCGTGCTGGCCACCCTCGAAGTCATCGAGACACTGAAGGAGCAGGGATTCGCGCCTGTCCGCCCGATCGTCGTCGCGGCCTTTACCAACGAGGAGGGGGTGCGCTACGCGCCCGATATGCTGGGGTCGCTTGTTCATGTGGGCGGCCTTGCGGTCGAAGCCGCGCTTGCGACGGTCGGAACCGATGGCACGACGCTCGGATCGGAACTCAAACGCATCGGCTACGCCGGAAGCGTCGAGCCCGGCTCGTTGAAACCTCATGCCTATGTTGAATTGCACATCGAGCAGGGGCCGGTGCTTGAGCGCGAAGCGACCACGATCGGCGCCGTCGAAAATCTGCAGGGCATCTCCTGGCAGCGCGTGACCATAGAGGGCGTTGCCAATCATGCCGGTACCACGCCGATGGCAATGCGCTCCGATGCGGGCCTTGCTGCCGCGCGCGTCGGCCTGTTCCTGCGCGAGCACATCGCGCGATCAAACGCGCCGAGCGTTGCGACGATCGGAACCATGCGCTTCGAGCCGGACGCGATCAACGTGATCCCCTCGCGCGCGGTCTTTACCATCGACCTGCGCGACCCGGACGAGGATCGCCTGAGGGCACTTGAAAGCGCGCTTTCCGGCTTTCTCGACCAGCTTGAGCAGGAAGAGCATGTGACCGTCTCTGTCGAGCGTCTCGCCCGGTTCGAGCCCGTCAGTTTCGACGGTGCGATCGTCGCGGCGATTGAAGTTTCCGCGAAGGCCCGTGGGCTGAAGAGCCGGCGGATGACCTCCGGCGCCGGCCACGACGCCCAGATGATCGCGCGCATCGCGCCGGCGGCGATGATCTTCGTGCCGAGCCGCGACGGGATCAGCCACAATCCGCGCGAACACACGGATCCGGCAGACCTCGTCGCCGGTGCCAATGTCCTGCTCGACGTCGCCGTCCGGCTTGCAGGTAGCCCTTAGGGGGCTGGAAGGGGCGGCCGGGTGCGACCTCCTTGGAGCGATCACGATGCTGATGCGGCAGCAATTCCTCTCACACCGTCATGCACGGGCTTGACCCGAGCATCCAGCCGGCACCTCTGTGTCAGCCTCGTATCGACATGCCGGCTGCCTCCAATGCTCGGGTCGAGCCCGAGCATGACGAAGAGATGGGCCATTGCGTAAAGAGTGCCGGAGCCCGCCGGGCGCCAGAAGGGGCGGGGTTGCCGCCCCTTCTGGCGTGATCGTTATCCCCGAACTTCTGCCTCGCTGTCGACCGGCATATAGAGGTCGCCACCTTCACGATACTTGGCCGCCATCGCTTGAAACCCTTCCTTCTGCGCCTCGGCGCGGATGTCGTGCGAGATCCGCATCGAGCAGAACTTCGGCCCGCACATGGAGCAAAAATGCGCGACCTTGTGCGCCTCCTTCGGCAAGGTTTCGTCGTGGAAGGAGCGGGCGGTTTCCGGATCGAGCGACAGGTTGAACTGGTCCTCCCAGCGGAACTCGAAGCGGGCGCGCGACAGGGCGTCGTCGCGCGTGCGGGCCGCCGGGTGCCCCTTGGCGAGATCGGCGGCATGGGCCGCGATCTTGTAGGTGATGACGCCCACCTTGACGTCGTTGCGGTCGGGAAGCCCCAGATGTTCCTTCGGTGTCACATAGCAGAGCATGGCCGTGCCGAACCAGCCGATCATCGCGGCACCGATGCCCGAGGTGATGTGGTCGTAGCCCGGGGCGATGTCGGTCGTCAGGGGCCCAAGCGTATAGAACGGCGCCTCGCCACAGACAGCGAGCTGCTTGTCCATGTTTTCCTTGATCTTGTGCATCGGCACGTGGCCAGGCCCCTCGATCATCACCTGGCAGTCTTTCGCCCAGGCGATCTTCGTCAGCTCGCCCAGCGTTTCCAGTTCGGCAAATTGCGCCGCGTCATTGGCATCGGCGATCGACCCCGGACGCAGGCCGTCGCCGAGCGAAAACGAGACGTCATAGGCGCGGCAGATGTCGCAGATCTCTTCGAAGTGCTCGTAGAGAAAGCTCTCCTTGTGGTGGTGCAGGCACCATTTCGCCATGATCGAGCCGCCGCGCGAGACGATGCCGGTGACCCGGTCGACCGTCAGCGGGATATAGTGCAGCCGGACACCGGCATGGATGGTGAAGTAGTCGACCCCCTGTTCCGCCTGCTCGATCAGCGTATCGCGATAGACTTCCCAGCTCAGATCCTCGGCGATGCCGTTGACCTTTTCCAGCGCCTGGTAGAGCGGCACGGTGCCGATCGGCACGGGCGAGTTGCGGATGATCCATTCGCGGATGTTGTGAATGTTGCGGCCGGTCGACAGGTCCATGACCGTGTCTGCGCCCCAGCGGGTCGCCCAGACCATCTTCTCCACTTCCTCGGCCATCGACGAAGTGACGGCGGAGTTGCCGATATTGGCATTGATCTTCACCAGGAAATTCCGGCCGATGATCATCGGCTCGGACTCCGGGTGGTTGATGTTGGCCGGAAGCACGGCGCGACCGCTGGCGATCTCCTGGCGGACGAATTCGGGGGTGACGTGATCGGGGATATGGGCACCAAAGCTTTCGCCGTCGCGTAGCGTGACGCGTGCAGCGTCGCGGCCAAGGTTCTCGCGGATGGCGACGAACTCCATCTCGGGCGTGATGATGCCGGCCCGCGCATAGGCAAGCTGCGTCACCGCGCGCCGCCCGGTCGCGCGCAAGGGCGCGTGGCGGAAGGGAAAGGTCGGCGTCAGCCGGTCGCCGGAGGCAAAGCCGTTGTCTTCCGGCCGCACGTCGCGTCCGTCATAGGCTTCGACATCACCGCGAGCGATGATCCAGTTGCGGCGCGGTCGTGGCAAACCGTCCTCGATGCGGATGTTGGCATCTTCTACGGTGTAGGGACCGGAGGCGTCGTAGACGGTGACCGGCGGCTCGCCCGACGTCGGGTGCAGGGTGATTTCGCGCATGGGAACGCGGATGTCGGGATGGATCGTGCCTGGCTTGTAGACCTTTTTCGAGGCGGGAAGCGGGCCTTTTGTGACCGAGAGTTCTGCGGTTTTGGTGGCAATATTCATGATGAGGCTCCAAGTTTGCGGTTGGAGACCCAGTTCTGAAGCCGGAAGGAAAAGACATGTTTGCCTGAAATTCCGCGCGAATGACGGAATCGTGGCGTCAATGTCTGCACCGTCCCTACGCCAGTATGAACTGGATCAGGTTCAACGGGTCACTGCGCCTCGGTCGGCAAAGCCGATCCGCCCAGCAGTATCTCAGCCCCTTGACGGGACCCCCCTGGTGAATGCCTAGAGATAGCCATCGATCCGGATGCGCCGTCAAGCGTTAATCCGAAGGTTGCGTGTCAGGCCTGTTGATTGCCCGGTAGAGCGTTTCCGGATGAGACGAAGCCGCGGGCACGCTCGTTCTTTTCGTTTTTACGCATTTCCTGACGGAAAACCGCTCCGCACTTTTCCTGGAAATGCGCTAGCGGCCGGACTTCTCTGATCCCCGGCGATCGGCATAATCCGCACGGTTGATGCCGTGCCGCTGCAGCTTGTCATAGAAGGTCTTGCGCGGAATGCCGAGCGCTTCGATCGTCGCCTTGACGTCGCCGTGCTGCGCCCGCAGCGCTTCTTTCAGAATTTCCGCCTCGTAGCGCTCGATCCGCTCGGGCAGGCCGGCACTGGTCGGCGCCGCGGCAATCGGTTGGCCGAGCGAACCTTCGACGCCAAGGGCAACGCGCTCGGCGAAGTGCGAGAGCTCGCGCACATTGCCCGGCCAGGAATGAGACCTCAGATAGTGGCTGACGGCCAGCGAAAGCGTCGGCACGTCGCGCTTGAAACGCTCGGCTGCCCGCGTCAGGAAATGCGAGAAGAGAAGGGGGATATCGTCCCGGCGTTCGCGCAGCGGCGGGATCGACAGGGTGACGACGTTCAGCCGGAAATAGAGATCCTCGCGAAAATCGCCCCGCTGGGCCGGGTCGCCGAGGTCGATCTTGGCCGCGGCGATGACCCGAATATCGACGGGGCGCACGATATTGGTGCCAAGCGGCGTGATCTCACGGGCTTCAAGCACTCGCAGCATCTTGACCTGCGTTGCCGGCGGCATCGCCTCGATCTCATCGAGGAAAAGCGTGCCGCCGCTCGCATGCTCGATACGGCCGACGCGCTTCTTCAGGGCACCGGTGAAGGCGCCGGGCTCGTGGCCGAAAAGCTCGCTCTCGATTACCGTTTCCGGCAGTGCGCCGCAGTTCAGCGCCACGAAGTTGCCGTTGCGGCGCCGGCTCCAATTGTGCAGCAGCGTCGCCACCACCTCCTTGCCGCTGCCGGTTTCGCCGGCAACAAGCACATCCACGTCGGTGTCGGCGATATGCCGCAAGGTCTGGCGCAGCCGTTCCATGACCGGTGTCTGGCCAATCAGCGGCAGGCTCTCACCGGCGACTTCGGCTGCGCGTTTCAGCGCGCGGTTTTCCATCACCAGCCGGCGTTTTTCCAAGGCGCGGCGTGCGCTCTGCACCAGACGGTCGGCGGCAAAGGGTTTCGGGATGAAATCATAGACGCCGTCCTTAATGGCCTGAACGGCCATCGGGATATCGCCGTGGCCGGTGACCAGAATGACGGGCAGGTCGGGGTCGAAATCGGCGATCCGGCGAAACAGCGTGAGGCCGTCGATCCCGGGCATGCGGATATCGCTGATGACGATCCCGCTAAAATCCGGGTTGAGGATTGCGAGCGCTTCCGCCGCGCCGGGAAAGGCGGAGACCGCGAGGCCGGCAAGCTCCAGCGTCTGCTTCATCGCCCGCCTGAGTTCGCTGTCGTCGTCGACGAGGCATACGGATTGCTGCATCGCTCAGGCCCTCTTCAAACGCACGGTGAAGACGGTGCCCTCAGGGCTGGTCTTGACCTCGATGTCGCCGCCATAGTCGGCGACAATCTCCTTGGAGATGGCAAGGCCGAGACCGAGACCTTCATCCTTGGAGGTGTTGAACGGCGTGAAAAGGTCTTCGAGGATATCGGGCCGAATGCCCGGACCATTGTCGGCGACAACAAGCGAAACTGTTTCGGAGGGGCCTAACTCGCACCGCACACGGATCTCAGCGTCTGCCCGATCACCGAGGGCTTCCAGGGCATTCTGCAACAGGTTGATCAGCACCTGTTCCAAGCGGATGCGATTGCCGAGCACGCTGAGGCCGTTATCAGGCAGGTCGATGACGATCGCGTCCATGCGGCCGGCAAAGCGGCTGCGCAGCAGCATTCGAGCGCCTTCGATCACCTCCCGCATCGCCGTCGGTTCGGCGACGAAACGGCCCTTGCGCGCAAAGCTGCGCAGTTCGTCGGTGATGGTGCCGACCCGCTCGGTCAGCGCAGCGATGCTTTCGAGATTTTCGACGGCGGTTTCTTTTTGGCCGCGGTCGAGGAAGGTGCGCGCATTGTCGGCATAGGCGCGGATGGTTGCGACCGGCTGATTGATCTCGTGGGCAACGCCCGCCGCCACCTGTCCGAGGATTGCCAGGCGGTTGGCCTGGACCAGTTCCTGCTGCACCGCCTGCAGCCTCTCGCCCGTGCGCCTGTGGTCGGCGATCTCGGTTTCGAGGTGATCGCGGGCGAGGCTTAGGTCCTGTGTGCGCTCGGCCACTCGGCGTTCCAACTCATCGCGCGCGGCGCGTTCGTTGGCCGCGACCTGCGTCAAAGCCTGGCGCCGGCGAAGAAGGAATGCGGCAAGCGCCAGCAGCGGCACGATAACGGCAAGGGCCAGCAGCCTTGCCTCGCGGCTCGCGGCGCCAAGGGCTGCGTCTAGCGGTGCCAATTGCTCCAGCCGCCAGCTGGTCGAGGGCACCATGGTCTCGACCCTGAGGTATTGCCGCTCGCTGCTGCCGGGCAGAAGCGCTGTCAGCACGCTCGATCCATTGCTCGTTGGCTCGATCCGGCGGAACGGTAGCGGCAGCAGGGAGGCATCGCCGAACTGCAGGCTGTCGCGGATGGCGGCGAGGCGATCCCCGGGGATGGTACGGGTCGTCATGAAGCGCCAGGACGGGAAGCTGGTGATCAGCACGATGCCGCGCCGGTCGGTGACATAGACCGGCTTGCCGGAGGCGAGCCAATCGGCCTCGACCCCGCCGAATTCGAGCTTGGCGACCACGACGCCAATCGGGCCGTCAGGCCCGTCGACACGTCTTGATATGTAGAGGCCTGGCCGCTTGCTGACGGTGCCCATGGCGAAATGCTCGGCCTTGCCATCGCGCATCGCCAGCCGGAAATATTCGCGGAAAGCGTAGTCATTGCCGACGAAGCTGGTTGGCTCGCGCCAGTTGCTGGCAGCCACCGCCACGCCGTCGAGGCCAATCGCGTAGATCACCGCCGCATCCGTATTGGCGGCCAGCGCCTCGAGCTTTTGATTGAGCCGCTGCAACGGCTGGTCGCCACCCTTCTCAAGCGCCGTCTTCACCTCTACATCGTCTGCCAGTACCAGAGGCAGCGCGCGCTGCCGCTCCAGCACTGCCCTCAGCAGCGAGGCCTTGAGATTGGCATCGATGCGGCTCTGGATGTCGACGGTTTCAAGCGCCTTGTTTCGCCCATATTCGCCGGCGAAAAAAAGCCCCGCTGCCAGCAACACCAACGCTAGCGCGGCAAAAATCAGCCAGGCGCGGCGCATGTGCCGGTCGAGATCCTCTGGATTGATAGGGCTGGGCGCGGGCATGGACATGGCGGAATTGTGCATTATTCCGCGCAAGTTTCCAGATGATCTGTGCGGATATCCGCTCAAATATTCGTGTGCGTGATCCAAGATTCTCGAAAAAGTGGCGATATTTCAATGGCCTGATCAGCTGTGCTGCGATCTGGCACGCCCATTGCAGATGACATCCTGATGACAGCCCGAGCTGTCGCGCTTCGGAAATAGGGCCTGGGAGGCCCGGCATGACGCCGGACTGGGCCTAAGTGGAGGATATCATGATTATCGACCAATCCGCGGAACCGCGCGGCAAGACACCTTTCTATCGTCATCTCTATGTCCAGGTTCTGGCGGCCATCGCCGCAGGCATCCTGCTCGGCCATTTCTACCCGGAGGTCGGCACGCAGCTTAAGCCGCTAGGCGATGCCTTCATCCGCCTGGTGAAGATGATTATTGCCCCGGTCATCTTCCTGACCGTCGCCACCGGCATTGCCGGCATGACCGATCTCGCCAAGGTCGGGCGGGTCGCCGGCAAGGCGATGATCTACTTCCTGACCTTCTCGACGCTCGCGCTCATCATCGGCCTGATCGTGGCCAATGTGGTGCAGCCCGGCGCCGGCATGCACATCGACCCCGCGTCGCTCGACGTCAAGGCGGTCACCTCCTACGCCGAGAAGGCGCATGAGCAGTCGATCACCGGCTTCCTGATGAACATCATTCCGACCACGCTCGTCGGCGCATTTGCCGAGGGCGATATCCTGCAGGTGCTGTTCATCTCCGTTCTGTTCGGCCTGGCGCTCGCCATGGTCGGCAAGAAGGCGGAGCCTGTCGTCGATTTCCTGCACGCGCTGACGCTGCCGATCTTCAAGCTGGTCGCGATCCTGATGAAGGCGGCGCCGATCGGTGCGTTCGGCGCCATGGCCTTCACCATCGGCAAATATGGCGTCGGTTCGATCGCCAATCTCGCCATGCTGATCGGCACATTCTATTTGACCTCGCTGCTCTTCGTCTTCGTCGTGCTCGGCGCGGTTGCCCGCTACAACGGCTTCTCGATCGTCGCCCTCATCCGCTACATCAAGGAAGAACTGCTGCTCGTTCTCGGTACATCCTCTTCGGAAGCGGCGCTGCCGGGACTGATGAGCAAGATGGAAAAGGCCGGTTGCAAGCGCTCGGTTGTCGGGCTGGTCATTCCGACCGGCTATTCCTTCAACCTCGACGGCACCAACATCTACATGACGCTCGCCGCACTCTTTATTGCCCAGGCGACCGACATTCCGCTGTCGCTCGGCGACCAGGTGCTGCTGCTGCTCGTGGCGATGCTGAGCTCCAAGGGTGCAGCCGGCATTACCGGCGCCGGCTTCATCACGCTTGCCGCCACGCTTTCGGTCGTGCCGGCGGTGCCGGTTGCCGGCATGGCGCTGATCCTCGGCATCGACCGCTTCATGTCGGAGTGCCGGGCACTGACCAACTTTGTCGGCAACGCGGTTGCGACCATCGTGGTCGCCAAGTGGGAAGGCGAACTGGATGAGACCCAGCTTGCCGCAACCCTTGGCGGCCGGGCGCTGCCGGAAAGCCCGGTTCCGGGTCTTCAGCCAGCCGAATAAAGCTGCCTCCTAGGGCAAGACCGCATCTCGGTGCGGCAAGGCGTGGTCCACTTTCTGGTGGGCCACGCCTTTTTTCTTTTGCGGGATAGCCTCGTGGCGTTGCCGCCCTAGGTCATAGGCTGGCGGTTTGCTGCCGGGCCGCCAACGTTCCTGTGAAATTCTCGTTCTCCCCACTTTACTGTACCGTCTGGACGGTATAGTAATTTGTCATCACTGATCGAGGCAAAGCGTTTTCTGGGGAGGAGACGAGAATGCATTGGACGAAGTGTGTGAAAGCGGCCGCCTTGGCCACCGCGGCGTTTGCCGCATTTCCAGCGGCTGCGGCCGAAGTATCGATTTTCTGCAGCTCGGCCGGCGCGGAGCTCGAGCTCTGCCAGTCGGCCTCCGAGGCCTGGGCCAAGGAAACCGGCAATACTGTCAAGATCAACAAGATGCCGGCCAATTGGGGCGAGGCGCTGCCGCTCTACCAGCAGCTGCTCGCCGGAAAGTCCGGCGACGTTGATGTCTTGACCCTCGACAATATCTGGGTCGGCACGCTCGCGTCGCACCTCGTCGATCTCCGGCAGAAGGTGCCTGCCGACGAAGTTTCCAGCCATTTTGAATCGTCTCTTGCCGACGCGACCATCAATGGCCAGCTGCTGGCAATGCCGTGGTTCGTCGACGCCGGCCTGATGTTCTATCGCAAGGACCTTCTGGAGAAGTACGGCAAGGCCGAGCCGAAGACCTGGCGGGAGCTCACCGAGACGGCGAAGCTCATCCAGGACAAGGAGCGGGCATCAGGCAGTCCCGACATGTGGGGCTATGTCTGGCAGGGGCGAGCCTATGAAGGGCTGACCTGCGACGCGCTCGAATGGGTGGCATCCTACGGCGGCGGAACCTTCATTTCGCCCGAGGGCGAGATCACAGCCAACAATCCGAAGGCGGCCGAAGCGCTCGATATTGCCCGATCCTGGATCGGCGGGATCAGCCCGGAAGGCGTGTTGAACTACGACGAAGAAGGCTCGCGCGGCGTGTTCGAAGCCGGGAACTCGGTTTTCCATCGCAATTGGAGCTATGTCTGGGGCACGACGCAGGCCGACGGATCGTCGCTGCGCGGTAAGGTCGGCGTCATGGCGCTTCCGGTTGGGGCTGAAGGCGGCAAGTCGAGCGGATGTTACGGGGCGGGTCTTCTCGGTGTGTCGAAATACGCCGACGATGTAGACGCCGCCGTCAGCCTGGTGCGCTATCTCACCGGCGCCAAGGAACAGAAGCGCCGCGCGCTCCAGGCCTATAGCCCGACGCTGAAGGCGCTCTACGAAGACAAGGACGTTCTGGCGGCCAATCCTTCGCTGCAGTTTGCCGAGAAGGCATATGCCGAAAGCGCCTCGCGTCCGTCGCAGGTCACGGGCGCGTCCTACAACCGGGTGTCCCAGCGGATCTTCAATAGCGTGCACAATGTGCTGAGCGGCAAGGAAAGCGCGGACGATGCCCTGGCGAAGGTTGCGAGCGACCTGGAACGTCTAAAGGCGCGGGGCTGGTAAGCCCCCGCCTATTTCCCACCGATCGAGGACATCACCCGTGAACATTGCGATAGCACCGTGCTGCTGGGGCGTTTACTGGCCCGAAGGCAACGAAATCAACTGGACCGACTATCTCGACCGCATCAAGGCGGCCGGTTACCGGCACACCGAACTTGGACCCTACGGCTTCTTTGCCACGGATCCAGAGGTGCTTTCATCCGAGCTTGGCAGCCGCGGCCTTTCGGTCGTCGCGGCGGCCCATGTCCACACACTCGCCGATCCCGCCTCCTGGCCGGTCCTTAAGGAAAAGACGCAAGCGATCTGTCGGCTGCTGTCTGAGGTCGGCGCGACGCATTTCATCCTGATGGACGAGTCGGAGTTCTATCCGAAGGACAGGATGGGCGTGGTCGATGAAGCAGGCTGGCGCTCCGTCGTCGAGCAGACCACGGGCGCTGCACGCATCGCCCGCTCGCATGGGCTGGAGTTCAGCTTTCACCCGCATGTGGGCACCTGCGTCGAGCTTGAGCCGCAGATCGAGCGCCTGCTTGCCGAGACGGAGCCAGGCCTTGTCGGGCTCTGCCTCGATACCGGTCACCACGCCTATTGGAAGGCCGATCCGACTGATTTCCTTGTCCGTCACCGGGATCGGATCAACGCCATCCACCTGAAGAACGTCGATGGCGCCTATCGCGAACGGGTTCTGGCCGAAGGCATCCACAGCGACCGCGCCTTCGAAGAGGGCATCATGACCGACCTCGATCGCGGCGTCGTCGACATTGCCGCTTTCGTCGATGCGCTGCGGCAGACGGGCTACGATGGCCCGCTCGTGGTCGAGCAGGATCTTGCGCGCGGCCATCCCGACACGCCGGAAACCATCGCCGAACGGAATTTCCGCTTCGTTTCCGAGCTTTTGGCTGAGCGGGCAAAGGCATGAAGGTCGAGGTCCACGATACGCCGCTATCGATCGGAGAGCATCTGGCGGAGCGGATCGTCGATGGCATCCGGGCGCGAGGTTCCGAAGGCCGTGCTTATGTGCTCGGCTGTCCGGGTGGGCGCAGCCCCATGCCGGTCTACGAGGCGATCGGCCGGCGGCTGAAGGTTGAGCCGATCAATTGCTCGCGGCTGGTCATCGTCATGATGGACGAATACTTGCAGACCAGCGGCGGCGACCGTCTGACGCCGCCGGCTTCATCGGCGCATTTCTCCTGCCGCGGGTTCGGCGAGCGTGAGATCGTCGGGCGGATCAACGCGGGCCTCCCTGCCGAACTTCGCATTCCTCGGGCAAACTTCTGGATGCCGGACCCAAGCAATCCCGACGACTATGATGCCCGCATCGCCGCTGTCGGCGGCATCGATCTTTTTCTGCTCGCTTCCGGCGCCGGCGACGGTCACATCGCGTTCAACCCGCCAGGCTCGGCGCGCGATAGCCGGACGCGGGTGGTCGCTCTAGCCGAGCAGACGCGGCGCGACAATCTCGCGACCTTCCCCGACTTTCGCGGCATCGACGAAGTACCGTCGCATGGCGTGACCATCGGTATCGGCTCGATTGCGGAGCTGTCGAAATCCGTAGCGATGATCGCCTGGGGCGAGGGCAAACGCCACGCCTGCGAACGCATGAGCGGCGCCACGGCCTATGACGCCACTTGGCCGGCGACGATTGCCGCCGAATGCCGGGATGCCGAGTTGCACATCGATGCCGCGGCGGCCGGTCGATTGGGAGCGCGCCCGTGAGCCAGCACGCGATCGGCATCGATGTCGGCGGGACGAAGACCAAGGCTTGCCTCGTGCGTCTGGCCGACGGTGCCGTTATCACTGAGCGCACGGCCGCGACGCCCTGCCAGCAAGGCGGCCGTGCAGTCCTCGAACTGGTCGGGGTGCTCGCCGAGGCCATGGAGGCCGAAAGCAGCGCACGCAAGCTCGATACCGCAGGCCTCGGCCTTTGCCTGCCGGAACTCGTGACCGGCGCCGGCGAACCGGCATCGGCCTGGAATTTCGATTGGCGCGATCTCGACTACCGCCAGCATCTCAGCCGCTTCGGTGTTGTTCATATCGACAGCGATGTACGGGCCGCGGCCTACGCCGAAGGCTGGATCGGAGCTGGCGTCGATGCGGATCCCTTCGTTTATGTGACGATTTCGACCGGCCTATCGCATTCGCTGGTGATCGGCGGCACCCCCTATGCCGGCGCTCGCGGCTTTGCCATCCATTTTTCCGGTAGCGACCTCGTGGCGTTTGGCGGCGAAGATCAGGACCTTCAGGTACGCCACAATCTTGAGCTTTTCGCCAGCGGCAAGGCGCTCGGCGAGCGCTACGGCAAACTCATCGACCGTCCGGGGACGACCGCGCTGCAGCTCTTCGAAGCGGAAGCACACGATCCGAGGGCGGCCACGATGGTCGGCGACGCGCTTTTGTCGCTTGCCTCCTATCTCGGGCAGCTCGTCAACACACTCGACCCTGAAATCCTGATCCTTGGCGGCGGTATCGGCGGCGACCCTTCGGTCAACGAGCGCCTTGCTAGCCTGACGCGCCCATTCATCTGGGCCGATGGCGCCCGGGATCTTCCCATTATCAGAAGCGTCCTTGGCGACACGGCCTGCGCGGTCGGCGTGGCGGCGCTTGCAAACAAAGCTCGCAAACAGGCGGTGCGCATATGAGTGGAATTGGCCTAACCGATGTCGTCAAGCGCTTCGGCGCGCTGACCGTGATCGACAAAGTCAACCTGAAGGTTGGCGAAGGAGAGTTCGTGGTGTTCGTCGGCCCGTCGGGCTGCGGCAAGTCGACCTTGCTGCGGATGATTGCCGGGCTCGAGGAGATTTCCGACGGCGAACTGCAGATCGGCGGCAGGCGCATGAACGAAACGCCGCCGGCCGAGCGCGGCATCGCCATGGTGTTCCAGTCCTACGCGCTCTATCCGCACATGAGCGTCGAGCGCAACCTCGGCTTCGCGCTGGAGACAGCGCGACTGGGCGCCGGCGAAATCAAGGAGCGGGTCAGCAAGGTCGCGCGCTTTCTCAAGATCGAACATCTGCTGCACCGTCGACCCGCCCAGCTCTCCGGCGGGCAGCAGCAGCGGGTCGCCATCGGCCGTGCGCTGGTGCGTTCGCAAAAGCTCTTTCTCTTCGACGAGCCGCTCTCCAACCTAGATGCCGATCTGCGCATGGAAATGCGCGTCGAAATCGCGCGTATTCACCGCGAGCTCAAGGCCACCACCGTCTATGTCACCCACGACCAGCTCGAGGCAATGACGCTTGCCGATCGCATCGTCGTCCTGAAGGACGGCCGGATTGCCCAGGTCGGCACGCCGATGGAACTTTATGAGCGGCCGGCGAGCAAATTCGTCGCCAGCTTCATCGGCGCACCGCGGATGAATTTTCTGCCGGGCACGTTGCATCGCGAGACAAGCGCGAGCCGGCTGGAGGTCATGGGGGGCACCCATACGCTCGGCCGTATCGACTATGACGGCGAGATCAGCATCGGCCTGCGGCCCGAGGATCTGATCCTTGGCGGCGGCGAGGTGCAGATCCCGGCGCAGGTGCTGCTCGTCGAGCCGCTCGGTGGCGAGGCATTGGTGCACGCGCGTGTCGGCGATGGCCAGATGCTGGTGATGAAGGTGCAGGGCAAGCCGGATCTCCGGCCGAATGCCGACATCACCATCGGCTGGATGCAGTCGAAGGCGCATCTGTTCGGGGTCGACGAAAGTGCGCTTCGCGCTGCGGAGGCTTGAGACGATGACGTCAGGGGCAGTAATAAGATCTCTCGGATTGCGGCAGGCCCGCGCCCGCACCGCCTGGTGGTTTCTGGCGCCGAGCCTGCTGGTGCTGACCGCCGTCGCCCTCTGGCCGCTCGGGCGCACCTTTGTCTTTTCCTTCACCGACGCGCTGCTGACGGAGCCGGACTTCTACAGTTACATCGGCTTCGACAACTATCGGGCGCTGTTCGAAGATCCGCTGTGGTGGCAATCCGTCCGCAATACGCTGTATTTCACCGTCATTTCGGTGTCGATCGAGACCGTTCTCGGGCTGACGATCGCGCTCCTTCTCAACTCCCACATCGCCGGGCGCGGCGCCATGCGGGCGATCATCCTGATCCCCTGGTCGATCCCGGTCGTGGTCAGCGCCCGCATGTGGCAGTGGATGCTGCATGACCAGTTCGGCATCGTGAACCACGTGCTGAAGATGGCCGGTTTCATCGACAGCGGCATCGCCTGGACTGCCAATGCCTCCCTGGTCATGCCGGTGATCATCGCCGTCGATGTCTGGATCACCACGCCCTTCATGGTGCTTTTGATCCTGGCGGGTTTGCAGATGCTACCGCGCGGCATCTACGAGGTCGCCGCGATCGACGGCGTGCCGGCATGGAAGCAGTTCACCTCGCTGACGCTGCCGCTGCTGGCGCCGAGCATTGCAGTTGCCGTGCTCTTTCGCCTACTCGATGCGTTGCGCATGTTCGACCTGAGCTTCGTGCTTTCCTCCAACAGCGACGACACCAAGACGGTGTCGATCTATGCCCGCGAGGTCCTCGTCAATTTCCAGGACATGGGGGTGGGCTCGGCTGCTAGTACCGCCGTCTTCCTGATGATCGCCGTCGTGACAGCGATCTACGTCACCGTCTTCCGTCTCAACCGCCGTCTGCTGGGAGTTTGACATGGTCAGAAGCAACGCCCGCAAACGCCTGCACAGGATCGCGATATACAGCCTCTTCGGCGTCGTCGCGCTCTACACGCTGTTTCCGTTTTATTGGATGATCGCCTCATCGCTGAAATCAGGTCAGGCGATCTTCGACGTGACGTTCTTCCCGGACCTGAAGTTCAACAATTATACGGCGATCCTGTCGGACGGCGTTTTCCTGCGCAGCCTCTTGAATTCGCTGGTCGTCGCTTTCTCGGTCGTCGCACTCTCGCTGGTGCTGGCGATTGCGGCCGCCTATGCGCTCGGCCGGATCGACTTTCGCGGTCGTTCGCCGATCATGCTGCTGGTGCTCGCGGTCTCGATGTTCCCGCAGATCGCGCTTCTGTCCGGCCTGTTCGAGATGATCCGCTGGCTCGGGCTCTACAACACGGTCGGTTCGCTGATCTTCTCCTACATGATCTTCACGCTGCCGTTCAACATCTGGGTGCTGACCACGTTCATGCGCGATTTGCCGAAACAGATCGAGGAGGCGGCGATCATGGACGGCTGCTCGCCCTTGCGGATCGTGCGCTGCATCTTCCTGCCGATGATGGGGCCGGCACTGATCTCGACGGGACTGCTGGCCTTCATCGCCTCGTGGAACGAGTTCATGTTCGCGCTGACCTTCATCCTGACGGACGAGAACCGCACCGTGCCGGTGGCGATCGCCCTGATCTCGGGCTCCAGCCGGTACGAATTCCCCTATGGCGCGATCATGGCGGCATCGACGATCGTCACCGTGCCATTGGTCATCCTCGCTCTCATCTTCCAGAAACATATCGTCTCCGGCCTGACGGCCGGTGCGGTCAAAGGTTGAATTGTTGCCTCGTTCGTGAGGCGGAAAGGTTGCTTTCATGCGTGTCGTTCGCGTTGGTTTGATCGGGCTTGGCGAAGTCAGCCAGCTCATGCATCTGCCGATCCTTTCGGATCACCGGAACTTGTTTGAAATTGCTGGCGTCTACGACGTCTCGCCGAGCCTGACGGCCTATTGTTCGGCGCGCTACCCCGGTGCAAAGCCGTTCGAGACGGCAGAGGCGCTCGTCTCTTCCCCCGACATCGATGCCGTTTTCATTTTGACGCCGGACCAGACGCACAGCTTCTATCTCGAACTGGCGCTCAAAGCCGGCAAGCATGTCTTCCTGGAAAAGCCGGCCTGCCTCACGCTCGGTGAGATCGACGCGGTCGCGCCGCTCGCCAAGGCCACCGACAAGCTGCTGTTCGTCGCCTATATGCGCCGCTATTCGCCGAGCTTCCTTCGCGCCAAGGCAATGATGCCGAAGCCGGAAGAGCTCCGTTACGTCCGCGTGCGCGATATCATCTGCGAGGGCCCGTTCTTCATCAAACAGACCCGTAACATCTTCTACCCAACCGATCTGGACGCCGCGTTCCTCGCCGAATCCCGCGCGCAGACGTCGGCGCTCCTGAAGCAGGTCGTCGGGGAGGATGCGCCCGCCGACCTCATGCGCGCCTATCAGGTCCTGACCGGGCTGTCGTCCCACAGCCTTTCGGCGATGCGCGAACTGATCGGGCTGCCGAAGCGGGTGATCGCGGCCCATCACAAGGCCAATGGGGAATCCATCGTCGCGCTTTTCGACTATGGCCATTTCACCGCGATCTACGAGGCGATGATCGACAACGTTGCCCGCTTCGACGCGCGCATCGAGGTGCTGTCCGACCGGCGGCAACTGCGTGTCAGCTACGACACGCCCTATATCCGCAACCTGCCGACCTCGCTGGAGGTGATCGATTCGACCGAAACCGAGACGGAGACAAGGGTCTTCGGTCCTGATTATACCGACCCCTTCGCGCTCGAATTGCGCGCCTTCCACGATCATCTGGTCAAGGGCACGCAGCCGAAAACCACGCTCGACGATTCACGCAACGATCTGGCGCTGATGGCCGAGATCGTCGATCGCCTGCGCGAGAGTTCAGGGATATAGCGTGCGCAGATTTTTCAACACTGGATTGTACCGACATGGCAAAACGTGAAAGCGCACGGGACCGTATTTTGACTGCCGCCGAGGCGATCGTCGTGGGCAAGGGCGTTTCCTCGCTCACCTTCGACGAGGTCGCGGAGCAGACGGGCCTGAGCAAGGGGGGCATCCTCTATCATTTCGCCAGCAAGGACGCCCTTGTGCGCGCCATGGTCGAACGGTTCGTCTACCGCTTCGAGACCGGTCTTGCCGGCATCGAGCATGAGGACGAGGATCCGCACGGCCGCTACACACGAGCCTATGTCGGCGCGACGCTTGGGGAAGCCGCAAGTACCGGCGAGCAATACGACCGCCTCGGCGCCAGCATCACGGCGGCGCTCTCCAACTTTCCCGACCTGCTTGAAATCGTGCGCCAGCAGAACATTCGTTGCCAGGCGGCGGTCGAAGAAGACGGTCTGGATCCGGTCGACGCCACGATCATCCGCCTTGCCGTCGAGGGCCTGTGGATGGCGGAGGTTTTCAACGTCATGCATCTCGACCCGGAAATGAAGCGCAAGGTCACCGCCCGCCTGATCGAACGGACGCGCGCGTCCTCAAACCGAAAATAGCGCGCAACGACGCGCCGCAGCCAAGGAGTTACCGATGGGCTACAAGCCTTCACCGCGTCCAGTCTTCGACCGCGCCAGCCACATTCCCTATGCTGGCGTCACCCGGCATCTCTGGGGAGAGGAGAATGCCGGCCTCGTCGACGACTGGATCTACGCCTCCACCGACAGCATCCACCAGATCGTCTTCGGCATGCAGCCCGGCGGCTGCTTCAAGCATACCGACGCTTTCAGGACGATCTTCGGTGCCGATGAAGTGCTCTATGTCTTGAGCGGCACGCTCGGCCTTGCCAATCCCGAAACAGGCGAGTTCTGCATCGCGCAAAAGGGCGAGGCGCTGTTCTTCCGCAAGGATACCTGGCACCATGGCTTCAACCTCGGCAATGACCAGGTACGGGTGCTGGAGTTCTTTGCGCCGCCGCCGGCAAAGGGCACGTCCGGTCCCTATGCCCGCACCAAGCCTTATCTCGAGCTTGCGCAGTCGCGTTACAGCCAGAGCGAGTTCATCGGTCGCTGGCCGATGGAAGCAAAAGCCCAACGCGACGCACGCACGATCCATCCGATGCGCGATGCCGATCTGCTGTGGAGCCTGGACCAGGCGACGCAAGGCGCCTTTACCGGCCTCTATTGCGCCACCGACCAGTTGACGGTCGGCAAGACAACGCTGCTGGCCGGCAAGCGCACGGGCGTCGAGCGCCACAAGGGCGATGAATGCCTCTACGTCGTTTCCGGAACGCTCAACATTCACGTGCCCGACGCGGAAGGCCAGGCCTGGTTCGAGCTCAATCCGCGCGACGGGTTCTATATTCCGGCCGGTACCGATCACCAATATTACAACATGTCGGGCGAGCAGGTGGAGTTCGTCTTCGGCGTAGCGCCGGACTTCTGAGAGCGTCTCTACACTGGCGTTGGCGGCGTCGACTTACCCTTTGCGGTGGGCCGGCGCCGTGTCCGTTGCGCCGGCATTCATGCGGGCAATGAACTCGCGCAGCATCGGCACGCGCCGCGGCCGGAAACTTTCGTCCGTCGGCCTTATCTCGGCGATGCGATCGATACGAAACTTGCGGAAGTCCTCACGCAGGCAGCACCAGCCGAGCAGAACAAGCACATGTTCGAGATAGACGATGCCGAGCGGCAGGACGCGTCTTTCGCTATGCTGGCCCCCGGCGTCGACATAGTCGATGACGATTGCCCGTTCCTGCCAGCAGGCTTCGCGAAGCAGCCCGACGTCGATGTCGGAAGTGGATCTTCTTTCGAAACGGTGAACCTGCGAGACGGCATGGATCGTCTGCTGCTGCAGTCGGTCGGGCAGGGTGGCCGTTATCTTCGAAAGTACGGCTTCGGCAGCCCGCGCAAGCTCGGGTTCGCCCATGTGGCGAACTTCGGCCAGACCCAGCACGAGGGCTTCGATTTCAAGGCGGGTGAACGTCTGGGGCGGGAGGGCGATATCTTCGGTGAGGCGATAACCAAAACCGCGCTCGCCGTCGATGACGGCACCGGCGGCGCGCAGGCTGTCGATATCGCGGTAGAGCGAGCGCTGCGACACGCCGGTTTCCTCGGCCAGCCGGGCGGCCGTCACCGGCGGCGGCAGGCTGCGAAGCGCCTGGAGAAGACGAAACAAACGATCGCTGCGCGCCATGAGCCTACTGACGAAAATTGGCAGTTGGGTTTTTTTATAAAGAGCCCAGACAGAAACCGCAATCCGAGGACTTTCCATGTTGACGCTCTATCACGCCCCGCGCTCCCGCTCCTCGCGCATCATCACATTGCTTCGCGAACTGGATGCGCTTGACAAGGTGAACATCGAAATCGTCGGCATCACCCGCGGCGACGGCAGCGGGGCCAAGGACCCGAAAAATCCGCACCCGGAGGGCAAGGTGCCGCTGCTGGTGCATGATGGCGTCGTCATCTGGGAAAGCATCGCCATCATTCAGTACCTGACCGATCTTTTCCCCGCCAAGAAACTGGCGCCGCTTCCCGGCGATGCCAAGCGCGGCCGTTATCTGAGCTGGCTTGCCTGGTACGCGGGCGTGGTCGAGCCGGTGCTGATCGTCGAGGCGGCGGGGCTCTCGCATCCCTATCTGCAGTTCACGTTCCGCAGTTCCGTCGAGATGGCGCGTCAACTCGAGACGGCGCTCACGGCAAGCCCCTATCTGATGGGCGAGCAGTTCTCGGCTGCCGACTTGCTGCTCTATTCGCCGTTTGCATGGTTCCCGGAAGCAACGCCGAATGTGCCCGCCGTCAAAGCCTGGATCGAGCGCTGCGCCGCGCGGCCGGCCGTGCAATGGGCCGCAGATTTCGACGCGTCGTCGCTCGCGGCGGCATAGGCTCGAAATCGGTTCGAGAGATGAAACGATGACGTGCGGTGCTTCATCGTTTGAAACTACGGTTCAGCTTTGCCCGCAACCTGTTCCTATTCAAGGTCTTTTAGGGATGAGATCGGGCGCGGGGAGAAGGTCAGCATACCGGTCAGGCTTTGCCCGTGTTCGACGATTGTCAGACCGCCGAGACCGGCAAGGTGATGGCCGTTCGGCAGGTGCGTCATCGGTTCGAAGCAAAAGAAGTCTGCGTCTGCAGGCGAATAGAGCATGAAATGACCGAAGACTGGCTGAGGGTCGATTTCAAGGTAGAGGTCGTGTTCCGGCCACTCGATCACGGCCTTGCCGTCCCATCCCTCATAGGCGTTGTTCAGCCATCGGCGTGGCAAGAGATTGCCCCGCTCGAACTCAAGAGTGTGCGGTATCGGCCCGGGTCGGTCGGGCAAGTGACCTTCTCTTTCCGTCCAGAACCGTTCGGCCTTCGCGATCAGCCGTGTGCCGGCGGTTTTTGGGAAGAAGGGATGGTGGCCGAGGCCGATGGGCAGAGCGAAGCCTGACCTGTTGGTGACGGAAAGCGTGACGGTCAGGCGGTCATCTTCAACAGTGAAACGCTGAACGGCTTCATAGGCATAGGGATTGGGGGCAACAGCCTCGTGCACATAGCGCAGGCATGCTTCGGTTTCGCTGTGCGAGACGACCTGCCATGCCGCCAGCCAACCGTCGCCATGCAGATAACAGGGGTCGCTGGCGTTGGGAGCTAGGACGAAGCAATTGCCTGAGAAGGTGAAGCTGTTCCCCTCCAACCGGTTGCCGAAGGGAACGAGCGGAAAGCTCGCCTCCTGACCGTGGTGCTGCGAGGCAAGCCCGCCGGTTGGCGTGGATCGGAAGATCGGCACGCCGCAATAGGAACCGGACAGGATCGAGCCGCCGAAGCGGCTCAATTCGATCAAAAGCTCTCCATTGCTAAGCGGCAGGACGTCCGAGGACATGCGGCTGCTAAACGCGTCGGCCAACGGCGGACGAGCGCAGGTTGTCGAGCAGAACGGCCAGCAGCAGGATGAAGCCGCGCACGACATACTGGTAGAAGGCCTGGATGTTGAGCAGGTTCATGACGTTTTCCGCAATGCCCATGATCAGCACGCCGACGATGACGCCGGTCATCGCCGCCCGTCCGCCGGCAAGCGAGACGCCGCCGAGTACGCAGGCGGAGATAACCGAAAGTTCGAGGCCGGTCGCCGCATTCGGCTGGCCCGAGGTAATGCGCGACGCCAGCAACACGCCGGCGACGGCGCAGACGAGACCCTGCAGCGCGAAGATCCAGATGCGCATGCGCGCGACGTCGACGCCGGCAAGGCGCGACGCTTCGGGATTGCCGCCGATTGCCAGAGTGTTCTTGCCGAAGACGGTGCGGTTCAGCAAAAAGCCGAAGGCAACGAAGAACAGGCCCATGACCCAGATCGGCGTCGGAACGCCGAGGAAGCGCGAAAGGGCCAGCTGGTAGAAGCTTGGATCGTTGATGCCGACGGCGCGGCCGTCCGATGCGATGAGCGCCAGGCCACGCACGATCTGCATGGTGGCAAGCGTCGTGATCAGCGCGTTGATGCGGAAACGGGCGATGACGACGCCGTTGACCGTTCCGACGAGACCGCCGCACACCAGGGCCGCGACCAGGCCGAGCAGGATCGAGCCGGTCGCATTTGAGGCCATGACCGCGACCATGCCGGAGAAGGCAACGGTCGAGCCCACCGAAAGGTCGAAGTCGCGCGAGGCAAGGCAGAACATCATGGTGCAGGCGACGATGCCGATGGTGACAACCGACTGCAGCAGGCCGAGCATGTTTCGCTCGGTCAGGAAGTTCGGGACCGTCAGCGAGACGACGAGAAATGCAAGCGCGAAGATGACGACGAGGCCCTGTTCGCCGAGAAGGAGTTTTTTCAAGGAGGTCATCGTCACCGTACCTGTGCGTGAGGAAGAGTGTTTAAGTTTTGAACGTCCGGCAGGGCGGCGGCGAGAATGCGCCGCTCGTCGAACTCGGCTCTGGGAATGTCGGCGGCGACGCGGCCCTCGCACATGATCATGATGCGGTCGGCGATGCCCATGACCTCAGGCAGTTCGCTGGAGATCACCACGATCGCCATGCCCTCGGCGGCGAGCTCGTAGAGAATTTCGTAGATTTCCGACTTTGCACCGACATCGATGCCGCGTGTCGGCTCGTCGATAACAAGCACCTTGACGCCCTCTTCGGACAGCCAGCGGCCGAGGATGACCTTTTGCTGATTTCCGCCCGACAGATTGATGATGTCCTGGCGGCGCGACGGCGTGCGCACGCGAAGCTTGGCGATGAATTTGTCGGCAAGCGCGCCTTCTTTCGCAGGGTTGATAAGGCCGAAGGGCGAGAAATGGCGACGTGAGGAGATCGTCATATTCTCTTCGATCGAGCGTCCCTGCACGATGCCATCGAACTTGCGGTCTTCCGGGCAGAGGACGATACCGGAACGGATGGAATGGGGTGGGCTGTCGGCCTGGATGGTGACGCCGTCGACCGATACCGAGCCGCCGTTTCGGACATCGGCGCCATAGACGAGGCGGGCCATTTCGCTGCGGCCGGCGCCGATCAGGCCGAAGAAGCCGAGGATCTCGCCGCGCCTGACGGAGAAGCTCAAGGGGTGGCGAAGTTTCGCTCCCGAAATGCTCTCGACGCGCAGCCGCTCTTCACCGAGGCTGCGCTCGCGCCAGCCCCAGATATTGGCGATCTCGCGGCCGACCATTTCCGAGATGATCTGGTCACGCGTCACCTTCGAGATTTCGGGATGATGGGCGGCGAGTTTCCCGTCGCGCAGCACCGTCAGGCTGTCGCAGAGGCGGAAGATCTCATCGAGGCGGTGGGAAACGTAGAGAATGACCGTGCCGTTGGCGCGCAGACGATCGATGAGGGTAAAGAGGATCTCGCTTTCTCGCGAGGACAGCGACGAGGTCGGCTCATCAAGCGCGATGACTCGCGCGTCGAGCATCACCGCCTTGGCGATTTCGACCATCTGCCGCTCGCCGATCGAAAGCGAGGCGACCTTGATGGCCGGATCGACATCGATGCCGATCTCGGCAAGCTTCTTTGAAACGACCCCGGTCAGCTGCTGGCGATCGATGACGCCAGCCTTGCCCGGAAAGCGCCCGAGCCAGAGGTTTTCGGCGACCGTCAGTTCCGGGACGAGCTGCAATTCCTGGTGGATGACGATGACGCCTGCATGAAAGGCGTCGCGCACCGAGCGGTAGTGCTGAGGCTCGCCGTCGATCAGGATTTCGCCGGTGTCGGCGGACTGGTCGCCGGAGAGAACGCGGATGAGCGTCGACTTGCCGGCGCCGTTTTCGCCCATCAGGCCGTGAACTGCGCCCTTTTTCACAGAGAAAGAGACGTTCGACAGCGCTTGAACGCCAGGGTAGCCCTTGGAGATGGATCGGAATTCGAGGAAGTCTTGCATCTGCGACGCTCCGGGAATGGGGCGCCCGGCGGTGTCGAACCGCCGGGCTCAAAGTCATCGAAGACGACGATTATTCGATGCCGAGGTCCTTGCGAACAGCTTCATAGTTATCGCGCAGCGCGATCTGGCCGGCCGTCAGCGTCAGCTTTTCCGGCTCCTTGCCGTTGGCGACCCACTCGTACATGTTGAGTGCGGTCTCATAGCCGTGGCGCTTCGGCGAGATGATCACGGTGCCGTAGAAGCCGGTTGCTGCGGGCTTCTTGAACTCGTTGATGGCCGAGTCCGCACCGCCGATGCCGACGCCGATCATGCTGTCGGGGGCAATGCCGACGGTTTCGGTGGCGCGCACGGCACCGAGGACCGCCTCGTCATTGAGGCCGACGGCGACCCACTTCTTGATGCCGGCATTCTTGTTGAGAACGACGGTTGAGGCGTTGAGTGCGGCTTCGGTATCGGTCTTGGCCTGCGGAGCGTCGAAGATGTTTGCTTCCGGGAAGCCGTTTGCCTTCAGCACTGACAGTGCGCCTTCGACACGGTCGACGGCCGTCGGCAACTGGTCGTAGGATACGCGGATCGCGCCGACGTCCTTCATGTCCCAGCCGCGCTTCTTGATCTCGTCGACGATCGACTGGCCGACGGCTTCGCCGATCTTGGTGGCCGAGATGCCCATATGCGGCACGTCTTCGATCGGGCTGCCGTCGGCGTTGACCAGGCGGTCGTCGACCGTGATCATTTTGAGATCGTTGGCGGCCGCCTTGGCGATGATGCCCGGGCCGAGTTTGACGTCAGGCGTGCAGATGATGAAACCCTGCGCGCCTTGTGCGCCGAGATTGTCGATCGCGGACTGAACCTTTTCGCCATCTTCCGCGCCGATCTTGACCAGCGTGAAGCCCTTTTCCTTGGCAGCGACGTCGGCGAACTTCCATTCGTCCTGGAACCACGGTTCCTCGGGCTGCTTGACGATGAAGCCGATCTTGACGTCGGCGGCGAAGGCCGAGGTTGCGGCGAATACGGCGACGGTGCCGGCCAAAATGGCGGCCTTGAAGAAGCGCATGATTTCTCTCCCTGGTGAACTGCCTCCTGCAGTTGCCATTTGTGTATGATGAATCATCATATCCGTCAATTGCCTTTGTATGATGAATGAGGTAGTGATGTATAATAATTGTCGAAACGCTCCTTGGATCCCTGTCGCGAGGGAAGGTGATCTGGGATAAAAGCGTCGGCAGATACGAAGGCATGGGTGGAGATGCAGATGGAAGGTCAGGAGCCGCAGGGCGCAGCGGAGATGCAGGTGCAGCGCCGGCCGCGCGTCCAGAAGAACGTGACGCGCACCATCGCTTCCGACATCTGCGCCGATATCTTTCCTGTCGGCTCCTATCTGCCGCGCGAAAACGATCTGTGCGAGCGTTATGGCGTCAGCCGGACCGTTATCCGGGAATCGCTGAAGATCCTCGAATCAAAGGGCATGGTGCGTGGCCGTTCGCGGGTCGGCACCGTCGTTTGCGGCAAGGACGAGTGGAACATTCTCGATGCCCAGGTGCTCGAATGGATCGGCGAACGCATCTTCGAATTCGACCTGTTGAATTGCATCCTGGAAGCGCGCCGGGCGATCGAGCCGGTTGCCGCCGAATTCGCCGCCGAGCGTGCGACGGTCCAGGAAATCGCCGATCTCGAGCGAGCCTGGCAGGCGATGCGTGACGGCGAGAGCGATATTGCCGGCTTCACCGACGCTGACGTGGCGTTCCACACCTGCCTGCTCAGGGCCAGCCATAATCAGGTCTTCCTGCAGCTTGTGGGCATCATCCAGGCGGCGCTCAAGTTTTCGCTGCATGCATCGAACGAAGCCGCCGAGCGGCGCGACGAAGCGATCGACGTCCATCGCGAACTGGTCGAAGCGCTGCGCATGCGCGACAAGTCAGCGGCGCGCGACTGCTCGATCCGCATGCTCGATCTTGCCGCGCGCGATCTGGCAACCGCAGTCAAGCAACACAGCCCTGCGAAACCCACCCTCTGAAATCCCGGTCGCGGTGAGCCCGGCAGGGCTCGGCCGTGACAAGCCATCCCCACCGAACTGGACCTCAACTCATGAAGATCACCAAGCTCACCACCTATATCGTTCCCCCGCGCTGGCTGTTTCTCAAGGTGGAGACCGACGAAGGTATCGTCGGCTGGGGGGAGCCTGTCGTAGAGGGACGGGCGCTGACGGTCGAGGCTGCGGTGCACGAGCTTGCCGACTATCTCGTCGGCAAGGACCCGTTCCTGATCGAGGATCATTGGAACGTAATGTATCGCGGCGGCTTCTACCGCGGTGGCGCCATTCACATGAGCGCGCTTGCCGGCATCGACCAGGCGCTTTGGGACATCAAGGGTAAGGCGCTGGGCCAGCCGGTGCACTCGCTGCTCGGCGGGCAGTGCCGCGACAAGATCAAGGTGTATTCCTGGATCGGCGGCGACCGCCCGAGCGATGTCGCCCGCAACGCCAAGGATGTGGTGGCGCGCGGTTTCAAGGCGATCAAGCTTAACGGTTGCGAGGAACTGCAGATCGTCGACACCAACGAGAAGATTGACAAGGCGGTGGAGACGATCGGCATCATCCGCGATGCGATCGGCCCGAATATCGGCATCGGCGTCGACTTTCACGGCCGGGTGCACCGGCCGATGGCCAAGGTGCTCGCCAAGGAACTCGAGCAGTTCAAGCTGATGTTCATCGAGGAGCCGGTGCTTTCGGAAAACCGCGAGGCGCTGAAGGAAATCGCCAACCATTGCTCTACGCCGATCGCGCTCGGTGAGCGGCTCTATTCGCGCTGGGACTTCAAGTCGGTGCTTGCGGACGGCTATGTCGACATCATCCAGCCCGATCTCTCCCATGCCGGCGGCATCACCGAATGCCGCAAGATCGCCGCCATGGCCGAGGCCTATGACGTGGCGCTGGCGCCGCATTGCCCGCTCGGGCCGATCGCGCTTGCCGCCTGCCTGCAGATCGATGCCGTCAGCTACAACGCCTTCATCCAGGAGCAGAGCCTCGGCATTCATTACAACGAGGCCAACGATATTCTCGACTATGTCTCGAACAAGGACGTCTTCCACTATGAGGACGGTTTTGTCTCGATCCCGCAGGGTCCGGGCCTCGGCGTCGAGGTCGACGAGGCCTATGTCATCGAGCGCGCCAAGGAGGGCCATCGCTGGCGCAATCCGATCTGGCGCCATGAGGACGGCAGCGTCGCCGAGTGGTGACGGTTGCGCGGGATCATCAGTCGAGGGAGGCAGAAAATATGAGCAAGCGGCTCGCTGGAAAACGCATTGTCATTACAGGGGCAGCCCAGGGCATTGGCCTTGCCATGGCCGAAGCGTTCCTGAAGGAAGGCGCCAGCCTCTTTCTGATCGATCGCGACGGGCCGCTGCTCGAAAAGGAGACGGCCCGGCTTGCGGCGGAAGGCGGCACGCTTGCCTCGACGACGGCAGATATCACCGATGCCGATGCGATTGCCGAGGCCATCCGCCAGGCCGAAAAGACGATCGGCAGGCCGAATGCGCTGGTCAACAATGCCGGCATCAATGTCTTTTCTGAGCCGCTAGCAACGACCGATGCCGACTGGCAGCGCTGCTTTGATGTCAATCTCAAGGGCGCCTGGAACTGTAGCCGCGCCGTTCTGCCCGGTATGATCGAGGCGGGCGGTGGGGTCATTCTCAACATCGCCTCGACACATGCCTTCACGATCATACCGCATACGTTTCCCTATCCCGTGGCGAAACATGCGCTTCTCGGCATGACCAAGTCGCTCGGCATCGAATATGCCTCCAGAGGCATCCGGGTGAATGCCCTTGCGCCTGGATACGTGCTGACCCAGAAGGCGGTCGAATACTGGAACAGCTTCCCGGACCCGGTCGCCGCCGAGGCGGAAACGATGAAGCTGCACCCCGGCGGCCGCATCGCCACGGCGGATGAAATCGCTCGCGCCGCACTCTTCCTGGTGTCGGACGAGTGCACCTTCATCAACGCCACCTGCCTGACCGTCGACGGTGGACTGAGCGTTTTGCATCATCCTTAAGCCAAGTCACGCCGCCATGCCCCGATAGCTGTCCGCCGTGCATCGCCGCGGTGGTGCGGCGCCTGCCGTTCGTGCGGCCAGGGGGCGGCACGCTTTGCCCCCCGTGACCGGTTTCGCCCGCGATCTCGAGACGTCATTTCATCTTCTGCGATGTGCCCGCCCACTCCCGCATAGGCTGGTGGGCACGGGCAATTGTGCGTGGTAGATGCTTGACCGCGAATAACTCCGATTATATGAGAAATAAAAATGCCCGTCGGCCAACACATGGCAGGGTACGTAGGGAGAGCTGAACGTGTCGAGAAAACTGAGATCGCAGCATTGGTTCGGGGGGCTCGATAAGGATGCCTTCATTCATCGCAGCTGGATGAAGAACAACGGCCTGCCGGATGACGCCTTTGACGGTCGCCCGGTGATCGGCATCTGCAATACCTTTTCCGAACTCACGCCGTGCAACGCTCATTTTCGCGGCCTGATCGAACATATCAAGGCGGGCGTGCTGGAGGCGGGCGGCCTGCCGCTGGAGTTTCCGGTCTTTTCCTGCGGCGAGTCCAACCTGCGTC
Source organism: Ensifer sp. Root142 (assembly GCF_001426785.1). Lineage (NCBI taxonomy): Bacteria > Pseudomonadati > Pseudomonadota > Alphaproteobacteria > Hyphomicrobiales > Rhizobiaceae > Ensifer > Ensifer sp. Root142. The sequence continues at coordinate 720,610 of NZ_LMFK01000001.1, forward strand.
CGACCGCCATGCTCTTTCGCAACCTTGCGTCCATGGATGTGGAGGAGGCAATCCGCGGCAACCCGATCGACGGTGTCGTGCTGATGGCCGGCTGCGACAAGACCACGCCATCCCTCGTCATGGGAGCGGCATCCTGCGATCTGCCGGCGATCGTCGTCTCAGGCGGACCTATGCTGAACGGGCGGCTCAAGGGCAGGACCATCGGCTCGGGCACCGATGTCTGGAAATTCTCCGAGGATGTGCGCGCCGGTGTCATGACGCCGGCCGAATTCATGGCGGCGGAAAGCGCCATGTCGCGTTCGCCTGGCCATTGCATGACAATGGGCACGGCTTCGACCATGGCGTCGATGGCAGAAGCATTGGGCTTGGCTCTGCCAGGCAACGCCGCCTATCCTGCCGTCGATGCACACCGCGCGCGCCTGGCGCGGCTTTCCGGCAGGCGGATCGTCGCGATGGTGGCCGAGGACTTGCGCCCGTCGCATATCCTGACGCGTGCCGCTTTCGCCAATGCCATCCGTGTCAACGGCGCTATCGGCGGCTCGACCAATGCCGTCGTTCATCTGCTAGCGATTGCCGGACGGGTGGGAACCGAACTGACGCTCGAAGATTGGGACCGATTTGGCCGGGATGTCCCGACGATCCTCAACCTCATGCCTTCAGGCACGTTCCTGATGGAGGATTTCTGTTACGCCGGCGGTCTTCCCGCCGTCATGAAGGAAATCGCCGATCTGCTCGATCTCGACAACCCGACGGTTACCGGCCAAAGCGTCGGCGCAAACATTGCGGATGCGGAGAATTACAATCCCGATGTCATCCTGCCGCGCGACGTGGCGTTGACGCAGCAGGGCGGGATTGCCGTCTTGAAGGGCAATCTGGCGCCGCAGGGGGCGATCCTAAAGCCCTCCGCCGCGACCCCGGCCCTGATGCAGCATCGCGGCCGCGCGGTCGTCTTCGAAACGATCGATCACTACAAGCAGCGTATCGACGATCCCGACCTCGCTATCGACGAGACATCGATCATGGTTCTGAAGAATTGCGGCCCCAAGGGCTATCCCGGGATGGCCGAGGTGGGCAACATGGCGCTGCCGCAAAAGCTGCTGAAGAAGGGCGTGCGCGACATGGTGCGCATCTCCGACGCTCGCATGTCGGGCACCGCCTTCGGCACTGTCGTTCTGCACGTCGCGCCGGAGGCTGCGGTCGGTGGTGCCTTGGCGCTGGTCAAGGACGGCGACTGGATTGAACTCGACGTGGCCGGGCGCCGGCTGCACCTCGATGTCGACGAGGCGGAGCTAGCGCGCCGGCGGGAGGAATGGACACCACCGGAAATCGCCATGCCCGGTGGCTACCAGGGCCTTTATGTCGAGCGCGTGATGCAGGCCGATCGCGGCGCCGATCTTGATTTCCTTGTCGGTTGTCGCGGGCACGCCGTGCCGCGCGAGAGCCATTGAGGAGGAGCGACGATGTCTCGGTTCGATCCTGCCGACCTGCATGGCATCCACGCCATCCTCTACGCGCTGTTTGATGACGACGAAAAGCTCGATCGCGAGGCGATGCGTCGGCAGACGGAAGTCTGTCTCGTTGCCGGCGTGCACGGCATGGCAGCGCTTGGCCTTGCGACCGAAGCCTCGAAGTTGAGCGAGGCCGAACGCATGGCCGTGATGGAATGGCTGGTCGAGGACACGGCCGGCCGCGTGCCCGTGGCGCTGACCATCTTCGGCCCGTCGGTCGAAGAGCAGGTGCGCCAGGCGCGCCATGCCGTTGGCGCCGGTGCTGACTGGTTGATCCTGCAGCCGCCGATCGTCGGCCAGTTCTCGGCCCAGGAATATATCCGTTTCTTTGGTCGCGTCGCCGATGCGATCGACGTGCCCGTCGCAATCCAGAATGCGCCAGCCTTCATGGGCAGAGGGCTGACGGCGACCGACATCGCCGAGCTGGTCCGCCAGCATCCAAACATTACCCTCATCAAGGGCGAGGGGCCGGTGGTCGATATCGCCACACTGATCGAGGTCACAGAGGGCCGCCTGCCCGTTTTCAACGGTCGCGCCGGTCTTGAACTCATCGATAACCTGCGTGCCGGATGCCGCGGCTTCATCCTTGCGCCCGATTGCATCGACCATGCGGTGAGGGCCTATGAATTCTATCGTGACGGCTGGGACGAGGAGGCGGAAGCCGCCTATCGCGATATCTTGCCGGCGGTGGTGTTCACCATGCAGGGGATCGAGAACCTGATGTGCTACGGCAAGCGTCTCTTCGGCGAACGTGCCGGCCTGCCCGTCTTCGATCGCGCGCCTGCGCTGCGCCCGACCGAGACAGGATTGGCAATGGTTCGGCGTTTTGCGGGCGAGCTTGGTCGTCTCGGCGAAGTGTAACCGCCTTCGCCCAGGCTCAACCTGGCTTGGCCGTGTTGGGGCGTGGCAACGGCTATGGTAGCAAGGGGTCGAATCGCGCCAGAATGCGCGCCGGGATTTCGGAAACGGACGGCTGATGACGACATTTACGATCGGTGACCGCGGGCTGCCCGCGCAGATCGCGGCGGAGATCGGCCGGCGCATCGCGCTTGGCGAACTTAAACCCGGCGACATCCTGCCCAAGGAATCCGAGATGCTGGGCAATCTGCGCGTTAGCCGGACGACTTTGCGCGAAGCGCTGAAGATCCTCTCGACCAAGGGGTTCATCGAGGCCAAGCCGCGCCTGGGCACCCGTGTCCGCGCACCGGAGCATTGGAACACGCTCGATCCGGTGGTGCTCTCCTGGCATGAGGGGGCGGAGGATCAGCAGCAACTGGCTGAAGAACTGTTTGAAATCCGCCTGGCGATAGAGCCGATGGCAGCGGGCCTTGCTGCCCGCCGAGGATCGGCGGACGAACTCGTGCGCATCCGCGCGGCCTATTCCCGGATGACCGAAGACCACGCGACGGTTTCCGCCGCCATCGAAGCCGACATCGAATTCCATCTGGAAATCATCCAGGCGGCGCGCAATCGCTTTCTCTTGCCTGTCTCGTCGGTGATCCGCACCGCACTGACGATCAGCATTCCCCGGACACTCAGGACGTTTGGCGGATTGCAGCACTCGTTGAAGATGCACGAAGCGATCGTCGACGCCATTGAAGCGCGCGATCCGATGGCGGCGTCCACCGCGGCGGAATCACTGTTGAGCGCTACATATCAGCGCAATTTTCAGGCCGGAAAACGATAGGCGCGCGCTGAAAAGGCGTCACTTGCGGCGCAGGTTGATCTCGCTGGTGACGACCTTGTCGCCGGATGCGGGGTCGACGTCGACGGTGGTCAGCCGCATGCCGTTGGCGCCGACCTTCTGTAGCGTCAGGTTGGCGCTGCGGTCGCCGTTGACTTCCTTTGCCCAGCGAATGGTGAGATTGATGGCGTCGCCGCGACGGCTGCCGCTCAGGCCCGCCCGTCCGCCGCGCGGACCCAGGTAGGATCCGCTGTATTTCGTGCCACTGAACTTCAGTTGGGCATCAATCGATTTTGAAATCAGGATCAATCCGCGACAGACGCCTTCCATTGAGAGTGCCAACCCTTGGGATTGGGAATCGAAGTTGCAGGAAACATTGACGGGCGACATATAGGTGCGGATTCTGACCGTCCCTCCGCCCGTCCAACTGCCCTGCAGCGACTTCAGGAATGCACCTTCATCCGCTTGAGCAACACCGGCCAGGGACGTGGTCGCGGCGGCAAGTACAAGCCATCGCAGCATGTCGCAACCCTCCGTTCAGAAACCGCCATGGTACACCAGCAAAGGCCAAGGTCACCAGCGGCAACGTGTGCGGCGGCCGGATGTTCCGCACGCGACGCTCGGTCAGGCGTGGCCGGCTGCACTGTTCCAATACCTATGCCGGAGCGTTGCTTGTGCAAGAGTGGGTGGAGGCTTTAGGCCGATATTGTGTTTATAGCGGCGGAATTTGTCCTACTTCGATTGATCTATACGCCCGAAAAGCGCGCTGGCGGCAGATCGCTCTGGCGATCATAGGCGCGCTACGTGTTCGCGCGCGGCGTGCGTTTGCTGAACAGGTTCTTCAGCCTAGCTAGAGCACTCGGCGGCAACGCCGGAAGCAAGGCGATCCCCATCACTCTTTCGCTCTCCGGATTCTCGGACGCCCTTCTCGGGCCCAGGGAAATGCGAAGAAGGCTAGCAGCGATTGAGTGAGGTACGGTGCGGCCGGAACGCTGTTGCTTATATCCCGTGCAGGACCTGTGTCGCCTTGACCGCCGCCGAGGCACGGTTTTCGACGCCGAGCTTCACATAGATCTGTTCGAGATGCTTGGTGACGGTGCGTGAACTCAGTCCGAGAATCTCGCCGATATCGCGGTTCGATTTCCCCTTGGCGATCCAGAGCAGCACTTCGGATTCGCGCTGGGTCAGCGAGAAGTGCTGCCGCAGCATCTCGTCGTCGCTGCGCCTGCTCTCGGCCGTCAGGCGGAAGAGATATTCGTTGGCGCCGATCGCGCCGAGGAAAGAGATCTGCAGTCCCGCTTGACCGGGCTCTTCGAGGGTAAAGCTGTTCTCCCGCTTGCCGCCTGTCTCGGTTTTTTCCATCCAGGCGGCGATGCGCCGAGCGATCGTCGCAAGGCCCTCGTCGCTGCCGGTTGCGGCGTTGACGAGGCGGTTGGCCTGCGGTGTCGACCAGCGAACACTGCCGTCAGAGCGAACGGCAAGCAGATGGCGCCCGGCGGCGTCTAGCGCAACGCGGGCGCTTTGCGCCGAGCGGGCATTGGAGAGATGAACACGGATGCGGGCCCTGAGCTCATCGATGTTGATCGGTTTCGTCAGGTAGTCGACGCCACCGGCTTCGAGGGCGTGCACCACATGCTCGGTTTCCGTCAGCCCGGTCATGAATAGCACCGGTGTCTGGCCGACGGAGGCGTTGGCCTTCAGTCTCAGGCAGGTTTCAAACCCGTCCATACCGGGCATGACAGCGTCCAGCAGAATGACATCGGGCGTAATCCGGTCGGCAATCGAAAGTGCGGCACTGCCCGAGGTGGCGATCAGTACAGAAAAGCCCGACTGCTCCAGCGCCTCGGTCAGAAAGCCGAGGGCCTCCGGGGAATCGTCCACCAGCAGTACGATGTCGCGACGATCGTAAGTCTCAACCACGGGTGACAGCTCCATTCGCCGCTTTTTTCTTCAGGAAGGCGTCATAGCCCGTGAGGTCGAAGGCCTGGACATAGGCGCGAGCAGCATCGACGAAGAGCCGATGTTCGGGCTCCAGCGCGATCTCCGTCAGCTTGGCCTCGATGCCTCTGACGTAGCCGATCTCGCCAAGCCGGATCAATTCCTCGACATGGTGCTCGTCGGGCAACGTCATCGCATCGGCATTTGCCGCTCTCGGCTTCTCGGACGCTTCGCCCTCATGGATCCAGGTGAGGCCAAGTTGAACGGCAAGCTTGTCCGCGAGTTGGCCGACGCCGAAGGGCTTGGCGAGTGTGTCGTTGTGGCCGACAAAGGCGCCGGTGGTCGAGCCGTCGCCGATGTTGGCCGACAGCATGATGATCGGCGCCGTCTGGCCGTTGCGGCGCAATTTGTCGACGAGTTCCCAGCCGTTCATACCAGGCATGGAGATATCGACGAGGAAGATGTCCGGCGCCAGCGCCTCGACCATCGCGAGGCATTGCCCGCCACTTTCGGCGGCAAGCACCGTAAAGTCCATCGGCTGCAGGATTTCGCGCATCAGTTCGCGGTGATCGGCATTGTCGTCGACAATCATGATTGTGCGCCGCGGGCCGAGATAGGAAGTGATCCGGCGCACCGCTATCAGCGGCGCCGGCCGATCGACGGCGGAGAGCATCAGCCGGACCCTGAAGGTCGTGCCACTGTTCGGTTCGCTGGTGACGGCTATCTCGCCGCCCAGCGTCTGCGTCAGCAATCGGGTTATGGTCAAGCCGAGACCGAGACCCGGCATGCTGCCGAGATGTTCCGCCTCGCCGCGCTGGAATGGGTCGAAAATGCGCGGCAGATCCTTCTCGGCAATACCACGGCCGCTGTCGGCAATCGTAAACGTCGCAACCTGACTGCGATAATCGATATCGAAGCGGATCTCGCCGCGCTCGGTGAACTTCAGGGCGTTGGAGAGCAGGTTGACGAGGATCTGGCGCAGCCGCTTTTCATCTGTCTTGACGTAGCGCGGCAAGGCGGGCGCGCGTCGATGTTCGAAGGCGATCCCCTTCGCCTGTGCTTGCGGGCGGAACATCTCGACGACCTGATCGAGGAAATCATGGATGTTGGTCTCGTTGGAATAGACCTGCAGCTTGCCGGCCTCGATCTTCGAGATGTCGAGAAGTCCGTCGATGAGGCCGGAGAGATGATCGGCGCTGCGCTTGATCACCTTGATCGCGCCCTGTCGGGCCGGTGGGATCGTTTCATCGCGCTCAAGCACCTGTGCGTAGCCGAGTACGGCGTTGAGCGGTGTGCGCAGCTCATGGCTGAGGCCGACAACGTAGCGGCTCTTGGCGCGGTTGGCCGCCTCGGCGGTCTCCTTTGCCTGCTGCAGGGCGGCATCGGTCTTCTTGTGTGCGGCGATTTCCTTCAGCAGCAGCGTGTTCTGCCGTGACGATTCTTCTTCGGCGACGACGCGGCTGTCGTGGGCGAGCACATAGAACCAGCAGACGATGCCGGCGAGCACGGCAAAGACGAAGAAGACGACGGCAATGGTGCGCTCGACCACTGTTGCCGTCTCGGGCGAAGCGTTGCCGGTCTGGTGCGCGATCATCGCCAGGATCAGGCCGATGCCTGCGATCGAGAGCACCGCCGAAATGGCGTAGCGCCCGAGCCGCGTCGTGAGCTTCGCCGTTACCTCTTCGGGTAGAAGCGCGTTCGCGACCGTTGCCACCTGCGCATTGAAGCGTGCCTTCGGCTTGCACATGTCATGGCAGCGGCTGTCGAGAGAACAGCAGAGCGAACAGATGGGCGCCGCGTAGGCCGGGCACCAAGCCATATCCTCCGGCTCGAAGGGATGTTCGCAGATCGAGCAGGTGATCTCGCTCTCGCTTGCCCAGCTTTTACGCGGCTTGCGGGCGAGGTAATATCTGCCGCCGGTCGCCCAGGCGATCAGAGGCGAGGCGATGAAGGCGATAACAAGGGCAATATAGGGCGCGAGCGATGCGGCGATGGCGCCAAAGGCGCCGAAATGTGCCGTCAGTGCGATCGTCGCCGAAAGCGCCATGGCGCCGAGGCCGACCGGGTTGATGTCGTAGAGATGCGCGCGCTTGAACTCGATGCCAGGCGGCGAGAGGCCGAGTGGCTTGTTGACGAAGAGATCGGCCGAAATGGTGCAAAGCCAGGCCATGGCGACGATCGAGAAGACGCCGAGCGTTTCCTCAAGGAGCTTGTAGATGCCGAGTTCCATCAGAAGCAGCGCGATCGCCACGTTGAACACCAGCCAGACGACGCGGCCGGGATGGCTGTGGGTGAGGCGTGAGAAGAAGTTGGACCAGGCAAGTGACCCGGCATAGGCGTTCATGACGTTGATCTTCAACTGCGAAACGACCACGAAGGCGACCATCAAGAGGAGGGCGGCGGTCTCAGACGGGATCATGTAGCCGAAGGCGGTGTAGTACATCTGCGCCGGGTCCGCCGCCCGCGTCGACGGAACGCCGGAGGAAAGCGCCAGCACGACAAGGAACGAACCGGCCAGAAGCTTCGGTGCCCCGACGAGCACCCAGCCGGAGCCGGCCAGGAAGATGGCGACGCGGTGATGCAGCTTGCGCTGGCCGTCGGGCGGCAGGAAGCGCAGGAAGTCGACTTGCTCGCCGATCTGCGCCATCAGCGCAAAGATCACCGCCGAGGCGGCGCCAAACTCGATGAGGTCGAAGGGCGCGAGCGTGCCCGGTGGACCGGATGCATGATGCATGCCGGCATAGGCAAGCCAGGTGGCGACCTTCTCCCAGTCCGCAAAGGCGATGAAGATAAAGGGCAGGATATTGAGCACGATCCAGAAAGGCTGGGTGATCAGCTGGAACTTGCTGATGAGCCGCACCCCATGGGTGACGAGCGGAATGACGACGACCGCGCTGACGATGTAGCCGACCCAAAGCGGTATGCCGAGCGCCAGCTCGAGCGCACCCGACATGATCGAGGCCTCGATCGCAAAGAGGATGAAGGTGAAGCTCGCATAAATCAGCGAGGTGAGGGTCGAGCCGATGTAGCCGAAGCTGGCGCCGCGGGTCAGAAGGTCGATGTCGACGCCGTGGCGGATCGCGTAACGGCTGATCGGCAGGCCGACCGTCAGGATCATCAGGCTGGCGATCAGGATGGCGACGATGGCGTTGGTCGTGCCGTAGGACATGGTGATCGCGCCACCGATCGCCTCCAGCGCCAGGAACGAGATCGCCCCGATCGCCGTCTGAGAGATGCGCTCGGAGGAAAAGCGCCGCGCACTCTTGGCGGTGAAGCGCAGCGCATAGTCTTCAAGCGTCTGGTCGGCGACCCAGCGATTGTATTCGCGTCGAACGGGAATGATGCGCTGGCGTGCCGCCATGTTGCCTCGTCATCTCCAGCATTGCCGACACATATGTGCCTATTTTCACGGCACGCACATTCCGTGCGTGAAATTTATGCAATGCGGAGATGGCGAAAGCAAGTGTGAAAGGATCATCCGCTCACAGCTGATGTGTCGACGACGACAAAATCATGGGTAATCCTCGCGGACTTGGCGAGCATGGCTGACGCCGAGCAGTATTTTTCAAGCGAGAGGGCGACCGCGCGCTCGACCTTCTTTTCCGAGAGGCCACGCCCCTTCACCACGAAGTGCATATGGATGCGGGTAAAGACGCGCGGGTCTTCTTCGGCGCGGTCGGCGTCGAGCTCCACGGAGCAATCTTCGACCGGCTCGCGACCCTTTTCGAGGATATGAACGACGTCGTAGGCCGAGCAACCGCCGGCTCCGATCAACATCAGCTCCATCGGGCTTGGGCCCGGCGTCCGCCCTTCCGGACCGGATGCCGTTCCGAGGACGATCTTGTGACCGCTTCCGGACTCGCCGACGAATGTCCGCTCTTCAACCCACTTGATACGTGCTTTCATGATCTCTCACCTGTGTTGAGCTGCTGTTGATGGCCAGTCGGCCTTCGATGTTTCAATAGCCGGAAAAGCCATCCTGCGGCCAGACTGGCACGTTGATTTCAACGTCATGGCCTTTGCACAATTCCTGCACCGCGGCGTGAACTCCGGATCGCCCATATCGCGGCAGCTTCCTCTTTGCCCCCTCGACCTACGTAGAATGACGTATGTGCAGTGCAGCACGACTGGCGGATGATCCCTCAAGCAACGGTCAAAAGGTACGAAGCCTCGTTGCGGCGATCAGAACGAGAGGGGTTCAATCAGATGAATATCAAGGCACGCGTCACCGGCGCTTTCCTGGCAACGATCCTGTCGACGACGGCATTCAACGGCGCCTTTGCGGCCGACGACACGATCAAGGTCGGCATTCTGCATTCGCTGTCGGGAACGATGGCGATCTCCGAGACGACGCTGAAGGACGCCATGCTCATGCTCATCGACGAGCAGAACAAGAAGGGCGGCCTGCTCGGCAAGAAGTTGGAAGCGGTCGTCGTCGACCCGGCGTCAGACTGGCCGCTCTTTGCCGAAAAGGCGCGCGAACTCGTTTCCGTCGACAAGGTTTCGGCCGTGTTCGGCTGCTGGACGTCAGTCTCGCGCAAATCCGTCCTGCCGGTTTTCGAGGAGCTTAATTCGATCCTCTTCTACCCGGTGCAGTACGAGGGTGAGGAAAGCCAGCGCAACGTCTTTTACACCGGCGCCGCGCCGAACCAGCAGGCCGTTCCGGCGGTCGACTATCTGATGGAAAACGAAAGCGTTGAGCGCTGGGTTCTAGCGGGCACCGACTACGTCTATCCGCGCACGACCAACAAGATCCTCGAGGCCTATCTCATTTCCAAGGGCGTGAAGCCCGAGGACATCATGATCAACTACACGCCGTTCGGTCATTCCGACTGGCAGACGATCGTGTCCGATATCAAGAAATTCGGTTCTGCCGGCAAGAAGACGGCGGTCGTCTCGACGATCAACGGCGACGCAAACGTGCCGTTCTACAAGGAACTGGCGAACCAGGGCGTGAAGGCCGAGGATATCCCGGTTGTCGCCTTCTCCGTTGGCGAAGAGGAACTCGCCGGCCTCGATACGGCCCCGCTCGTCGGCCATCTCGCCGCCTGGAACTACTTCCAGTCGGTCGACACGCCTGCCAATGCCGAGTTCATCAAGACCTGGAAGGGCTACACCAAGAACGACAAACGCGTCACCAACGACCCGATGGAAGCCCACTATATCGGCTTCAACATGTGGTTGAAGGCGGTCGAGAAGGCCGGAACGACCGACACCGACGCAGTGCTTGACGCCATGATCGGCGTATCCGTGCCCAATCTCTCCGGCGGCTATTCGACGATGATGCCGAACCACCACATCACCAAACCGGTGCTGATCGGTGAAATCCAGAGCGACGGCCAGTTCGAGACGGTTTGGGAAACGCCCGGTCTCGTGGTTGGTGACGAATGGTCCGATTACCTGCCTGACTCCAAGGACCTGATCGCCGATTGGCGCGCGCCGATGTCCTGCGGCAACTTCAACGTCGCCACGGGCAAGTGCGGCGGCAAGGGCTCCTGATTTCATCACCAAACGATAGTTTCCGGGTCGTGGCCAACGCCTCGCTCCCCTTTGAATGACGAAATCATAGGCAGGCATACCCTTCGCCCAATGCTCCCGTTGGGCGAAGGGATCTCGAAATTCCATGCCGCGGTGGCCGCGCCTGCCTGGCGCTGCCACAGACGAGCGAGACCCAAGCGAGAGGGCGATGTATCGCATTCTGCAAACCCTGTTGGTCACCCTTTGCCTGCTGGTTTCAGCCCATGTCACGGGCTCGCGCGCCGCGGACGATCTCGGCGCGCTCGTCAGTGCGCTCGGAACGGCCAAGCTGGCCGAGCTCGATGATCGCATTGCCGCGCTTGCCAAGAGCGGCGATCCACGTGTCATCCCGGTTCTCGAGGCGCTTGGGGAGGGCAATCTCTATGCGCGAAAGACCGACGGCGGGGTCTTCCTCACGACGGAGAAGGGCGCGAGTCTTGTTCTAGTCAATCCGCTTGATGGCTCTGATGTCGGCGAAGTGCCGAAGGGCGAGCTGCAGAAAATCAAGGTCAACAACGCCGTCCGGCGCGCCGTTCGAGGCGCGCTCGGTGGACTGACGCTTTTCAGCGCCGATACGGGCGCAAGGTTGAAGGCGGCGCAATCCATGCGGCAGACGCCGAATGCCGACGCGCTCGAGGCGATCGAGACGGCACTCGCCGCGGAAAAGGACGCAACGGTGCGCAAGGCGCTCGACGAGGCGCGCGCGGTGACGCTTCTGGTTTCCGACCGTTCCGACGACGACAAGCGTGCGGCGATCAAGACGCTGGCAGAAGGCGGTGGCCGCGAGGCACTTGGCGCGCTGACCTCAGCGCGCTCATCGGCGGATGCCAGCCTGAAACCGGATATCGAGGCCGCGCTGCAGCGCATCGAACAGGCGCAAGCATTCTGGAACGCCGGCCAGAACGTCTGGTACGGGTTGTCGCTCGGTTCGGTGCTGCTGCTCGCGGCAATCGGTCTTGCCATTACCTTCGGCGTGATGGGCATCATCAACATGGCGCATGGCGAGATGGTCATGCTCGGCGCCTATACGACATTCCTGGTCCAGGACGTCATTCGCACCTCCTATCCCGCTCTCTTCGACTGGTCGCTGGCGATCGCCCTGCCGCTCGCCTTTCTCGTCACCGGGATCATCGGCCTTGCCATCGAGCGCAGCGTCATCCGCTTTCTCTATGGTCGGCCGCTCGAAACGCTGCTGGCCACCTGGGGCATCTCGCTGATCCTGCAGCAAGCGGTTCGCTCGATCTTCGGGCCGACCAATCGCGAAGTCGGCAATCCCTCCTGGATGGCCGGCGCCTTTGATCTCGGCGGCTTGACGATTACCTGGAACCGGCTCTGGATCATCGTCTTTGCGCTCGCCGTCTTTGCAGCCCTTCTGTTCCTGCTGAAGCGAACGTCGATGGGGCTGAGGATGCGGGCCGTGACGCAGAACCGCCGCATGGCGTCGTCCATGGGCATCCGCACGCCCCTGGTCGACGCTCTGACCTTTGCTCTCGGGTCCGGCATCGCCGGCATGGCCGGCGTGGCGCTGTCGCAGATCGACAATGTCTCGCCCAATCTCGGCCAGGGCTACATCATCGACAGCTTCATGGTCGTCGTCTTCGGCGGTGTCGGCAATCTCTGGGGAACGCTCGTCGGCGCCTTCTCGCTCGGCATCCTCAACAAGTTCCTCGAGCCCTATGCGGGCGCCGTTCTCGGTAAGATCCTCGTTCTGGTGCTCATCATCCTCTTCATCCAGAAGAAGCCGCGCGGCCTCTTCGCACTCAAGGGAAGGGCGGTGGAGGCATGATCACCTCGTTTCTGCTCAAGTCGCTCGATCGCAGCATCGTCACGGTTGTGGCGCTACTGCTGGCTCTTGCCATCGCCATTCCCGCCCTCAACCTGCTGACGGCGCCGGATCACCCGCTGCACGTGCCGACCTATCTGGTCTCGCTGTTCGGCAAATATCTGACCTACGCGCTTCTGGCGCTGGCGCTCGATCTCGTATGGGGTTTCTGCGGCATCCTCTCGCTCGGTCACGCCGCGTTCTTCGCGCTCGGCGGCTATGCCATGGGCATGTACCTGATGCGCCAGATCGGCGCGCGCGGCTCCTATGGCAATCCTTTGCTGCCGGATTTTATGGTGTTTCTCAACTGGAAGGAGCTGCCCTGGTTCTGGCAGGGCTTCGACATGTTCTGGTTCGCGGCACTGATGGTGGTGGTGGTGCCCGGACTGCTTGCCTTCGTCTTCGGCTGGTTCGCCTTCCGCTCGCGGGTCAACGGCGTCTATCTGTCGATCATCACCCAGGCGATGACCTATGCGCTGCTGCTTGCCTTCTTCCGCAACGACATGGGTTTCGGCGGCAACAACGGCCTCACCGACTTCAAGGATATCCTCGGCTTCAACATCCAGGCTGACGGTACACGCGCCGCACTTTTTGCCGCATCCGCCCTGATGCTTGCCCTATGCCTGGTGCTGACGGCGGCGATCGTCCGCTCGAAATACGGCAAGGTGCTGGTCGCCGTGCGGGATGCGGAAAGCCGCACGCGCTTTCTCGGTTATCGCGTCGAACACATCAAGCTCTTCGCCTTCACCGTCTCGGCGATGATGGCGGGCATTGCCGGCGCGCTTTACGTGCCGCAGGTCGGCATCATCAATCCCGGCGAGTTCGAGCCCGGTAACTCCATCGAGGTGGTCATCTGGACCGCGGTCGGCGGACGCGGGACGCTGATCGGCCCGATCGTCGGCGCGATCCTGGTCAATGGCGGCAAGAGCATCTTCACCGCAGCCTTTCCGGAGTTCTGGCTGTTTGCGCTTGGCGGGCTGTTCGTCCTGGTCACGCTGTTCCTGCCAAAAGGCGTGGTTGGGACCGCGAGCGCTTATCTTACCCGCCGCAAGGCTCACCGCCGCGCGGCAGATGCCGAGAGCGCGCGCGACAACCTTGTCGCTGAACCGATGGCAGCGGAGTGATTGGCATGAACCAGACGATCAGCCAGACGAAACCGAAAAGCCTGCTCTATCTCGATGGCGTCTCGGTCTCCTTCGACGGGTTCAAGGCGCTCAATTCGCTCTCCTTCGTCATCGAGCCGGGCGAGCTTCGCGCCATCATCGGCCCGAACGGCGCCGGCAAGACGACGATGATGGACATCATCACCGGCAAGACCCGCCCGGACGAGGGGCAGGTGTTCTTCAAGGGCGATATCGACCTGACCAAACGCGATGAAGCCGAAATCGCCAGCCTTGGTATCGGCCGCAAGTTCCAGAAACCGACGGTCTTTGAAAGCCACACCATCTGGGACAATCTGGAACTGGCGCTCAATCGCAGCCGCGGCGTCTTCCCGACGCTGTTCTACCGATTGACGGCGGACGACAAGGCGCGGATAGAGGAGATCCTTACGACCGTCCGGCTCAGCGCCCGGCGCGACGATCTTGCCGCCAACCTGTCGCATGGCCAGAAGCAATGGCTGGAGATCGGCATGCTGCTGGCGCAGGAGCCGGAACTGCTGCTGGTCGACGAGCCTGTGGCCGGGATGACCGACGCGGAGACGACCGAAACGGCAATCCTGCTCAAGGAGATCGCCAGGACACGCTCGGTCGTCGTCGTCGAGCACGACATGGGCTTCATCCGCGAGCTCGGCGTCAAGGTGACGTGTCTGGCCGAAGGCTCGGTGCTGGCCGAAGGCTCGATCGATTTCGTCAGCAGCGATCCGAAGGTGATCGAAAACTATCTCGGCCGCTGACACCGGTCGCTTGCCAACCGCCCAAGGAAAGGACGCCTTCATGCTGAGCGTCGAAAACGTCAATCTCCACTATGGCGCCGCCCAGGCGCTGCGCAACGTCTCGATCGGTGCCGAGATGGGCAAGATCACTTGCGTGCTTGGCCGCAACGGCGTCGGCAAGTCGAGCCTGCTTCGCGCCATCACCGGGCAGCATCCGGTCAGTGCCGGGGCGATCGCCTTCAATGGCGTGGCGCTCGGCGGCATGGCGCCCTATCGCCGCGCCAAGGAGGGCATCGGCTATGTGCCGCAGGGGCGCGAGATCTTTTCGCTGCTGACCGTCAAGGAAAACCTCGAAACCGGTTATGCGCCGGTCAGGCGCGCCGATCGCTCTATACCGGAAGATGTCTTCAACCTGTTTCCCGTGCTTCGCTCGATGCTCGGGAGGCGCGGAGGGGATCTCTCCGGTGGCCAACAGCAGCAACTGGCGATCGGCCGGGCGCTCGTCACCCGTCCGCGCATTCTGGTGCTCGACGAGCCGACCGAGGGGATCCAGCCCTCGATCATCAAGGATATCGGCCGGGCGATCCGCTATCTCCGCGATTCGACCGGCATGGCAATCCTGTTGGTCGAGCAATATCTCGATTTCTGCCGCGAGCTCGCGGACCACGTCTACATCATGGATCGCGGTGCCGTGGTGCATGAGGGGCCGCCGGAGACGCTGGACACAGTCGAGGCGCGGCGTCATCTCACGGTCTGAAGCGGAACGGTCTCGTCACCATAATCGATGACACGGCGGGCCCGGAATTTTGCCGGCGGCAATCACCAGCGAAGAGGCGTCGGGCCAGATGAGCAAATCATTGCTGCTCTGCCTTAGATTCGACAATAAAATTCACAAAATCTATGCAGAAACTTACGTAATTTCTTGAGAGTGACGCGGTTTCGGTGTATGGCATCTTAAGCGAAAACAGTGCGGCCGTCACAACCCGTTGCCTCCGGTGATACCAACGTCGGTGCGGAACGGACTTGTGGCGGCCTTTGTGTTCAGGAAAGCGAAGTGCAATGTTGACCAAGAAGGGTAAATACGGGCTGAAGGCCCTTGTCGACCTGGCTCAACTGGAGCCGGGCGAAACCGCCTTCATCACTGAAATCGCCACCCGCAACAATATCCCGAAGAAGTTCCTCGATGCGATCCTGCTCGAACTTCGCAATGCCGGGATACTGCGCTCGAAAAAGGGGCCGGGCGGCGGCTATTCGCTTTCCAGACCGGCGTCCGATATTCGTATCGGCCAGGTCATCCGCACGCTGGACGGGCCGTTGGCGCCGATCCGCTGTGCGAGCCGCACGGCGTTCGAAGCCTGTGACGACTGTTCCGATCCGGTCAACTGTCATGTGCGCAAATCGATGAGCGACGTGCGTGATGCGGTCGCGTCGATCCTCGACAATATGACGCTCGAACAGTTTGCAGCCAACGACAACGCCACCGAGATCGTGGCGCTCAGAGATGTTGAAGTCGGCTGACCGTCTTGAGGTCAACGGCCGTCTTCTCGGCAACGGCGGGTAGGACTTTCCCGCTGGCGCCTGCGAGTTGAAATCTAGTTTCTGTTATTGTCTATAGAATAAATGCACTATTTCGCCTCCACCAATGGAGAGAGGCGAATGAGCAACGTGCATTTCCTCCGGGAACCCGAACCGGCCAATACCGAACAGGAAGAAAAGCGCCAGCATCTGTTTGCGCAGGCGACCGAGCTTTCGAGCCAGTTTGCGCAACGCGGCGCCGAGCTTGATCGCTTGGGCTTGCCGCCACGCGACGAAATCGAAGCGCTGCGCCAGGCGGGTCTGCTGACGGCGCTGCACGCCCAGGAAATCGGCGGAGCGGGCTTGAGCTGGCTTGATGGGTTGCGTCTCGTCCGGATCATCTCGCGTGGCGAAAGCTCTATCGGCCAGCTGCTCGGCTATCACTATGTCAACAGCCAGTATGTCTACTGGGCGACTGCCGATGGGAGGCAGGCCTGGGTGCTCGGTGCCGAGACCGTCGAACGCCAGCTCTACTGGGGTGCTGCCGTCAACCCGCGGGATCCGGGGCTCGTGCTCGAACGGCGCGGCGGCCACTATGTGCTCAACGGCCGCAAGACGTTCTCGACCGGCGCGCATGTTTCCGATCGCATCAACGTCAACGCGACGCTTGAGGGCAAGATCGCCAATTTCGTCGTTCCGACGGATCGTCCGGGTTATGTCGCCCATGACGATTGGGACAATATCGGCCAGCGCCTGTCCGATAGCGGCAGCGTCGAGTTTCGCGATTTTCCTGTCTACGAGCGCGATTTCATTCTGCCGCTTGCCGAACCGTTCGATCCGCCTCAGGTGCAGGCGACGTTCAACACGCCGCTGATCCAGCTGGTGTTTGTCAATTTCTATCTCGGAACGGCGGAAGGCGCACTCGCCGCCGCAATCGACTATGTCAGAACCACCACGCGACCCTGGATCACATCAGGCGTGGCTCGTGCCAGCGACGACCCCTACATTCTCGAACGCGTCGGCGAGTTGCAGGCTGCCTTGAAAGCATCCGTCGCTTTGGCCGACGTTGCGGCGGGCGTTGTCGAGGCCGCGTTGTCGAAAGGGCGGTCGGTGACGGAGCGCGAGCGCGGGGAAGCAGCACTTGAAGCCTATGCTGCCAAGATCAACGCCACCCACGTGGCGCTCGATGTGACGACGAAGGTGTTTGAACTAATGGGAGCGCGTGCCACGGCAGCGCATCATGGCTTCGATCGCTACTGGCGCAACGTCCGGACCCACACGCTGCACGACCCGGTCTTCTACAAGGCCCGCGAGGTCGGCGACTTTGCTTTGAATGGCCGAATCCCGCCTGTGAGCCTATACAGCTGACCTCGAGAGGTCAGGGCCCGGTGGACGAACCATCGGGCACTGGCACCGATGGAACGCGCTCGGATCCTTCCGGGCGCTTGGGCTGCTGACAGGGGCCGGCCGGCTGACGAGCGAGGCGCTGGCTTTGATCGGCGTCTGTTCTGTTCTTTCCGCCATGCTCGGGCTTGACCGAGCATCCCCGCGTTTCTCGCGATGGACGCATCGCGCCTGGATTCTCGGGTGAAGCCCGTGGATCGCGACGCGGCATACGACTGCCACGTATGCATAGTCATACTCTTGCGCGGCCCGAGGATCCGAGCGCCCCCAGCCATCGAGCAATTAATGCCGAGTGTGCTCCTATGCGGAAGCCGCGATCGCCTGCGCGTTTCCGGCGAGTTCCCGATAGCCTGCGCCGGGATGGGGTGCTGCGAGCCGTGGGCCGGCGCCGAACAGCTTTTCGCGGAGCGTGCCTTCGCGATAGCTGGTCTTGTAGACGCCGCGCTTCTGCAACTCCGGGACCAGCAGATCGACCGCATCCTCGAAGGTTTCGGGTGTGACGGCATAGGCAAGGTTGAAGCCATCGACATCCGTGTCTTCGACCCACTCCTGCAGCAGATCTGCGACCGTTTGCGGTGAGCCGACGAAGACGGGGCCGAAGCCGCCGATACCGACCCAGTCGGCCATTTCGCGTACGGTCCAGACCTTATCGGGATCGATCGTCGTAAAGGTCTCGACCGCAGATTGGACCGCATTGGTATAGCGGTGGCGCAACGGTTCGTCCGGCGCGAACTGGCCGAAATCGATGCCGGTCCATCCGGAGATCAGCGCCAGCGCGCCTTCATAGGAAACATGGCTGCGATACTCATCGAACTTCCTCTTCGCGTCCGCATCGGTTTCGCCGAGGATCACGGTTTGGAGATTGAATGTGAGGAGGTCGCGCGGATTGCGCCCCGCACGCTCGGCCGCCTCGCGCACATTCGCGACGTATCGCTTCAGAACGGTTTTCGAGGGGGCTGCGACGAAGACGCACTCGGCATGGGTGCCGGCAAAATCCTTGCCGCGGCTGGAGGCGCCTGCCTGGTAGAGGACAGGTGTGCGTTGCGGCGACGGTTCGCTGAGATGGATGCCCGGCACGGTGAAATGCCGCCCTTGGTGGTTGATCGCATGCACCTTGTCCGGATCGGTGAAGATGCCCCCTATCCGGTCGCGCACGACCGCGTCGTCTTCCCAACTGCCTTCCCAGAGCTTGTAGCAGACCTCGAGATATTCTTCCGCGATGTCGTAGCGATCATCGTGCCGTGTCTGCTGCGCCTGGCCGATATTGAGCGCACCGCTGTTAAGATAGGAGGTGACGATGTTCCAGCCGACGCGGCCCTTCGTCAGATGGTCGAGCGTCGAGATTCGCCGCGCGAAAGTGTAGGGGTGCTCGAACGAAAGCGAGGCCGTCAGCCCGAAACCCAGATGTTGCGTCGCGTGCGCCATGGTCGGCACCAGCTGCAGCGGGTCGTTGACGGGAACCTGGGCGGAATGCCGGAGCGCCGCCTCTACATTGCCGTTCAGCACGTCATAGACGCCGAGCACATCGGCAATGAACAACCCGTCGAACTTGCCGCGTTCAAGCGTCGTTGCCAGATGCACCCAGTAGTCGAGATCCTTGTAACGCGACGACTGGTCGCGCGGATGCGTCCAAAGCCCTGGCGATTGATGGCCGACACAGTTCATGTCGAAGGCATTCAGCCGGATTTCGCGGCTCATATCCGTCTCCTCGTAGAAAGCTGCATACGTCCCCGGCAGATCGGTGCCGATTTTCCAGGGTAAGGCGGCGTCAGGGCAGGGTCAGAGCGCGCCGTTCTTCGGTGGCGCGACGCCGTTCAGGTGGTAGTTGCCGACGACGTGATACTTCCAGCGCACCGGATCATGCAGCGTGTGGGTGCGGGCGTTGCGCCAGTGGCGGTCGAGGTTGAGGCCGATGCGGGTGGACGACGTGCCGGCGAGTTCGAAGAGCGTGTTGGTGGCTTCGAGCGCGATTTCTGTTGTCAGTACCTTGGCGGCGGCGACCGCCAGCGTCGCCTCGATGACGCTTTCCTCGGTGCCGTTGATCTGGGCGATGTCGACCTTCTTGCCGGCACGCTCGACGATGGCGGTCGCCGCCTCAAGGCGGATCGCGAGTTGTCCGATGCGGGCGATTGTCAGTGGATCGTCCGCTGCCCGTTCGACGCCGCTATCCATCCAGGGCCGTGCCCGGTTGCGCACGAAGTCGAGCGTCTCGGCGAAGGCGGCGCGCGCGATGCCGAGATCGATGCCGGCGTGGATGATCTGGCCGACCGAGCCGATCGTCGTCGGACGTTCGAAGCCGCGATGATGGCGCACCACCGCGTCGGCCGTGACGTATACATTCTGCAGCACCGTCGTGCCGCTGCCGGTGGTGCGCTGCCCGAAGCCGTCCCAGTCGTCGATGACCTGCAGGCCATCGGCACCGCGCGGCAGGAAAGACATGGTGAGTTTTTCGTCCGGATCGAGCGCGAACACGACAATCCATTCGGCAAAGAGCACGCCGGTCGAATAAAACTTGCGGCCGTTGAGGCGGTAGCCAAGACCATCAGGCGTCAGGCGCGTTGCGTAGTCGCCGACGGTTTTTGTGTCCTTTTCGGAAAGCGCATTGCCGAAGCGGTCGCCAGCGAGCGCGCGTGCGAAGAAGAATTTCTTCTGTTCCTCCGTGCCGTCGGTGCGCAGCGCTTCGAGAATATAGAAATGGTTCTGGGGGATCTGGCCGATCGAACTGTCGGCTTCGGACAGGATGGCGGTGATTTCCGCCAGCACCGCGTTGGAAACGTCGATGCCGTCATAGTCGGAGGGCACGGTGATTGCGAGGAGACCGGATTGGGCAAGGGTGTCGAGCTCATCGAATGGCAGGATCCGGTCGGTATCCCGCTCGTTTGATCGATTGGCAAAATCGCCCGCGAGTTCGCGCGCAATTTCCAGCGCCTCCTCCTCGCTTCCGATCCGGTGTGCCGGGAGCTTCGTCTTCTCGGAAAGCTGCGAGATCGTTCCCATATGATCGCTCCATTTCGATAGTGGCGCATATCTGTGAATTATCTGGCGTCTTCAGGTAAGATCGTATATTCTATGGAATATATGGATATTAGTTTTTCGTTCCTGATGTTCTGACGAATGGTCGGCCCTTTCAAGCCGATACAGCGATATGGAGCACGAATTGGCTGTCGACCGGGCGTGGCGGGTGCAGTTCCAAAACCGCCGTCCTCAAAAAATTTCAAAAAAAGTTGCCGGTCGCTTGGAACCATTGTCGCGCTTCTGCATTTCGCCATGGCCTGCAGTCTACCGATTGTGTGGTCGTCAAAGTACCGGCCACACGGCACGATGACAAATACATGCTGACAGTATTGGCCATTCGCGTTTCCCGGCCTTAACCACTGAAGGAGACACAAATGACGAATTTGCTGCCCGCTCTTCATGAAGGGCATGCCTCCATCATCCTGCAAAATCTCTTTCGAGATGCCCTTGAGGCCTATGATGATTGGGGCGAGGGGATGCCTGAACCCGTGGTTTCGTTTGAAGGCAAATTGCTGCCGATCAGGGTCGTCTTCGACTGGATGAAACCTTGCACGGATATCATGCCTGCAAACATGATCGGCATCGTCACCGATCGATTAAGCAAACCCTGGATTGGCGACGGTCCGCTCGATAAAATGACGTTTTCGACGGCGGCGCGCGTCATGTCCGTTCTGACCAAACGTCAGTTGCGTCGTTATGGCAGCGGCTCGATCGAGGTCTTTGCCGAGCGCTTCAAACCATCGCTACGCGTCGACGTCTGATCGACGACGAGACAGCCTGAACAAGCCGGAGAGCGCACGCGTGCTCTTCGGCACCCACCATCTCCATATCCTAACGGTCCATCCTGGCCTTGCGCATCAGTTGTTCTGCCCAGGCGGAGTAATCGCACGCCTGACGCTGCCGTCGAATACGGCTTCCTAGATTGTCCGCCTTTTCGTAAACACGGAGAAGATGGCAATGGGATGGATGCGGAGCCGGCATGAATTTTCGACAATTGGAAGTGCTGCGCACCCTGCTTGCCACCGGCTCGACGATCGCGGCGGCGAAAACCATGGGGCTCAGCCAGTCCGGTGTCAGCCGTCTGCTGCAGCAACTGGAAGAGGACCTGTCGCTGACGCTGTTTGCGCGCGACAAGGGCCGGCTGATCCCGACGCCCGAGGCGCTGAAGCTGTCCGAGGATGCCGAGCATATTCTGCTCGGGATCGATCGCTTCACCAATCTCGCCCAGGATCTTCGCAGCGGCGCCGTCGGCCCGGAAGTCGTGCGCATCGGCCTGCCGAACAGCATGTCCGAAAGCTTCGCCCCGGCGATGCTGGCGGATTATGCCAAGGATTTCCCCGGTGTGCGGGTCGAAACCTTCTTCGATACGACCGTGGCGATTGCCCGCCTTGTCGAACAGCGCATCATCGATTTCGGCTTCCTGCGCTACGAGGGGCAACTGAGCGCCAGCCTCGAAATGCAGCCGGTGGCGGGCGGCGTCAGCGTCTGCGTCATGGCGAAGAGCCATCCGCTGACGGCGCTCGACCACGTCACCCCGAAGGAACTCAGGGGCATACCGCTGATCCTGATCGGTCGCCGGCGGCCGACCCGGGTCATGCTGGACGAGATCTTTCGAAAGGCGGGCGTGCCGCAAAAGGTCAAGATCGAGACGCACAGCAACAGCTCGGCCTGCGCCTATGCCGCCCATGATCTTGGCGTTGCAATCATCAGCAGTTTTTTCGCCAACCTGCATCGGCATCTCCCGATTGAAATCAGGAGCTTTACGCCGCACCTGACGCAGGATTTCGGCGTCGCAACCGCCGCCGGCGTGCCGCTGTCGATTGCGGC
The DNA here is from genome assembly GCF_001426785.1 of Ensifer sp. Root142. Classification (NCBI taxonomy): domain Bacteria; kingdom Pseudomonadati; phylum Pseudomonadota; class Alphaproteobacteria; order Hyphomicrobiales; family Rhizobiaceae; genus Ensifer; species Ensifer sp. Root142. The sequence goes on from NZ_LMFK01000001.1 coordinate 742,713, forward strand.
TCAGGCGATGATCGATTGCCTGAAGCGACAGGTCGCCACTTCACAAGAGCCGTGAGGGTCTGAATCCGGACATCGGCGTCGGGTCGCGTTTGTCGAACCGTTTTCCGCCAGCGCTCCGTTTCGCTGCCGGCGCGGACGCGCTGCAATTGGCAAATGTCGGGCGCGGCACTACATTGCCAGTCCGTATGATGAGAGAGTGAAAGAGATCATGTTCCAGGCGGCGGTAATCGACACAGGCGACAAGACCGAATTCTATCGGGAGTTGGCGCAGCAACTCGAAGCGCTGCTGCATGGCGAGCCCAATATGATCGCGAACGCCGCAAACACCTCGGCGCTGATGTACCAGACGATGCCCGACCTGAATTGGGCCGGCTTCTACTTTCTCGATTCTGATGACGAATTGGTGCTCGGGCCATTTCAGGGCAAGCCCGCCTGCGTGCGCATTCCTGTCGGCCGTGGCGTCTGCGGCACGGCCGTAAGGGAAGGGCAGTCGATCCTGGTCGAAGACGTGCACGCGTTTCCCGGTCATATCGCCTGCGATGCGGCGTCCCGCTCCGAACTCGTGGTTCCCGTCCGACGCCAAGGCCGGGTGATCGGTGTCATCGACCTCGATAGTCCTAAACCGGCACGTTTCGACCGGGACGATCAGGCCGGCATCGAAAAACTGGCCGCGATCTTTGCCGCGGCGATTGGCTGAAAGTCGCCGCCGTGGATGATCTGATGAGCAGTGATCAGCCTTCGGTCTTGGCTGCGTGATGATGGACATCCAGAACGCCTTTGCCCCCGCCAGCGAGGCCGAGACGCATGCGCGCGTCGCCCGCAAGATCGACATCGTCGTCATCGGTGCCGGACAGGCGGGTCTGTCTTCGGCTTATCATCTGAGCCGGTTCGGGCTATCGCCTCAGATGCAATATGTCGTTGTCGACCGATCGCCACAGCCGGGCGGCGCCTGGCAGTTTCGCTGGCCGTCGCTGACGCTGAGCACCGTCAATGGCATTCACGATCTTCCCGGCATGAAATTCGCCGACGCCGTCGATACCAGCATGGGCGAAGTCCACGCTTCCGTCGCCGTCCCGCAATATTACGGCGCCTATGAGAAGGCATTCGACCTTCCCGTGCACCGACCGGTTGCCGTCAAGGTCGTTTGCGAGCGGGGCGAGCGTTTCAGGGTCGAGACCGACGCCGGCGTCTATGCCGCCCGCGGCATCATCAACGCCACCGGCACCTGGGAGTCTCCCTACATTCCACCCTATCCGGGATCGGATCTCTTCAGGGGGCGTCAGCTGCACACCAAGGACTACCAGACCGCCGGGCAGTTTGCCGGGCAGCACGTGCTGGTCGTCGGCGGCGGCATCTCCGCGATCCAGCTGCTCGATGAAATATCCAAGGTGACATCGACCACGTGGGTCACGCGCGAGGAGCCGGCCTTCCGTGAAGAGCCGTTTACCCCCGAGGTCGGACGCGCTGCCGTTGCCATCGTCGAGGAACGCGTACGCCGCGGTCTGCCGCCGGGCTCGGTCGTCTCCGTGACCGGTATTCCGGTGACGCCGGCGATCCTTGCCGCACGCGCACGCGGCGCACTCGAGCGCCAGCCAATGTTTGCCGAAATCACCGAGCATGGCGTGCGCTGGCCGGATGGTCGCGAGCAGCAAGTCGACGTCATTCTCTGGAGTACCGGCTTTCGAAGCGCGCTCGATCACCTGGCGCCGCTGCAACTGCGCAATGCCGATGGCGGCATCCTGATGACCGGCCGGCTTGCGACACAGGTGGCAAAAGACCCGAGGATCCATCTCGTCGGTTACGGCCCGTCGGCTTCCACCATCGGTGCGAACCGGGCAGGCGGTGCCGCGGCCCGCGAGCTCGCCGATCACCTTCAGCTGCTCTAATCGCCGGCCGACGCGATCTCTTCGGCGTTGACGTCGGTGTCCCGCAGAGATTGTGCCCGGCACATCCATCGGCCCGTCACGGCACCGACCCTCGGGCAATGCGTCCAAAGGATGCGACCCTCGATATCAGCCCAAAACTCCGCTTGAGCCGGACGTTGCGTCATACCTTAAACGTGATTCCCGAAGGCGCTTTGAAGAGCCAAGCGTCGAGCCAAAGCGACCCCAGCTTGCGGGAATTACTCCCGTAAATGCCGGCCGATGCGCGTGGCGTTTCACGTCATCGGGCAATGACACCAGTGATTTCGTCTGGTCGTGCTCGAAAGTGATGCAAGGATACGGTCGCGGATGATGTTGCAGGCAACGCAGAAGAAGCGCCAACCGGCCGCCATGACAGTTCGGTTTGTGTTTGCCGGCATCGTCTTCGGCGTGCTCATGGTCGGCATCGCCTCAGCCATCAGCGCCACGGGCAAGCGCGGCGGCCACCTGTTTCCCGATCTCAAGATCGGTTTCAACATCCGTTGGTGATTTAAAGTCCATCGCTGACTGTCTTTTTGCGTCGGCATCGCAGGGCAATGCTCCCCGACTGCAAGCGCGACTTCCGCCCAGCGCATGATGCCGCACGTTATCGGCCCCTTTGGCAGCTCCCATGTCATCCCTTCGTCATAGAGCTATGACGATTCCTCATAATATTGCGCGGTTTTTTCCATTCGATCATAGTCGTGTCAAGAAAAGCCGGCAGGAGGGCCGAATCGCGATGTCGCGCCAGGCTGTTCTCAGTACGGGGAACCCATGATCAAGTTCATACTCAATCGTCTCGTGATGGCGATACCGACGATCGTCATTGTCTCGGTTGCCGTCTTCACGCTCATCCGTCTCATTCCCGGCGATCCGGCCGCGCTGATGCTCGGCGATATGGCCGAGCCGCAGCAGATTGCCGAAATGCGCAGCGTGCTCGGCCTTGACCGAAGCATTCCCGAGCAGTTCGTCATCTGGGCCGGCAACATCCTGTCCGGCGACTTCGGCCGCTCGATCGTCACCGACGAGCCGGTGCTTCATCTGGTGCTGAGCCGCTTCATGGTGAGCGCCGAGATCGTCGTCATCGCCGTGTTCCTCGCGAGCCTGATCGCCGTTCCCGCCGGCGTCATCGCCGCCTGGCGGCAGAACAGCCTGACGGACCTGGCGCTGGTCGGCACGGCCACCGTGCTTCTGTCCATCCCGACCTTCTGGCTCGGCCTGCTATTGCTGCTTGCCTTCGGCCTGAAGCTCGGCTGGCTGCCGGTGCTCGGTTACGTGCCGATCTCGGAAAACTGGACGGCGGGCCTTCTCTACCTCGTCCTGCCCGTCATGACGCTGGTCATCCACGAAATGGGCGTGATCATCCGCATGGCGCGCGCCTCGACGCTCGAGGTTCTCCGGCTTGATTACATCACCCATGCACGGGCCAAGGGACTGTCGGAAAGCGCCGTCCTCTGGAAGCATGCGTTCAAGAATGCGTTCGGCCCAACCTGGACGATGATCGGCCTGATCCTCGGCAATCTGCTCGGCGGTATCGCGGTCATCGAGACAGTCTTTACCATCCCCGGCCTCGGCCGTCTGATGGTCGATAGCATCTTCCAGCGCGACTACCCGGTGATCCAGGGCTGCCTGCTGATCGTCGCCTTCTCCTATGTCGTCGTCAACCTCGTGGTCGACCTCCTCTATCCTCTCTTCGATCCGCGGGTGGTGGCAGAATGAGAAAGCTCACTTTCAACGGCGTCATCGGCGGCGGACTGATCGCCGCTCTGGTCATCACCGCGCTGATCGGCGTGTTCTGGACGCCCTACGATCCCAGCGCGCTGGGCTTCACTTCGCGTCTGGCCGCCCCCGGTGCCGCCCATTGGCTCGGCACCGACGAGTTCGGACGCGACGTTGCCAGCCGGTTGATGATCGGTGCCCGCGCCAGCGTCTGGATCGGATGTCTGACGGTCGCCTTCGCGGTCGTCTGCGGCACCCTGATCGGCCTCATCAGCGGCTATGCCCGCGGCTGGGTCGATGGCGTCATCATGGCCGTCAACAACGCACTGCTCGCCTTTCCGGGCATCCTGCTGGCGCTCGGGCTGCTCGCGGTCTTCGGGGCTAACCAGTACGGCATCATTTTCGCGCTTGGCATCGCCTACACGCCGTCGATGGCGCGTGTGGTGCGCGGCGCCGTCTTGTCGCTGCGCGAACGCGAATTCATCGAAGCCTCGCGTGTCATGGGCAATGGCGAAATCTACACCATGCTGCGCCACATCCTGCCGAACTGCCTGGCACCGATTACCGTGCTGGCGACCTCGATGTTCGGCTGGGCAATCCTGTCGGAGAGCGCGTTGTCGTTTCTCGGCCTTGGCGTGCCGCCACCGGCGCCGACCTGGGGCAACATGCTGGCTGCGGGCCGCCCGTTCATCGAACAGGCCGTCTGGCTCGGTTTCTTCCCCGGCCTTTGCATCGCGCTGACGCTACTCGGCATCAACCTTCTCGGCGACGCGCTCCGCGACAAGCTCGACCCCCGCATGCGAGGCCTGAAATGATCGGCAGTTCCCTACTCAGCGTTCGCGACCTGTCGCTGGCCGTTACCCATAATGGCAACCAGGTGGTCAAGGATGTCAGCTTCGACGTCGGCCCTGGCGAAATCGTCGGCATCGTCGGCGAATCCGGTTCCGGCAAGACGCTCGCGACCCGCGCCATCATCGGGTTGATCCCGCCTGCCGTGCGCCATGCCGGCGGCACGATCAGTTACCGCGGACGGGATGTCCTGTCGATGAAAGATCGCGACCTCCGGCAGTTGCGCGGCGGCGAGATCGGCGTCGTGTTCCAGGAGCCGATGACCTCGCTCAACCCGTCGATGACCATCGGCAGGCAGCTTGAAGAAGGCCTGATCCTGCATACGAAGAAGAGTGCCGACGAGCGTCGGGCTGCGATACTCGACATGCTGAAGCGCGTCGGTCTGCGCGAGCCGGAGCGGGCGCTTGCCGCCTATCCGCACGAATTTTCCGGCGGCATGCGCCAGCGCATCATGCTTGCCTCGGTGATGCTGCTGAAGCCGGCCCTGCTGATTGCCGACGAGCCGACGACCGCGCTCGACGCCGTGGTGCAACGTGACGTCATGGAGCTGATGGTCGAACTGACCAAGGCGGAAGGCACGGCCGTTCTCCTGATCAGCCACGACCTGCCGATGGTGGCGCGCTACACCAATCGCTTCGTCGTCATGGAAAAAGGCGTGATCGTCGAACAGGGCACGACCAAGGACATTCTGAGCGCACCGGAGCATCCCTATACCCGCAAGCTCCTGTCTTCGCTGCCGTTTCGGGCGGCACCGCGCGAACTCGACATGTCGCGGACACCGATGGTGTCGGCGCGCAATATCGTGGTGGAATATCCCGGCCGCAAAGGGCTCTTCCGCAAGCAGGCGCCGAAGCGCGCGCTTCACGGCGTCAGCGTCGACATCCATGTCGGCGAAGTCGTCGCCCTTGTCGGCGGCTCCGGCTCGGGCAAGACGACGCTTGGCCGCACGATCGCCGGTCTCGTCCAGCAGACCGAAGGCGAGATCCTCTTCCAGGGGCGCGAGCGCAGCGCTGACTGGCGTGATTATCGGCTGAACTGCCAGATGGTCTTCCAGGATCCCTACTCTTCGCTCGACCCGCGCATGACCATCCAGGCGCTGGTCGAAGAAGCGCTCCGGCTGGTGCCCGATCTCGACGGTGCGGCCAAGCGCAAGCGCGCGCTCGAAACGCTCGAAGAAGTTGGTCTTAGCGGCGATTTCGCCAGCCGCTATCCGCATGAGCTTTCCGGTGGTCAGCGCCAGCGCGTCGCCATTGCCCGGGCGATTGCCCGGCGGCCGAAGTTCCTCATCGCCGACGAACCGGTCTCGGCGCTCGACGTGACGGTGCGTGCGCAGGTGCTCGAACTCTTCTCCGATCTGCAGAAGCGCTACGGGTTTTCCTGCCTGTTCATCAGCCATGACCTCGGCGTCGTCGAGCAGGTCGCCGACCGGGTGATCGTCATGCAGGACGGCCGCATCGTCGAGCAGGGCGATCGCGACCGGATCTTCGACCAGCCACAGGAAGCCTATACGCGCAAACTGCTTTCGGCGATCCCCGCGCTCGATCTCAATCACACGGGTGGCGTCACCCTCAAATGGCGCCTGGAGGCCTGACATGACCGTAGCGATCAAAACCGCCACGACAGCCGAACGGCTTAATGCCATCGCCGACGCCCAGCCATTCATCACCCGCTTCCTCGTTCGCAACCTTCAGACCGGCGAGACGATCGGACGGGGCGAAAACGAGGAGACGCCTTCGGCCAGCACCCGCAAGACGTCGATCATGATGGCGGCGCTGAAGGCAGCGCACGAGGGCCGGCTCGATCTCGACACGCCCATCACCTACGAGGAGCGGCTGAAGCATGAGGTTGCGAGCGGCATGTTCCGCTACATGACGCCTGGCATCGTCATCCCGCTGCGCGACGCCATCGTCGGGATGATGGTCTTGAGCGACAATGTCTGCACCAAGATGGTGCTGGAGCGGGTGACGCTGGAAGAGGTCGACAGCTACTGCAAGGCGATCGGCATGGCCGGCACTCACCACCGCTTTCTGATCCCGCCGCTTGGCCTGAAGCCGGACCATTCGCTCGGCGAGGTGACGACGACGACGGCTGGTGACCAGATATTGCTGCTCGAACTGATCCTGGCGGCACAGGACGATGGGGCCGCGGCTGCGCGTCTCGGCACATCGGTCGAGCTCTGCCGCTTTGCGCTGCAGACGCTGAAGAACCAGGTGCTGCGCTACGGCATCCGCTCGCGCCTGCCTTTCGAGACCGTCGTCGCCAGCAAATCCGGGCGCGGTAAGCGCGGTCGCATGGACGCAGGTCTCGTCTATCGCAACAGTCAGCCGCTCTACGGCATCGCCGTCTTCACCGACGCCGTGCCGCAAGTGATGGCCGATGGCACGCCTGGCTACACAATTGCGCTCGAAACCATCGGCCAGCTGTCGCAGGCCTGCTGGGACGCGTTTTGAGCCGAAATCAACCGCAACAAACCAACAAGAAACAACTGGAGAAGAGTGGAACCATGAAAAAAATCTTCCTTGCCGGCACCATCCTGATGAGCGCCGTCGGCTTTGCCGAAGCGCGTGACCTTGTGGTCGCGCAGAGCTCTGATATCCGCAGCAACGTCCCGGGCGTCAACCGCGACGGCAACACCGATTCCGTAATCTTTCACATCGTCGAAGGTCTCGTCGGGTACGCCGAGAACGGCGAGGTAAAGCCGCTCGTCGCCAAGAACTTCGAAGTGTCTCCCGATGGCCTGACCTATACGTTCAAGCTGCGCGACGACGTGAAATTCCACAATGGCAACGCGGTCACGGCCGACGACGTCGTGTGGAACTGGAACCGCTACATGGCCGCGGACACCAAGTGGACCTGCGCCGGCGATTTCGACGGCAGCAAAACGATCAAGGTGTCGGCCGTCACGGCTGTCGATCCGACCACGGTAACGATGACGATCGAAAGGCCTTCGGCGGTCTTTCTCGGCCTGATGGCGCGTCCAGAATGCGGCTATACCGGCATCATCGCCAAGGAGTCTGTCGGCGCCGACGGCGCCTTCGTTGCCCCCATCGGTACCGGGCCGTTCAAGTGGGCCGAGTGGAAGAAGGGCGAGTATGTCCGTCTCGAAAAGAACGAAGCCTACGTCTCGCCTGCCAATGACGGCAAGCCGGATGGTATGGTCGGCTCCAAACGGCCGCTGGTCGACGGCATCAAGTTCATGGTCATCCCCGATGCATCGACGGTGAAAACCGGTCTGCTGTCGGGCGCACTGGATACGGCCGAAGTCTCCGCCGACCTGATTTCGGAGTTCAAGGACAGCGAGACGATGCAGCTGATCGTCAAGCGCAACAACGGCAAGAACCTGCTTTACTTCCAGACCCGCGACAAGGTTCTGAGCAACGTTGCCGTGCGCCGCGCCATGGCCGAAGCGCTCGATCTCGACCAACTGGTTGCTGCGGTCTCGAACGGTACGGGCGAAACCAATGCCTCGATGGTGTCGGCAGACTCGATCTTCTATTCGGACGCGCAGAAGACGAAGTTTCCGATGGACCTGGAAAAGGCCAAGAAGGACCTGGCGGACGCCGGCTACAACGGCGAGCCGATCACCATCATCGCCAACAAGCGCGGCAATGTGCCGAGCTTCCCGGCCGCCGTCGTCGCCCAGGCGATGATGCAACAGGTCGGTCTCAATGTGCAGATCGAAGTGCTCGACTATGCGACCCAGGTCGATCGCCGCCGCTCGGGCAACTACCAGGTGATCTCGCAGTCGGTGGCACCGCGCCTCGATCCGGCACTGATGTACAGCTTCTACGTCGGCAACAAAGACAAGAACGCCTCGCTGATGTGGGATAATCCCAAAGCGATCGATTTGATGAAGTCCGCCTATGTCGAGGCCGACCAGGCAAAGCGTCAGGCGATCTTCGACGAATTCCACAAGCTGATGCTTGAGGAAGTTCCCGGCATCTTCATGTACGACATGGTCGACATCTGGGGTGCGACGAAGAAGCTGCACGGCGAGCCCGTCTGGCAGTCGAACACCCGGCTCTGGGAAGTCACGCTCGACGACTAAGTCGCGGCCCGACCGCGTATCGTATCCGGTGGCGGCATCCGTGCCGCCACCTTCCATCTGAAGACAGAAATGCCAATGCGGCCGGCCCACATGTCGCCCGCAAGAGGAATACCCATGCCCCAGCCATCCGTCGTCGCCGCTCTTGCAGATATAGTCGAAGAGTTGAAGCCTGAATTCGCAGCGATGAGCGACGCGATCTGGGACTATGCCGAACTGAGCTTTCGCGAGCACCAGTCGGCGGCGACGCAAATAGCGATGCTGGAAAAGCACGGGTTTCGCATCACGCGGGGAACGGCCGATATCGAAACCGCCTTTACCGGTGAAGCCGGCGCGGGTGGCCCGGTCATTGCCCTTCTCGGTGAATTCGACGCGCTTGCGGGCTTGAGCCAGATCGCCGGCGTCGTCGAGGCAAAGGCGCTTGAAGACGGCGGCACCGGACACGGCTGCGGGCATAATCTGCTCGGCACCGGCTCGCTGCTGGCTGCAGTCGCCCTTGCCCGTTATCTCCGCGAGAACGATCTGCCAGGCACCGTTCGTTACTATGGTTGCCCCGGCGAAGAGGGCGGCTCGGGCAAGACTTTCATGGCGCGCGCCTGCGCCTTTGCCGATGTCGATACCGCACTCACCTGGCACCCAGCACCCTTCAATGGCGTGCGCTCGACCAACAATCTCGCCGTCCTCGAAATCTACTATCGTTTCAAGGGGGTCGCCGCCCATGCCTCGAACGGCGCCCATCTTGGACGGAGCGCCCTCGATGCGCTGGAGCTGATGAATATCGGTGTCAACTTCCTGCGCGAGCACATGCCGCAGGATTGCCGCGTGCACTATGCGATCACCGACGCCGGCGGCAAGGCGGCCAACGTCGTCCAGGCCCGCGCCGAAGCGCTCTACCTTGTGCGTGCACCGCAAATGCCTGAGGCGCTTGCGCTGGCTGCCCGCATCGACAAGGTCGCCAGGGGCGCTGCGATGATGACCGAGACGGAGGTCGAGATCGTCTTCGATCGCGCCGCCACCAATCTTTTGCCGAACATCACGCTCGAGACGGCGATCCACCAGAACATGGTCGCGCTCGGACCGGTTCCCTTCGACGAGGCAGACCTCGAATTTGCCCGTGAGATCCAGAAGACGATGACGCCGGAGGCGATCGCCAGCAGCATCCGGCTTTACCAGATCAAGGGCGACGTCTTCTCCAACAGCCGCATGGACGGATCGAGTGGTCTCCACCTCGGCCTTCGCGATTTCGAGGGCCAATCGCATTTCCGCGCCGGCTCGACCGATGTCGGCGATGTCAGCTGGGTGACGCCGACGGCGCAATGCTGGGCGCCCGCCTGGGCGATCGGCACCGCGCCGCACACCTGGCAGGTGGTAGCGCAAGGCAAGAGCCCCGCGGCACACAAGGCTTTCGCCCACGCGGCCAAGTCGTTGGCGGCGACCGGTCTCGATCTCATCCTCGATCCGGAACTGCTGGCGCAGGCAAAGGCCGAGTGGCGGGAAAAGACCGAAGGCAAGCCCTACCAGTGCCCGATCCCCGATCATATCGGTCCCAAGCTCTGATCCTTCGACGGCAATCGCGTTCACGCGACGTCACGACGAGCCGCCGCCCTTGGGCCGGCGGCCTTTTTGTCTCTTCCGTCTCGCAAGCGTGCAGGATCTTGCCGGCCGGGATGTTCGAATTCGGCTCGATGCCTTGACGCGAATCATTGTCTGCGGCATCTCTGTTACGGAATTTTGTGAATATGTGCCGTTTAGGCGTATCTGAATTAAATCTCTGTTAGTGCATCCCGGTGTCAATGGTGCGGGAAAGCGCGCAAGGAGCATGGCGGGAATGGACATGACGGTAACACAGACGCGATCCGGGACGGACCCTTCCCACGCCCGCCAGCCAGCCGACGAAGCGATCGCGGCCGATGCGCGCGCCCTTTCCGAACAGCTGAAGGCGATGCGCGAGCGGCTGTTTCCGCCAACGGCGATGAAGACGCTTCGCAGCTTCACCTCAGGCGAGGCGGCCAAGCTGATCGGCGTTTCCGACGGTTACCTGCGCCAGCTGTCGCTTGCGGGCGAGGGGCCTCAACCCGATACCGGCACCGGCGGTCGCCGCTCCTATTCGCTGTCCGACATCAACGCGCTTCGCCGCCACCTTGCCGAGCAGGCACTTGCCAAGGGCAATGCCGCCAAGGCGCGCAGCTACCTGAAGTGGCGCGACCGCGAGCGCGGCGAGCACCTGCAGGTCATTTCCGTCACCAACTTCAAGGGCGGTTCCGGCAAGACCACATCGTCGGTCCATATCGCGCAATATCTCGCCATGACCGGCCACCGGGTTCTCGCCGTCGACCTTGACCCGCAGGCGTCGCTTTCGGCGCTCTTCGGCTACCAGCCAGAGCTGGACCTCACCGGCAACGACACGCTCTACGGCGCCATCCGCTACGACGCCGAAGCGCGGCCGCTGAAAGACATCATCCGTCCGACATATTTTGACGGGCTCGACCTGGTGCCCGGCAATCTGGAACTGCAGGAATTCGAGCATACGACGCCGCAGGCACTCAGCGCCCGCCATAGCGGCTCCGATGCCGGCCCGCTGTTCTTCGCGCGGGTGCAGTCGGCACTGGCAAGCGTTGCCGACGATTACGATGTCGTCGTCATCGACTGCCCGCCGCAGCTCGGTTATCTCACGCTGTCGGCGCTTTGCGCCTCGACGTCGGTTCTCGTCACCGTGCATCCGCAGATGCTCGACGTCGCGTCGATGAACCAGTTTCTCTACATGACCTCGGACCTCCTGAGCGTCGTGCGCGAGGCGGGCGGCGAACTCAACTTCGACTTCCTGCGCTATCTCGTCACCCGCTTCGAGCCGAACGACGGGCCGCAGGCGCAGATCGTCGGTTTCATGCGCTCGCTGTTCGGAGACCGTGTCCTGACCTCTGCGATGGTCAAGTCGACCGCCGTTTCCGATGCCGGTCTGACGAAGCAGACGCTCTACGAAGTGGGTCGCGAGAATTTCACCCGCGCGACCTACGACCGCGCGATCGAATCCTTGAATTCCGTCAACGGCGAGATCGAAGCTCTCATTCATGCGGCCTGGGGGCGCTAAAATACATGGCTGGCAACCGCAAGAACGAACTGCGCGCACTCTTTTCCGGAAACGTAGCGCCTGCGCCTGGCGCCGAACCCAATGCGACGAGCTCCGCTGAGATAACGACGCTGACGCCTGCCGCACCTGCTGCCGATACGCCGCGTGCGGCCTCGGGCGCCATCAAGGCCATGGGCCTTTCGCTTGGCAGCATCACCCGCGAGGCAGAAGAGGCGCGATCGCTGCGCGAGGCGCTGCATCAGGGCGAGCGCGTTGTCGAACTTGATCCGGATCTGGTCGACGCCTCGTTCGTCGGCGACCGCCTGACCGATGGTGAGCTCGACGATCCGGACTTCCTGGCGCTTGGCGACAGCATCCGCGAAAACGGCCAGCAGTCGCCGATCCTCGTGCGCCCGCACCCGGAAAAGCAGGGCCGCTATCAAACTGCCTATGGCCACCGCCGGCTGAACGCCGTCCGCAGCCTCGGCATCAAGGTCAAGGCCATCGTCCGGTCCCTGACCGACGACGAACTTGTACTGGCGCAGGGCAAGGAAAACGCCGAACGCCGCAACCTGTCTTTTATCGAGCGGGCGCTGTTTGCCTCGGCCCTGGCCGAGCGCGGCTTTGATCGAAAGGTGATCGGCGATGCGCTCGCCGTCCAGAAGAGCGAGTTGTCGCGGCTGATCCAGGTCGCCGAAAGCGTTCCAATGGCAATCGCACGGGCAATCGGTCCGGCGCCCAAGGTCGGTCGCGAGCGCTGGATGGCGATCGGCGGCCTGCTTGAGGGCGAGCAGGCGCTGCGGAAGGCGCAGGAAGAGATTGGTCTGAGGCGTTTCCTCGAGGCTGACAGCGACCAGCGCTTCCAGTTCGTCTTTGCGCGTCTGTCGCGTACCGAAAGGCAGGATCCGGCCAAACCCGAGGTTCTCACCGACGAGAACGGCCAGGCCTTTGCCAAGCTGAGACGAGACGGAAAGAGTGCACGGATCGAGTTTTCGGCCAATGTCAGCCCGGCGTTTGTCGATGAAGCGATCGAGCTTCTGGCCAGGCATCACGCGGCTTTCGTCGCTGCGCGCCGGAGCTGATCGCTCGGGAATTTGCCGAGCCTATGGCGGTCATTCTCGGGCCGGCGTGACAAGGTCACGGCGGCCCGATTCGTTATGGTCCGTATCTCCGACCGAAGCGGTTGCCCCTGCTGCGCCGCGACGTGCCAAAATGACAATCCGGAAGAAATATTTTCGGCCAGGTTCTGCCAGCGACAGAATGGCGCGATGCCCTTGAGCGGGATGGGGATTGCGGCCGTTTCATCGGTCGTTTTGCCGGGTTGAACGGCGCGCCTGATGTCTTTCAAGCGGCCTTTGGAAGGGACTTGTTAACCTTCATTTTCTATCGCTTAGCAGGCCCCTCGGCGATGTCTCTAGCTCTTCCAGGACCCATGCGTATTCCCAGGACAAACTTCTCTCAGGCAGCTTTGCATGATGCAAACCAGGCGGATTACTATGACGATCCGCAGGACGGTGCGTTGAGCGATATGCCCACCCATGACGTGGATCCAGTCGATCCCTACCAGTTGTACGAGGCGCCTGCCGCGCCTCGCAAACCAGCCAACCAGCAATCGGACGCGACGGCGCATGTCGGCCGCGCTGCCCGGCTCTATGGCCAGGGCACGGCCTATGCGCCGGCCCAGGTGACGACGTCGACCGACGAGCCGCTGCCGACCCTGTCGGAGATCGCTGGCCACTACGGCGATTCAACGTGGGAGAGCCACTTCTTCCTGGCGCCGAACGTGCGGTTCACCCGCACGCCGGAACGGGAGTTTACCAAGCGCCGCGCGCCTTCGGACAGCGACAGCGATGTCGCATCTGAGGAACAGATTGCCTCAAGCGAAAATGTCGTCGCCGCGGCAGAGCCCGTGGAAGCAGCGTCTGCGGCCATCGAAGCCGTCGCCCCCGTCGAATCGCCGGACATGGTCGATGTCGTTCCCGTGCGTATGCCCGCACCCGTGCCTGAGCAGGCCCTGCCTTCCTACAGCCCCTCCGAGCTGCTGCGCGTTCTCACGAGCCAGCTGCCGCATTGGTCGTCGGCGCCAAAGGCAGGCGCGGCCAACCTGGCGCCCAACGCTACCGTTGCTGGCTCTGCAATCGGCCCGAGCCTGCCGGCCCAGTCCGCGAACGAGGCGCCTGTGGCGATCGCAATGCTGGCTGCACCCGTTGAACCGACGCAGATAGTCGAGCCAGCGGCGGCAGTAGAAGCCCCGGCCGACACGCGTCTGTCGTTTCTGTCGGACTTCGCCTTCTTCGAGTTTGGCCCCTCCACCCTGGATGACGGCCCGGCAGAGGCAGCCATTGTGCAGCCGAAGCCATTCGTCGACACAGCGGTGCCCGCTTCCTTCACGCCCGCCGCTGTCGTGTCGATGCCGGCACCGGCCCCGGCCCCAATTCCCGTCAAGGCAGTCGAAATCAAGCGCATGCCGCCGACGGCGATCACGTCGCTGTTCCGCGTTGTCGAATGCCGCCCGGCAGCTGAGGTGCCATCGGTGCCTGCCGCCGTTGTGCCCGCACTGGCAGAACCCGTATCGATCGACCCCGCGCGCGATGCGCCGGAGCCGATGATCGTGCCGTCGGAAATCGCATCCGTTCCACCTGTTGCGGTCGAACCGGCCGAGATCACATCACTTATGGCCGAGGAAGAGCCTGTTCGCACCGTTGCGACAGTCTCAAAGGCGGCTATCACCATGCCCGCCCAGGTCTCGCGCGCACCTTCGCTTCTGCCGCCGATCGGCGCGACCGAGCGTTTCGCGCACGCCGACGGCTATGAATTTCCGGCCGAAGACCTGTTGCAGGAACCGCCGGAAGGCCGCGGCTTCTTCATGTCGCAGGAGCAGCTCGAACAGAATGCCGGGCTGCTCGAAAGCGTGCTCGAAGATTTCGGCGTGCGTGGCGAGATCATCCATGTCCGGCCAGGGCCGGTTGTCACGCTTTACGAATTTGAACCGGCGCCCGGCGTCAAATCCTCGCGGGTGATCAACCTGGCCGACGACATCGCCCGCTCGATGTCGGCACTATCAGCCCGTGTCGCTGTTGTGCCCGGCCGCAACGTCATCGGCATCGAACTGCCGAATGCGACGCGCGAGACGGTCTATTTCCGCGAGCTGATCGAATCCGTCGATTTCCGCAAGACGAACTGCAAGCTGGCGCTTTGCCTCGGCAAGACGATCGGTGGCGAGCCCGTCATCGCCGAACTGGCCAAGATGCCGCATCTGCTCGTTGCCGGCACCACCGGTTCGGGCAAGTCGGTGGCGATCAATACCATGATCCTGTCGCTGCTCTATCGGTTGAAGCCGGAAGAGTGCCGCCTGATCATGGTCGATCCGAAGATGCTCGAACTCTCCGTCTATGACGGCATCCCGCATCTGCTGACCCCCGTCGTCACCGATCCGAAGAAGGCCGTCATGGCGCTGAAATGGGCGGTGCGCGAGATGGAGGACCGCTATCGCAAGATGTCGCGCCTCGGCGTTCGCAATATCGACGGCTATAACCAGCGTGCTGCCGCTGCCCGCGAAAAGGGCGAGCCGGTGATGTGCACGGTCCAGGCCGGCTTCGAGAAGGGCACCGGCGAGGCGCTGTTCGAGCAGCAGGAAATGGATCTGGCGCCGATGCCCTATATCGTCGTCATCGTCGACGAGATGGCCGACCTGATGATGGTCGCCGGCAAGGAGATCGAAGGTGCTATCCAGCGGCTTGCGCAGATGGCGCGTGCTGCCGGTATCCACCTGATCATGGCGACGCAGCGCCCCTCGGTCGACGTCATCACCGGCACGATCAAGGCCAACTTCCCGACCCGTATCTCCTTCCAGGTGACGTCGAAGATCGACAGCCGCACCATCCTTGGCGAACAGGGGGCCGAACAGCTGCTCGGCCAGGGCGACATGCTGCACATGCAGGGCGGCGGGCGGATCGCCCGTGTCCACGGACCGTTCGTTTCGGACCAGGAAGTGGAGCACGTCGTCGCCCACCTGAAGACGCAAGGCAGGCCCGAATACCTCGAGACCGTTACCGCGGACGAAGAGGAAGAGGAGCCCGCGGAAGAGCAGGGCGCTGTCTTCGACAAGACGGCGATGGCCTCGGAGGACGGCAACGAACTCTACGACCAGGCCGTCAAGGTGGTGCTGCGCGACAAGAAGTGCTCGACCTCCTACATCCAGCGCCGGCTGGGTATCGGCTATAATCGTGCGGCTTCGCTCGTCGAGCGCATGGAGAAGGAGGGCCTTGTCGGCGCTGCCAACCATGTCGGCAAGCGTGAGATCATCCATGGCAATCGTGACCATGCGATTGCGCCTGATAACGACGACATGGATTGAGAAGGCGCCCGCACGGCGCAGTGTGATGTGCCGTGCGTCTCTACTCTGAATATCGATGAAGAAGGCCGCGAAGGGAATGCTTCGCGGCCATTTTTCATTCGTGGGATTTTACCTGGCTGCAAAGGTCTACTGCCGGTTCCCTTAAATCCTATTCGATTTAAGGACAAAACATGCAGCCATTCAAAGTGCTACAGCGACCTTTGCGCGTCCAATGAGACGCGCGGCGCTGTAGTCTTCGGCGGGTGTTGATCCGCAAGTCCTTTGGGTTCCGCTCCGGCGCAAAGCACACCTTCCTGGCCCATTAGGCAGTCTTGGTAGTAATTTTTTTGACGTCGAACTTCTCCCCATATGATAATAAAAACGTTTTTATTTTTCTTGAAAACGTTTTTATTGACTGTTACGCATATGTTCAGAGTGAGCCAACGGCCTGGGAGGGTGCATGGCGGCGCATATGCACAGAACCCGGCGTACACCGGTGCCGACGATCAAGACACTGGCCGAGATCACCGGCTATTCCATCGCGACGATCTCGAAAGCGCTCAGGGATTCGCCCGTCGTTGCGCCTGTTACCCGCGATCTCATCTTCAAGGCGGCGCGCGAAGTCGGCTATCAGGCCAATGCGCGCGGCATGGCGCTTCGCACCGGAAAGAGCTTTCAGGCGGCAGTGCTGATGCCGGTTACCGCGGCACGCGATTACGAGTGGGACGGCGTCGAATATACCCAGATTTTGAGCGGCGTCAGCCAGGCGCTGGATGGTACGGACTACCGCATGTCCGTGCATGTCATCCGCGATGCTGCCGACGGCGCGGAAACGGCGCGCCGCATCGTCGATCAGGGTCTGGCCGACGGCTTGATCTTTTCCGGCATTCTTGCCGACGACCCGCGCATCGATCTGCTGGTCGACCACAATTTCCCATTTGTCTCGATGGGGCGTTGCCGCAAGGATCTGGATTACGCCCATGTCGATATCGACAACGAGTGGGCAGCCCACGCTGCCACCGCCCGCTTGCTTGCCGGCGGCCATCGCCGCATCGCGCTCGTCAACCCGGAGCGTCGGCTCTCCTATGCGTTGGACAGGCTGGACGGGTTTGCCCGCGCCTTCCGCGAAGCCGGCGTTACCGCCTCTGCCGATCTCGTTGTCGAAGGCGATCTTTCGACCCATTTTGGCCGGCAGAGCGTGATCGACCTTTTGCAGGTGGCGGAGCCGCCGACTGCCTTCGTCTGCATCAACGAATCGACGACGCTCGGCGTCCTTTCCGGTCTCGGCAGTCTCGGGCGGCAGGTTGGCGTCGATGTCGACGTGATCGCCTATGACGACATCAACGTCAGCGCCTATTTCACGCCGCCGATCACCACCTTCTATCAACCGATCGAGGTCCTCGGACGGACGCTCGGGCAGTTCCTGCTGAAGCGCATGGAGGGTGAGGACCCGAAGGCGCTCCGGCAGGTCTTCAGGCCAACCCTGATCGAAAGGCAGCCGGACAATCTCGGCGGCAGGCTGGCATGAACATTCATCATCCAAGGAGGAGAACCATGAAAAAACTGATTATTGCCCTGACATTTGCGGCTCTTTCCGCAAGTGTGTCCCACGCTGCCGATCTCGGCGGAAAATTGCTCAAGGTTGGATCCGACACCACCTCGCCGCCGATGGAAAGCGTCGATCCGGCCAGCGGCCAGATCGTTGGCTTCGACGTCGATGTGGTCAATGCGGTCTGTGCCAAGATCAACTGCCAGGCCGAGTTCATCACCACCGGTTGGGACGGCATCTTTGCCGCACTCGATCAGGGCAATTTCGATCTCGTCGCCTCCGGCGTCTCGATCACCGATGAACGCAAGAAGGCGATGGACTTCTCCGACCCCTATATCGTCAACAGCCAGGCGGTGCTGATGCGCGTTGAAGACCAGGACATCACGCTCGATCGCTTCAAGGAGGCCGGCAGAAAGCTCTCCGCCCAGGCCAATACCACCGACGCTCAGGTTGCCGAAGGTGTGGTCGGTAAGGAGAACGTTGCCGCCTATGACACCTTCAGCGCCGCCATCATCGCGCTCAAGAACAAGGACGTCGACGGCGTCGTCATCAATGGCGCGAATGCGGCGGCTTACGAGCGCGAATTTGCCGGCGAACTGGTGGTGGCGATCAAGGATCTGGAATCCGATCCGCTCGGCCTCGTCTTCCGCAAGGGCGACGAGAATGTCGCGGCCTTCAACGAGGGCCTGAAGATGATCAAGGACGATGGCACGCTCGACCAGCTGGTCAACAAATACTGGGGCCTGAAATAAGCCTTCCGCAATTTCCCCGGAGCGCCGAGGCGGCCGCTCCGGGGGCTAGCCTTTTCAACAGCAATACCCCGGAGGAATGAATGTCGTTCCTGAGAAGCGTGCGTCCGAGCAATCTCATCATCCTGACCGCGCTGCCCTTCATCATCTATCTTTTCGTATCCTCCGGAGACTACCAGCGGTCGCTTCGCGCCATTCTCGGCGTCGAGAACGGCTCGTCTGCCTTCGTGCCCGGCTTTCTCGCGCTGGCGATCGCTTTTTCGGCGGGCCTTTGCGTGCTCCTGTTCTCGCGGGCCAAGGCGAGCCGTCCGAAGTGGGCGGTGGCCGCGGCCGTACTGAACCTCGGCGCCGCCGTCGTCCTGCTGCTCGGGCATAACATTCACCCCTTCATCGCCTCGGTCGTGGCAAACGGCGTCGATGCGTTCAAATCGGACCTGATCGTCAAGGGCGTGACGCCGCGCCAATTGACAGAGGCCGCCGATCTCTGGCTTCGTGGTGTCGAGTCCTGGCTGTTCCCGGGATATCTGGTGTCGAGCACCCTCGGTCTCGGGCTGTTTTTTGCAGGCGCACGTGGCGGCGAGCCTCTGGACAGTCCGTTCAGACGTGTCGGGCGATGGATCCTCGGCGTCGTCAACGGCGCCGGGCTGGTTTTCGTTCTCTTCTTCGCGCACATCGCCTTTGCGGCGGGGGTGGCGACCACCATTCGCGCCGCGATTGCCGCCTACATCCTGGCGGCAGTGCTTGGTCTCGTCTGGGTCGGCCTCCTGCAATTGCGCTCGACGGTGCGCACCAGCCTCTATTTTGCGGTCGCGACCCTGGTTCTGGCGCTCGTCGCCGCCTGGTTCCTGCTGCAGCCGCGCGACACCTACCTGCTTGCCGGTTCGCTCGAGGGCAAGGTCGGCATCGTCACCAACACGCCGGCGGGTCTGATCGGTGCGGTGCGGTTCGGCCAGTATGACGGCGCGCCGCAGACGGAAACGCCGGTTCGCACCTTTGTCGGCCCGACCGAAGCACTCGCTTCCATGGCCAAGAACGAAGGGGTCAGCGCCGCCCTGCTGCCGGCCGCCTCGGCGCCTGCCGATCTGCCGGTGCTCTGGAAGACCGAAGCGCTCAACGACCGCGATCGCGCAACCGGCATTACGGTTGCGGTGCTGGCGATTATCCTCGGGCTTCTGACCTTCGGCGGCTACCTGCACCAGCGCCACCCGCTGGCGGTCGGCTCCGAATTCATCGTCGATACCATTCGCGGCATTCCGATGCTGGTCATCGTGCTCTATGTCGGGTTGCCGCTCAGCGGCGCGTTGAAGGACGCGACGCAAGGCGTGCTCGACCCACCCAATCTGGTGCGCGGCATCGTCGCCATGGCGCTTGCCTATTCGGCCTACCTCGCGGAAATCTTCCGTTCCGGCATCAACGCCATACCGGTCGGCCAGGTCGAGGCGGCGCGCAGCATCGGCCTCAATCGCTGGCAGACAGCGCGCCTCGTCATCCTGCCGCAGGCCTTCAGGATCATCATTCCGCCGCTCGGCAACGAACTGATCGCGATCCTCAAAGACACCTCGCTGCTGTCGATCCTGTCGATCCGCGACATCACCCAGCGCATGCGCGAGTTCCAGTCGGCAAGCTTCCTGCCTTTCGCGCCCTATAACTCCGCCGCGATCTTCTACATCTTCCTGACGCTTGCTGCAGCCAGCCTCGTGAACATGGTCGAGAGAAAATATGACATCAAGCATCGATAAAACGGAGGTACGACGCACCGTGCTGATCACCGGTGCCTCGCGAGGTCTCGGGCGCGAGCTCGCGGCACTCTATGCGGCCGACGGCTGGCGGGTCATTGCCTGCGTCCGAGGGGAAGCGTCTTTCGAAGGTGCCATTGAAGCGCAATCGCTTGATGTCTCCGACCCCGCTTCGATCATGGCCCTTGGCAGAGCGCTCGAAGGTGTGGCCATCGACGTTCTGATCAACAATGCCGGCATCCGCGGCGACACGGGTGGGCTTGCGACGCTGGACAGCGATGATTTCCTCGAGGTGATGCGCGTCAACGCGCTCGCACCTTTGCTCCTGGCACGTGCGCTGCATGCGAACCTTCTGGCCGGTGAACGCTGTGTTATCGCCAACATCAGCAGTCGTGCCGGCTCGCTTGCCGAAGGCACGCTGGACGATGATGACGGCGACTATGCCTATCGCTGCTCGAAGGCGGCGTTGAACATGGCGACGGTGAAGCTGGCACAGGATTTTCGCAAGGACGGCATCACCGTCCTGTCGCTGCATCCCGGCTGGGTCAGGACCGACATGGGTGGCGGCGAGGCAAATGTTCCGGTGGCAACAAGTGCCGCTGGGCTGAAAGCGATTATCGACGAAGCGGACATGGCCGACAGCGGCAGCTTCTGCAGCTACGACGGACGACGGATTTCATGGTGACGGGACAAGCAGCAGGCATGGCACAGGAAGACTTGAAGGCTGAGCAGGAACTGGCGGCAATCCGGGCGCTGCTCATCGAGACCTATGGCATCGAAGGGGATATCTCGCCGCTGCCGGGCGAGCACGACCTCAACTATCGCGTTCGCGCGCAAGACGGCGAGCAATATCTCCTGAAGCTGCACGCGCCAGGCGATGCCGATGAACTCGACATGCAAGTCGCGGTGCTCGACCACCTCGCAAAAACGGCAGTCGATCTGCCGGTCTCGCGGCCAGTGCCCGGTCGCGCCGGCGCGTCAACCGTGAAAGCGATGGTGCGCGGCGAGCGCACCGCGCGGCTCCTGACTTGGCTACCCGGCGATATCTGGGCGAAATCCGCGTCCCGCGGTCTGACGAGCGCGGAGACGCTCGGGCACCTGCTCGGCCAGCTCGACCAAAGCCTCAAGGGCTTTGCCCATGCCGGCACGAAACGCGTCTATGCCTGGGATATCGGCCGTGCCGATATGCATCTGAACCACGTGGGTCTGATCGACGGCGACGACAAGCGGGAAGCGGTTCGCGCCATCTTCGAACGGTTCGCGTCGTCCGTCCGGCCAAGCCTCGAAAGCTGCCTGCGACAGGTCATCCATAACGACGCCAACGACTACAATGTGCTTTTGGACGACGAGGGACGCGTCAGCGGATTGCTGGATTTCGGCGATATGGTCGAAACGTGGCGCGTCGTCGAGATCGCTGTCGCTGCCGCCTATGCGCTGATCGGCACGGCGGATGCGGTCGGCACCATCGCAGCGCTCGCGGGCGCCTATCACCGAGCGAACCCGATCAGCGAGGCCGAGACGGCTTTGATCTTCGATCTCGTTCGCACCCGCTATGCCGTCAGCATGTGCATGGCGGCCAAACAGATCCGCGACAACCCTGAAAACACCTACCTGCTTGTCAGCCAGGAAGACGTCTGGCGTGAGCTTCAACGGCTCGAACGCGAGAACCGCGCGATTGCGATCGCCCGCATCCGCGACGCCTGCGGCTTTGCGCCGATCGCGCATGCGGCGTCCGTCGTGCGCTGGCTGGAGCAGAACGCCCATGACTTTTCCGCCATCGTCAAGCCGTCCGTCGCCAAGCCCAAGGTCGCCGTCTTCGATTTCTCCGCCTCCAGTCCCGAAGCGGCACAGTGGGCGGCACTGGATGCCACGGCGGCAGAGGCGCTGATCGCCGCGCGTATTCGCGAGCAGAATGCCGACTATGGCATCGGCCTTTACGGCGAGGATCGCGCGATCTATCAGGGCGACGCCTACGAAACGGCAACCGCCGGTGAGCGCCGTTCAGTCCATCTTGGCGTCGATATCTTCGCGCCGGCATTGGAACCGGTGCATGCACCGTTCGCTGGCAAGGTCGCTTTCCTTCATGACGATGCCGTCGCCTTCGGCTTCGGCCCGACCGTCCTGCTGGAACATGTCACCGATGCCGGGGATATCTTCTGGACGCTTTACGGCCATCTGTCGCGCGAGACGATGGCGAAGTTGACGGTCGGCCAACCGATCGCCACGGGCGAAAGCTTTGCGAGCCTTGGTGCCACCCAAGAAAACGGCAACTGGGCGCCGCATCTGCATTTCCAGCTGGTGACCGACCATCTGGGGCTGGAGGGCCGCATGTTCGGCGTCGGCGTGCGCGATCAATGGCAGGTCTGGCACGAGGTCAGCCCCGATCCGAGCGTTGTGCTTGGGCTGCCTGTGCCGGCTTCGGTGATCGTCGCCCGCGAGAAGGATTTTCTGGTGCGTGAACGTCACCGGCGCATCGGGCGTTCGCTCAGTATCGCCTATAGCACAGCGCCGCTGAAGATCGTCGGCGGCGAGGGCGCTCATCTGATCGACGAGGACGGCACGCGCTGGCTCGATATGGTCAACAATGTCTGCCACGTCGGCCATTGCCATCCGCGCGTCGTCAAGGCGGCGCAGATGCAGATGGAGAAGCTCAACACCAATTCGCGCTATCTGCACGATTCGCTGGTCGAATATTCGCGGCGGCTGGCCGCGCAGTTCCCCGACCCACTCAACGTCTGCTTCTTCGTCAATTCCGGCAGCGAGGCCAACGACCTGGCGCTCAGGCTGGCTCGTGCCTACACCGGAAACCGCGACGTCATCACCGTCGATCATGCCTATCACGGCCATCTGTCGAGCATGATCGACGTCAGCCCCTACAAGTTTGCCGGCAAGGGCGGAGAGGGCCGCCCCGCCCATGTCCAGGTCGCGGAAATGCCCGATCTCTATCGCGGCCGCTATCGCTATGGCGACGTCGATGCAGGCCGCAAATATGCCGAGGATGTGCGCAACCAGGTGCTGGCGCTTGCCGCAAACGGCCGCCGCCCGGCGCTGTTCTTCAGCGAGGGTATTCTCGGAACGGGCGGGCAGCTGACATTGCCGGAAGGCTATCTGCATGAGGCCTATGCCCATGTGCGTGCCGCCGGCGGCCTGTGCCTGGCCGACGAAGTGCAGGTCGGCTTCGGCCGCGTTGGCAGCCATATGTGGGCGCACCAGACGCAAGGTGTGATCCCGGATATCGCCACGATGGGCAAGCCGATCGGCAACGGACACCCGATGGCCGCCGTCGTCACCACCGAGGCGATCGCCGCCTCCTTTGCCAACGGCATGGAGTACTTCAACACCTTCGGCGGCAATCCGGTTTCGGCCGAGATCGGCCTTGCGGTGCTGGACGTCATTCGCGACGAACGGTTGATGCACCACTGCCGTGTTGTCGGCGACCGGTTGATGGACGGCGCCCGTGCGCTGGCCAAGCGCCATGCCATCATCGGTGACGTGCGCGGCTACGGTCTCTTCAACGGCATCGAATTGGTGCGCAGCCGCGAGACCCAGGAACCGGCCGCAAGCGCGCTCGACTTCGTCATCGCTGAAATGAAACGCAAGCATCGGATATTGCTCAGCAGCGAGGGGCCGCACCACAACGTGCTGAAGGTGAAGCCGCCGGCGCCGTTCAGCGCCGAGGATTGCGACCATTTCCTCAATGCGCTCGACGAGACGCTCGGACGCCTAAACCATTGATCAAGAAACGATACGGCCGGTCATGAAGCGGCCGTATCGGTTTTGTGCCCTTTATCGCCCACAGCAATTTCTCAAGCACCGATTTTTTCGCTTTACAACAAAGTTAAACGTTTTTATCGTGCATATAAACGTTTAACACGAACATGTGGTAAGGTAAGCGTTAAGCCGGCTGCCACAATGTTCGCCATCAGGGGAGGGCCCGTTGGCAGCTATCCGTATTGAAAATCTGCGCAAAGGCTTTGGTTCGCTCGAAGTCTTGAAGGGCATCAATCTCGATATCGCCGATGGCGAGTTCGTGTGCTTTCTCGGGCCGTCCGGTTGCGGTAAGAGCACGCTCCTGCGTTCGATCGCCGGTCTTGAGGAGCTCGATTCCGGTTCGATCCGCCTCGGCGATCGCGATATCACCGATCTGCGCTCGGCCAAGCGCGATATCGCCATGGTCTTCCAGAATTACGCGCTCTATCCACACATGAACGTGCGCAAGAACCTGTCCTTCGGCCTGGCGCTGAACGGCATGAAGCGCGACGAGATCGATCGCCGCGTCAACAACGCTGCCGACATCCTGCGCATCTCCGAACTGTTGCACCGCAAGCCCCGCCAACTCTCCGGCGGCCAGCGCCAGCGTGTTGCCATCGGCCGCGCGATTGTTCGCGAGCCGAAGCTGTTCCTGCTCGATGAGCCGCTGTCGAACCTTGATGCCGGCCTGCGTGTGACCATGCGCGTCGAGCTTGCAGCACTCCACGAGCGCCTTGGCGTCACGATGATCTATGTCACCCATGATCAGGTCGAGGCGATGACGCTTTCCGATCGCGTCGTCGTGCTCGACAAAGGCAAGGTCAGCCAGTTCGGCACGCCGCTCGAACTCTTCTATCAGCCGGCGAACCTCTTCGTTGCCGGCTTTATCGGCTCGCCGCGGATGAATTTCGTCACCGCGAACCTGGTCCGCCAGGACCGTTCCGAATTGACGCTTTCCGGCGGTGGTCTGGTTCAGGACCTGACGCTCGGAACGTTGTCATCCACCGTCGTCGCCAAGGACAAGCCGGTGACGATCGGCATCCGCCCGGACAAGCTTGAGCTGGTTTCGCCTGAGGAAGCGCACCTGATCGGCGACGTCCGCCTGGTCGAGCGGCTCGGCACCGAAAGCCATGTTCACATCGGCCTTGAGAATGGCTCCGACATGACCGCCGTCGTGCGCGGCACGCATCCGGTTGCCAACCGCGAGCGCATCCATCTGCGCATCCCCGCTGAGCATTGCCATCTGTTCGATGCCGACGGCAAGGCGATCGCGCGGGCGCTCGATCCCGAGACGCAGATGCTGATCAATCAGGAAAAAAGCAAAAGGGTCGCGTGACCCGAATGAGGAGGAGAAGCATGCAGAACAGGACGAAATCGCTCATCGGCTCGCTCATGGTCTTGGCCATGGCTGGAGTTGCCACGGCCCGCGCGGAAGAAACCTTGCGCTTTGCCACCTGGGACACGGATGAGAGCCTGGCGATCCAGCAGGCGATCGCCAAGAAGTTCGAGGAAAAGCACCCGGGCGTGAAGGTGCAAGTCGAGCCCTATGCCGATGGTTACGACCAGAAGCTGATCGCCGCCTTCGGCGCCGGCAGCCCACCCGACGTCATGTATATGTGGAATTTCCCGCAGTACTACACCTCGCTGATGCCGCTCGACGATCTGATCGCGCGCGACGCAGCCGAAGTGAAGCCGGACGATTTCCCTAAGGGCCTGATGAACACCACGCGCGTCGAAGGCAAGACCTACGGCATGCCGTCGGGCTTCACGACCCAGGTCGTCTTCTACAACAAAGACATGTTCGCCAAGGCCGGCGTCGAAGAGCCGAAGGATGGCTGGACCTGGGACGATCTGCGCGCCAAGGCCGCCAAGTTCCGTGACGAGAAGAACAAGGTCTACGGCTTTGCCGTCGACGCCAAGCCCGACCCTTACGACTTCGAGCAGTTCCTCTGGTCGAACGGCACCAAGTACATCTCCGACGATGGCAAGCAGATCGACGGCTACATGAACAGCGATGCGGCGGCCCGGGTGCTCGACATGTTCGGCGATATGGCCAAGACGCAGGAAGCGATCACGCTCAACCTCGGCGACGACACCTCGGGCAGCACGCTGTTCAAGGGCGGCAAGATCGCCATGTTCCAGAGCGCAATGTGGTCGAAGGCAGGCATCGACTCCTCGGGCATCAAGTATGGCGTGGCGCCGTTGCCGAAGTTCGGCGACAAGACCGCCCATTCGGCGCTCGGCGTCTCGGCGATCTCGATCGCCAAGGACGCAGCACACGCTGACCTCGCCTGGGAGTTCGTCAAGTTCTTCTCCTCGCCGGAAGCCGTTGCCATGCGGATCAACGACCTGCCGGTCCGCACCAGCGTTGCCGAAGAAAAGGGCATGACCACCGATCCGATCTACAAGCCGTTCTTCGACATTCTCGCGACCTCGAACACCGAAACCCACGCGTTCCTGAAGAACGCCAACTGGGGCAAGGTGCAGGACAATCTCGCGCGCGCCATCGAAGCAACCATGATCGACCAGGGCAACGCCAAGCAGCATCTGGACGATGCCGTCAGCCGTTCCAAGCGGTTGATCAAGTAAGCAAAGGGAGTACGGGGGATGGATATGACCTATGCCGGGGCAGAGCCCAAGGTGGCAAGGCGCAAGCGCTCAGCCATCGCGCGCTACGCAGCGCCCTATCTGTTCATCTCCCCGTGGATCCTCGGGTTCCTGTTCTTCACGCTCGGGCCGCTCGTCTTCTCCCTGACGATGAGCTTCTATGACTGGCCGGTGGTCGGTGAGCGGGCCTTTGTCGGTCTCGACAACTATAAATCGATGCTGTTCGACGATCCGCAGTTCTGGGAGAGCCTCTGGATCACGGTGAAGTTCGCGGCGATCTACGTGCCGTTCAACATCGTCATGTCGTTCCTCTTGGCGATGATGCTGCACAACATCACCTTTGCCAGCGGCTTCTTCCGCACCGCCTTCTATCTGCCGAGCGTCATTTCCGGCGTCGCGCTGGTGACGATCTGGAGCTGGATCTACAGCAAGGAATACGGCCTTTTGAACTTCATGCTGTCGCTCGTCGGCATCCACGGGCCGAACTGGCTCGGCGATCCGAATCTCGCGATCGTCGCGATTATCATCGCCAGCCTCTGGGGTCTCGGCGGCACCATGCTGATCCTCCTGACCGGCCTCAAAGCCATTCCGAAGGAGCTTTACGAGGCGGCCACCGTCTCGGGCGTTCCCGGCTGGGCACAGATGCTGTTCATCACCCTGCCGATGCTCGGGCCGATGCTGCTTTTTACCTTCATCACCTCGATCATCTCGGCCTTCCAACAGTTGACCATCGCGCTCCTCCTGACCAAGGGCGGCCCGCTCGGCTCCACCTATTTCTTTGCTATGTATATCTACGACAACGCCTTCAAATATTTCGACATGGGTTATGCCGCCGCCGGCTCCTGGGTGATGTTCATCATCGTTCTGGCGCTCAGCCTCGGCGTGATGCGCTGGTCGGCCGCCTGGGTCTACTACGAAGGCGAAGTCCGCCAGAACGATGGAGAAGGCCATGCGTAAGACGCTGCTCTATTCCGCGCTGATCCTGCTCTCGGCCCTGTTTATCGCGCCGTTCTACTGGACCTTCATGACGGCGATCAAAAGCACCGCCGATCTCTACCAGTTCCCGCCGGTCTTCTGGCCGTCGGAATGGCACTGGGAGAATTTTGCCGCCGCCTGGAACAAGCAGCCCTTCGGCACCTACCTGACCAACTCGGTCATCGTCGTCGTGTTTTCGACCATCGGGCAGCTGATCTCGAGCTCGCTGGTTGCCTATGGCTTTGCCCGCTTCCGCTTCCCTGGCCGCGACCCGCTGTTCATCGTGCTGCTCGCCACCATGATGATCCCGTGGGACGTGAAGATGATTCCGCTCTACATGGAATTCAACATGCTGGGCTGGATCAACACGCTGAAGCCGCTGATCGTGCCGGCCTATTTCGCCGACGCCTTCTTCGTCTTCCTGCTTCGCCAGTACATCATGACCGTGCCTATGGAGATCGACGAAGCGGCGCGCATGGATGGTGCGAATGCCTTCGACATCTATTGGCGCATCCATTTGCCACTGATGATGCCGGCCCTGGTGCTGGTCGGTACCTTCCACTTCATGAACGCGTGGAACGACTATCTCGGCCCGCTGATTTTCTTGAACGACCAGTCGAAATACACGCTGACGCTCGGGCTCTCGATGTTCAAGGGCCTGCATGAAGTCGACGTGACCTCGATTGCCGCGATCACGGTGATCCTCTGCCTGCCGCCGCTGGCACTGTTCTTCGTCGCCCAGCGCTACATCATGGATGGTGCGGTCGGTTCGTCGGTGAAGGGGTAAACGATGCTGTTCGATATCGATCATATCCCCTTCAGCCGAAAAGGACGGTTTCTGACGCTGTCGATGATGAAGGTGCCGGGTGGCGACGGCGCGCGTGCTCTCTATCTGCGCTTTGTTGCCGGCGGTGATGAACGGCCCTCGCTTGGGCGCCTCTGCCGCGTCGAGCTCCTCGATGCCATGGGCAAGCCAGCGCAGGCGACCTTTGAGTTGACGCCGGAGCGGCTGGTTGCCCGCATCAATGCCGGATCGCTGACTTTTGTTATCGGCAAGGGCGAGCGGCTACATGTCCGCGGCGAGAATGCTGGCGTGCGCTTTCACCTGGAAGGATCGCGCTACGATTACGTCTATCGCACGCCTGGTGGCGTCGATTGCCTCGTGGCAGCCGTCGAGAACGTCAAATTCATCCCGCGCGCTATGTCTGGCACCCTTGACGTGTCGGGCGCCTGGCAGCGCGACCACTCGGCCGACGTTTCCTTCGCCTTCACGGGCACAGGCATTTTCGAGGGCAATGTCGACTTCTTCCGCACCGTGCCGCCGACAGCGCCGCTTGAGAGCTTCGCGGACGCCCTTTCCGACGTCACTGTCGAGTTCGAAAAGTGGTACGGCAAGGTGCCGAGGGGCGCGCACGGTCAGGACGCGGCGCATCGGCTGGCAAGCTATCTGCTGTGGGCAAACGGCGTGCCGGTTGGCGGGCAGCTGACACGGCCGGCGATCTACATGTCCAAGAACCACATGATCAACATCTGGAGTTGGGACAACGCCTTTTCGGCACTGGGTGTGGCGGCCGTCGATGCGGACCTCGCCTTTGACCAGCTCGCAGCGATCTTCGACCATCAGGACGGCTCCGGTCTCCTGCCCGATTACATCAATGATCGTGACGTGCTCTTCGCCTTCACCAAGCCGCCGGTCCATGGCTGGGCGGTGTCGCTTATCGCGGCTAGGCACCCGGATTTCCTGACGGCGGAGCGCAAGAACTATCTGCGCGACGCAATCGGCCGGCAGGTCGACTACTGGCTGACCTATGCGCGCACGGACGCAACGTCGCTGCCGAGCTATTTCCATGGCAACGATAGTGGCTGGGACAATGCGACCTTCTTTGCCGAAGGTGGCCCGGTCATCTCGCCTGATCTGCCGGTATTCCTCATTCTCGCTTGCGAGACGCTTGCGACTTTGCTCGAGAGCGATCCTGCGCGTGCTGCGGAATGGAACGCCAAGGCGGATGCCTTGCAGGCGTTGCTGTTCGCGCGCCTCTGGACCGGCGCAACGTTTGGCGCCCGGCTTGCGGGCGCACCGGACCGCATCTTGCCGGGCGAAAACCTGATCCAGTTCATGCCGCTGTTGCTCGGCACGCGTCTGCCCGCGGAAATGCGCGATAAGCTTGTTGCCCGTCTCGTCGCTGGCGGCTTCATCACCGCCTGGGGGCCGGCAACCGAAAGCCCCAAAAGTTCGTTCTATGAGGATGACGGCTACTGGCGCGGCCCGATCTGGGCACCGACGACGTTGCTCCTCTGGGATGGCCTGCGCCGGCAAGGGGAGATTGAACTGGCGCGCGAAATCGCGGAAAAGTTCTGTTCACTTGCAAGCAAAAGCGGTATGGCCGAAAACTTCGATGCGCGGTCGGGGAGGGGCCTTCGCGATCGGGCATTCGCCTGGACATCCGCAGTCTATCTCCTGCTGGCGGCATCGCTCAGCGACGACAATCCATGACGAGCCGAGACGCCATGCAAAGACCAACGATCAAGACCATTGCGCAGGAAACGGGGCTGTCGATTGCCACCGTTTCGAAGGCCCTGAAGCATTCGCCTCAGGTTCGCCCGGAGACGCGCGCGATCGTGATCGAAGCGGCCGAGCGCGTCGGCTACGAACTGAACATGCACGGCGTGCAGTTGCGCACTGGCAAGACCTATCAGGTCGCGGCGATCATGACGGCGCCCGGCCCGAAGCAGAACGAGTGGGAAGGCGTGGAATACGCCCAGCTCTTGAGCGGCATTTCCTGGGCGCTGGAAGACAGCCCGTACCGGGTCTCGCTCTATGCGGTCAGGAATTTCGAGGAAAGCCAGGCCGTCATCCAGCAGATCGTGTCGCTGAAGAAGGCCGACGGCATCATCATCTCGGGCACGCGCGCCGACGATCCGCGCATCCGCACGATGCAGGCGGCCGACTTTCCCTTCGTCACCTATGGCACCAGCGTGCACAACGCGCCGCATGCCTATGTCGATGCCGACAACGAGCAGATGATCCGGGTTTCGATGGCGAGACTGGTCGACCGCGGCCATCGCCGCATCGCGCTGCTCAACCCACTGTCGGATCTGAGCTACGGCATAACCCGGTTTGAAAGCTACAGGCGCGCGCTCGAGGTTGCCGGCTTGCCGTTCGACCCGGCTCTGGTCGCACATGGGCGGTTGACGCCGGCCTTCGGGCGGGAGAACGTGCTGACGATGGCGGATCTCTCCAATCCGCCGACCGCCTATATCTGCGCCAACGAAGCCTCGGCGCTCGGCGCCTTCTCCGGTTTCCATGAGCGCGGCCTCGTGCATGGCCGCGACGCCGTCATCAATGCCACTGACGACCTGAACGTCAGTCAGTATTTCGCGCCACCGATCACCACCTATTACCTGCCGATCAGCGAGCCGAGCAGCCTGCTCGGCGCCTACATCCTTCGCCGGATGGAGGGCGAGCCGCCGGAGGCGCTGCAGACGCTTTTGATGCCGAAGCTGATCGAGCGCTGCGACGACCGTTTGACCCCAAACCGCTGAAGACGAACAACGACCCGACGACCACACGACTGCGCCTGATGATATAAACGTTTATATCTCGGAGAGCGCTCGCATCGAAGACGAAGTGCCGGGTGAAGCCGGCCGAGAGCATGACGAAGGACCCGATCTTGCATATGCCCCTGACGAGACCGAACCGTTTCAACGCCGACCAGCAGGAGACCGACATGCTCGAACTCGGCGTCTGCTACTATCCGGAGCAATGGCCGCGCGAGAAATGGGAAGAGGACGCCCGCCGCATGGTCGAACTGGGGCTTGCCTGGGTGCGCATCGGCGAATTCGCCTGGGCCAAGATCGAACCCAGATCGGGTGAATTTCATTGGGAGTGGCTTGATGACGCGATCGACGTGCTCGGCCGCGCCGGTCTCAAGGTCATCTTGGGCACGCCGACCGCCGCACCGCCGAAGTGGCTGATCGATCGTCACCCGGATATCCTGCCGGTCGACGTGAACGGCGTGGTGCGCAAGTTCGGTGCCCGGCGCCACTATTGCTTCTCCAGTCGCAGCTACCGCATCGAGGCCGCACGCATCTCGGAGGCCATGGCCGAACGTTACGGCAAGAACGCCTTCGTCCATGCCTGGCAGACGGACAACGAATATGGCGACCATGACACGATCTACAGCTATTCCGGCGAGGCCGAGCGGGCGTTTCGGCTTTGGCTCGCCGAGCGCTACGGCACGACCGACGAACTGAACCGCGCCTGGGGCACGGCGTTCTGGGCGATGAACTATAACAGCTTCGACGAAGTCGACCTGCCGAACAATCTTGTCGAGGAGCCGAGCCCGACCCATATCGTCGACTTCATCCGCTTCTCGTCCGACCAGGTGAAGAGCTTCAACAAGGCGCAAGTCGACATCATCCGCAAGCACTCGCCGGGTCGTCCGGTGACGCACAATTTCATGTCGCAGAACACCGACTTCGACCACTACAAGGTCGGCGAAGACATCGATATCGCGTCCTGGGACGTTTACCCGATGGGTGGGCTGTTGAACGGTCGTCTTTCACCGGAGGACAAGGGACGCTACCTGCGTGTCGGCGATCCGGACCAGCCTGCCTTCAACCACGATCTCTACCGGGCCGTCGGCCGTGGACGCGTCTGGGTGATGGAACAGCAGCCCGGTCCGGTCAATTGGGCGGCGCACAACCAGTCGCCGGCCGATGGCATGGTTCGGCTCTGGACCTGGCTTGCCTATGCGCATGGCGTCGACATGGTTTCCTATTTCCGCTGGCGGCAGGTGCCGTTTGCGCAGGAGCAGTTCCATGCCGGCCTCTTGCTTCCCAACAGCGAGCCCGACCAAGGCTATCTCGAGGTGGCTCAGGTCGCAGAAGAGATGAAGCGGCTGCCGAAAGGCGAGGCACGCGGCAAGGCCAAGGTCGCGATCCTGCTCGACTACAATTCGCGCTGGGCGACCCGCGCCCTGCCGCAGGGTCGGACCTATTCGGCCTCGGCGACGGCGCTCGACTGGTATTCGACCGTCTCTCGCCTGGGCGTCGACGTCGATTTCATCGGCCAGCATTCCGATCTCGACGGCTACCAGCTGGTGCTGGCGCCAGACCTTGTCATCGCCAATCAGGCCTTTGTCGAGAAGCTGGTCGCGTCGCAAGCCAGGGTCTTGTTCGGACCGCGCAGCGGCAGCAAGACTGAGGACATGCACATTCCCGAGGGATTGCCGCCGGGACCGCTCGCAGCACTTGTCGACGTCAGTGTCGCTCGCGTTGAATCCCTGCCGGAATTTCATAGCGAGACCGTGCTTTACGGCAACGAGACCTATCCGGCCGGCATCTGGCGCGAGACCGTGCGCACCAGCGAGGCGGTGCTGGCGACCTTCGAAGGGGAATACCGCAATGGCGCGCCGGCACTCGTCGGCAACGACAAGGCGCGTTACATGGCGGCGGCCGCCCGTGGCGACCTGCTGAAAAAGGTGATCAATGACGCCCTTGGCTGGGCTTCGGTCGAAGCGCTCGCCGATCTCGGCGATTTGCGCATCACCCGTCGCGGCAAGCTCAACTTCGCCTTCAACTACGGCAAGGAAGCGGCGGACGTGCCGGCTGGCGCTGGCGCTACCTTCCATGTCGGTGCCCGCAAGCTCGGTCCCGTCGACGTCGCCATCTGGACGGAATGAGAATTGGACCGTGGGCGGATCGCTCCGCCCACGGTCATTCCATGACTATTTGGCCGGTTCGGAGGCCAGGATTCCTTCGAGGCGGTCATAGCCGATGGCAATGCCGCTCTCCATCGGCGACTTGAGGACGGCATCGCGGGTCTCCGTCGAAGAGTAGATAACAGCCGTCGTCACCGTGGTGCGCCCACCCTCCTCGACGAAGTGGGTCGTCACTTGGGTTTGGCCGCCGGTCCAGTCCTCGTCAAAGAGTTCCTCGTGCACGATCCGGTCCGGCGCTTGGATCTCGCGATAGGTTCCGCCCATGCCCATCTCGACACCTTCGGCGCTTTTCCAGACGTAACGGAAGGTCCCGCCAGGTCTCAAATCAATCTCGCAAACGGGCAGCGACCAGCCGTCCGGGCCGGTCAGCCAGCGCTTGACGAGCGCCGGTTTGGTGAAGGCGTCGAAGACCAGCCGGCGCGGCGCGTCAAAGCTGCGGACGATGCGGATTTCCCGGTCGCCATGCGCCGTGACAACAAGTTTGTTGGATGCAGCATTCATGTCATTCCTCCTTCGTGGTGAAATTGGTGGGGAGTGCGGCCGACGCCTGTGATGCAGCGTCGGCTTTCAGCTCCTCAAGCAGGGTGTCGAGGCGGGCAAAATTCGCTTGCCAAAGCTTGCGATATTCCTCCAGCCAGTCGGCTGCCTCAGTGAGCGGATCGATCTCGATGCGGCAGGGACGGCGCTGTGCATCGCGGCTGCGCGAAACCAGCCCGGCGCGCTCCAGCACCTTCAGGTGCTTCGACACGGCCGGCTGGCTCATGGCGAAGGGCTCTGCAAGTTCGAGGACGGATGCTTCGCCCAGGGCCAGACGGGCAAGGATCGCCCGCCGTGTCGGGTCAGCAAGGGCGGAAAAGGTAGCGTCGAGGCGTTCGGATGGGGTCATTTGTATAACCAAATAGTTTTAGAACTATTCGGTTATGTTGCAACTCGGCGCGAGAGTCAAGACTGCCCATGGGCAGGGAGCGCGCGACGCGTTTGCCGGCACCTTTTGCGAAGTGCATATTCGTCACACTGCAAGTTGTGGAAGAGACGCCTCGCGGCCTCGATCAACTTTGCCGGTGGGCTATGGCTGGACTGATGCCGGTAAGATTCGGCCCGGATCTTGGGCGTGCCGGCAGTGGACAGGAGTACCAGACCATGAAGATCATTCGGATTGCCAAAACCGCAGCCGTTGCTGCAATCGCCTTGTTTTCAACGCTCGTCGCCTTCGGCAACATCACCGACTACGCAACGAACTTCGCCTTCGTTCAGCATGTGATGATGATGGATACGATCTTTCCCGACGCGGCGATCAAATATCGCGCCATCACCAGTCCGGTGCTTCACAACCTGTTCTATGTCGTGATCATCGCGGCGGAAACGTTGACGGCGCTGCTTTGCTGGCTCGGTGCCTACAGGCTCGCCACTAACCTCAACGGTGGCGCCCGCGAATTCAACCGGGCGAAGACGGTGGCGATCGCCGGCCTGACGCTCGGCTTCCTCGTCTGGCAGGTCGGCTTCATGTCGGTCGGCGGTGAATGGTTCGGCATGTGGATGTCGAAACAATGGAACGGCGTTCCCGACGCCTTCCGCTTCTTCATCACCATCCTGCTGGTGCTGATCTTCGTGGCGCAGCGCGACGAAGAAACCGTGTGAATGAAAAAGGGGAGCCGTCAATGAACGGCTCCCTATCTGGCTTTCAGATGCGCTTACCGAGCATGCGTTACCGCAAAACCGCGGAGTGCTTTAGACGCGCTCGAGCGCTACGGCGATGCCCTGGCCGACGCCGATGCACATGGTCGACAGTGCATAACGTCCGCCGGTTTCCGCGAGCTCAAGCGCGGCCGTCCCTGTAATGCGGGCGCCGGACATGCCGAGCGGATGGCCAAGGGCAATGGCGCCGCCATTGCGGTTGACGCGGCCGTCGTCGTCGGCAATGCCGAGATCGCGCAGCGTCGCTAGTCCCTGAGAGGCAAAGGCTTCGTTGAGCTCGATGACATCGAACTGTTCCTGCGCCAGGCGAAGACGCGCCATCAATTTCTTCGAGGCCGGGGCCGGGCCGAAACCCATGATGCGCGGTTCAACGCCGGCGGTGGCCCCGCCCAGGATACGGGCGATAGGTCTGAGGCCGTATCTCCTGACCGCCGCCTCGGAGGCAATGATCAACGCCGCCGCGCCATCATTGACGCCCGACGCATTGCCGGCGGTGACCGTGCCTCCTTCTCGTCTGAAGGGTGTGCCGAGCTTGGCAAGCGCCTCCATCGTCGTGGCGCGGGGATGTTCGTCTCTTTCGACGACAGTCGGGTCGCCCTTGCGCTGCGGGATGGTGACGGCGACGATTTCCTTCGCCAGGCGACCGTTGGCTTGCGCGGCTGCCGCCTTCGCCTGGCTGCGCAGCGCAAAGGCGTCCTGATCTTCTCGACTTACCTTGAAATCTTCGGCGACGTTTTCGCCGGTCTCCGGCATGGAATCGACGCCATATTGCTTCTTCATCAGCGGGTTGACGAACCGCCAGCCGATGGTGGTGTCATAGATCTCGGCATTGCGCGAAAATGCGCTCTCCGCTTTCGGCATCACGAAGGGAGCCCGCGACATGCTCTCGACGCCGCCGGCAATCATCAATTCGGCTTCGCCCGCTTTGATGGCACGTGCGGCAGCGATGACGGCATCCATGCCCGAACCGCAGAGCCGGTTGATCGTGGTGCCGGTCACGCTCGCCGGCAACCCGGCCAGAAGCAGCGACATGCGCGCGACGTTGCGGTTGTCTTCACCTGCCTGATTGGCGCAGCCGAAGATGACGTCATCGACCGCTTCCCAATCGAGCGAAGGGTTGCGCTCGATCAGCGCCTTCAGCGGTATCGCGCCGAGGTCGTCTGCCCTGACTGATGAGAGCGCGCCGCCGAAGCGGCCGATCGGCGTGCGGATGTAATCGCAGATATAAGCATCGGCCATTTACGCGGCCTCCTTGTTGCCCTGGTGGGCCTTCTTCGTGCGTGCGTTGATGTCGCGAAGCGTCGCCAGTTCGATCTCAGTCGGCACCGGCGTCTCGATGACCTCTCCGGCGAATTTGATCGGCCAGCCGCAATTGTCGACGATCTGGTCACGCGTGACGCCGTGATGGATCGAAACAACAGTTAGTTCCTTGGTCACCGGATCGGGCTCCAGAATGCAGAGATCGGTGATGATGCGAGTGGGTCCCTTGGTCTTCATGCCGAGCCGTTCGCGATGATCGCCACCTTCGCCATGACCCATCGAGGTGATGAAGGGCAGCTTTTCGACGAATCCACGCTTGGAGAGCGCCATGGTGATGAAGATGCGGCCGCAATTCGACGCGATCTCCGGAGCGCCGCCGCCGCCCGGCAGCCGGACCTTCGGATGGTCATAGGGACCGACGACCGTGGTGTTAAGGTTGGCGAACTTGTCGATCTGCGCGCCGCCGAGAAACCCGGTGGTAATGCGGCCGCCCTGCAGCCAGTAGCGAAACATCTCCGGCACCGAGACGGTGAAGAGGGCGGTATCGCAAAGCTCGCCGTCGCCGATCGACAAGGGGAGAACATCCGGCTTGGTGCCGACGGTTCCGCTTTCGTAGATGAGCGTAATGTCGGGGGCGTGGGTCAACCGCGCCACGTTGCAGGCGGCCGATGGCGCACCGATGCCGACGAAGCAGACGTCGTCGTTGGAAAGCTCGCGTGAGGCTGCGATGGTCATCATCTCGTTGGGGGTGAAATCCGTCATCGTCGCCTCCTCAAGCGGCCTTCGCCGGCTTCCTGCCGGCGTGTCGTGCAAAATCTTCAGGCCCTGCGTCGAGCACGTTCTCCTTGATCCATGCGGTAAAACTCTCACGGTCGCGGGCGATCTCGTCCCAGCCGATGTAGAAGGCGTTCGAGCGCGGATAGTAGCCGTGGGCGTAGGAGGGGAAGGCGCCGCCCGGCACCTGGCTGACCGCCGTTACTGCCCAGGTGGGCAATACGACCGAGTTGGGCGACGGTGGCGCAAGCTCGTCGACGATTTCCTCGACCGTGATGATCGAGCGCTTGGCTGCAAGCACCGCCTCTTTCTGCACGCCGACGATGCCTTCGATGAGCACGTTGCCCTTCCTATCGGCGCGTTGGGCGTGGATGATCGTCACGTCCGGCCGGATCGCCGGAACGGCGGCCAGGACTTCGGACGTGAAGGGGCAGGTGATCTGCTTGATACTCGCGTTCACCTTCGGAAGGTCGGCGCCGATGTAGCCACGCAGCATCGCAAACGGCAGGTTCGCCGCACCCGCCTCATAAGCGTTGGCCATGGCCGCATGGGAAT
Source organism: Ensifer sp. Root142 (assembly GCF_001426785.1). Lineage (NCBI taxonomy): Bacteria > Pseudomonadati > Pseudomonadota > Alphaproteobacteria > Hyphomicrobiales > Rhizobiaceae > Ensifer > Ensifer sp. Root142. Next base: position 780,003 of record NZ_LMFK01000001.1, read on the forward strand.
GTTCTTCGATTTCGAGCGGCCGCGGCCACTGGTTTTCGACTGCATCGCGGAAGCGGTGAAGCGAGCCGACGCCGGGATTGCCGCCCCAGGAGAATTTCATGCCGCGGGCAGCACCCACGCCGATCAGCTGATCATAGAGGATGTCCGGCGTCATGCGCACGAGAAACAGGTTCTTGCGACCCTGGCGGATCACTTCATGTCCGGCAGCATAGGGGATCAGATGGGTGAAACCCTCCATGGCAACGGTGTCGCCATCCCTGACATTGTCGCCGATGGCCTCGGCGAGCGAAACGATCTTCGCCATGTTTCCTCTCTTCTGATTTGAGCGTTGCCGCCAATCGGCGGGCGCATGGTTGTCTGCAGGCGGTGGGAAGAGCTGACGCGTCGTCTTTCGCGGTCCATGGAGTGCGGGCCGACAAGCTCCCCTTGCCTGTATTGGCCCGAAATAGGCTCTCAAAAACAGTGAGCGTCAAACATTTTGTGCGATATTTGACATTTGTTCGTATATCGCACAGATTAATTGCCGGTAGAACGAGGATGAGCCATGAGAGAAACCGATTTTGTCAGCGGTTTTGCCCGCGGGCTGACCGTCATCGAGGCTTTTGGTGAGACACAGCAGAAGCTGACGATCACCGAGGCGGCGAAGATTACTGGTCTGGACCGGGCGACCGTGCGCCGCTCGCTGCTGACGCTCTCGGAGCTCGGCTACGCCGACTATGACGGGAAGTTCTTTTCTCTGACCCCGAAAATCCTGCGGCTCGGCCACGCCTACCTCTCGGCGACACCTCTGCCGACGATCGTCCAGCCCTATCTCGACCAGCTCTCGGAGCGGGCAGGTCAAAGCGCTTCCGCCTCGGTTCTCGACGGCACTGAGATTGTCTATATCGCGCGCGCCTCGCAAAGGCGGGTGATGTCGATCAGCCTGATGCCGGGCTCCAGGCTTCCTGCCTATTGCGCATCAATGGGGCGCGTGTGGCTCGCCGCCTTGCCGGAACAGCAGGCGAGGGACGTGCTCGCCCGCTCGGATCTGAAGGCAAACACACCTCATACGAGAACCGACACGGAAGAACTGATGGCCGAAATCGGCCGCGTGCGTCACCAAGGCTATGCGATCATCGACCAGGAGCTGGAAATCGGTCTTTGCTCCATCGCCGTTCCGCTTCAAAACGATCGCAACCAGATCGTCGCGGCACTCAACATCGGCGCGCCGGCCGCACATGTGCCGGCTGCTGAAATGGTCGAACGCTATCTGCCGCTCCTGAGGGAGACGCAGGCTGCCTTGCGGATCGTGCTGCGCTAGAGACAGCTCCCGTCTCTGATGCTTGACGGAAACCGCGACGGGTCTTCTAATCCGCGCGGACCGGAGGAGCACCCGATGACCGACGAAGAACCCCCAACGGAAACCAAGCTGACGACGACGAAGCGGCGTTGGGCGGCGGCCGGCAAGTTCCTCACCGGGCGCGCAGCCCGACCTGAGGACGAACGATTGCCGCCGGGCCAGCACCTTGTTCGGGATTGGCCGGTGCTGGACCTCGGGCAGCAGCCCGCGATCGGCGTGGAGCGCTGGCGGCTGGATGTGACCGGCCTCGTCGAACAACGCCTGTCGCTGGATTGGATAGCGTTCAAGGCATTGCCGCAGAGCGACAGCCTCTCCGACATCCATTGCGTCACCACCTGGTCGCGCTACGACAATCGCTGGCAAGGGGTCTTGACGCACGACCTGCTCGACCTGGTCATGCCGAAGCCTGAAGCGTCTCATGTGATGCTGACGAGCTACGATGGTTATACGACCAATCTGCCGCTCGCCGATTTTGCCTCGGAACACGCGATCCTTGCGACCGATTGGGAGGGCAAGCCGATCAGCCGCACCCATGGCGGGCCGATGCGGCTTGTCGTGCCGCATCTCTATTTCTGGAAGAGCGCAAAGTGGCTGACGCGCATCGATTTTCGAGCCGGCGACGAGGCCGGTTTCTGGGAGCGCAATGGCTACCACATGCGTGGCGACCCTTGGCTTGAGCAGCGTTATTCCGCTGACTGACGGCCGGGCGTGGCTTTGGATATTGCCGGGAAAATGTATTCTGCGTTGCCCGCCGCGATCTGCCGGCGGGCAACGCAGCTGATGCTATTTCATCAGGTCCATATGCTGTTCGGCCCGCGCCTTGATCAAAGGGTCGAGGTCCGACTTGTAAGGCCCGTATTTCGTAAACATTTCGTGGGCTTCGAGCGGCGGAATGCCGGATGCGCGGATGAAATCCTCCAGATCATACCGGACCTCGCCGTTGGCGACGCCCTCTGTAAACTGAAGTCCCGTCTCGGATGTGGACATTTGAATCTCCGTTATCCCGAGCCCGCAACGACGGTGTTGGTTCCCGTGGCAGCAGGCGTTGATAGGTGGCTTCGCTTGTTCACGAAAATGGCGCCAGATGCAGAACGCGGCGCGATGGTTTTGAACGCGTCATTGTGGCTTTTCAGAACGCGGGGGCATGCTCACAGCACATTTGCGCGGGATTCACGCCGCAGAGGCGCCGAATGCATGTATGGGCTTCAACAGGCTTAAGGGCCAACAACGCCGCCCTCCATGCGCCGGGCAGGTGGCGAACCGCTCCCCTTGGCCATTTAGCTCCGGCCGGTGAAAGATACACTATCAAGCCGCCGGGCCAAACACAGGAATGGTCCTTGCGAGGCCTTGTTGCAAAAAGTGACCTTGGCTCCGGCGCCGGGCGAAGCCACCATGCGAGCAAACGGATTGCGGCGATCAGGCTTCGGTGGGCGAGCCAGCAGCTTGAAAGCGGGCCTCGAACTCCCGCCGCAGGTTTTTCCGCACCTCCGCCGCGCGCTGGCGTCGCTTTCGGATGCTGGTCACGGGATTGTAAGTCGGAACCGCGGTCGGACGCCCCTCGGCATCGACGGCCACCATAGTGAAATAGCAGGAGTTCGTGTGCCTGCGCTCGCCGGTGCGGATGTTTTCGGCTTCGACGCGGATCCCGACTTCCATCGAGGTCCGCCCGGCCTGATTGATCGAGGCGCGAAAGGTCACGAGTTCGCCGACATGGATCGGCTGCCGGAAGACGACCTGGTCCACTGACAAGGTCACCGCATATTCCTGCGAATAGCGCGAGGCGCAGGAAAACGCGACGCGGTCGAGAAGATTGAGCAGGGCGCCGCCATGGACCTTGCCGCTGAAGTTGGCCATGTCGGGCGTCATCAAGACGACCATTTCAAGCTCGCTGGTGTCATGTCCGGCTTCCACGGCCACTCCCTCTAAGATGATCGCAGCTCTTCTGTACCGATACGCGGCCGACGATGCCAGTATTCCAAGCCATGGTCCAGCGGTCAGTGAGACGTCCGGCTCGGTGGGCGACCGTGGGACTGGCCAGGGTGCGGGTCGCCGGGAGAAGAGCCAAACCGCGACTGCAGAGGTAAATGGTCGCACCTGGACCGGAATCTCTGGCGGCCCTGACATCACCGGGTGCCGACTTCACGATCGTCGATCATACTCTTGATGATGTTTCGGAGTGCTACTCCGCTTCGTAATCGACACCCAGTTCATGGAACAAGGCGGCCGTGGCAGCTCTATCCCCTCGGGACATGTACCCCATTCCGGCCCGGATCGCATGGCGCCAGGCCTCTCCCCTTTCCCAGGCTTCCTTGAGAGCGTCCGACAGCTCGCCGAGACGGTTGGAAGCATCGAGCGCATCGAAGAGCAATACCGCTTGCCTCAAGTCTTTGTCGCGCTTTGCAGCCCCAATCGTATCGACTACGCGGCGGGAGGCCACAATCAGCTTGTGAACAGCATAGCGCTCCGGAGCCGGGACGATCACGGAGATACCGCTTTTGTGTAGCAGGACGGCTCGCACGGGCTCATAAATGAGGAAATCCAAAAACCGCAGCGGATCGGCGCTTGCCCCACCCAGGGCGGGCATGTCGGCCGGTTGATCTTGATAGTCATCACTACCCCTATTTCCGGTCAAGAATTCCACATTGTAGCTCGCCCGGTTCTTGAATGCCGTTGATCGGGTTGACCCTGAGCGGTGCGGGATCGGCCGGAAGGTCGGATCGACGCCTTGTAGGATTTCAAGAATAGGCGGAAACGAATCCCCTACTTCGGAGCTGATCGCGTAGTCCTGGGCGAAATCAGCAACACCCGTCATCATCGAGGCGGCAGGAAGACGGACGCCAAGATGGCCCGCATAGGTCGAGAACGCTACCGTTCCTACCAAGCAGGCCCGCAAGCGGAAAATGCCAGCCTGGGCCAGCGCCTCGACGACATCGCCGGAAAACGGTTCGGGAGCTGGTAATCCAGCCTCGCGAACGAGGGTGGTGACCAGCTTACGGCGGGCCTTGACGTCATCCTTGATCGCGCGGAAGTCCTTTACCCGCCTGTTGATTTCGGGATCATCGGTCGGTCCAACATACCGGCGTTTCTGCCGGTGGCCCTCGCCTTCGCCTGGCTGGTCGAAATACCAGTATTTGCGGGCTTTGACCGTGACCGGCACGAAGCGGCCTTCGACCGGGAAATGGGCCGAGAAGCTGGCGTCGAGCAAACGTTGACCGAGTTCAGCGGTCATCGTGCGATACATCAGGTCGATCTGCCGCATATTTGCCCCGTTATACTGAATCGCGAAAGTTAGTATAACAGTCGGAGACTCCGATGGGAGTGGTGTTATACTGATATTGCGAATTTAGTATAACGCCACCAGCTCGCAATCTGACCCCAGCCGGTGCGGATGCGGGCCATCAGCATCTCGGTCACTCGCGTCAGGCCACGCCGCTCCGGCCACCCGGCCTTGCAGGACAGCTTCGATTCTTTCAGAGCGTCCTCAGCACGTCGCCGAGTGCGTCAACCAGCATGTCGGCGTTCTCGCGGGAGAAGACGAGGGGAGGGCGGATCTTCAGAACGTTAGCATTGGGACCTGAGGCGCTGATCAGGATGCGCCGCTCGCGCAGGCCGTTGACGATGCGTGTCGACAGGGCCGCGTCAGGACGCTTTGTGGCCGAGTCCACGATGATCTCGACGCCGATGAAGAGCCCAGACCCGCGCACGTCGCCGATCGCCGGATGGGTAGCTGAGAGGCTCTTCACCCTGTCCATAAGGTGGCGACCAACCACCAGCGCATTCTGTTGGAGGCCTTCAATGCGGATCGTGTCCAGCACGGCCTTGCCGGCGGCGGCAGCGACTGGATTACCGCCGAACGTGTTGAAATAGCGCGCCCGAGGACCGAACTCGGCAATGACCTCCGGGCGCAGAACGATGCCGGCCATCGGGTAGCCGTTGCCCATCGGCTTGCCGATCGTCACCATATCGGGCGCGACGCCGTGGCGTTCGAAGCCCCACATGGCCTCGCCGGTGCGGCCGAAGCCGGGCTGTACTTCATCCGCCACGAAGAGACCGCCGGCCTCATGGATGGCGTCGACCGCCGGCTTCAGAAAACCTTTCGGTCCCTCGAAAATACCGTCGCTGGAAAAGATCGTGTCGGTGATCAGCATGGCCGGCTTGATGCCGTGGCGCTTCAGGTCGGCAATCGCCGCGCGCACGTCGCGGCCGAACTTTTCCACCATCTCTTCGGCGGAATGACGGTAGCTGTCCGGGGCGGGCACGGTGCGTACATGCGGCCCCAGCGTCACGGCTTCGCCGAGGGATGGCGAGAATTCCGCGATGGCGCTCGTGAGACCGTGATAGGCAAGCTCCGTTGCGATGATGCCTGTGCCGCCGGTGACGAAGCGGGCGATGCGCACCGCAAGGTCATTCGCCTCGCTGCCGGTACAGGTGAACATGACCTGGCTGAGCGCCTCGGGGAAGGTGGCCGTCAGCGCCTCTGCATAGTCGACGATGCCTTCGTGCAGGTAGCGCGTGTGGGTGTTCAGCACGGCGGTTTGCCTGGTGATCGCCTCCACCACGCGCGGGTGGCAATGGCCGAGCGAGGCGACGTTGTTGTAGGCATCGAGATATCGTTCGCCGGCCGCGTCATAGAGAAAGACGCCTTCGCCGCGCACGAGATGCAGCGGTTTTTCATAGAAGAGGCGGTAGGCGGGACCGAGCACCTTTTCCCGGCGCGCGATCAGCGCCCGTTCGGCTTCGTTGAGCCGTTCGAAATCTTCGCGCGAGAAGGCATTTACCATCGACATGATCAGGCCTCGGAAAGGTTGGGCACGAGCCTTTTCAGCCCGGCCGGCGTCAGATCGGATATGTTTTGAAGCCCCCGCCAGGCGGTGGCGTGGTTGCGCAAAATGTAGTCGCGGTTTTCCGGGAAGCGTGCGGAGCGCCATTCCGCGATGATGAGAGACATCGCCAGCCGCGACCGGGTCAACACTGGTAGAAGTTCAATTTCGGCAGGCTCCAACGCACGTGCCGAAAGGAACCCCTCCAGGAAGGAACTGGTGCGCGCCGCCCAGTTTTCCGTCGCCAGATGATAGGAAAGCGCGACGGCAAGATCGTTGATGAGTGGCGCATGGACCATGTCGCCGAAATCGATGATGCCGACGACTGCGGTGGGTGCGGCCGGATCGAGCAAGACATTGTGCGGGTTGAAGTCGTTGTGGATGATCTGCCGCCGCTTGAGATTGGTGATGGCGGGAAGCGCCCGCTCGAACTCCGCCAGCACGGCCTTCGCCTGCGCCCGGCGTTCGGGCGCGACATGGTCGAGGACGGCAGTGAGATCGAGCGTGTGGGAAATGTCCCACATCAGCTTTCCCGCCGGCGGGCGTCCGTCATAGTTCTCAAGGCCGAGCCCGAGTTCCGCAAGCGCCCGGCCGACGTTGCGGCTCTGCGCCTCGGAGGCGGGTGTGCGGTACTGCAATTCTCCCCGCAGGAAAGTGAGCAGGCGCATGATGCGCGGGCCATCGGCGGTGGAAAGCGTGTGGCTAGGCTCTCCGCTTTTCGTGAGTATGAGCCGCGGCACCGGTACGGCGGGGGCGGCAGCCTCCAGATGCAGGAGCGCACCGTCCTGGAATTCCAGCGCGGCCGGGTCCTCGGCGGGATTGGCAATCTTGAGGATGAAGTCCGTTTCGTCCGAGCGGGTGAAAAGAAAGGTCTCGTCCCTTTCGCTGGAAAACCGCCTGATCGTGCCGCCCATGCCATAGACCTGCGTCACCGCGGCCTCGGCATCGGCAAGCGATGTCGCACTCCACGTCGCCGACATGGAATCGGCCTTCTTGGCGGTGGGCGATGGCTCCGTCATGCTTGCTCCGTTGGTGGGGTTGCCCGCATTTCCTTCGATTGTCCCTGCCGTCTGCTGACCACGGTGCCGACTAAATTGCCGCCGCAAGCCGTTTGGCGGAAGATGTCCGCGACATGTCATACTTGAAACACGCCGAAAAAGATGCATCAAGTATCTTGTTATTCGATTTTGCGGACCAGTTCCATGCCTCAATTTACGTCACTGGATCATGAGAACCTCAACAGCGCCGTTTATGGTGCGTTGTGCGATGCCCTGATCCAGGGACGGTTCCAGCCCGGCGACCGGCTGAAGATCCGTGATCTGGCGGAACAATTCGGCACGAGCGTCACACCGATCCGCGACGCCATCCTTCGGCTTGCCAATGACGAGGCGATCACCTTCCGCTCGCCGCGCGACATCCGCATCCCGGGTTTGAGCGAAAACCGCTACCGCGAGATCCGCGCAATCCGTGTCCGGCTGGAGGGATTGGCGGCGGAAACCGCCGCCCAGGTGGCGACGAGCACGGATATCGAGGCATTGGAACGCATCTTGCGCGAAAATGAACAGGCAATCGAGGCTGGCGACCGGCTGAAGGGCACGCAACTCAACCAAGCCTTCCACTTCCTGTTGCCGCAGATCGCTGGGCTGCCGGTACTGAACGGCATCCTGCGGCGGCTCTGGCTGCAGATGGGGCCGCACATTTCCGATGCCTATATAGAGGGTGGACGTGCGATGATCGACCATCACTACCCGGTCGTCGAAGCCCTGAAACGGCACGATTCCGCCGCCGCCTCGATGGCGATCGTCGACGATATCCTGCTCGGCGGCAAGCCGATCCTCGAGCGCATCGAACGGGGCACGGAGCGGGAGGCGCGCCGGGCCTGATACCGCTTGGAAGAGGAGGCTTGCAATTCATGGGCGGCCTATTACGATGTATCAAGCATCAACAGAGAACGCTCCCATGACCGAAGAATGCCGCTACATGTTGCTGACGGGTGCGAGCCGCGGGATCGGTCATGCGACGGTCAAGCTCTTCCAGTCGAAGGGCTGGCGCATTCTCACCGTTTCCCGCCAATCCTTTTCCGAGGAATGCGCCTGGCCCTCCGCCCGCGAAAGCCATATCCAGGCCGACCTCGCGGATCTCACGCAGATCGATCGCCTCGCAGCGACGGTGCGCGAGCGCCTGCCGAACGGCCGGCTGCATGCACTCGTCAACAATGCCGGCATTTCGCCGAAGGGGCCGGGCAAGAGCCGCCTCGGTGTGCTGGATACGGATGCCGATGTCTGGACGCAGGTGCTCAATGTCAATCTTGTCTCGACCGCTTTGATCGCCCGCGCGCTCATGCCGGAACTGGAAGCGGCGAAGGGCTCGATCGTCAATGTTACGTCCATCGCCGGCTCGCGCGTCCATCCCTTTGCGGGCGTTGCCTATGCGGCGTCCAAGGCGGCGCTTGGCTCACTGACCCGCGAAATGGCGCACGAATTCGGCCAACGCGGGGTCAGGGCGAATGCCATTGCGCCGGGCGAGATCGAAACGTCGATCCTGTCGCCCGGAACGGATGAACTGGTGGCGGCGGAAGTGCCGATGCGAAGACTGGGCGAACCGCGCGAAGTCGCGGAGACCATCTATTTCCTCTGCACTGAGCCGTCGTCCTACATCAACGGCGCGGAAATTCACATCAATGGAGGTCAACACGTCTGACGATGGTCAACCGGGGAAAATCCCCGCTGACCGACAAGGACCGGAATGCATCATTCGGTCGGACAACGCCCGGGGAGAAAGGGCGCGACGACCGGAGAGACTGTAATCATCGCGATACGCCAAAGACAGGGACGGGTCAGCAGTCCGCATCAAATCGTCAACGGGGGCCGGAGGCTGACGGCGGTTCCTTCACAAACGAAGAAAAGGGGAGTGCAATGAAGACTATCTTTAAAGCGGGTGTGCTGGCGTCCGCCGTCGTCATTCTGTCCGCAAGCCTTGCCGCACCGGCATTCGCACGGGACCTGACCGTCGTCTCCTGGGGCGGCAACTATCAGGACGCGCAGCGCGACATCTATTTCAAGCCCTTCGCCGAAAAGACCGGCAAGCCGGTGCTCGACGAAGCCTGGGACGGCGGCATCGGCGTCATCCAGTCGAAGGTCAAGGCCGGCGCACCGAACTGGGATGCCGTGCAGGTGGAAGCCGAAGAGTTGGCGCTCGGCTGTGCCGACGGTCTTTATGAAAAGATCGACTGGGACAAGATGGGCGGCAAGGACAAGTTCCTCGATTCTGCGGTCGATGACTGTGGTGTCGGCGCCATCGTCTGGTCGACGGCGATCGCCTATGACGGCGACAAGCTGAAGGAAGGCCCGGCCTCCTGGGCGGACTTCTGGAACGTCGAAAAATTCCCCGGCAAGCGCGCGCTGCGAAAAGGCCCGAAATATACGCTCGAATTCGCGCTGCTCGCCGATGGCGTCTCTAAGGACGAACTGTACGACGTGCTTGGGACCGACGAAGGGGTCGAGCGCGCTTTCAAGAAGCTCGACGAGTTGAAGCCGCACATCGTTTGGTGGGAATCGGGCGCCCAGCCGCTGCAGTTCCTCGCCTCCGGCGAAGTGGCGATGACGTCGGCCTATAACGGCCGCATCACCGGCATCAACCGCACGGAAGGCAAGAACTTCAAGGTCGTCTGGCCGGGCAGCATCTACGCCGTCGATAGCTGGGTGGTGCTGAAGGACGCGGAAAACAAGGACGCTGCACAGGACTTCATCGCCTTCGCAAGCCTGCCCGAACATCAGGCGAAGCTGCCGGAATTCGTCGCCTACGGCCTGCCGAACAAGGAAGCCGCAGCCAAGGTTCCGGCGGAATTCGCCAAGGACTTGCCGACCGATCCGGCGAACATGACGGAGTCGATCTCGCTGAATGTGGACTTCTGGATCGACAACGCCGAAACGCTGACGCAGCGCTTCAACGCCTGGCTGGCCCAGTAAGAACATCCGCCGCGAAGGGCGCCGCGACGGGCGCCCTTCCTGCCTGGCCGGATGCGTTCTCACGGGTTTTCCAGATGGCGCATCCTTCGCCTCTAGCGATGGAGTCTTCCGTGGCCGAGTTCATTCGATTTGACCGCATCACCAAATTCTACGGCCCGCTCTGCGTGGTTGAAAACCTGGCTCTCGGCATTGGGAAGGGCGAGTTCGTAAGCCTGCTCGGCCCCTCCGGCTCCGGCAAGACGACGCTCCTGATGATGCTGGCGGGTTTCGAGCAGCCGACCTCCGGCAATATCATGCTGGACGGGACGGCGATCAACGACGTGCCGACCCACAAGCGGGACATGGGGGTCGTCTTCCAGAGTTATGCTTTGTTCCCGCATATGTCGGTCGGCGAGAACGTGGCCTTCCCGTTGCAGATGCGTAGGCTCGGCAAGGCGGAGATCGCCGAGCGCGTGGCGCGGGCGCTGGACATGGTGCAGCTGTCGGCCTTCGCCGACCGCCGCCCTTCGCAACTCTCCGGTGGGCAGCAACAGCGTGTGGCGCTTTCCCGCGCGCTGGTCTTCGAGCCGCGCGTCGTGCTGATGGACGAGCCGCTCGGCGCGCTCGACAAGCAGTTGCGCGAGCAGATGCAACTCGACATTCGCGACCTGCACCGCCGCCTTGGCGTGACGATTGTCTTCGTCACACATGACCAGTCGGAGGCGCTGACCATGTCGGACCGCGTCGCCGTCTTCAACAAGGGTAAGATTGAGCAGATCGGCACGCCGCGGCAGGTCTATGACGAACCGGCGACGCGCTTCGTCGCGGAATTTATCGGCGAGACCAATCTGGTCGAGGGTGTCGTCGAGGCGGTGCAGGGGCAGGAGGCGACCGTGCGCCTGCGGAACGGCGCGCATATCGTTTCGGCCGTTTCCGGCAGCGTCGCCTCCGGCCAGCCCGTCTTTCTCTCCATCCGCCCGGAGCGGGTCGATCTCAGTGAAACGCGCGGTGAAGCGCGCAATTGCCTGGAAACGGAAGTGACCGATTCCGTCTATCAGGGCGATCATCTGCGCGTGCAGTTGCAGAACGCCGCGCAACCGCTGATCGCCAAGCTCGGGCGCCGGTCGCGCGAATTCCCGCCGGGCACCAAGGTCTATGCGGCCTTTTCAGCCGGCGATTGCCGGGTCATCGCGCCATGAGTGCAGTCTCGTCCCGGTCCGGGCGGTCGCTCGTTCTTCTTGCCCCGTTGCTTCTCTTCCTCATCGGCTTCTTCGTCTGGCCGCTATTCAGCATGATGTCGCAGGCCGTGTCGGATCCGGCCGTACTGCGCCTGCTTCCGCGCAGCGCCGAAGTGCTGACGGATTGGGATCGAAAATCGCCGCCGACCATGCCCATGCAGACGGCGCTGATGGCGGACCTGAAGGCCGTCGATGACGACCAGGCGCTCGGCGATATGGTCCGCCGCCTCAACAGCGCCCGTTCCGGCTTCCGCACGCTCATGTCCAAGACGACCAGCGCGCTCGACGACACGGCCAACCCGCCCACCGACCTCGTCTCCATCGACAAGCGTTGGGAGAAACCGGAATTCTGGCTGGCCATCGCCGATGCGCTCTCGCCGCTCACCGATCGCAACCTGCTCGCCGCAGTCGATCTCGGCCGCAATGCCGCCGGCGATATCGAGCACTTGCCAGCCGACCGGTCCGTCAACCGCGTTATTCTCGTGCGCACCTTCTGGATCGCCGCACTCGTCACCTTCGCCTGCGCCGGTATCGGCTTCCCCTATGCGATGATCGCGGCTTCGCTTACCGGCTGGAAGCGCGACCTGATGCTGGCTGCCGTGCTGCTGCCGCTATGGACTTCGCTTCTGGTACGCACCGCCGCCTGGTTCATCCTGTTGCAGGAACAAGGGCTGATCAACGACCTTCTGCAAACGCTCGGCCTGATCGATGCGCCGCTGCCGTTGATCTTCAATCGAACCGGCGTCATCATCGCCATGACCCATGTGCTGCTGCCTTTCATGGTGCTGCCGATCTATTCGGTGCTTATTACCATCCCGAAGAACCTGATGCCGGCGGCCGCCTCGCTCGGAGCGCCGCCCTGGCGCGCGTTCCTGCGCGTGCTGCTGCCGCTGAGCCTGCGCGGCGTCGCCTCCGGCAGCCTGCTCGTCTTCATTTCGGCGATCGGCTACTACATCACGCCGGCTCTGATTGGCGGGCCGGGCGACCAGATGATCAGCTCGATCATCGCCTTCTACGCCACAGGTTCTGCGAACTGGGGCATGGCCGGGGCGCTTGGCGTCGTGCTGCTTGTCGCGACGCTGCTGCTCTATAGTGTCTATGCGCGGCTCTCCACTGACGAGCCGGGGAGGCGCTAGGTCATGCCGATGAAGCTCACCAAGTTCGCTTTCGCCTCGCTGACGATCCTCTTTCTCGTCGCGCCGCTCATCGCGATCCTGCCGCTCGCCTTCACCTCGAGCGTCATCCTCACCTACCCGATCCCGTCCTGGTCGCTGCGCTGGTTCGAGGAATTGTTCACGGCGGATGCCTGGCGTCGGGCGATCTTTAACAGCCTGATCATCGGGACGGGCACGACGCTGCTCGCCACCGTCCTTGGCACCGCCGCCTCGCTCGGCCTGCGCAACCGCCTCCTCTTCTTCCGCGGGTCAATACGCACGCTCTTCCTACTGCCCATGGTGGTGCCCGCTGTCGTGCTCGGTGTCGGCATGCAGGTGCTGCTTGCGGGTTTCGGCCTGACAAACAGCTATGTCGGCGTGATCATCGCCCACACTGTCGTCGCCGTGCCCTTCGTCGTGGTCAGCGTCATCGGCGCGCTTGCCGGCATCGACGAACGCGTGGAACTCGCCGCACAAAGCCTCGGCGCTTCGCCCGCAACGGTCTTCCGCCGCGTGACCCTGCCGCTCGCCATGCCCGGCGTGCTCTCCGGCGCGGTGCTGGCCTTCGCCACCTCGCTGGACGAGGTTGTGCTGACGCTCTTTGTCGCCGGTCCCAACCAGCGTACGCTGGCCCGGCAGATGTTTTCCAGTATCCGTGAGAACATCAGCCCCGCGATTGCGGCAGCGGCCTTCCTCTTCATCGTCGCGACAATTCTGATCGGCCTCGCGGTTGTGCTGTCTCGATCTATGCTGGCGAAGCGGCGTTAGACAATTTGCGCGTCCGGGATGGAAAGATCGTTGAAGGCTTTGGATACGTAAAAGATATGCGCGCTGACGCCGGCCGACTGAACGAAATCCCGCACTAAGGAGAATGGGAACAGCATCCTCAACCGCCCGTGGCGTCTCCCAATCGTGGCACCCCACTCATTCCTCTGCGCACGTCCACACACGGGCGAACGAGACACCGCGAAGCCCAGCGTTTCGGGCCTTTTGAACGAAACTGCCATGTTCTCGCGCACGCTCTCCCGTTCTGTTCTCGTCCAGTCCGTTCAACGTGGCTGCGGTGGCACGACGTGGCGGCGGTTGATGGTCGCCGGACGGCCCTTGATGGACAGGGCCGTATCGCGCTTCTCGCGTTCAGCCACGACCTTGCCCTTCGCGACGACACAGAGCCGCTCGGCGCGCAGGCGCACCGCCTCGATGGGGTTGCCCGCATCGAGCACAACGAGGCTTGCCGATTTGCCGACGGCTAGGCCGAGATGATCGAGCCCCATGATCTCGGCATTGACCTTGGTGACCATGTCGAAGCACGTGCGCATGTCCGCGGGCGAGGACATCTGGGCGACATGCAATCCCATGAAGGCGACGTCGAGCATGTCGGCCGTGCCGAGGGAGTACCAGGGATCGAGCACGCAATCCTGACCCCAGCCGGTGCGGATGCCGGCCTTCAGCATCTCGGGCACTCGCGTCAGGCCACGCCGCTTGGGATAGGTGTCGTGCCGCCCCTGCAGCATGATGTTGATCAGTGGATTGGGGATCGCCGAGACACCGGCTTCCGCAATCAGCGGCAGCAGTTTCGAGACGTAGTAGTTGTCCATCGAATGCATCGAGGTAAGGTGCGAGCCAGCCACCCGGCCTTGCAGGCCGAGCCTGTGGGTCTCATAGGCAAGCTGCTCGATATGGCGCGACAGCGGGTCGTCGGTCTCGTCGCAATGCAGGTCGACCATCAGGCCGCGCTTGGCTGCGATCTCGCAAAGTTCGGTAACGGAACGTGTGCCGTCGGACATGGTCCGCTCGAAATGCGGGATGCCGCCGACGATGTCGACGCCCATGTCGAGTGCGCGGATGGTGTTCTCGCGCGCATTCGCCGAGCGATAGAGCCCGTCCTGTGGGAAGGCGACGAGCTGGAGATCGATATAGGGCGCGATCTCCTTCTTGACCTCGAGCAGCGCTTCCACCGCAAGAAGGCGGTCGTCGCAGGTATCGACATGGGTGCGGATGGCGAGGAGGCCCATCGAGACCGCCCAGTCGCAATAGGCGAGCGCACGTTCCTTGACGGCCTCGTGGGTCAGGAGCGGCTTGAGTTCGCCCCACAGCGCGATGCCTTCGAGCAGCGTGCCCGAGGCATTGATACGCGGCAGGCCGTAGGACAGCGTTGCGTCCATATGGAAATGCGGATCGACAAAGGGCTGGCTGACGAGGTTGCCCGAGGCATCGACGACACGACCGGCCCCGGCATCGATGCGCGGCTCGATCGCGGCGATCCTGTCGCCCTTGATGCCGATATCGGCGACGGTTCCATCGGGCAGCGTGCCGCCCTTTACGATCAGGTCGAAACTCATCTTTCGCCTTTCTGGTATGGGATCATCAAAGCTTTGGGATAGGTGGCGCGGCGTGCGACCAGGATCAGCGCCAGGATCGACAGAGCGTAAGGCATCATCAGGAAAACCTGATAGGGCACGATGCCGCCCGATATCTGCTGCAGGCGAACCTGATAGGCATCGAATGCGGCAAACAGGATGGCGCCGATCAGCGCCTTTCCTGGTCGCCAAGAGCCGAAGACGACCAGCGCGATGCAAATCCAGCCGCGCCCATTGATCATCTGGAAGAAGAACGAGTTGAAGGCCGAGGTGGTGAGAAAAGCGCCGCCGACCGCCATCAGCGCACTGCCGACGGCGACGGCGCCCATGCGGATGCCGGTGACCGAAATGCCCTGCGCCTCGACCGCCGACGGGTTTTCGCCAGCAGCGCGAACGGCGAGGCCAATGGGCGTGCGGTAGAGAATCCAGGCGACGGCTGCGACCGACACGAATGCGAGATAGGTCAGCGGCGTCTGAGTAAAAAGCGCCTCGCCAACGACAGGAATGCTGGATAGGCCCGGGATCGGCAGGGGCTGGAACGGCTCGATCTTGGGCGGCGACGTCACCTCGGGCAGCGCAAGACGATAGGTGAAATAGGTAAGGCTTGTAGCAAGCAGCGTAACGCCGATGCCCACGACGTGTTGCGACAGGCCGAGCGGTACCGTGAGCGTGGCGTGCAGCAAGCCGAACATGGCACCGACTAGGGCAGCGACCATCAAGCCGGCCCAAAGATCGCCCCCAGAATAGACGGTGAACCAGCCGGCGAAGGCGCCTGCCGTCATGATCCCCTCGATGCCGAGGTTGAGGACGCCCGCCCGCTCGCAGATCAACTCGCCCATGGTTGCGAAGATCAGCGGGGATGCTATGCGGATGGCGGCAACCCAGAAGGAGGCGGTGAAGAGGATTTCAAGCGCGTCCATGTCACCTCCACCTTATCCGGAATCGCGTCAGAAGGATCGCGACAACCATCGTCAGCAGCGAGGTGGCGACCATGACGTCGGCTATGTAACTCGGCACCTTGGCCGCACGGCTCATGGCATCGGCGCCGACGAAGATGCCGGCGACGAAGATGGCCGATGCGATGACGCCGAGCGGATTCAGCATGGCCAGCATGGCGACGACGATGCCGGAGTAGCCGTAGCCCGGCGACAGATCGAGCGTCAGGTTACCCTTGAGCCCTGAGACTTCGGAAAAGCCAGCAAGTGCAGCCAATCCGCCCGAAAGCACCGCCGTCTTCATGAGCGTGCGGTTGACCAAAATGCCGACAAAACGTGCGCCCTCGGGATTGATGCCGACGGCGCGCATTTCGTAGCCGAGAACCGCCTTTTTCATGACGACCCAGACGAGAACGGCCGACGCAAGCGCAATGACGAAACCATAGTGCAGGCGCTTGCCCTGGATGAGGCGTGGCAATTGCGCTTCGGCGATGACCTTCTGCGATTGCGGCCAGCCGAGCCCCATCGGATCCTTGAGCACACCTTCAAGCAGCATCGACACGAACAGCAGGACGATGAAGTTGAGCAGCAGCGTAGTGACCACCTCGTCGACGCCGAAGCGGGTCTTCAGCACAGCCGGGCCGAGCAGAAGCAACGCGCCTGCGGCCATGACGGCGGCCATGATCACCGGGATCAGAATGACCGAAGGTAGCGGCAGTGCGCCGGTTCCCAGCACCACGGTGACGACGCCACCGATGTAGAGTTGGGCTTCTGCGCCGATGTTCCAGAGCTTGGCTCGGAAGGCGACGGCGATCGCCAAGCCCGTGAAGATCAGTGGCGTCGCGCGAGTCAAGGTTTCCATGAGCGCGAACTGCGAGCCGGCTGCACCCTTGGCCACAAGATAGAAGACGGACAGTGGCGAAGCGCCAGCGGCGAGAACCAGTATCGACGTCAGCACCAGCGTGGTGGCGATGGCTGCCAGCGGAAACAGCAAGGTGACCGCCAAGGACGGTGCGGGCTTCGGCTCAAGCCGCATGATCGGTGCGCTCCCCGCTGTGGCCTGCCATCAGCTCTCCCAGTTCCCGAATGGTTCGTTCGCCGCGCAAAGACGGCGCCGAAAGGCGTCCCTTGGACATGACGATGATGCGGTCGGACAACGCCAGGACTTCCTCGAGGTCTTCCGAAATCAGCAATATCGCCGCGCCCCTGTCTCGTGCTTCAAGCAGCATGCGGTGAACATAGGCGACGGCGCCGACATCGAGGCCGCGGGTCGGCTGGCTTGCAAGGATGACCGCCGGGTCGGGATCAAGCGCCCGGCCGAGGATGAGCTTCTGCATATTGCCACCCGAGAGCAGGCGTATGCGGGCCTCGGGCGAGGGGCATTTGACGTCGTAGTCGGCAATGAGTTTCTCGGCGAAGCGGCCGGCGGCCTTCCAGTTCAGGAAGCCCATGCGACTGAACCGCGGGCTCCGGTAGCGTTCGGCGATGACGTTCTCCGCCACACTCATGTCGCCAATGCTGCCGATCGCGTGGCGGTCTTCCGGA
Source organism: Ensifer sp. Root142 (assembly GCF_001426785.1). Lineage (NCBI taxonomy): Bacteria > Pseudomonadati > Pseudomonadota > Alphaproteobacteria > Hyphomicrobiales > Rhizobiaceae > Ensifer > Ensifer sp. Root142. The sequence continues at coordinate 797,341 of NZ_LMFK01000001.1, forward strand.
ATGCGGGCCACGCCATGGGCGAGCGCAGCGCGCGGCGACCAGTCGGCGACTTCCTGCCCGGCGATGGAAATGCTGCCGCTGGTTCGGCGCCGGATGCCGGCGATGAGGCCAGCAAGGACAGCCTGACCATTGCCGGCAACGCCGGCAAGGCCGGTGATTTCACCAGCTGTCAGCGTGAGCGACACCTTATCGAGGCCGGCCCCGTTATACGGCGCTGTTGAGACGCCCTCGAGCGCCAGCAGCGGTGCGCCCAGTTTCACCGGGCTGACCTCCGCCGGCTTGACCTCCTGGCCAACCATGAGGGCGGCCAGTTCTTTGCGATCGGTCGAGCCTGTCTCGCGCTCGCCGACGAGCTGGCCGGAGCGCAGAACCAGCACACGATCGCTGACAGCCATCACTTCGTGCAACTTGTGGGAGATGAAGATGATCGACAGGCCTTTGGCGACGAGCAGCTTCAGCGTCCGGAACAGTGCGTCGGTCTCGGCGGGGGTCAGAACGGCCGTCGGCTCGTCCAGGATCAGGATGCGGGCTTCGCGATAAAGGGCCTTCAGGATCTCGACGCGCTGGCGTTCGCCGACCGAAAGGATGGAGACGGTGGCCGCGGGATCGACAGTGAGGCCGAAATCGGCAGACAGTTGCTCGATGCGCCGCCGCGCTGCGGCCCGGTCGAGCCGCATTCGCCAGAGGCTCTGCGTGCCAAGCGCGATGTTTTCCTGCACCGTCATGTTGTCGGCGAGGGTGAAGTGCTGGTGGACCATGCCGATGCCGGCATCGAGGGCCGCGCGCGGATCTCCCGGCGGAAGCGGCTTGCCAAAGGCCTCGACGGTTCCCTCGTCGGCGACGTAATGGCCGAAGAGAATGTTCATCAGCGTCGTCTTGCCGGCGCCGTTCTCCCCGAGAAGCGCGATGACTTCGCCCCGCTTCAGATCGAAGGAAATGGCCTCGTTGGCTCTGAGCGGGCCGAAACGCTTGCTGATGCCTAAAAGACGAAGGGTGGGATTGCTTGACACATCGGTGACCGGAAGTGGCGTTGTAGAGGAGGCCTTCGTTCCGTCCAGAAAGAGAATGGTCGTTGCCGGCGAAGGATAATCCCTCGTCCGGCATTGCCGACCACCTCTTCCATGAACGGAAGGAAGAGAGGGCTAGCTCGACTTCGGCTCGGCGTCGTTGATCTCAACGGTGAACGAGCCGTCCTTGATCATCTTTTCCTTCTCCGCGACCTTGGCCTTGATGTCGTCGGGAACCTTGCTGTCGAAAGTGCCTAGGGGCGCGAGCGAACAGCCGCCGTTCTTCATGAAGGAATAGGCGCCGTAGTCGTCGGCCTTGAAAGTGCCGGACTTCACTTCGGCGATCGCCTTGTCTAGCGTCGGTTCGAAATGCCACAGCGCAGAGGCGACAACGGTGTCCGGATAGTCCGCCTGGGTATCGATGACATTGCCGATGGCCAGGACCTTCTTCTCCTTGGCGGCGTCGGACACGCCGAAACGTTCGGCATATAGAAGGTCCGCACCGCCATCGATCTGGGCAAATGCGGTCTCCTTGGCCTTGGGCGGATCGAACCACGAGCCGATGAAGGCGACCTGGAACTTGGTGTCCGGGGCCACTTCCTTCACGCCGGTCATGAATGCGTTCATCAGTCGGTTGACCTCCGGGATCGGATAGCCGCCCACCATGCCGATGTTCTTGGACTTGGTCATCGCGCCGGCGACGAGGCCGGACAGATAGGATGCGTCCTGGATATAGTTGTCGAAAACCGAGAAGTTCGGTACGGCGGCATCGGGCTTGAAGCTCGAGCCCATCAGGAAGGCGACATCAGGATAGTCTTTGGCGACGGCGCGGGCGGCATCCTCGACGCCGAAGACCTCGCCCAGGATCAGCTTGTGGCCGGCCTCGCAATATTCGCGCATGACGCGCTCGTAATCGTTGTTCGCGGTGTTTTCAGAATAGACATATTCGATATCGCCGCGCTCCTTGGCGGCATTAGCTGCCTTGTGGATACGGCTGACCCACTGCTGCTCGACCGGGACGGTATAGATAGCCGCCACTTTTATCGGGTCCGCAGCGAACAGACGGCTCGGCAGACCCGCCGCGGCCACCACGGCGGATGCGCCAGCAACTTTCATCAGGGTTCTTCTGGAAATGGCGGAATTGAAGGAATTGCTATGCATTAAATTCCCCTCTGGTTGATTGCGCGTTTTGGAACACGTCTTTTTTACCACTTGGTCAATGTAGGTGAAGTTGGAGGTTGCAGCAATTGGGTGCCGCGGAAAGTTCATCGCAGGCACTGGAAGCAAAACGCGGGATCACGAACGCCGCTCGATCGTGAATTCCGGGCGTGAGCCCATCGCGGCGCAGAGCAAAGGCCTGCCGCTGTTCTCCGAAATCGCCGCGCCGACGCCTCCCGGCCGAGGCATCGCCCCGCCTACGAGCCCGGTTCGCTCTCCATGGGTAACGAGCGAGATCCCGTTGGCGAGGCAACATTTTGACGGCGCAACCTCCTCGGTGGTTTTAGGGAGGACAACTGCGCCTGCCCCGAGATTTTCAAGCGCAACTCCGTGGTCGATCGTGGAAATGGCCTCTCCGTCTTGAGGTTTCCGTCACCGGCCGTTTTACGGACGTCGGCTTTGAATTCGGGTTGCGGCAAGGTCGTTCAGGCCGCGTCCGTTTTAAGCACACCACTCTTCTTTGCCGTCCAGGTGGCGATGAAGTCCATCAGGCCGGGGTTGAGGCAGTCATAGGGCTCGATACCAAGGTCTCGCAGGCGGGCACGCACGCCATCCATCTTTGCCGGATCGTATCCACTTTCGATGATCGAAGACACGAAAGCCGCAAACCCCGGCTTCGCCCAGCCCGTTTCCTGGAACCGCTCCGGATGCAAGAAGGAAAGACCCTTGAACGGATGGTCGCGTTCGACGGGGCCATACATGTGCACGCCGCAGGCCTTGCAGGCGTGGCGCAGAATAAGAGCGGCCGGGTCCACGACAGCGAGCTTGTCGCCGTTTTCGAGTATCTCGATATTGTCCGTCGGCGCGACGGCGACAACCGAGAAGACAGCACCATCGGGCTTCCAGCACTTGGTGCAGCCGCAGGCATGGTTATGGGCAATGTCGCCCCTGACCCGGATCTTTACAGGGTTGCTCGTGCAGTTGCACACAAGTGTGCCGCCCGAGAAGGCCGCGTCGGTCGCCTTGAAACCGGAATCGAGGGATGGATGTATTGCAACGCTTGGCATGGGCTTCTCCTCCTTCATGGCCGGCGCGGTATGCCCGGCAGATCACTGGCATCGCCGGCGGACGCTTGGCGATGTGATGAACGGATTGCATTCGTGATGCGGTCTTGAACCCGCGCTCAGTATACCACGACGCTGCGGATGCTTTCGCCGGAATGCCACTTTCTTACACCGGCTTGAAAAGCGGTTGACAAAGCGCGACCATGTATACTTTATAAATACAATAAGTATGCAAGGAGAGGAGGCGTGCCATGTCATCGACCGGGGAGCCACGAAACCACCCGCTCTGGGCGGAGAAAATAACTGGATTGTCCCAGGCGCTCCTGCGCGGTGAGAAGTTCCTGGCCGGGATTTTCATAACGGTGCTGCTGGCGCTGATTTTGGTGAATGTCGTCACCCGTTTCGCCAAGGTGCCAATCTACTGGATCGACGAGGCCTCGATCTTCTCGATGATCTGGCTTGGCTTTATCGGGGCTTCGGTCATGACGCGGCTGCGGATCGACTTCGCCGTCACGCTTCTGTCGGATCAACTGTCACCCAAATGGGTCGCGCGGCTGCGCGCTTTTTCCACCGCAGTATCGCTGACTTTTGCGACCGGCTTTGCGGTGGTGTGCTGGATCTGGCTGGATCCGCTGGGCATCGCTTCCCACGGTTTCGACGCTCAGGCTTTTGCCGCCGAAACGTTCAACTTCCTATACACCGAGCGAACCCAGACGCTGGAATGGCCGACCTGGATCGTCAACCTGATTCTGCCGATCTTCGCTCTCACGCTCATCGTCCACAATGCTGCAAACCTGCTTGAAGACCTCGGCATCGCGCGCAAGCGCGTACAGGTCTCGCTGACGACTGCAGAAGGAGCTGCCTGATGTTTACCTTCGGCGCATTCGTTGCCCTCATGCTGGTCGGCCTGCCGATCTCCATTGTGCTTTGCCTCACGGCGGCCGCGTATATCTGGCAAAGCGACAATACGGTCCTTTTCGTCTCCTTTCCCACCCAAATGTTCATGGGTCTTGACAGTTACGGCTTGATCGCCATTCCGCTGTTCATTCTCATAGGCGAGATCATGAACGGCGGCGGCATCACGCGGCGTATCATCGACATGGCCATGTCTTTCGTTGGCGCGCTCAAGGGCGGCCTAGCCTATGTGAACCTGCTCGCCAACATGTTCGTGGCGTCCATTCTCGGCTCGGCCGCGGCCCAGGTTGCGCTGATGTCGCAGATGATCGTCCCGGAAATGGAGAAGAAGGGCTATGACAAGACCTTCGCTGCCGGTCTGACCGCCTATGCCGGCATGCTGGGGCCGATCATTCCCCCTTCCATCATGTTCGTCGTCTACAGCGTCATCGCGCAGGTTCCCGTCGGGACCATGCTGGCCGCCGGTATCATTCCCGGCATCATTCTTACCATTGCCTTCTGCGTGGTGATCGCGCTTATGGGTTACGTCTACAACTACCCGCGCGGCACCAGCCTGCCGATGCGCGAGCGTGTGACCATCACGCTGAAGGCCGCGCCGACACTGATCATCCCGCTGATCATCGTGGGGTCGATCGTGACCGGAATTGCTAATCCAACCGAAGCTGCGGCAATGGGCGTGGTTGCAGCGATCCTAGTCGGGCGCTTCGTGACCGGCGATCTCCGCCTGAAGCAGCTTCCCGAGATGTTTGTCAAGGCAGGGGTCCTGTCGGCGGGCATCCTGTTCCTGATCGCTGCGGCTGCCGTATTCTCCTGGGTTCTCGTCTACGGAATGGTTCCCCAGCGCGTGGCGGAGTGGATCCAGACCATCGCGAAAGACCCGGTCACGTTTATGCTGCTGGTCAATGTAATCCTGCTCGTCATCGGCACGGTGATCGATGGTGCGCCGGGGCTGATTATGACCGTTCCGATCCTGCTGCCGATAGCGACTGAGGTCTACGGCATCGATCCGGTGCATTTCGGCGTCGTCGCGGTGATCAACCTGGTCCTCGGCTTCCTGTCCCCGCCGGTCGGTTTGAATTTCTTCATTGCCGCCGCAGTAACGGGGGCGAAGCCCGGCAAGATGTTCATCGTAACGCTGCCGTTCTTCCTGATCTGCTGCGTCATCCTCGTGCTGCTTTCGATCTTCCCGGCACTGTCGACCTACTTCTCCTAACCCACAAACTCACAACGGAGGGAACCTACAATGAACATTACGCGTCGTACTTTGATGAAGAGCGTCTCGCTGGGAGCCGCGATGGCGATGTCCGCGCCGTCGATTCTGCGTGCACAGACTGCAAAGATCTATCGTCTCGGCATCACCACGCCACCGGGCCACCCCTGGAACCTTGCGGCTGAAGCCGTCGGCAAGCGTCTTGCCGAAGAAACAAACGGGCGCCTCGCGATCCAGGTCTTCCCGTCGAACCAGCTCGGCAACGAAGGCGCCATGCTGCAGCAGATGCAGTCCGGTGCGTTGGATCTCGGCTGGATAATGACCGCGGAACTCGGCTCGCGCATTCCCCAGATCGCGGCCATCAATGCGCCGTGGCTCGTCAAAAGCACCGACAAGGTCGCTGCGCTCGTTCGTCACCCGGTCGCAATCAAGCTGCTGGACGTACTGCCTGCCCAAACCGGCACGATTGGACTTGGTTACGGCATCACCACCCTGCGCGTCGTCTTCACGGGGCAGGAAACCGGCGGCATTGAAGATATCAAGGGTATGAAGCTGCGTATCAACACGACGCCGGCCTACCGTGACTTCTATCAGCTGCTCGGCGCAGCGCCGACGCCAATCCCGACGCCGCAGGTCTTTGACGCTATGTCCAACGGGCAGGTGGACGGACTCGAAGCCGACCTGGATCTCTCCTGGAACCAGCGATATGACAAGGTCGCCAAGACCATGCTGCGCATGAACGCCATCTTCATGCCCTGTGTCGCGCTGGCTTCCGGCCGCATATGGAAGGGCGTTCCCGAAGCGGATCGCGAACTTATCGCCCGCCTCACCCGCGAGGAGCTCGACAAACAGATCGATGCGACCGTCGCAAAGGAAGCCACCCTCCTGCAGAACTTCAAGAATACCGGTATCAAGATCGTCGATATAGACCTGCAGAACACCGCCGAGATCATCGCCGCCTATGACGAGATCTGGCTGCCGAAGGCGCCGGTTCTGAAGGAGCTTCGGGAAGTCGGCGCAAGCCTCTGACGGAAGCAGTTTCACGTATCAATACGGCTTTCCCTTCAGGGGAAGCCGTATTGGCAAAGTCTAACATGCCGCCGCCCGTGAGCACGGGACGCCGGAGGCTGAAGGCGGGAATCGCGCCATTTGCCTGAGACCGTCGGCAACTTGCCGCTCCGAACTCATCCATCGAGCATCGCGCTATATTCCGGATGCTTCACCGCGAAGGCGGCCATGAACGGGCATTTGGCGATAATGCGATCTTGTCGGTGGCGAAGCGTCTCGAAGACGCCACGGGCCAGCCGTGTGCCGATACCCTGTCCGGAAAGCGCCTGCGGAACCTCCGTGTGGGTGAGAACGACCCGGCCGTCTTCGTTGCGGTAATAGGCAACGGCAAGCTCATCGCCGACAGCAAGCTCGAAGCGTGATGCCGCGACATTGTCGGTGATCGTGCCGTTCATTGTCTCACTCCAATCGTTCTCTTCGGCGGACTGTCGCGTGGGGCGGGTCTCGCTCAATTCAGCGTGCGGCCAAGACATCTGCCTGATCGCGCAGATCGATCAGGCGGTTACTGGCGCAGGTCGCCAGCAACAGGACGATAGTATCACCCGTAACGGCCTTTTTGCTCTTTCACTGACGTGGGCGATTGCTGGCTCTCACGGCCAATCTGAGTGCACTTTTAAGCAATGGTGCGTCGAAGTACCCGGTGAGGCCGCGCCAGTCCTTCCTTGCCGAGCTCGGATTGCAGTGCTGCGACGCAAAGGACTGTCGGCATCGGCTTGATTAGCGTAAGCTAACGTTAGGGGTACAGTGATGCACCGCGTGGTCACCATAGCTGTTGCCGCGCTTGCGGCTATCTACATCTGCCCCGCGCAGGCGGAGGTAGTGATCGGGGTTTCGGCCGCGATGACCGGACGGCTCGCCTGGATCGGCGAGCAGGGTCAGCGTGGAGCAGAGATGGCCGTAGCCTACATCAATGCGGCGGGCGGCGTCCTTGGCCAGCAGGTGCGCGTCATCAACGTCGACGATTTCTGCGATCCCGAGCAGGCCGTGGCGGCAGCCCAGAAACTGGTGGCTGACGGAGTGGTGTTCGTCGTCGGACATTACTGCTCCGGGGCCTCGATCCCGGCATCAAAGGTCTACGAGGAGGCTGCGGTTCTGCAGATTTCACCAGGATCGACCAATCCGCTGTTGACCGAACAGGGCCGTGACAACGTTTTTCGGGTCATAGGTCGCGACGATAAGCAGGGGATCGTGGCCGGCAACTACCTGGCCGATGAATGGGGCGAAAAGAAAATCGCGATCCTTCACGACGGCACGACCTATGGCATGGGTCTCGCCGGTGAGACAAGAAAGCAGTTGAACAAGCGAGGCGTAACCGAAGCTGTCTACGACGCATACACGCCTGCTAAGAACGACTATTCGGCGGAGGTCGCTGCGTTACAGGCCGCTGGCATCGCCGCTTTGTATGTCGGCGGGTATCATGCCGAGGTTGCGCTGATTGTTCGCGCTGCACGCGACCGCGCCTACGCGCTTCAGGTCATCTCCGGCGACGCCCTGGCAACCGAGGAGTTTGCGCTGATCGCCGGCCCAGGAGCCGAGGGGACCCTCTTTACGTTCTCCGCGGACCCGCGGCGAAACCCCGAAGCTGCCCCGGTGGTGGAGCGTTTCCGTGCCGAAAACTTCGAACCCGCAGGTTACACACTGTTGAGCTACGCTGCCGTCCAACTCTGGGCGCAGGCGGTCGAGAAGGCAGCCTCGCTCGAACTGCCGGCGGTCATCGCGACACTGCGCGGACAGGAGTTCGACACTGTGCTCGGCCCGGTCGATTTCGACGACAAGGGCGACCTCACGAACCAAAGCTGGGTGTGGTACGTCTGGCGGGGTGGAGAGTATGTGCCGGTTGAATAGCAGCCCGCCACACGCCGCCGCGCCACTTGAGGCATCGTATGCAGATCAAGCCAGCGCGATCGTTCAGATTAAGTGTCGCCGCGATGCTTGAACGCCTAGGCATACGCGGCCGCCTGTTGCTGGCTTTCTTCGGCATCAGCACCTTCGCGGTGCTCGCGACGGCAGCTGCTCTTTATGCCTTCCTCCAGGTAGGCGAGGTCGTCGACAGCATAACCAGGGATCGGGTGCCGTCGGCGCTGGCGTCTCTCCAACTGTCGCGCCAAGCCGAGCGGGTCGCGGCAACTGCTCCGTCTGTACTGAATTCAACGAACAAGATACGGCACAACGAGGTCTCGGCTGCGATTGGGGTCGAGATGGCGCGCCTAGAGGAACTGCTTGCCGCGCTCAAGGGAGGCACGCTTGGCACGGCGGCGGTGGCCGAGATCGAGGCGGCGGTGCTTGGTCTGCGGCGCAACCTCGACGCACTCGACGACCTTGTCGCCGTCAGGCTCACCGTAGTCGCACGCAAGGAGGAGTTGTTACGCCGCTTATCGGCTACGACAATTGCAGGCCAACGCCTTCTGGCGGCTGGCATCCTGGTGATGAATTCCAAGCTTGCGCAATGGAGAACTGTCGCGGCCGACGCGTCGCTCGCCTCAGACCGACGCGCGGCGGCGACTTCCGACCTGGTCGAGGCGATTACGGGCTACATCCCCCAGCAGAGGGCACACCAGGAGATATCCGCCGTCAACGACGCGCTGGTTAAGTTGGCGAGCGCACCGACGCCAGGCGATCTTGCATTGATGCTCTTTCCGCTGCGCCGGTCGCTCGCCGTCCTCGAAACGGTTTCAACCGAGATCGACGAGAAGCTACGGTCCCGCTTCCAACAGCGGGTGGGCGAGTTCAAGGCGCTGATCGATGGTGGCAACAGCATACCGAAGGCTAGACAGGACGAGTTTGCCGTCCTGGCCGAGGGCGAAAAACTTCTGGCCGAAAACAATCGGCTGTCCCGCAGTCTCACCGCTGCTGTCGATCGCCTTGTCGCTGCGGCAAACCGTGAGATCGCCTCGTCCGGTCTCGAGGCCGCGGTCGTCCAGCGCTACGGAACCGGCGTTGTCCTTGGCTCGGCCGTTCTCAGCCTGTTGAGCTCGATTCTGATTGTCTGGCTCTATGTCGACCGCAGTCTTCTCGCCCGTCTGGGAAGCGTGAGCCAGGGCATGCTCGCGATCGCCGACGGCAATCTTTGTGCGCCATTGCCTGCCGCGGGCCACGACGAAATCGGCCGCATGGCTGAGGCGCTCAGGCTGTTCCGGGACACGGCTGTCGAGGTCGAGGAAAAGAATCTACGCGAGGTTGCTGAAGCACGCCAACGGCTCGTAGATGCCATCGAAAGCATCTCGGAGGGGTTCGCTCTCTATGACGTGGAGGACCGGCTCGTTCTCAGCAACAGCCGCTACCGCGAACTGCTCTACAGCGATGTTGCGATCGAATTAACGCCCGGCACTACATTCGAGCACATCATCCGCCGATCCGCCGAGCGCGGCTACATCAAGGATGCCGATGGGCGCCTCGAGGAATGGGTCGCCGAGCGGCTCTCCCGGCACCGTAATCCTGGTGAACCGTGGGTGCAGCGGCGAAGTGACGAGCGATGGATAATGATAGGCGAGCGGCGCATCACAGGCGGCGGCACGGTGGCCGTTTACTCGGACATCACGGAGTTGAAAAAGCGGGAGGAGAACCTCGCGGAGAAATCCGCAGCCCTCGAGGCGCTATCGAGCAAGCTGGCGAAGTATCTGGCACCGCAAGTATACAACTCGATATTCACCGGCCGTCAGGACGTCAGGATCGCCAGCCAGCGGAAGAAGCTGACGATATGCTTCTCGGACATTGCCGGCTTTACCGAGACCACCGACAAGATGGAGTCCGAGGATCTCACCCAGCTCCTCAATCACTACCTGACGGAAATGTCGAAGATTGCTTTGGAACACGGCGCCACCATCGACAAGTATGTCGGTGACGCGATCCTGATGTTTTTCGGGGACCCGGAAACCCGCGGCGTCAAGGAGGACGCGCTCGCCTGTGTTGAGATGGCTCTCGCCATGCAGAAACGGATGAGCGAACTTGCAGAAATCTGGCGCGACATCGGCATTGAAACACCGCTGCGATGCCGCATCGGCATCCATACCGACTACTGCACGGTCGGCAACTTCGGCAGTGAAGATCGGATGGACTACACGATAATCGGCGGCGCCGTGAATCTCGCCTCGCGCCTCGAGCAGGAGGCGCCGGCGGGGGCAGTGCTCATTTCCTATGAGACCTTTGCGCAAGTGAAGGACACAATCGCTTGTGTCGAGCTGGGGCATGTCCAAATCAGGGGTATCGCCTATCCGGTCGCCACATATCGTGTCCTCGATCTGAAGGCCAATCTGGTCGCCGCACGCAGCGCCGTTCGAACCGAGCTGCCGCATCTCAGACTAGAAGCGGAACCCGAGTTGATGTCTGCTGGCGAGCGAGATGAAGCCGCGACTGCGCTTCGCGACGTGCTCGATCGACTTTTCCACAAGCCTGGGTAAGGTGGTTCGCGCTCACACCTGGATCGACGACTACTACCGCGGTCACTTCGTCGACCAGTAGTGATGTATCGTCCCCATCGGGAGCTGAACTGCGGAGTCCGCTACAACCAGAGCCCCAGCATCGGCGGCTCCAATTCGGGCAGGATCTGCCATGGCCTCAGACGAGGTCTCGGGGATGCGCACAATCTGCGCTGTTCTGGATCGATCTAATGATCGATTTTCATTCCCGGTCCATCTGAAACCGAGATGGGGGAACTCCCGTCTAGCGTTTGAACGCGCGCGTGAAGTGCGCGGAATCACCTTCGATGTGGGCACAGATAACGAGTCTCCTGGGGCTGACACGATTTCGGCGGTTGCCGGCTATCGCACTCTGGTCGTGGACTATAGCGACGGGTTCGTGTTCGACACTGTTCAGTGGGGCCGATCCTGGGGCTCGTGTTCTGGTTTTAAAAATGTTCGTGCCTCCGATGGCTCGACGACCGCGACTGAGCCAATTTTCAAAGCAGATGCGTACAGGGCGCGTTGACTGTAGCGACACTCTGGTCAACGATTTGATCTCCGCGAAGCGCATGCTGGCCTTCGAAGGCATCGGCGCCGTCATGATCGGTCCGTCGCAGGCTGGTGGCCTTTTTTGTTATTGAAAGGAAACACACCATGGTGATGTTGACTGCGTGGGTCGCATTCGCGTTGGTCGCCTCGTTGGTGGAACAAGCCCAAGTCTCGAGCATCATCGTGGAACGCGGGCCGTGCCTCGGAGAATGTCCAATATACCGTTTCAAGGTGACTGCAGCCGGCGATGGTGTGTTCGAGGGCCGGCGCTTTACCGACGTGCACGGTGAGCAAAGTTTCTCGATCACGACCAAGGAATGGCTTGCGTTCCAGTCAGCGCTCGCGCCCTACCGACCCCAAGGAACCGAAGACATCACCACCGGGCATCCGCGTTGCGCCCAGATGGTCACGGATCACCCATCCGTGTCGGTGACGTGGATCGACGCCAGTCGTACCGACCGGCTCACCTTCAACTTCGGGTGCAAGGATCCGCAGAATGACGCCATGGTGCAGGCGCTTGCCGATGCGCCAGATTTGCTACCGGTCGGTAAGCTTATCGAAGATCGGCGCCTGGAGGACGGCGCATGGGAACGTCAACCTGTTGGCCTACCTAAATAACTGAAATTGTTATTGCTTCAATCAGCCTGATCGCACCCGCTTCATTTCTGTCAGATATTATGATCCGGATTCGGCCGGCACAGTCCCTGCATTCCTATCAATTAAGATCACATTCCGACGTGGGCGAACGTACGACGGTGTTCGGGAATTGAGAGTTGCGAAGTTGCCCTGCCAGTTCCGAACCTCCTTGATCACTCAAGATGCAATAGTAGCCATCGCTAATACAATCTCTCTAGATAATGCTCCTGATGTGGTAAAATCGGCTTTGGGAGCAGCGCCGGCTCGAGGAGATGCCGGACGGCGTTTCAACTTGTCGCATGTCGGTTCGCATGGGCGTCGAGATCGCATCTCCACCGCGCCGGATAGGGTAGGGCCCCCCCACGAAAAAGCGGCCTTTGGATATCAACTCGGAATGGGAGGTGTACGATGGTTCGCAAACTGTTTCTCGTCTTAGCTGCCGCGGCGTCCGCGCTGGCGATCAACGGGGTCGCATGGGCCGATTTCACAGTCCTCGTGCCATCGAGCAGCGAGGGTGACGGCCTTAGAGCTGCTGCCGACGACTACTCGAAGATGAAGGGCACGAAGGTGGAGATCGTGCAGGCGCCTTATGCCAATGTGTTCGAACAGGGCGCCAATGCGGGGGCAACCAAATCCGGCGTGTTCGACATCATCTTGATGGATGACCCGTGGATTCCGTTTTTCGCCGAGAACGGACATCTCGAGGATTTGACGCCATACTTCAAGAATGCGGGCATGGAGGGCCCGGACAACGACTTCCTGTCGAAGTCGCTGGCGATCTGTCGCAACCCCTACAATACGGGACCTTATGTGTGCCTGCCCTATGTGGGAAACGCCCAGATGTTCTTCTATGACGCCGCCAAGTACAAGGAAGCTGGCGTCGACGCTCCCAAGACCTGGGATGAGGTATTGAAGGCGAGCCAGGCCCTAACCAAGAACGGCGGAGGTCGCTATTTCGGTTATGTCTTCCGGGGCGGCCAGGGTAACCCGGTCGTGGCCGACTTCATGCCGATCTTCTGGTCCTACGGCGCCAATATGTTTAACGAGGATCGCACGAAGGTGACGATCGATACGCCGGAGGGCGCGGCCGCGATGAAGATGTTCATGGCGCTCCGCGACGTTTCTCCAAAGGGGATCGAGAGCTACAATGCCAACGAAGTGGGTACGGCGCTTGCTGCTGGTGCCGCCGCCTCGTCTATCAACTGGCCGAACTGGGTTGCGACCTTTGAGGATCCGGGCCAGTCGAAGATGGTTGGCAAGATTTCCTACGCCCCTATTCCGGCGGGCACGAAACCGGGCAGCTCCGAAATCGGCCATTGGACCATGGGCATCATGTCGGCCTCCAAGAATAAGCAGGAGGCCTTCGACTTCATGGTCTGGGCGACCTCGGCGGAGCAAATCAAGATTTCCGCCACGCGCGGCAATCCGCCTGTCCGAGCCTCGGTCTTTGCCGATCCGGAACTGACCTCGCAGGAACAGTTCCGACACTATCCGGTGTTGATGGAGGCGATCCAGGCCTCGACGCCTCGTCCACGCCATCCGAAGTGGCCGGAGATCGAGAATGCCTTCGGTATAGAGCTTTCCAAGGCGGTCGCAGGCACGATCACACCAGAGGAGGCGCTGAAGAGCTCACAGGCAGCAGTCGAAGAGATTACCGGCCTTAAATAGGCGGCGATGCGATCTGCGCGGAGTGGGGTTTTTAGGCCCCGCTCCTATGGTGGTGACGGCAATTACCCGCAGCGCTCGCGGGGTTTGAGGTTCGTATGGACAAGCTGTTCGCGGGAGGGAGATGTTGACGCCCGATCAAGGCACATTGACCGCACCGCTTCGACCAGGTGGCGATCTGGAGCGGTGGGCAGAGCGCCATCTGCGCTTCCTCATGCTTGCGCCAACGGTCATCATATTGCTCGGGCTGACGATCTTTCCCAGCCTCTATATGTTCTATGCCGCGGTTCACAAGATCAGCCCGAACCCCGATCTGCCGTGGGAGTTCGTCGGCCCCGACAATTTTGCGCGACTGCTTTCCGACACGCAATTTCACGTCGCACTCTGGAACACGACTGTCTTTACAGTCGTGGCAGTGACGACCGAATTCCTCCTCGGTCTCGGCCCGGCGCTGCTCCTCGACAAATTCATCCGCCGACTAGCCTTTCTCAAAACCGTCCTGATGATCCCCATGATGCTGCCGCCGGTCGCCGTCGCCATCACCTGGAAGATCATCTACGAGCCACAGTTTGGCGTCCTCAACGAAATCATGTTCCGTCTCGGTCTTCCACTGCAAGCCTGGGCGGGCGACGTGAACCTCGCGATGTTTTCGATCATCGTTGCCGATGTTTGGCAGTGGACGCCTTTCATATTCCTTCTGATGTTGGCGGGGCTGGCAAGCCTGCCGGTCGAACCCTACGAGGCCGCAGCGCTCGACGGCGCCTCGTCATGGCGGCAGTTCTGGGATCTGACGCTGCCCTTCCTGAAACCGGTTATCGCCATTGCCTTGCTCCTGCGCGTCATGGATGCGCTGCGCCTTTTCGACCTGGTCTTCATCCTGACGGGGGGAGGTCCGGCAGACCGAACGAAGGTCTTGAGTCTATACATCTATCAGGTCGCCTACCGCTTCGCCGATCCCGGCTACGCGGCGGCGATCTCGCTCTTCGTGCTGTTCGTGACGATCGTGCTGAGCACCTGGTTCATGAAGCGCATGCGGCTGGCGGAGTGAGGCGACGATGGCGACGATAAGAACACGCAGCCGGGTCCGGGAGATGCTTCTCAGACTATCCGCCTATCTGACGATCCTTATCGCGCTGATCTTGACGCTGTTTCCCGTTTATTGGATCGCGGCGAATTCGTTCAAGTTCGACATCGACATCTTCGCAGTACCGCCCGAATGGCTGCCGCGCAACCCGACATTGAAGCACTATGACGAAGCGTTCATCCAGCGGCCGTTCCTGCGCTACGCATTGAACAGCTTGCTCGTTGCGGTCGGAACCACGATCATTTCCGTAGGCTTTGGCACGATGGCTGGCTATGCCTTGGCGCGCTTCAGCTATCCGTGGCAGTGGCGAAAGCAGATTTCGTTCTGGATCCTCTCGACGCGCATGATGCCTCCTATCGTCAGCATCATTCCGCTCTACCTGTTTTTCAACTACTTCGACATGCTCAACACGAAGTCGGCGCTCATCGTCGCCTATACCGCCTTCAACCTGCCGTTCGCGACGTGGATGATGAAGAGTTATTTCCAGGACCTGCCGGTCGAACTGGAAGAGGCCGCGATCGTCGACGGGGACACGCGCTGGGGCGCATTCCTGCATGTCGCTTTGCCGCTCGCGCGTCCAGGGCTCGCGGCGACGGCCATCTTCTGCCTGATCATCTCGTGGAACGAGTTCCTGCTTTCCCTGATCATCACGCTCACCGAGCAGTCGCAGACGCTTCCGATCGGCATCGCCGGGCGGGTGACGCAGTACAAGACCTATTGGGGGGAAATCAGCGCCGCTGGGTTCATGGCCTGCGTGCCGATCGTCATCTTCGCTTTCATCGTTCAGAAGCATCTTGTCCGGGGGCTGTCTCTCGGGGCCGTCAAGGGGTGAGACCATGGCGTCCGTCACGTTCACCAATGTCTCCAAGAAGTTCGGCGAATTCATCGCGGTCGCCGACTTCAATCTAGAGGTCCGGGACAAGGAGTTTCTCGTCCTGCTCGGCCCCTCCGGTTGCGGCAAGACGACGACGATGCGCATGGTTGCCGGTCTCGAGGAGGCGACATCGGGCGATATCTACATCGATGCGGAACGCATCAATGGCGTCCTGCCAAAATATCGCGACGTCGCGATGGTCTTCCAGTCATATGCCTTGTATCCGCACCTCAGTGTCGAGGACAATATCGGCTATCCACTGAAGATCCGCAAAGTGCCCCCGGCCGAATACAAGCGACGAATAGCCGAGGTCGCGCGGCGCGTTGAACTCGACACGATGTTGTCGCGTCTGCCGAAGGAACTCTCCGGCGGCCAGCGCCAGCGCGTAGCACTCGCCCGTGCCATCGTCCGCACGCCACGTGTCTTTCTGATGGACGAGCCGCTTTCCAATCTCGACGCCAAGCTTCGCACTCAAATGCGCGCCGAGCTGAAGCATCTCCAGCATGAACTGCAGGTCACGACGATCTATGTCACCCACGATCAGATAGAGGCGATGACACTCGCCCACCGCGTGGCCGTAATGAACAAGGGCGTAATCGAGCAGCTCGGAACGCCGAGGGAAATCTACAATGATCCGCGCACCCTCTTCGTTGCCGGTTTTATCGGTTCGCCGCCGATGAATCTGATCCCCGGGGAGGTGACAAACGGCGTGTTCGTTAGGGCCGGCCTAAGGGTGGCGGGTCTCGGCCGGGCAAACATCTCTTCCGCCGTTCTCGGTGTGCGTGCGGAGGACGTCCATGCGGCCGGAGCCGAGGATGCCGACGTCAACCTGGTTGCGCCGATCTATTCGGTGGAGCTCACGGGCGAGAACACGCTTGTAAGCCTGCAGTTAGGCGGCCAACTGATAACCTTGCGCGCCGACAAGAACTTCGCTGGCCAGATTGATCAGCGGATCGGCGTGAAGGTTGCGACAGATCGTATCTTTCTGTTCGATGGAGGGACACAATACCGTGTCGACTTCTGACATCTGGACGGCGGCGATTGCAATCACGGGGGCATTCGCCGCGGCCGCGGCCGCTGCCGATGCCGGTCCCATCGACGGCAATCCGCTGATCGAGATCCCTGCCGGCGTGTTCGTCTTCGGTCGTGACGACGGTCCCGAAAATGAACACCCGCGCCGCGTTCTGTGGGGACGGGCCTTCGCGATCAACCGCACCGAGATCACGAACCGGCAATACGGACGCTTCATCGATCAGACCGGTCACCGCCCCGCCTTCTACGCAAATCACCCGGTTCTGGGATTGGACGACCGGCCGGTCGTCGGGGTGAGTTGGGGAGACGCCGATGCTTTTTGCCGTCACTACGGGTTGGCGCTGCCGTCGGAGCAACAATACGAGAGAGCGGCGCGCGGAACGACGGGCAGCGCATTTCCGTGGGGCTCGGCCCCTGGTGACTTGATGCGGGCAAATTCCGGCGCGGATATCTGCTGCTCCGGCGACGCGCGCGACGGTTATCCGATGACCGCGCCAGCAGAGTCCTTCGCCGAAGGCGCAAGCAGCGAGGGCATCCTCAATCTTGTCGGCAATGTCTGGGAGTGGACCAGCGATGTTTACGCGCCCTATGACGGTGGGGCTGCGGCAAACGGTACGGGGCTATACCGCGTGCTTCGCGGTGGCTCCTGGAACAGCAATGCACGCCACCTTACGACGACCTATCGCCTCGCCTACAATCCGGAATTTCGTTTCTCAGCCAATGGTGGCTTCCGATGCATTCGCTCCGCGGCTTGACAATCGTTGCTAGTCTTCTGTTCCTGGCAGTCGGCGCCAGCGCAGAGCCGGCAGTCGCACCCGGCTACCGGCTAGAGACCGTTAACCTGCCGGGTGCCGCGTTCGCCGGTATGTCCCGCGACGGCGAGGCTCTGCTCGTCACCGATCTGGCCAGCGGCCGGCTTTATAGCCGCGACTTGGATGGTAAGCTCGTCGCATTCGGTCCGGTCTTTTCGCATGGTCTCGACGTGATCGGCGACCCGACCGGTCCCTATCGTGTCGTGCGTGCCGGCGACGTCCTTGTTGTCGCCCAAGGGTGGACGCCGGCCAACTCCGACGCAGGCCCGTATGACCACGCCCTCATTGCGATCGATGGGGCTGGCGCGGTCCGCATCATCAGCAGCGATTTTTGGAATCCGTTCGACTTCATCGTTGCGAACGGCGTTTACTATGTGATCGATGCCGCGCGAAACAGTGTCGAACGGGTGCAAACGGACGGGCAGAAGAACACGATCATGACGTTCCGCCGTATGGCCGAGGCGGCGACGGCACTGCAGGATCTTTCGCCGACAGAGTTCGCGACCGGGAACAGCTATGAAGTCGATGCTGTGCCGACCGGCATCGGGCTGCGCGACCGGCGCCTTTATGTCGCGCTGTTCGGCGGCTTTCCCTTCCTTGCTGGTGCTGGAAAGATCGTTTCGATCCCCGAAACCGGTGGCGCGTCAAATCCGCGACTTGACGTCGAAGGCCTGAATGCGCCTGTTGCTATCGCCTTCGACAGTGATGGAGTGATGCTTGTTCTCGAACACGGTATCTACGATCAGCCGGAAGGTTTCCGGAAGGGCAGCGGTCGTTTGCTCAGACTCGACACAATGACGGGCAGCCGAAAGATCATTCTCGACGCTTTGACACGACCGGTGTCCGTCCTCGTCTGGGACGAGCGGCGGCTCGTCGTTTCCGATCTGGGCGGCAACCTCCATTTTCTGACACGTGAATAGGCGCACTGACCACCAGTGCGACGACTTATCGAGGCGAAGAGTGTGTCGGGTCGCACTTCAAATGGGCAACGAGTGCGAAATACTGATCGCTCGCGCATACGCGTTGTATCGGAACTGATCCAATGGGGTCGTCACCTCTCGAAATAGAACTCCCGGGCGGAGGCGTCGCGAAGAGATGGATATGCGTTTCTGAGCCCGAGGTTGTGCACTGCGTTGCTGGTCACGATTGGCAACCGCCGTTGATGCCGGGGAACCTTACCTGGCCTTTGTCGTTCAGTTCTCAATAGGCTCAACTGAACTCTATTGAGGAGGCGGACATGCAAAAGTCCATTCATAATCTTTTGGCGGCAGGCCTGCTCGCGGTCGGCGCTCTCACAGCCGTTTCATCCACGTCGTCGGCGCAGTCCCTCGACCTCTACATCGGCCCGGACGGACGTCCTGAACTGCGCGATAGAGATCTAGACCGTCGATACTACGAGGACGAGTACGAGCGGCCGGGCTGTAGCGAGCGGCAAGCGCTTCGTCGTGCATCGAGACTTGGACTACGTGATCCGGAAATTCAGGCCGTGACGCGCAGACAAATCGTCATCGATGGCGAACGGCGCGGGCGGTTCGTGACAGTCGCATTTGCTAACCGGCCCGGCTGTCCTCGCCTCGGCTAAGCGCGCTGCGTCATTGAACCGGCTGGACCGCCGCAAGTGTTCTATCATCGGCCAGTCAGCCATTTCGTCGCAGGCTTCATCGCCTGAACTGATGGCATCATGCCCCAGTCAGGTCGTTCAAGCAAAAGGCTGGGTTGGGCCGGTGGCGGGTTGCGTGAACCAGCGCGGTCCAGTGTCAGACATGAATATGTGGTCTTCGAGCCGGATACCGAACTGACCTGGTACGACGATCATCGGTTCGTTGGAGAAGCACATTCCGGCACGAAGGCGCGTGCCGTTACCGCGCACGATGTATGGTTCCTCGTGGATCTCGAGGCCCAGACCATGACCGGCCCGATGGGGTAGGCCCGGTAATCTATAATCCGGACCAAGGCCATCGCGCACGAGCACCGCTCGGGCCGCATCATCCAGCAAGCGGGCTTCCACGCCGATCTGCGCGGCTTCGAAGACTGCCTGTTGTGCCTCGCGCTCGATCGACCAGACGCGCTCAAACTCTGCATCCGCCGCGTCCAGCATGTAGGTGCGGGTGAGGTCCGAGTGATAGCCGTCGATGCGTGTGCCCGTATCGACGAGGATCGCTTGTCCCTTCTCAAGCACCTGGTCGCCATCTGCCCCATGCGGCAGGGATGTGGCGGTTCCGAATGATACGATACAAAAGGTCGAGCCACCGGAGGCGCCGAGCGCGCGATGCTGTTCATCGATATAGCGCACGACATCGGAGGCCCGTATACCCGGCTCCATCATGACGTGTGTGCGTTTGTGAACCTCGAGGGTGAGGTCCATCGCGTACTGGATCAGCGCAATTTCGGCTGCTGACTTGCAGAGCCTGAGATCACGGATCAAACGAGCACCATCGCCGATGCGATCAACGCCGAGTTTCCTGACGAGTTCATGATAGGCAAACAGCGGCAGCGCATCGTCGAGCGCGAGCCTGTCCGTGGCTGCAAGCAGTGAAGCAATGAGCTGAGCGGGGCTTTCCTCTTCCTCCCAAGTGGCGATTTCGCCAGGCAGGTGCGGCAGTGTTTCCACGCGACTGCGCTCGAAACCCGGAACGATGTAGGTAAGTGTCGTGGGTGTCACCAGCGCACCGAGGAGACGTTCGCTTTGATGCCAGACAAGGCCAGTGAAATAGCGAAGGCTTTCTGTCGCTCCGATCAGAACGGCTGAGAAACCGGCAGCCTCCATGTTTTCGCGCAATCTTCCCAGTCGCGCATGTCTTTCCGTAGCGGAGATCGAGGCAGGGCGGGATGGCAGAGGCATGTCGGCTCCTGTGTCAGAATCTTTGAGGCTTTACCAATGTACGAGGCCAAAACCCATCTGTCTCTTTTATATATTTTATATGTAGGCAATTTGTCGACAAAATTGGCGCGCGACACCCACCAAACGAAGCGAAGGGAACAGTGCAGCCGATGTTCTTGTTCTGTGCTGAAAATTTCGCTGAATGTACAAGGGGAACGCTAGCGGTCGCTTTCATAAGAGCGAAAGAACTCGAGATGCCCGAAGTCTTTTGTGCTCAACCGCAATGCTGTAAGTGTACAGCCATCGACCTAAGCGGGAATCATCGGGGAGAACAGCGCATGGAACTTCTGACGCTTCAAAATTTTGCGGGTTGTGTCGGCCAGGCGTTTGATTTGTCTCTTGGCGAGAGCACCGTGCCGCTGACCTTGGCGGAAGCTTCTCCGGGCACAACACAGATCCTGCCTGGCATGCGGCGCGCGCCTTTTTCCCTGGTGTTCCGCAGCAGTTCGGCGATCGTCCTGCCGCAGCAGATCTACCGCCTGAGGAATGCGTCGCTCGGCGCGCTGGAGATCTTCCTCGTACCGGTCGCCAGGGACAAGCAGGGCATCGTCTACCAGGCCGTATTCAATTGATGAGGTGAAAGGCGGTCAGAGACGCCCAGTCTCGGCGAGGTTGCAGCAAGACCATTCCATCTGGACGTGTGAACCACCATTCTCCTCGGCTCGAAAACCAAGACGATGGTAGAGAGCCTGCGCCCGGAAGTTATGCTGCTCGACGTGCAGGACGACGGCCTCGCAATCGGACACCGTCGCCTCGTGCTGGATGGCCGCCAACAGCGTGGTTCCGTGGCCTTGACGGCGCCATTCCGTCAGCAGTCCGATGTCGACGATGAGCCAGCGCTCCTTCGTCGCATCAAGATAGACGCGGCCGACTGGCTCGCCTTCGATCTCGACAACGAGAAAATCTGCATCGGGAAACGTCGCGATGTAGTGGCGATGCTGGAACAGGAACTGCTGTTGGAGAAAGGCGTGTTTCTGTTCGATTGACCAAGGCACCGCCGCCAGTTCGTCCGCTCGAAACGACCGGTAGAGCCGTAGCAGAAACGGAAAATCCTCGGATGTGGCGTGGCGCAGGACGATGTTTGCCACCGACAGGCGGGAAGGATCGCGCCGCGCCGGAAAGCCAATCTCGGCAATCTCGACGGGCGGCATCACCCGAACGACGGGAAGGCGCCCGCGAGGGAAATGCAGAAATTCACCGCGAGATAGGGCTGTCGATTTTCATGCGGCTGGCCGTTGCCGGCAGAGCCAATCATCGTCGGAGCAAACTGCGCATACGGCTGGGCGTCTATAGCCATAATCTGGCTCTGGGTGGGCAGGGTCAGCGAATTGCCGGCAGAAGGCGTGTTCGCCTTTTTTGAAGTGTCGGGCTGATTGTAGATCGTGAACGCGTGGGAATGTGCCGGCATTTCAGCCGAGTTCAGCGTGACATTGTTTTCGCCGAATGCTTCCCCAATCTCGCGCCCACTCAGGCCGGGTCCTGCGCCCTGGGTGCATGCGGCGCGTCCGGTAAAGTTGGGCAACTGGTAATTGGTGGTGCCATTGCCTCCATAGGTCACACCCAGCAGAGAGAACAGCGCCGGATTCTGCTGGATCGGAAACAGCGCTCCGTTGCAAAATGCCCAACCAGTGGGCGCGAAACCAAAACCGAATAGCTGAATTTCACCCATGAAAGGCTCTGACATTCTTTATTCCCCTTATCGTGAAATGGCGGTTCGGCTCAGCCTTGTGACGGAAAAACGCCGTAGGTGGCGATGCAGAACTGCGCCGTCAACGTCGGCATTGCATTGTCATGGGGCAGGGTGTTGCCTGTAGGCAGGGTGGAGTTCGAAGAGGTCTTGGAACCGACAAGGTTGGACGTATCGGTGGCATATAGCGTATCGCTCGCCACCGTCCCGAGTTCGACCGTTGAAGCGACCTTCGTGGCCTCGGCCGTCGCCGTCGTCGCGAACATCGGATGGCTGTGTGACGGCAGCTGCGTGCTTAGAAGGGTCACGCTCTCGGAACCGCCAACTTGGCCGAGAACGCGCGGTGTCAGGCCCTGTCCGTTGCCCCAGTGAAGAGGCACGCGGCCGCGCAGATCCGGCACGGCGAAGGTACTTACCCCGTCCCCGCCATAGGTGGTGCCAATCAGCGTGTACAGTGTCTCATATTCCGCTATCGAAAGCAGTGAGCCGTCGCAGGCCTGCCACCCGGTCGGCACGCGGTGGAAACCGAACATCCGTATTTCCCCGACATAGGGAGTGCTCATTCTTGATCTCCGGCGGCTGGGTTCAATTGCGGGACGGGTAAATGCCCGAAAGCGCAATGAAGAAATTGATGACGTTGTATGGTTGGACGTTGGAATGCGGCTGTCCGCCGCCTGTCGGCACGACACTTTGCGGGGACAGCAGCACCTGCGCTCCACCAGTCTGTGCATAGATCGGCACGGAAGTGGTGCCGAAGAGTTTGCCTTCCGGGTTCCGCTCCTTGCCGTCGGCCGTCGCGCCGTTGCCGATATGCGTGTGGGCCGGAATTTGTTGCGAGTTCAGAGTCACGGTCTCGGTGCCGCCGACCTCGCCGATCCCATAGGCCGGAGGCCGCCAGCTCGGATCGGCCGACTCGCCGAACGCTACCGGCGTACGGCCCTGCAGATTTGGCAGAGCAAATGTGGTGGTACCGTTGCCGCCGTATGCCGTCCCCAACAAGGAGAACAAGGCCTGGTTCTGGTTGATCGCCAGGATCTGACCATTACAAAGCGCAAAAGATCGCGGCGCGAAGCCGAATCCGCCCATCATGATCTGTCCGACAAATGGTTCGGCCATGGTTGTCCCCATCCCAACGAAGCTAGACGACTCTGGATTTATCCCCGCGGGCACTCTCTCCTATAACGGGCATATTAGGAAGGGGGGTCCAGGGAACTTTTTTTAGACTTCCCGTAGAAGTGGTGCGATTCTGGGTTGTGTGACTCAAAATTACATGTCAGTCAGTCGGCGAGGCGGTGAACGGACTGATCGTGACGATGGACTCCGTCCATGTGGCGTGCAGTGCGCACGGGGGCGAGATATGTTTCAGCAGTCGTTTGGTCGGGCAGGCCTGGTGCGCGGTGACCGCGGGCCATTCGCCTTTTTCCTCGGTTTCCTCGTGTTCCTATGCCTGGCGACGCTGTGGCCCGTGTCCGCCGCGCGAGCGGGGGCCTGCGGGACAACCCAGAACATCTCGGTGGTATCGGGCGGGACCAGCATCATTACCTGCTCGGTATGGGGCTTCATTCAGCCCGCGGTGACGCCTCCGGCTCATGGCAGCCTGACATTCGGTATGCCGACGAACACCAATGCTCTCATCTACACCAACAATGGGGATGGGGCGACGTCCGACAGCTTTGTCGTCTACGATGAAAGTGTCACGTCGCCGGTTACCTTTAACGTGACGGTGGCGCCGTCGAGTTCGCCGTTGACGGTAACGCCGGCAAGTCTGCCGACGCCCGCGATCGGTGTACCCTACAATCAGACGCTGAGCACCACCGGTGGCACCGGCCCCTATACCTATTCTCTGGGTGGCGGGACGGTATTGCCGCCCGGGCTCACGCTCTCGGCGGCCGGTGTTATCTCGGGAACGCCGACCGGCTCTGGAGGCTATAGTTTCACTGTGCATGTGGTGGATTCGACAACCCCCGCGGCCCACGCGGTCGACAAGAGCTATAATCCGGCGATTGCAGCGCCGACGATCGTTGTCACTCCGAGCAGCGTGCCAGATGGAGGGGTCAACGTTCCCTACAGCCTGCAGTTTTCTGCTTCCGGCGGCACCGCGCCTTACACCTACACACGCGACAGCGGCACCCTGCCGGCCGGGTTGAGCCTTTCGACCGGCGGGCTGCTGTCCGGTACGCCGACGGCGGCTGGCAGCTCGACGTTCATCTTGAAGACGCAGGATAGCACGACGATCTCGACCGGCGGCGTGCACTTCAAGACACAAAGTATAACGATCACCATCAATACCTTCCCACCCGTGACCCTGTCGCCGGCGAGCGGTACGGCGCTTTCCGCCGGTACGGTGGGCACGGCCTATTCAAACGCGTCCATCTCGGCCAGCGGCGGCTCGGGCACTATCACCTATGCGGTGACGGCAGGTTCATTGCCAGCTGGCCTCGCGCTGAGCGGATCAACGGGCGCGATCAGCGGGACGCCGACCGCCGCGGCGACCGGCACGGCGAACTTCACGGTGACAGCGACCGCCGCGACCGCCGGTTCGGCTTCTGCAAATTACTCCATCACGGTGGCCGCGCCGCCGGTGGTGCTGACACCGGCGAACGGAGCCCTGTCGGCTGGAACGGTCGGCGTTGCCTATGCGAACAGTTCGATTTCGGCCACGGGCGGCGTTGGCGCGATCACCTACGCCGTGACATCCGGTTCGTTGCCGGCCGGCCTCAGCATCAATGCCTCGACCGGCGCCATCACCGGCACGCCGTTGGCCGGCGCGTTCGGAACCGCAAACTTCACGGTGAAGGCGACCGCGGCAACCGTCGGCTCGGATTCGAAGGACTATTCGATCACGATCGCAGAGCCGCCGGTGGTGCTGGCGCCAGCGGGCGGTGCCTTGGCGGGGGGCGTCGTTGACGTGGCCTATCCGGGGGCATCGGTGTCTGCGAACGGCGGCTTGGGGACGATTACCTATGCGGTGACGGCGGGTGCGCTTCCCAATGGCCTTGCTCTGGATCCCTCGACGGGCACGATTTCCGGCACCCCGACGGCGGCCGGGTATGGCACGGCAAACTTCACGATCAAGGCGACGGCCGCAACCGCAGGCACGGCAGCTGCCAGTTACTCGATCACGATCACGGCACCGCCGATGACGCTGACGCCGGGGGGCGCGTTGACCGGTGCTACCGCAGGTGTCGCCTATTCAGAGACGTCGATCACGGCGACGGACGGACTGGGCACGGTCGTCTATTCGGTAGCGTCCGGAACCTTTCCGCCGGGCTTGACACTGAATGGATCGACCGCTGCGATCAGCGGCACGCCATCGCTTGCGGGTACTTTCAATTTTGCGGTCACAGCGACCGATGCGCATAGCCGGACCGCCACTGAGAGCTACAGCATCACCGTGGCTGCTACGGTTCCTGACGCACCGACCGCCGCTGCGGCGACAGGCGGTGACAGCAGCGCAGATGTGAGCTTTGCTGCACCCGCTTTTAGCGGCGGCACGCCGATCACCAGCTACACCGTAACCTCAAATCCGGACGGCATCACCGGAACGGCAACGTCGAGCCCGATCACGGTGCCCGGCCTTTCCAACGGCACCAGCTATACATTCACTGTGACCGCGACAAACAGCACCGGCACGGGCCCTTCGTCAGGCGCTTCCAACGCGGTTACACCGAAGGCGCCGCAAACCATCACCTTCGCCAATCCGGGCGCACAGAACTTCGGCACAACACCCACATTGACGGCAGCATCGAGTTCCGGACTGACGGTTACCTTTACGTCGTCTTCCGCCGCGGTGTGCGAGGTCAGCCCGGGCGGGCAGTTGACCTTCCACCTCGCCGGTCCTTGCTCCATCAATGCCGACCAGGCGGGCGACGGCAGCCACTTGGCCGCGCCGCAGGTCACACAGACTTTCACCGTCAACGCAGTCGCCCCCGGTGCGCCGACAGGCGCGAGCGCAACGGCCGGTGTCGCGGCCGCCACTGTCTCGTTCACCGCGCCCTCGAACACGGGCGGTGCGACGATTGCCAGCTATACCGTCACCTCAAGTCCGGGCGGCTTCACGGGAACGGGACCGTCGAGCCCGATCACGGTGCCCGGCCTTTCCAACGGCACCAGCTATACATTCACCGTGACCGCGACCAACAGCGCTGGGCCGGGTTCGGCGTCCAGCGCATCCAATGCGGTCACGCCGAGGTCGTCCCAGACGATTGCCTTCGGCAATCCGGGCGCGCAGAACTTCGGCACCGCTCCGACTTTGACGGCGAACGCGAGTTCCGGTCTGCCCGTTGCCTTTGCGTCCTCGACCACGGGGGTGTGCACGGTTACTCCCGACGGAACGCTGACCTTCCAGCAGACCGGTATATGCACCATTGAAGCCTCTCAGTCGGGCGATGGCACCTACCTCCCCGCACCGGCGGTCGCACAAAGCTTCGCCGTCAATCCTATCGTGCCGGGTGCGCCGACGGCGGCTTCTGCGACCGCCGGCGACACGCAGGCGATAGTATCCTTCGCCGCACCGTCGAGTACGGGCGGTGCGACGATTACCGGTTATACCGTCACGTCAAACCCTGGCGGCATCACGGGGACCGGCGCATCGAGCCCGATTGCCGTGAGCGGCCTTACCAACGGCATCAGTTATACATTCACGGTGACTGCGACCAACAGCGCTGGCACGGGTCCGGCGTCCTCTGCCTCCAACGCGGTCATCCCGAAGGCGGCACAAACCATCACCTTCGCCAATCCCGGCCCGCAGGACTATGCGGCACCCGTGACGCTGAGCGCGAGCGCCGACTCCGGGCTCACCCCAGTCTTCCAATCGCTGACGTCAAGCGTCTGCGTGATCACGCCAGGCGGCGCCTTGACCTTCCGCAATGGCGGCACCTGCACCATCGAAGTATCGCAGCCGGGCAACGGTTCCTATCTGGCTGCCCCGAATGTCAGCCAGTCCTTCCTGGTTTCGGCGCCGATTTTCGCCTTCACGCCGGCCGCCGGCGCATTGCCGGTCGCGACCGTGGCGACGGCCTACACTCAGAGCTTTGGTGTCAGCGGCGGAACGGCGCCCTATAGCTTTGCGATCGCCGGCGGTGCGCTTCCGGGCGGCTTGACGCTCGACACTTCGACCGGTGCGCTTACCGGTACCCCGACGGCTGATGGCGCGTTCAATTTCACGGTGCAGGCGACCGACAGCTACGGCGCGGCCGGGACCAGCAGTTATAGCCTGACCGTTCGCATCCAGGTACCGATCGCGGGTGCCACGACTGCAACGGTTGCGGCCAATTCGTCCGCCAATACTATCACGCCCAATCTTTCCGGCGGCGCAGCCGCGTCTGTCGCTATCGTCGCGGCGCCATCGCATGGTGCAGCTAACGTGACGGGAACCACAATCAGCTATACGCCGGCGACCGGTTACTCCGGCGCGGACAGTTTCACCTACACTGCGACGAACGCAACGGGCACGTCGGCGACGGCGACGGTTACCGTCACGGTGTCGCCGCCGACGCTCGCCTTCACGCCGGCGCCAGGCGCGCTTGCCGGTGCGACGGTCGCGCAATCGTACGATCAGACGATCACGGCTGCGAATGGAACGGCGCCCTATAGCTACGCGATCACTGCCGGAGCGCTTCCCGCGGGCTTGACGCTCGCCGGCGATGGCCGCCTTTCCGGGACGCCGACGGTTGACGGACCGGCGACCTTCACCGTCACGGCGACCGACGCGCACGGCGCCACGGGCGATGCGGCCTACAGTCTGGCCGTGGCCGTTCAGGCACCATCTGCCGGTGCGGTTTCTGTCACCATCGCCGCGAATTCGGCAGCAAACGCCATTACGCCCAATCTTTCCGGCGGAGCGGCTGTGTCCGTCGCGCTTGCGAGCGCGCCGGTCCACGGAGCCGCGTCGGTGTCAGGCACGTCGATTCTTTATACGCCGGCGGCCGGCTACTCGGGCACTGACAGCTTTACCTATATGGCGACGAACGCAACGGGGACGTCTGCGCCCGCGACGATCACAGTGACGGTCTCGCCGCCGGTCCTGGCGTTTTCGCCACCTGGCGGCACACTCGCCAATGCAATCCCCGGCGTTTCCTACAGCCAGAGCATAACGGCGAGCACGGGAACGGCACCCTACATCTACACGATCGCGTCCGGTGCTCTGCCGGGGGGGCTGACGCTGGACGGGTTGAGTGGGACCATTTCCGGACGGCCGACCGGCGATGGCGACTTCCGTTTCACCGTGACGGCGACGGACGCCAACGGCGCGACAGGTCAGGCGAGCTACCAGATCGCCGTCGTCTCCAGCAATTTCGTCTTTAGCCCGTCCGCCGGCGCACTGCCGGATGCGATGGTCGGCGAAGCCTATTCTTCGCGCATTTCGGCGACCGGCGGGGTTGGCGCTCTGGTCTACAGCGTCAAGAGCGGCGACCTGCCGAAAGGCATGGTTCTCAACGTCTCCACCGGCGAACTGACCGGGCCGCTCGCCAATGATGCGACGCCCGATACCTATCGTTTCACCATCGCGGTAGCTGACAGCCGTGGTGCCAGCGGATCGGCGGCCTATAGCCTGCAACTGAAGGCGCGCGCTGTCACCGCGCCGGATATCGTCGTCGAGGTTCCCGCCGGCTCGACACCGAACAACGTGTACCTCAACGCCGGCGCCACCGGAGGCCCGTTCATCGGCGCCGCGGTCGCCTCGGTCACGCCGCCGATCGCCGGCGCGGCCGAGATCATCGAGGGTGAACTCGCCGCTGCCGGCAGCTTCACGCCGGTCGGCTTTTACCTCAAGTTCACGCCGAACCCTTCTTATTCCGGCCCTGCCGTTGTCGGTTACACGCTACAGAGCGCGATCGGCTCCTCCAATGTCGGGCGTGTCACCTACAAGATCGCGCTCGATCGTGTGGCGGCCGGGGAGGAGATCAACAGCCTCGTGCGCGACTTCGTGCGCACACGGCAGAACCTGCTGTCGTCGACGGTCAAGGTTCCGGGCCTCATTGATCGGCGCAGGGCGGCCGCGAGTACCGATCCGGTCACAACGGCCGTCACGCCATCCGAAAGAGGCGCACGTCTCGGCTTCTCCTCCAGCCTCGCCCAGATCCAGGCGGCACGCGATGCCGCCGATGCGGCCGCAGCCGGCGAAACCTTCGTGATGACCAATCGCCCTTTCGACATCTGGGTGAACGGCAGCTTCCTGTTCCACAAGGACGAAGACGACAAGAGCGACAAATGGGGTAATTTCGCCCTGTTCTCCGCCGGCGCCGATTATCTCCTCAGTGACCGCGCGCTGGTCGGCCTCTCGGTCCACTACGATTACATGACGGATCCGACCGACGAGGACGCTGAACTGACCGGCAACGGTTGGCTCGCCGGTCCCTATGCCTCGTTCGAAATCGGGCAGAATGTTTTCCTCGATGCGAACCTGCTCTACGGCGGCTCGTCGAACGACATCGACACCGGCATTTTCCGTGGCGGCTTCGATACAAGCCGCTGGCTGGCGGATGTGAAGCTCACCGGCGAATGGCAACTCGACGAGATCACCGTTTTGACGCCGAAACTCAGAGCCGTCTATTTCAACGAGGAGACTGACAATTACAGCGTCAGCAATGCCCTGGGCGAAACGATCGATCTCAAGGGCTTCATCGAGGAACAAGCCCGCTTCAGCATCGGCTTCGATGTCGAGCGGACGTTGGAATTGGAAAACGGGTTGACCCTGTCGCCAACGGTCGGCGCGGATGTCGGCTTTGCCTCGCTCGATGGCGAAGGTCTGTTCGGAAGGGTCTCGGCCGGGCTTGCGCTTTCCAACAACGACAACTGGGACCTCGACTTCTCGCTGCTGTTCAACATCGAAGGTGACGGCTCGCAGTCGGCCGGTGCCAAAATCGGCGCGCGCGTCAGCTTCTGACAAATCGCGCGATGACACGCGATGATCGGTGATTGCGGTCAGCTGGCGGCAATAAGGCGGCGCTGACTAGTGACGGATTGTGCGGCGATTGCTGAGACGATCACGTGGTGAGTGGGCCTGAGGCACTGACGATCGCAAAAGGGCGGGCCACCCCAACCTCGCAGGCGACGCGTTACATCGCCTTATTCCTCAAGCCTGTGATTGCTCTTGTTCTGAATACCAGGTCGCATAATGTATCGATCGCATCAATTCTTGGCCGCAGCACTCGATTTCACCGACCGGCAGAACAATACCCAGTAACCGTGGTTCTGCTGTTTCAACTCCACCCGCATGCACGTCAACACCCACCTGGAACCCTTGGCAAACCTCGTGCAGGCAATGATGCTGGCTTTCGGTTCAAATCCCCTCACATCAGGATTTTTGTCAATCAGTCGAGCGTCTGCATGGGCGTGGTAAACGATCTTCGGAATAGTATGTGAGGGGTCTATTGCGCCACATGGCCACACGGGCATCAGACCGTCTCGAGCCGGCCGAACCGAACCGGGATGAATTGCCGCGTCTCGAGTTGTCCCGCCGAATCCTTGTCAATAACAGTCAGAAACTGTTGTTCAGAGCCCATAGGAAGAACCAAACGGCCCATTGGCTTGAGCTGTTCAATCAAAGCCGGCGGCGCCTCTTCTGCCGCCGCCGTAACCAGGATCTTGTCGAATGGCGCGCGGTCAGGCCAACCGCCAGACCCATCGCCGACACGAATGCCGACATTTGATATGCCGAGGCTACGGAGGAGAGCCTCGGCATGGCTTGCAAATTCCTCGATGATTTCGACGCTCCAAACTTGCCCGGCGAGCTCCGCGAGGATTGCGGTTTGGTAGCCCAAGCCGGTGCCGATCTCGAGCACTGCCTCATGCGGTTGGGGAGCAAGGAGATCGGTCATGAGAGCGACGATGAAGGGCTGCGACACAGTTTTATCGAAGCCGATCGGCAGCGGCATGTCCTGATGGGCAAAGGGCGCAGCGGGTGCGGGCACGAAGAGATGCCGGGGCACCCGCAGCATCGCTGCCATCACCCGTTCATCGAACGCCGCCTTGCCCAGTTCTTCGCTTTCAAGGTCGGCATAGATTGCAATCACCTCGACCATGTGCCTGCGCAGGACCGCGAGGTGCTTTTCGTTCATTGGCCTCATGAGCGCGGGCTCTCCTCAGCCAGGTGGGTGCCAGTTACGTTTCTCACATTAAACGGCCATGGGTAAACGATCGCAAGATGAAAAGGCCAACAATGGTCCCAGCGATCCGGCGCTCACAGGCAAAGGCTCAGAAGGGTGGAACTGCGGACCTAGCAGTGATGTCGTCCATTGTCTCACGCGGTCCCTTCTCTTGCGTGGACTGTCGCGCGTGGCGCAGTCTCGCTCAATTCAATGGGATTCCCATCCACCATAAAAGGCTCACCGAAGCCAGGTACAGGATGGTATCTGCAAGCAGTCTCTGACCGGGCTTCAAAGTGGCACCGACCGTTTCATTCCGGCAAGGCCATTGCCGCGCGTCTTCCTGCATCATCATTTCACACCTTCCCGTGGGTTCGCGCTCCAGCCCGCTGGCCGCGGCGGCGCGCATCTGACTGGCGGGATATGCGAAGCCCGGCTACATTAATCAAATGAAGCAGGGCCATGTCGAATATGCGTGACGTTCATAATCTCGATCTCAATCTCGTGCGGATCTTCAATGCGGTGCTGGACGAGCGTGGCGTCACCCGGGCAGCCGAGCGCCTGCATCTGACGCAATCGGCCGTCAGCCATGCCTTGGCGCGACTGCGCGAGATCATCGGCGACGAACTGTTCATCCGCGGTCCTGACGGCATGCACCCGACGCCCCGGGCGGCCGAATTGGCGCAATCGTTCAAGCCGGCCCTCGTTCAGATCGAGGCTGCGTTGTCCGAGCCGGTTTTCAATCCGGCAACGTCCGAGGTCGAGTTTTCGATCTCGACCTCGGACTACATCACCGCAACGATTGTCCCGGATTTGATGTCGCGCATGCGCAAGGCGGCGCCGAACGCCCGCTGCCGCGTGCGCGCTCTCAGTGAAATGAACATCACCGAGGAACTCGATCGCGGGACAATCCATGTCGCCATCGGCGTTTTCGGCAAGACGCCCTCGCGCTTCGTCAGCGAACCCCTGTTTTCGGACCAAAGCGTCTGGCTGATGCGCCGGGATCATCCCGCCGCTTCGGGCGCCTTCGGCCTGCGCGAACTTTCGCTCTATCCGCAGATCGACATTTTGATCTCCGACCAGATCCAGGCGGGTGCCGGCGCGACAATCGATCAGGGCGGGCTGGAACGCGCCTATATCACCAGCAATCCGCGTCATATCGAGGCCTTGCTTGGTGCCGAAGGCCTGGTGCGCAAGGTCGGAGCCACCGTTTCTCACATTTTGGCCGTGCCCTCGCTGGTGGCCGCGACCGATATGCTCGCCTTCACGCCGCTGCAATTTGCCAAGCGCGCAGCCAAGGCACTCGACCTGACCTGGCGGGGGCCGCCCTACCAGGCGCCGGCGTTTCAGATCTCCATGCTGTCACATCGCACCATGGGCGCACATCCGTCGGTGCAATGGCTGCGCAACGAGCTGATCGAAAGCGCCAGGCGGTATGGCGTCGAAGAATGACGCGGTATCTTTGATCTGCATGAATGGCATTCATTTTTCAAATGCTCAATGATCATTTCATTCATTACCCTTCAGGGCTCATATTGTCGAAATCTTGATCTGGTCCAACGGACCCAAAGGATTTACGGCAATGAACGCAGTCGTCACGGAACTTCCCGTTCAGGACAAGCGAACGGCTCCGATGCAGACCCCAGCAACCGGCCGGTCGCAGAGCGAAGAGCCGAGGCAAACCAAAAAGCCGCGCCGCAAGCGGACCTATCTCGCGCTTGCGCGCTCCGCCGTCATCGTCATGGGCATAGGTCTTGCCACGGTGATACCGCTCGGCTGGGGGCAGTGGGTGGCCGGTTTCACCGACCAATCGACTGACAACGCCTATCTGCGCGCCGACATTACGCCGGTGAGCACGCAGATAGGCGGACATGTCCGCGCCGTTCTCGTCAGGGACTTCGAGCGCGTGCACGCCGGCGATATCCTGGCCGAGATCGATCCTGCCGAATATCTGGCAAAGGTCAGTCGTGCGCGGGCTGCGGTATCGGCGGCCGAAGCGGCGATCCGCAATGTCGATAGCCGTGTACAGTTGCAGCACCGCATCATCGCGCAGGCGCAAGCGAGTATTCAGGCGACGGCGGCAGACCGCGATCGCGCGGCTGCCGAGCATGACCGGCAGAAGACACTCGCCCGCGACGGCTGGTCGACCAGCCAGAGACTAGAAGAGGCGCTTGCCGCCATCCGCCGCTTCGAAGCCCAGATGATCGAGAAGCAGGCCGAAGTCGATGCCGAGCGGCAGCAGTTGGACGTGTTGGGCACGCAGCGCGAACAGGCATCGGCCGAGCTTGCCAGTCGGCGCGCCGAGCTTCAGCTTGCCGAAATTGAACTTGGGCATACCAAGGTCATCGCGCCGACCGACGGCGTCGTCAATGTGAGCAGTGTGCGTGCCGGCCAGTATGTGTCGGCTGGGACGCGCGTGATCTCCGTCGTTCCGCTGCCGAATGTCTATGTGGTGGCGAACTACAAGGAAACGCAACTCGGCAAAGTCCGGGTCGGCCAGGCCGTCACGATCGCCGTCGATATGTTTCCGGGCGAACGCCTTGCCGGCCGCATAGAGCAGATCTCGCCCGCGAGCGGTTCGGAATTCGCCCTGTTGCCGGCCGACAACGCCACCGGCAACTTCACCAAGGTCGCTCAGCGCATCGCGGTGAAGATAGCGCTGAGCGATGTGCCCGAGGGGCTGCGCCGGCAACTGCGGCCCGGCATGTCCGTCGTATCGACCATTCACACCGATACATCCGCCAAGCTTTGAGGACGGGGAGGGCTGACGATGACATCCGTTGCGATCGCAAAGCCTGGCGTACCGTTTCCGGGCCTGAAAACCATCGTGGCGATCGGAGCCGTGCTTCTCGGCACCTTTACCTCGATCCTCAATTCGCGCCTGACAGAAATCGGGCTGGCGGATATCAGAGGCGCACTCGGTCTCGGCTTCGACGAGGCGTCGTGGATCACGACGGCCTATATCGTCGCCGAGGTCGCGGCGATCCCGGTAGCGGTCTGGCTGCGCGGTATTCTCTCGCCGACGCGCGGGGTCATCATCGGCGCGGTGTTGTTTTCAATCTTTTCGCTCGCCGTTCCGCTCAGCCCGAACCTGCAGGTGCTTTTGACATTGCAGGCGCTGAGGGGCTTGAGCGCCGGCATCCTGATCCCGATGAGCTACGCCGTCATCATGCGCCACCTGCCGCAGCAGCAGCGCCTGTATGGTCTGTCGCTCTATGCGCTGATTTCGGCTGCCACACCTAGCCTTTCGGTCTCGTTGGAAGCCTGGGTAATCGATCGCCTGTCCTGGCAGTTCCTCTTCTGGCTCAATGCCGTCCCCGGCGCGCTGACAGTCTTTGCCGCCGGTTACGGCCTGGCGCACGAGCCGATCAAATACATGCGTTTCCGCAAGGTGGACGGTTTTGGGCTCTTGGCACTGTCGCTTGGCCTAGCGGCGTTGGTAACGGCGCTCGACCAGGGCAACAGGCTAGACTGGCTGCACTCGGGCTTGATCGTCGGGTTGCTTCTGGCCGGCGTTTTCCTGATCGGCGCCTACCTCGTCCACGCTTTGCTGCATCCGAACCCGGTTGTTAGTCCAAAGCTGCTTTGGCGGCGCAATGTCGGGCTCGGATTGCTGCTGATGTTTACGGTCAGGCTCGCCATCATGTCATCGGCGTTCCTCATTCCGCAATATCTGATCCGCGTTCAGGGCTATCGGGCGCTCGAAAGCGGTGGGCTGTTTCTTAATGCCGTGATCCCGCAATTGCTGTTGGCGCCCGTCGTCGCCTGGCTCTGCTACAGGGTCGACCCGCGAAATCTCTTGGCTGCGGGTGGGATCCTGACCGGCGGCGGCATCCTGATGGCGGT
Source organism: Ensifer sp. Root142 (assembly GCF_001426785.1). Classification (NCBI taxonomy): domain Bacteria; kingdom Pseudomonadati; phylum Pseudomonadota; class Alphaproteobacteria; order Hyphomicrobiales; family Rhizobiaceae; genus Ensifer; species Ensifer sp. Root142. Next base: position 832,315 of record NZ_LMFK01000001.1, read on the forward strand.
CAATATCTCCAGTGTCTGGGCGGCCGACGATTTCCTGTTGCCGGTGATGCTGCAAGCGCTCGGAGCGCCCCTGTTGGCGGTACCGACCATGGTGTTGATCACCGAAGACATTCAGTTTCAGGAAATACCCTGGATCGCCTCCCTCGTGCATATCGTCAGGACTGTCGGGTCGGCCGTGGGGATGGCGCTTGTTGCAACGGTCGTACGCGTGCAGGAGCAGGTTCATTCCAACCTGATCGGCCTTCACGTGCACAGCGGCAACCCCGAAGCGCTCTCTCGCGTCGAGGCACTCGCGCGCACGCTGCGGCCACGGGCGTCAGGCGAACAGGGTGCGATGGGGCAGGCGACGGCAATGGTGGCCAGGGTGGTTCAACGGGAAGCCTATACAATGAGCTACGCCGACGCTTTCTTCCTGCTCGGCATCATCATGCTGCTGGCGACGGTGACATCACTCGCCATGCGCCGGCCATCGCTGCCGGGGCGGTTCCTGTAGCGGCAAAGCTTCGTCCCCTCCAGCGTGCGGGGCGCGTCTGTTCTCTACCCGCGAAGCCCCCCGGGTTTTCGCTCTGGCCCTGCGGCACAACCGCCGATATCGCTTCGTTTTGCCAACCATCAACCCAAAAAGGGGCGCTTGGGCGAAGCGGATCACTCTTGCATTTTTCTCACGTTCAACCTCAACTGGCGGCCGTGGGCGGATGCTGCGTTGCGAAACGCTGCTGCATGACGATGGAGGGGGCCATCGGAACGCGCGCGCTTGAGTAATTATCGATTTCAGAGCTCCGTTTGTCGCCGCCCCTCGGCGATCATCGGACGAGTCCGTCGTTGTCACGCCATGGTTTCCTGGGGCGGCAACGACACATTGCGAAGCCTCCCCAATTCCTTATTCACATATTGGTCGCCATGAACGAACAGTTTCAACCGTCCGACCTTTCCGATACAGCGCCGCCCTACGAGTTGATAGAAATTGCCGAGTGTTTCCAGCCAATCGTGGGACAGCCTTCGTATGACTGGGCCTATCTGGCGGCCACTCACCTCATAGGCTTGCCTGCCAACGTCGCGATTTCGGCAATCCTGGAGGAAACCGGCAGGCTCGCCGGCGCCGATCGCGCCTGGATGTTCGAATACGACGACGATCTTCTGCGGTTCCGCAATACCCAGGAATGGGCGCGTGAGGGCGTGTCGTCGCATGTAGAAGATCTGCAGCAGACGCCGGTGACGATGATCGGTTGGCTGCATCAGTGGCTGGTCGCCGGGAAGGCGGTAATGATCAATGACGTCGCCAACCTTCCGCGTCCCGCTCGCGTCCTTCAGGCGGAAATGCTGCGTCAGAACGACAAGAGCGTCCTGTGCGTGCCGGTCTTTCATGACGGCACCTTGCGCGCCTGTATCGGCTTTGATGCGACGCGCGCGAAACGCCGGTGGCCGGTGCCCGAGATCCACCAACTTGCCCGCTGTGCAAAACTGATCGGCATCGCTCGCTATGGGCGAGCCTCGACGGACGGTCAACGCGACGGAAGCACCGTCAGCGCACTCACCGGCACCGAGCCCCTCGTGCATCTGCATATGCCGGGGCGCACGCGCGGCGTTCCGCTGGCAGCGATCGTCGGATTGCGTTCCGCCAAAGACTACACGCAGATCTGGTTGAGAGACGAAGCGGCGGTGCTCGATCTACGGCCGCTTTCGTTCTGGATCGGCCTGCTTCCGAAGTCGAACTTCCTGCGTATCCACCGTACGACGGTGATAAACATAGCGCATGTGACCGAGTTGGATCGTCACGCGGGCCCGACCAGGCAGGCCTGGGCAGTGCGCCTGCGCAGGTTCGATACGCCATGGGCCGTATCACGGCCTTACAGGCAGGAATTGCGCAGCCGGCTGGGGATCTGAGATTGTCCACAGTCGCAGACCTCTCGCTTTGTCGTTTCGTCGAACCCGTAGGTTGTTTCGTCGATTGGCCGTTGCCGCTTTAGGGTTGCCGTGCAAGCCAGCGTCCTGGGATATTTTGGATGATGGCGAGGGGCAAGCCTTTGAAAAAGATCAATTGTACAATTCAGGGCTTGGCTTCTGGGCTTGAGGGTGGCGAGCACCGCGGACATCGGCCGTCGCCGAGACGGCGCCCGGTGGGCGGCAGGCAACGCCTCTTGCTGAGCAGCACGGCGCTATGGCTGTTCGCCGCCTCAGGGCTTGCCCTCGGTATGGTGGCGACCGCGCCTCTTGCTCAGGCGGCAGGAAAGGGCGGAAACGGCGGCAGCTCGGGTGGCGCCGGCGGCGGCGTCGATGGCAATCTCCAGGGGACACCTGGCGCCGATGCGACCTATTCCGGAAATGGCGGCGGCGGTGGCGGGCCGGGTGCCGCCGGCGGCGCTGGAAGTCAGCTCGGTACCGGGGTTGCCGGAAGTGGTGGCGCAGGCGGTACCGTTGGCAGCCCGAATGGAACGTCAGGCGGTAATGGCAGCGGCAGCAGCGGCAATTATGGCGGCGGCGGCGGTGGTGGTGGTGGCGCGCACGGCAGCGTTGGAGTTGCCGCTGGCCGCGGTGGCGATGGTGGTTCTTCGCCAAGTGGCGACGGAGGTGGTGGCGGTGCTGGTGGTTATGGCCGGATTGTCGCCTCTGGCAGCACCGATAGCATTACCGGAGCGACAGTCTCAGGCGGGCAGGGCGGACATGGCGGTGCCGGCGGGGGAGCGTCGGGAGGCGTTGGGATTGGTGGCAGCGGTGGTGACGGCGGTGATGGCGCCGCGCTGATCGGTGGCGGCACATTGACGGTGAACACGCAGCTTACCGGTGGCAACGGCGGCAACGCCGGCGCCGGCGGCGACGTTACCGAAAAGCGCAATGGTGATGGCGGCATCGGCATTAGCGCGTTGAACGGCGGCACGCTGATCATCAATGGCAGCGTCACGGGCGGCGTGGCAGGAAGCGGCGGGACGGGCGGCGTGCATGGAGCCGGCATTTTTGGCCGAAACCTGGATGTAACCCTTGGCGCTTCCGGGTCGATCGTGGGCGGCAATGGCGGGACCGCCAATGCCATGACCTTCGATGGTGGCGCCAACACATTCCGGTTTTCTGCGGCGAGCCCAAGTCTCGCTGGCAACATTGCCATCAACAATTCCGCCAGCCTGACGATCGACCAGACCGGTAGCGGCAGGATCAACAATACGATTACCGGCAATGGTTCGCTCATCAAATCCGGCAGCGGCACGCTGACGCTGACGGGGATGAACACCTACACGGGCGCAACGAGCATCGCGGCCGGCGGTACGCTTGCGTTGTCCGGCCAGGGACGGATCAATGTGTCGAGCGGCTTGACCGCCAACGGTATCTTCGACGTCTCGGCCGCCGCGTCGGCACAGGTCAAGTCGCTTGCCGGCAGCGGTCAGGTGGTGCTCGGCACCAAGACGCTGATCGTCAACAACGCTACGGGCACGTTCTCCGGCGCGATCAACGGCAGCGGCGGCATCTCGATTAGTGCCGGCACGCAGGTCTTGACCGGCACCAACGGCTTCACCGGCGGTGCGGGAATCTCTCCGGGGGCGACGCTGCAGATCGGTGATGGCGGCATAGGCGGAAGTCTGGCATCTAATGTCACCAATTTAGGCGCGCTCGTCTTCAACAGCTCGGGCGATTTGACCTATGGCGGTGAGATCACTGCCAACGGAACGTTCTCTCACATCGGCAACGGCACGCTGACCTTGACCGCGACCAGCAGCACGCGCGGTCTCGTGACGATCGGAACGGGCAGCACTTTGCAGCTCGGCAATGGCGGTACGACCGGCTGGATCGGCGGCACCAACAACTTCGCCGGCTCGATCACCAACAACGGTGCGCTGATCTACAACCACTCGAACAATGTCAGCTATGCCGGCACGATCAGCGGCAGCGGCACACTCTCGCAGGCCGGCACCGGCCGGCTCACCCTGACGGGCGATAGTTCGTTGTTCGCCGGCACGACGTCGATGTCGTCGGGGACGACCTACGTCAATGGTCAGCTCGGCGGCAATGTCGATGTCGATTCGGGAGCCGTACTCGGCGGTGCCGGCAAGATCATCGGCAATGTGACGGTCGATGGCACGCTTTCGGCTGGCAACAGTCCCGGGACGTTGACGATCGGTGGCGACCTGACGCTAAACGGAGGCTCCGCATCCGTATTTGAGCTGAACACGCCCGGCATCGTCGGCGGCGTGGGCGCGGGCGGAAACGACCTGATAAAAGTCGGCGGCAATCTGACGCTCGGCGGCGCCCTGAATGCTCAGGTGGCGTCTGCAGGATATTACCGGCTGTTCGAACATGCCGGTTCGCTGTCGGGCGGCTTCGCCACGACGGTCGCGACGTCGACAGCACCCGGCTTCACCGTCGCCAGCCATCAGGTCCAGACGGGCATCGCCAAGCAGGTCAACCTGTCGGTGCTCGGCACCGGCCAGACCATGCATTTCTGGGATGGAGCAGATACGGCCGGCAATGGCGCCGTCAATGGCGGCACCGGCACCTGGACGTCGGCCGGCACCAACTGGACGGGCGATCCGTTGCACGCCGGCATCAATGGTAGCTTTGGCGGATCCGTCGGCGTGTTTGCCGGCGCGACCGGTGGTGTGGTCAATGTCGTTGGCACGCAGAGCTTCGACACGCTGCAGTTCTCCACGACGGCCGATGGCAGCGGCTACACCATCAATGGCGGCGTGCTCGCCTTCAATCCGGCAAGCGGCACGGCGGCAACCATCAATGTCGGCAGCGGCGTCGCAACGACGATCGGCACGGTGCTGCAGAACGGTGCAACCGGCAGCGGGCTCAACAAGGTCGGCAACGGCACGCTGACGCTGACGGGGATGAACACCTATACGGGTGCGACGAGCATTGCGGCTGGTGGCACGCTTGCGCTGTCCGGCCAGGGCCGGATTAGCGCTTCAAGTGGATTGACCGCCAACGGCGTCTTCGACGTCTCGGCGGCTTCATCGGCACAGATCAAGTCGCTTGGCGGCAGCGGCCAGGTGGTGCTCGGCGGACGGACGCTGATGATCAACGCCGCCGCGGGCACCTTCTCCGGCGCGATCACCGGCACCGGCGGCATTTCGGTCAATGGTGGCACACAGGTGTTGACCGGCGCCAATGGCTTTACCGGCGGCGCCGGCATCGCTCAGGGTGCGACGCTGCAAATCGGCGACGGCGGCACGGGCGGATCCCTTGCATCGAACGTCACCAATTATGGCGCGCTCACGTTCAACCAGTCAGACAATGTGACCTATGGCGGCTCGATCAGCGGCCCTGGCTCGTTCTCGCAGATCGGCAGCGGCACGCTGACCTTGACGGCAACCAGCAGCAGCCGCGGTCCGGTAACGATCGGTACGGGCAGCACGCTGCAGCTTGGCAATGGCGGGACGACCGGCTGGATCGGCGGCACCGGCAACTTCGCCGGCTCGATCACCAACAATGGTGCCTTGATCTACAACCGCTCGAACGACGTCATCTATGCAGGCACATTCTCCGGTAGCGGTGCACTCACCCAGGCCGGCACCGGCAAGCTCACCTTGACGGGCGTGAACACCTTCACCGGCGACACCTCCATCACGTCGGGGGCACTGATCGTCAATGGCTCGCTTGCCACCTCCCGCCTGACCACCATCCACGGTGGCGCCCGCCTCGGCGGCACCGGCACACTTGGAAACACGACCGTTCTGAGTGGCGGCGTCCATGCTCCGGGCAATTCGATCGGCACACAGACGATTGCCGGCAACTATACCAACAACGGCGTCCTGCAGATCGAAGGCACGCCTGCCAGCACCGACAAGCTGATCGTTTCGGGCAATGTCGATATTTCCGGTGCGACGCTCGATCTTCTGCTCTCTCCCAACACGGCGGCGAGCTGGAGCCCGGTCAACGGCCCGTTCATCCTCATCGACAAGCAGAGTTCAGGCGCCATTACCGGCACCTTTGCCTCGATCGTCGACAATCTGGTCTTCCTCGATCCGACCGTCGATTATAGCGGCGGCGACGGTAACGACCTGTCGCTTAAGCTGACCCGCAACGACATCAGCTTTGCCAGCGTAGCCCGCACGCGCAACCAGATTGCCGCCAGCACCGGCGTCGATGGGCTGGGGGTTGCGAGCCCCATCGTCAATGCACTTTCGCTTGCAGCAACGCCTGAGGCCGCACGCACGGCCTTCGACCTGCTTTCGGGCGAAGTGCATGCCTCCTTCCAGTCGATCCTGATCGAGGACAGCCGGTTCCTGCGCGACGCGGCAAACGATCGTTTGCGCTCGGTTCTTGGCGCCGTGGGTGCCAAGCAGTCTTCCGGAAACAGCGCGGCGGCTGATACGGGCGAGCTTGCCATCTGGGCACAGGGTTTCGGCTCCTGGGGCCGTTGGGATGGCGACGGCAACGCGGCAAAGGCGGATCGCTCCATCGGCGGCTTCTTCGTCGGTGCCGATACGCAGGTGGACGAATGGACCGTCGGCGCGCTTGCGGGCTATTCGCGGTCTTCGATGGACATCGACGCGCGGTTTTCTTCGGCGACATCCGACAACTATCATCTCGGGCTCTATGCCGGTGGACAATGGGGCGACGCTTCGCTGCGAACAGGCGCTGCCTATAGCTGGCATGACATTGAGACGAGCCGCTCGGTTTCGTTCCCAGGGTTCTCCGATCGTCTTGACGCCGACTATGATGCCGGCACTGGCCAGGTCTTTGGCGAGTTTGCCTATGCCGTCAGGACCGGCTCGGTCGAGTTGGAGCCGTTTGCCAATCTCGCCTATGTGCAGCTCAACCGCGATGGCTTTGCGGAACGCGGCGGGGCAGCTGCACTCGTTGGCAGCGACGCATCGCAGGACACCACGTTCACGACCCTCGGTCTGCGCGCAGCATCCAGTTTCGACCTCGGCGGTATGCTAGCGACGGCGCGCGGCACGATAGGCTGGAAACACGCCTTCGGCGATACGCTGCCGCTGTCGTCGAATGGGTTCTCGTCTGCGAGCACCTTTACCATCGCTGGCGTTCCGATCGCCGAGGATGCGGCGGTGCTCGAAGCCGGTCTCGACTTTGCTCTTACGCCGGATGCCAATCTCGGGCTGATTTACGCCGGACAGTTCGGCAGCGGCGTCAGCGATCAGACGTTCAAGGCAAATCTGAGCCTCAAGTTCTGAGGGATCCGATTCGACGCGGACAGCTGCTTGCCGAGGTCTTGTATGACTTTGGCAGGCGGCTGTTTCGTTTCGGAAACGGAGGCGAAAAAACAGGTGGCCGCAATAGGCAGCGACATCGCCAGGGGCGCGCGGCCGGCTCGGCAACTGATTGCCATCCGAGTGCCTATGCTCCGAGCTTCGTGCGCTCGGCAAGCCGCCAGGCCCTGGGTGTCATGCCGGTCTGGCGCAAGAAGAAGCGAGAGAAATAGGCGGGATCGGCGAAGCCGAGCCGGAAGCTGATCTCCTGCACGCTACCTCGGGTGAAGACGAGCTCGCGCCGTGCTTCGTCCGTCAGCTTGCGCGCGATGATCTCGTGGGCGCTTTGGCCGGTGATGCTGCGGGCGATACGGTTGAGATGCGTCGGCGATAGGCCGAGTTCGCGTGCGTAGAACGCTGCGGGCTTGTGTGCGCGATGATGCTGCTGGACGAGACTGAGGAAAAGTTCGACGCGTTGCTCGTTCTCCGTGTCGGCGGCGTCGTCCTCGACGGGGTCCGCTTCATCGAGGCGGGCGCCCAGTGTCAACGCCGACGTCAGATAGGAATCGAGCAGATCGGTGCGGTGGCTCCGGCTGGCTTCCCATTCCGCACCCAGCCGGGCAAGGGTCAGCGCCACATAGCGGCCGTCGTCGCTGCCGTCGAGGCGAGTGAGACGCGGCGTCGCCATCCAGGCGCCGAGGCGGCTGCGCTCGCCGGGCGATACCCTGAGATGCGTGGCGAGGACCGTGAACACGAACCCGTCGATATCACGGGAAAAGCGGAAGCCATGGCTGATCGCCGGCGGCACGGTGATCATCACCGGTGGGCGAATGGGGTGCGCGGTGTCGCCGAACACCGCGTCTCCCGATCCGCCGGCAATGTACAAGATCTGGAAGAAACTCTCATGGCGATGCAGCCCGATCTCCCAATGATGCAGGCTGCTGCGCGACGGGATCGTCTCACAATGCAGCCAGAAATCCGGCCGCTCCAGCGATTGCTCGCCGTAAAGCTGGTAGGTTGGAACCGTCCTTTTCATCGACCGCATCCGTTGGTGATGTTCGATTAGTGCAATTTCCTGACTGAAATGTCCATTGAGCCTGGTGGCTCTCCCGAGCAGAGTCTTGTCAAAAGTCAGTTTCGGGAGGAAGGCATGCGCACACAGATCGTCATCATCGGGTCAGGTCCATCGGGCCTTCTCCTTGGGCAATTGTTGACCGGTGCCGGCATCGACAATGTCATCCTCGATCGCGTGAGCAAGGACTACATTCTTGGCCGGGTGCGGGCCGGCGTGCTGGAGGAGGGAACGGTCAACCTGATGGACCGTGCGAAGGCCGGCAAGCGCATGCATGCCGAAGGTCTGCCGCACGACGGCTTTTCGCTCGCCTTTGATGGCCGGGATCATCGCATCGACCTCTACAACCTGACCGGCGGCAAGCGCGTGATGGTCTATGGCCAGACGGAACTGACGCGCGACCTGATGGAAGAGCGCGCGCTCACCGGCGCACCGTCGATCTACGCTGCGGCAAATGTCGAACCGCATGATTTCGATGGTCACAATCCGTACGTCACCTATGAACTCGACGGCATAAGTCACCGTATCGATTGCGATTTCATCGCCGGTTGCGACGGCTTTCACGGGATCAGCCGCAAGTCGGTTCCTGAAAAGGCGATCCGCACCTTCGAAAAAGTCTACCCCTTCGGCTGGCTCGGCATTCTTGCCGATGTCCCGCCGGTCAGCCATGAACTGATCTACGCCAACCATCCGCGTGGGTTTGCCCTTTGCTCGATGCGCTCGCAGACCCGCAGCCGCTATTACCTGCAATGCGCGCTCGACGAGAAGATCGAGGATTGGACGGATCAGCGCTTCTGGGACGAACTCAGGCGGCGATTGCCGGCGCACCATGCCGAGGCGTTGGTCACCGGCGCGTCGTTTGAAAAATCGATCGCGCCGCTCCGCTCCTTCGTCGCCGAGCCGATGCGTTTCGGGCGGCTGTTCCTGGTTGGCGACGCCGCGCATATTGTGCCGCCGACCGGTGCCAAAGGTTTGAACCTTGCGGCAAGTGACGTGCACTACCTCTTCGAAGGACTGCTGGAACACTATCAGGACCGCTCGAATGCCGGTGTGGACGCCTATTCGGCGCATGCCCTAGCGAGAGTGTGGAAGGCCGTGCGCTTTTCCTGGTGGATGACGACGATGCTTCACCGTTTTCCGGATACCGGCGATTTCGACCAGAAGATCCAGGAGGCGGAACTCGATTATCTCACCCATTCGCGCGCCGCCTCGACGGCGCTTGCCGAAAACTACGTCGGGTTGCCGTTCTAATTACGCCGGGATTTTCGCCGCGAGATCGCTGCGCAGCATGCCATAAATGGCGGTGTCCCACCTGATATCGCCAACCCTGGCCGAAGACCGCCGAACGCCTTCCTCGATAAAGCCGAGCTTCAGATAGGTGCGGATTGCGGCCGTGTTGAAGGTATAGACGTTGAGTTCCAGTCGCTCGAAGCGGGCGTCTGCGAAGAAGCGCGCGATGACCCGCTGGAGGAAGGGGTGGGCGAGACCTTGGCCGCGAAACCGCGGGTTGATCGCCACGCGGCTCAGACGACCGACGCCATTTTCCCAGTCGAGCGCGACCTGGGCGTGGCCGGCAAGATTGCCGTCGACAATGCCGGCAAACATCCAGCGCGTCGGTGCATCCCCGGATGTCGAAGCCTGCATCTCCTCGAGCTGCGTCTCATCAAGCGGAAAGCGGAGCCCGGGCCCGCCCCATTGAATGAGCGCTTCGGCGGTCGGGAACCAGTCCAGCATGTCGGCAATGTGGTGTCCGGTGAAGATTTCGAGCTGCATTGGATCGATCGCATGGTGGTTTCGGTGAACGGATGAGGGCCGCAATCTCGGCTGACGAGGAGGTTTTGTAAAGGTGGCCCGGTGTCCGTTACCGGACTACCGTCAGGCTTTCGGCGCGATAGCCGCTGCCGCCTCGCGGATGGTCTGCATCAGGATGGAAAGCGGCAGCGACGGAATGGAGTCCGCGCGCATCGTCAGGCCAACCGGGCCCTTGGTCTCGCTGGTGTCGATCGGCAGGACCGCAAGTGTGCCATCCTCAATGTCGCTGGCGACGACACCCGCCGAAATGATCCAGATCGCGTCACTGGCGCGCACGAAGGCGCGGCCGAAGGCGTCGGAGACCGTTTCGATCTGGTTCCGCAGGCCAGGTATGCCGTTGGCAATCAGGAAGTGTTCGACGAAGGGGCGGATGATGGAGGCACGCGTCGGCATCAACACCGGGTAGTCGCCGAGATGAGCGAAGGCCGATTGCGCGTCGGAAAGCAAGGGATGACCGGCTCGAACAGCAAAGACCACCTGTTCGGAATAGAGGTGCTCGAAGGAAAAGCCGGTCATCTTTTCCGGCGCCGCCAGCCGGCCGACGACGAGATCGAGGTCGCCAACCCGCAGTTGCTCGAGAAGGACGGCATTTTCGCCGGTGACGATCTTGATCCGTGCGCCGGTGTCCTCCTTCAGGAAGAGCGACATCGCCTTCGGCATGATCCGTGTCGAGACCGTCGGCAATGCTCCGATGCGCACCGGTACGCCATCACCGGAGCGCTCCTGCGAGACCGAATCGAGGCCCTGGCGCAGTGCCGTCAGTGCCGCACCGGCATGGCGAAGAAAGACCTCGCCATAGCGGGTGATCTTGATACCGCGTCCTTCGCGCTCGAAAACGGCAACGCCCAGAACCGCCTCCAGCTCGCGGATTGTCTTGGTGACGGCTGGCTGGCTGACATGCAGGAGTTCGGCGGCCTTCATGACGCTCTTCTGCCTTGCGACCTCGACAAAAGTCTGCAGATGACGAAACTTGACCCGGGCGTCGACCATGGAATTCATAACTCTTGAGTTAATGGAATGCCGTGAAATATCATTTTACCTAACCAGATTAAACAGACAATTTGGTTGCAGAGGAGAAGTGCCGTGCAGTTTGCCCGCATCAATGACATCACAATCCACTATCAGGTCATCGGCGCCACGGCCGAGCGGCCGGTGCTGGTCTTTGCCAATTCGTTGGGCACCGACTTTCGCATCTGGCGTGACGTCATCGTGCGCCTTGCCGGTGACTATGCGATCGTTCTCTACGACAAGCGCGGCCACGGTCTCTCCGATATCGGTCCGCTCCCTTACGCGATCGAAGACCACGCCAATGACCTTGCCGGCCTGCTCGACATGCTCTCGGTCAAACAGGCAATCGTCTGCGGCCTCTCGGTCGGCGGATTGATCGCCCAGTCGCTCTATCAGCGGCGGCCGGATCTCGTGCGGGCCCTCGTTCTCTGCGATACCGCGCACAAGATCGGCACGCCGGAACTGTGGGCGCAGCGCATCGCGGCCATCGACGCCCATGGCATTGAGGCGATCGCCGACGGCATCCTCGAACGCTGGTTCACGCCTGAGTTCCGACGCCCTGAGAATGCGGCGCTGATAGGCTACCGCAACATGCTGATCCGCCAGTCGGTGACGGGCTATGCCGCCACCTGTGGTGCGATCCGCGATGCCGATTATACCGAAGCGGCTGGGCGCATCGCCGTGCCCGTCCTTTGCGTCGTCGGCGACCAGGACGGATCGACGCCGCCGGATGTGGTGCTTGGCACAGCTCGCCTTATTCCCGGCGCCCGCTACGAGGTTATCCGCGATGCCGGGCATATCCCTTGCGTTGAAAAGCCGGAGGCACTGACTGCGGTATTGCGCGCCTTTTTTGAAATTGTAACGCATGGAGACAACAGCCATGAGTGATGCCTTCGCGCCCTCCGACCGCTATCGCCAGGGCATGGCGACGCGGCGGGCCGTCCTTGGCGACAACCACGTGGACCGTGCGCAATCGGCCTCGACCGATTTCGACCGGCCGTTCCAGGAGTTGATCACCGAGGCGGCCTGGGGGCACGTCTGGTCGCGACCGACCTGGACGAAACGTGAGCGCTCGATCGTGACCATCGCGCTTCTGGCGGCACTGGGCCAGGACGAAGAGGTTGCCATGCACGTGCGTGCGACCGCCAATACCGGCGCCAGCCGTGACGATGTCTGCGAGGCGCTGTTGCATGTGGCGATCTATGCCGGCGTTCCGGCGGCGAACCACGCGATCAAGATCGTCAAGCAGGTCTTTGCGGAAATGGACGCCGGCAAGGCGGCCTGACGGGAGCAACGAGATGTCCGATAGAGCCAACCGGAAGCCCGAGACCGGCGCCTTTTTTCCCCGCGACAGGAACTGGCATGCGCCGGCGCTGACGCCAGGCTACAAGACCTCGGTGCTGCGCTCGCCGCAGAAGGCGCTTTTGTCGCTCGACGGCACCATTTCCGAAATCACCGGCCCGGTCTTTGGTCATTCCATGCTGGGCGAACTCGACAACGATCTCATCCATAACTTCGCCAAGCCGGGCGAAAGCGCGATCGGCGAGCGCATCATCGTTCATGGGCGCGTACTCGACGAACGCGGCCGGCCTGTTCCCGGCGCTCTTCTTGAATTCTGGCAGGCCAATGCCGGCGGGCGCTACCGTCACAAGAAGGAAAGCTATCTCGCAGCGCTCGATCCGAATTTTGGCGGCTGCGGCCGCACGATCACCGACGAAGACGGCTTTTACTCCTTCCGTACGATCAAGCCCGGACCCTATCCCTGGCCGAACGGCGTCAACGATTGGCGTCCCGCCCACATCCACTTTTCGGTTTTCGGTCACGGCTTTGCGCAGCGGTTGATCACCCAGATGTATTTCGAGGGCGATCCGATGATCTGGAAGTGTCCGATCGTCAACACGATCGCCGATCGCCGTGCGATCGAGCAACTGATCGCACCGCTCGATTGGGCAAACACCATCCCGATGGATGCGCGGGCCTACAAGTTCGATATCGTCTTGCGCGGTCGCCGCTCGACGCTGTTTGAAAACCGCATGGAGGGCAACTGATGGTCCAGGCGCTCGGCTATCTCAAGGAAACGGCGTCGCAGACCGCTGGTCCCTACGTGCATATCGGTCTCACGCCGAATTTCTGTGGCATCGGCGGCGTCTATGACGCCGACCTCGGCACGACGATGGTGAGCGAGCGCACGCTCGGCGAACGCATCACCGTCAGTGGCCGGGTGCTCGATGGTACGGGGACGCCGCTTCGGGATGCGCTGGTGGAAATCTGGCAGGCGGACGCGGCGGGGCTCTACAATTCGCCGTCGGAAATGCGCGGCGCGGCGGATCCAAGCTTCTCCGGCTGGGGACGGTGTCCGACCGGTGCAGAAGACGGGGTCTTCCGTTTCGAAACCATCAAGCCGGGTCGCGTGCCGTTCAAGGACGGCCGACCGATGGCGCCGCACATCACATTCTGGATCGTTGCGCGCGGCATCAATATCGGCCTGCACACGCGGATGTATTTCCCCGATGAAGCCGAGGCGAACGCCGCCGATCCCTTGCTTTTGCGCGTCGAGCATCGCCATCGTGTCGCGACGCTTGTCGCGACCGGCAGCGCCCCTAGTTATGTCTTCGACATTCACCTGCAGGGTGAGAAGGAAACGGTCTTCCTCGACATCTGAAGCTGGAATGTCACGCGAGAGGCCGATCCTTTGCATCTTGGTGCATGGACGGCGCAAGGCAGACCGTGGCATTCCGTTCAAGCGCGAGCGGGCATCGCGACAACTATCGGGGGGACCATGACCTATTCCGCTTTCGATCATCCCTATCTCTCGGGCCTTCTGGGCGATGAGGCGGTCGCTGCCGAGTTTTCGACCGCCGCCGACATTCATGCGATGCTCTCCTTCGAGGCGGCGCTGGCGCGCGCAGAAGCGATCCACGGGGTCATCCCGGAAAGTGCTGCCGATCGCATCACCGAGGCCTGTCGCGGGTTTTCTCCCGATGTGGCTGCACTCAGGCGGGCCATGGCAGTCGACGGCGTCGTCGTTCCGGAACTTGTTCGACAGTTGCGTGCGGCTGTGGGTGGTGAGGCTGCAACGCACGTGCATTTTGGCGCGACGAGCCAGGACGTCATCGATACGAGCTTGATGTTGCGCATGAAGGCTGTTGCCGAGCTTTTCGGCACTCGCCTTGGCGATGTCGTTTCGGTGCTGGAGGAATGCGACGATCAATGGGGCGAGCGAGAGCTGATGGGCCGCACGCGGATGCAGGCGGCGATACCGATTACCGTGTCCGATCGGCTGCGCACCTGGATCGAACCCTTGCTCGATCACAAGGATCGGCTGCAGGCGATGGATCGAGATCTCTTCGCGGTTCAGTTCGGCGGTGCGGCGGGCACGCTCGACAAGCTGAAGGACAGGGCCGACGATGTTCGCGCCACGCTGGCTGAGGAACTGGCGCTTGCCGATTTTCCGCAATGGCACTGCCAGCGCTCGGAAGTTGCCGACTTCGCCAACGCGCTGTCGCTCGTCACCGGCAGCCTCGGTAAGTTCGGGCAGGACATTGCGCTGATGGCGCAGCTAGGTGACGAAATCGAACTTGCGGGTGGTGGCGGATCGTCGGCGATGCCGCACAAGCAGAATCCGGTTGCCGCCGAGGTGTTGGTGGCGCTTGCCCGTTTCAATGCGACGCAGCTTTCCGGGGTGCATCAGGCGCTGGTGCACGAACAGGAGCGCTCCGGCGCTGCCTGGACACTCGAATGGCTGATCATGCCGCAGATGGCAGGAGCAACGGCGGCGGCCTTGCGTCTCGCAGCCGAGCTTGCCGGCAATATCAGGCGGCTTGGGTCCGCCTGACGCCTAGCGCATCTCAATCCCTAGGATCTGCTTCCTGCGCTTCAGGTTCTTATTTTGGGGAATTATCCAGCAAATACCCCAAGATTCCAGGTGCCGTGAGAACTAAAACGGTAGGATGAGCGCAGCTGGAAGCTCTCATGCCTAGCGTGTGCGCACGACACTGGCAGCCTTGGGTAAGGCAAATCTTATGATACATTAAGGCGCGCAACGATCATAAGATTTGCATTATGAAGACCAAAACAACGATAAGCCCAGCCATCAAACCTGAGCTGCGCACCTTGGGCATCATCACTTTGAAATCTGCAAACGTCTTCTTCGCAATGCACTCTAGACTGTGTTGGAGCATTTCGGGGAAGATAACAACGACTTTCGCTTTGTTCATCAGGCCGGCAGTGACCTACATCACGACGACGCGAGCCCCGACGCCCATCTCCGCTAATTTCCTTCGGATTTCGATCTCATAGTTATTGTTCATGATGATTATGGTGTCGACAGGTCGGCTCTTCAGGATTTGGGGTGCTGCGATCTCCACACCCGACAACGGTGCGAATTTCCCTTGCTTTTTGTCGTTTATATCTATGCCAATCGCCACTCCATCGACGAGGCAAGCCAGGATAACGCCTTTTGTTGCCATACCCCATACCGCGGTGCGAGGCTCCTCACTCACCATCCTTTTTACCGAGCCTATCGAGTGATCCTCTGACGCTGCGTAAGCTCGAACTGCTGCCGTGGCATCGAGACCGGTTAATTCGGTAGATGTGGCTCGCCCCTTGGACACGCCAATGGCCCATTGATACTGCCCTCCAAAGGAGGGCTGCTGCTCTATATCGGAAAAGCCTGCAAGTTGCATGGCAGTTCGTAAGGACTGCGCACTGAAGTAGTTGCAGTGCTCGTAGCAAAAGTCCCAGAAAGCGCCATTTTTGAGGATCCAGTTGACCTCAGGCACCTCCACATAGAGCGGGATATTGGGCGCCGCTTCAGCGAGTTGCATAAGAAATTGAACGGGTTCCGTTATATGCTCCAAGACGTGCCGAAGGATCACGAGCTTGGTATCAGCCCCGAATGATCCTGGCCGGAAGACATCTTGGATCAGGGTGAAGTTGTCCTGTTCTACAGGAATGCAGCTGGGGTCTATGCCGATGCCCTTGATGCCTGGAGCCAAGCGGCAAAGCGTCCTTAAGAAAGTTCCTTTGCCGCAACCCACATCATAAACGGTTCCCGACGTCAGATTGTACTTCGTTATCAGGAGTTTTGCGATGTCTTCGGCGTAACGTTCAAAGGTCTCCGAGGGCACGTCGTTGTTGTAATGCTCGTCGTAAGTGATGAGTTTCTCGTCGAACTCACCGTTGTAGCTGAAGCCACACCTTGAGCAGGTGCATAGAGTTAAGCGCCCAGAGGGCGCCTGCAGCGCCTCATCTCTTGTGTCGTAAACTCTGTTCTGGAGGATCGGGATCTGGCTGCGTGAAACAGATGTCACGAACTCGGTGCTTTTGCAGACCGGGCAATTCCTGTACGTCATCTTCTGATCGCTTCGTTCGTCAAATTTGATCTCCACCACGCCACGGTGGCGCTGATGCCGTCCTCTAGCGTGTATCGAGGGCGAAATCCAACCTCATTCCGAAGGCGCAGTACGGATGCAGCGAGGCAAGGCGGATCGTTTGCCAACGGAGGGCGCGCCCCCAGCCTTACTAGGTCGCGTCTGCCAACTTCTTTCGCGGTTAGCTCGATGATCTCGCGCAGTTGCCGCGGCTCGCCGCTAGCAATGTTTACGGGACCCTGCACATCGCTAGCAGCGAGTTCTATGATCGCGTCAGCGACGTCATCAACATGCATGAAGTCGCGAATTTGTTTGCCATCGGAAACGTCCATCGGCAGGCCATCGAGAAGGTTACAGACTAAATCGCTGAGCAGGCGTCGGCGTTTCTCTCCGGGGCCATAGGGAAAGAAGATATGGGCCCAGGCAAAGGAAATTGAGTGCTTCTGCGCGTATGCGTTGACGGTCGCATGAAGAGAGGCTTTGGCCTGCCCGTAAATTGTCGATGGGGCTAGGGGCGTTTCCCTTTCGGTCAAAGTGTGGAAATTCCAGTCGTATTCTGCACAGGTCCCTGCAATGATGACGCGTTTTCCGCCCCCTGCTAAAAAAGCATCAAGAAGCCGAAGCGAAGCGGCCATCCATCTGAGATTGTCAATGCTGGTCCAATAAACGCCGGGCTCAGTGCACCACGCCACGTGGATCATCGTGTCAGCGCCAATCGCAGCTACCCGTCGGAATTCATCAGCATCAGAATCAAGCAGATCCATCTGATGGAAGCTCACGCCGTCCACTTTTGGATCAGTCCTGCCAAGCGAATACACTTGGCAACCGCGACGGATCAGCGAAGTCGGCATGCTTTTGCCCACGAAGCCGTTCGCGCCTGTAACAATAACTCTCTGCAAGACATTCCCTCCGGATATCCGACAAGCCACCTGTGTAGGACGTGGGAACCACGGCGACTTCCGGACCTATAAGCCCGATCGTGCGGAAGAACGCAATGAAGCCCATCCGGCAAATGCCAGGCGTTAATCATTGTAACCGAGGATCGGGCAGCGAGGTGAAAGGCCGAAGACGATTGAACGTCCGCGGGTTCCTCGTATTTCAATCCAGCGATTGGTGGTGCGACCAATCTGGGCGCCTGGTAGGCCTTGCTCCCGTGCGATTGCCAAGGCTCGTCGAGGGGAACAATAGCGACGCTCAGCGCGGTAATCGCGATAGTCCTCGTCGTAGTAACGTGGTCCATCGTTATATCTTGGCCCGCCGCGATCGATATAAAGCTCTATGTCTTGTGCAAGTGGAATGCCGGGTAAAAACGACGCGAGCAGCACGCTGATTGCAACGATCTTTCTCATGGATGATCCTCCTAAACCGCGATCCTACTAAGCACCCTGAATTATGAACGCTGCCAGAACGCAATTGTTCAGGAAACGAAAAGTTCAGGGTGCGGACGCGAACCGAAGCGCATTGAAGCGATTGGCAATCCATCGCCATGTGGTGCTAACACGGACTTCATCCAAGTGCGCCATTTGCTTTAGGACTTCTGCGATTTATGTATCGGGCGGTTCGGCGCGCCCTAATAGGCGCGGTCAATGCCTGCATCGGCTGCAAGACGCTATAACAAGCTCGCCGCCAAATTCCTCGGCTTCATAAACTCGCAAGCATCATGCGCTGGCTTAAATGATTAATTCGTCACTTCAGCCTAAGCCCTTGTATCCGCACATGTTCGGTGCCGAAAAGCCGCTGAACACATTTGCGCGCCATGCCTTGAGCCGTTACGGCGAGCCTTTGTTCGCGGCCGCACACTGTTTGTCCAGCCGCTTGAGGAAAACGGTGATCTCGCGTGCCACCTGCAGGTCGCCCTTCTTTTCGGCCACGGACCGTCCTTCGGTCCAGATGCGCCGCGCTTCCTCGATGCGGTTGAGCTTCAGCATCGCCGCGCCGATGAGCTTCCAGGCGGCCGAATAGCTGGGATCGAATTCGATTGCACGCCTGAGGTGGACAAGGGCGGTCTCGGCATCCGCCTCCTGCAGACAAATGCTGCCGAGGGTGAAGCGCAAGAGCGCGTCGTCACGTCCTTCGTCCAGAATTTTTTCAAGCACCTGTCGCATGGCAGCTCCCAAATGGGTGTCCGTTCGCGCCGCTCAGATTGTTGGGCACGAGTTGGCTGATGGCAATGGGCGTCCGCCGGACGTGGCGGCAAAGGGCGTCGGTCTCTCCAGTGCCTGGTATTGCCGCTCGCTCCAGAGCAGGGGGTCGGCGTAAGCGGCGGTTTCGGTGGCGATGATCGTTCCGACAAAGAGCCGGTGGTCGCTGACGAGGATGGAAGCGCTGAGCACGCAGTCGAGCCCGGCGGCGGCACCGAGAAGACGCGGACGGCCGGAGGGCCAGTCCGCCCAGATGCCGACGAGATAGCGACTGGCTGCCGCGACGCGGCCGGCGAAGGCGTCGGCAACCAGTTCCTGACCCTGGGCGAGCATCGCCAGCGAGAACCCATCCTGTTTCAATATGGTGTCGGCAAGCGCGCTATCCGCCTTGATCGAGACGACGATGGACGGAGGGTTTGCGGAAAGCGAGAAGACGGCGGTCGCCGTCCGGCCCAGGCACTCGGAGCCGCTGCCGGAGCTGACGACGCAGACGGTTGATGCCAGCCGCGCCATCGTGTCGGCGAACTGAGGTCTGGTGACGGCACGTTCGGCGTGAGCGGTGATATCGACAGAGGTGGTCTGGGTCATGGGCGCAATCCGGCTGAGGCATGGGCGTGGCGCCGCCGGCGCGGCGCCACGGCAGAGGTGATCAGGCGGACTTAAGCTCAGCCTCGGCGAACTCGTAGTTCGCCAACCGATCGAGGAAATTGCTGACATAGTCGGGGCGGCGACTGCGGTAATCGATGTAGTAGCTGTGTTCCCACACATCGAGACCGAGCAGGGCCTTGCCCTCATTGGTGGCGATCGGGTTCGAGCCATTGGCGGTCTTCGTCACCTTGAGCTTGCCACCGGCGTCGAGCACGAGCCAGGCCCAGCCGGAACCGAACTGGCTGGKGGCCGCGGTCTTGAACGCGTCCTTGAAGGCCGTAACGCTGCCGAAGTCCTCCACGATCTTCTTTTCGAGACTGTCCGGAATGCGCCCGCCCTTGGGCGAGAGATTGTTCCAGAACAGGATATGGTTCCAGTGTTGCCCGGCATTGTTGAAGACCGGCGCCAGTTCGGTCCTACCGTTTGCATGGCGAATGATGTCTTCCAGCGAAAGGCCGGCGAGAGCCTGATCCTTTTCGACGAAGCCGTTGAGTGCCGTGACATAAGCCTGGTGGTGCTTGCCGTGGTGGAATTCCAGCGTCTCGGCGCTCATTCCAGCTTCGGCCAGAGCGCCGATGGAAAAGGGTAGGGAGGGGAGTTCGAAAGCCATGGTTGAAATCCTCTTCGGCCGGATGGAACGCAGCGAATGTCTTGTGCGAGATCCATCCGGCGTGTATTTAACAAGACAATTCTTTGTAAATCTCCGGGCAATAATATGTCAAGCGATCACTTGTTAAATCCGGATCAAAGCCAGGGACGTTCGCCAGCCGAACGCATCCTGCTGGCGCTGAAGCTGCATGGTCCGCAAACGGCGGCTGCACTTGGCAAGCGCCTGTCGATATCAGGTGAGGCGGCGCGCCAGCAACTCGTGCGCCTTGCCGAGGAGGGGCTTGTAAATTCCTGGTCGGAGGCGCGGGGCGTCGGCCGTCCCTCGCAGTTCTGGGGGCTGACCGCGTCGGGCCATGCGGAATTTCCCGATACCCATGCGGAGTTGACTGTCCAGCTGCTGCGCACGATCCGCCAGACGCTCGGCGACGCCGCCGTCGATCGCGTGATCGCGGCGCGCGAGGAGGAGACACGAACCGGCTATCGCGCAGCGCTCGACGGCGCCAGGAGCCTGCGTGATCGGGTGGAGAAGCTCGTGCGCCTGCGAACCGCCGAAGGTTACATGGCCGGCTACGAGGAGGCGGACGACGGCACTTTTCTCTTCGTTGAGAACCATTGTCCGATCTGCGCCGCCGCTGCCAGTTGCCAGGGCTTTTGCCGGGCGGAGATCAACATCTTCCGCGATATTCTCGGCCGCGACGTGGCGGTTGAGCGCACCGAACATATTCTCGCCGGCGCGCGTCGTTGCGCCTATGTCATTGCCCCGGTTCAACCGCGGGCGGTGCACGGTGAGCGTTCCGACGCCTGATTTTCAGATGCTGTACGGAAATGATTGTAGCGCCGCGCGACAAACACGGCGTCCAAGGGATACCGTACCACTCGAAACACGCTGCCTGTTCAGACAGTAGCACATTTGGCCGGACGCAACGCGCATCCGGCCTGTCAGATATCAGTCTCAGCGTGCGCCCATGCGAAGCGCGCCGTCGAGGCGGATGACTTCGCCGTTCAGCATCCGGTTTTCGCAGATATGCTGGACAAGGGCTGCGAATTCCTCCGGCTTGCCGAGGCGCTGCGGGAAGGGAACGCTCTTGCCGAGCGAGTCCTGTACTTCCTGGGGCATGCCGGCCATCATCGGCGTTTCGAAGATGCCCGGCGCGATCGCCACGACACGGATGCCGTGCCGTGCCAGTTCGCGGGCAATCGGCAGAGTCATGGCGACGACGCCGCCCTTCGAGGCGGAATAGGCAGCCTGGCCGACCTGACCGTCGAAGGCCGCGACAGAGGCGGTGTTGATGATGACGCCACGCTCGCCGTCGTCGCCGGGTGCTTCCTTTTCCATCGCCGCCGCTGCCAGGCGGATCATGTTGAATGTGCCGATCAGATTGATGCCAACGGCAAGGGCGAAGCTGTCGAGCCGATGAGGGCCGTCGCGCCCAAGTACCTTTTCGCCCGGCGCGATGCCGGCGCAATTCACCAGCCCATTAAGATGGCCGAAGGTATCAACGGCTGCGGAGACTGCGGCTGCGCCATCGGTCTCGCTGGTGACATCCGTCTTGACGAAAAGAGCATTGCTCCCAAGCGCCTCGGCCATCGCCCGCCCGGCGTCTTCGTTGATGTCCGCAAGGACGACACGCGCGCCCTTGCCGTGGAGCAGGCGTGCAACGCCGGCACCAAGGCCAGATCCGCCACCGGTCACAATGAAGACTTTTCCGTCGATCAGCATTCCAGAACTCCTCCAATACCGAACTCCGCCACCGTTTGGCAGTTGTCGCCAACGACGGGGGCCGGAGCTCACCGCCGTCAGGCGGTGATGGCGCGACGTTAGCCTCTTTGAAACGCGGCGGAAATCGGCCGAAGTGATTTTTGATTTTGCGCAGAGGATAAAATTGCTCGTCCGTCGTTCCGACCGATTGGAATGGCGGTGCCGCCGCCGCAAGCAAGGCTCGCCGCTAAGGGCTGGTCAAAACCGTAGCAATGGCTTAAAAGCGGCCCGCATCCGGTCGCAGCCCACCCGGTCAAAACAAGGGACCCATAATTATGAGAACTATCGTCATCTGCTCCGGCGGATTGGACTCCGTTTCGCTCGCGCACAGGATCGCGGCCGAGCACGAACTCGTCGGCCTTCTTTCCTTCGATTACGGCCAGCGCCATCGCAAGGAACTCGACTTCGCCGCGGCCTGTGCCCACCGGCTTGGCGTTCCTCACCAGATCATCGACATCACCGGCGTTGGCCGGCACCTGACCGGATCGGCGCTGACCGATGACGTCGACGTGCCCGATGGCCACTATGCCGAGGAGACGATGAGGGCCACGGTGGTGCCGAACCGCAATGCCATCATGCTGGCGATCGCCTTCGGCCTCGCCTCGGCGCAAAAGGCCGACGCCGTCGCCGTTGCCGTCCATGGCGGCGACCATTTCATCTACCCAGATTGCCGGCCGGGCTTCATCGATGCGTTCCAGAAAATGCAGGACGAGGCGTTGGAGGGCTATGGCACCGTTCAGCTCCTTGCACCCTATGTCAATGTCCCGAAGGCCGCCATCGTTACGGACGGCGCCAAGCACGGCACGCCTTTTGGTGAGACGTGGTCCTGCTACAAGGGCGGCGCACGCCATTGCGGTCGCTGCGGCACCTGCGTCGAGCGGCGCGAGGCCTTCCATCTCGCCGGCGTCGATGACCCGACCGAGTATGCCGATCCGGATTTCTGGCGCGCTGCCACCAGCCGCTTCTCGGCAGAGGAGGTTCGCTGATGTACCGCATCACCAAGGAATTCCACTTCTCCGCCTCGCATCAGTTGAGCCATCTGCCCGCCGATCACCAGTGCGCGCGGTTGCACGGCCACAACTACATCGTCGAGGTCGAGCTTGCCGCCGCGGATCTCGACGACAACGGCTTCGTGCGGGATTATCACGACCTCGCCCCGCTCAAGCACTACATCGACGGCAGCTTCGACCACCGCCATCTCAACGACGTGCTCGGACACGACCGGGTGACGTCGGAGTGCCTGGCGAGGCATTTCTACGACTGGTGCAAGGAGCGGCTGCCGGAAACGTCGGCAGTTCGCGTCAGCGAGACGCCGAAGACATGGGCGGAATATCGGCCATGACGGGTGCGGCGATCCGCGTCAGCGAGATCTTCGGGCCGACAATCCAGGGTGAGGGCGTGTTGATCGGCCAGCCGACGGTGTTTGTGCGCACCGGCGGCTGCGACTACCGCTGTTCCTGGTGCGATACGCTGCATGCCGTCGACAGCGAGTACCGCGACCAGTGGCAGCCGAGGTCGGTCGGAGAGATATGGGAGGAAGTCAGGCGGCTCTCGGGCGGCGTGCCGCTGACCGTCTCGCTTTCCGGCGGAAACCCGGCCATTCAGCCGCTCGGGCCTTTGATCGATTGCGGCCATGGCGACGGCTATCGCTTTGCGCTTGAGACGCAGGGCAGCGTTGCCAGGGACTGGTTCTCCGACCTCGACGTTCTGGTCCTCAGCCCGAAGCCGCCGTCGAGCGGCATGGAAACCGATTTCGCAAAGCTCGACGAGTGTCTTGCGATGGCGGCTGGCCGGCCGATGACAGTGCTCAAGATCGTCGTGTTCGACGATGGTGACTATGCCTATGCCAGGGACGTGGCCCGGCGATATCCGGCGCTGCCCGTCTATCTGCAGCCGGGAAACCACACGCCACCACCGCCGCAGGACGACAGCGCGAAGGTGGACATCGATGGCGTGATGAACCGCATGCTCTGGCTGGTCGACAAGGTGACCGGCGACAAATGGTTCGATGCACGGGTGCTGCCGCAGTTGCACGTCTTGCTGTGGGGCAATCGACGGGGCGTTTAGAGCGCGGAAAGCAACGTCCATAATTCGGGCTCGGGCCTTGCGGCTTTCTGCCTGCTCAGTCTGCCCGCGCCGCTAGTCAACGCGTGGCGCCGACCAATCACCACTCAGATTGGAATATGTTAAAAAACAACTGCGATCGCTTGCGCCGACGTCCCCGGCGGCGTTCGGCCTTTCATTCCATTCGCATTTATGCAAGAGGCTGTCTCTGGAGACAAACTGAGGACGTTGTGATCGATGAAACGTGGCAGTATGAAATATCCATTCGACCGCCAATTTTTATTTCCGAAACGCAGCATAATCGACCGTGCAAAGACACTATACGACAATGCGCGGGTGTCTATCAGGGAGAGGCGAAGCAAGCAAAACGTTGAGCTATTGCCCGCCAAGCCAATAGTCCCCTTGAACAGCATTGATGTGCCGCTCGTGTTCATCACGCACAACGATATAGCTCTGCTGCCTTCGTTCCTGAAACACTATCGCAAGATCGGGGTAACGCGCTTCATATGCGTCGACGATGTTTCGAATGACGGCACGAAGGAGTATCTGCTCGAACAGCCAGATATCGACGTGTGGACGTCAAACATCAGATTTGAGAAGGCACGCCGCGGCAGACGTTGGCGCGAGGGGCTCTTTGGCAGGTATGGTTATGGACGTTGGTATATCAATGTCGATTCCGATGAGTTTCTCATTTACGATCAATGCCCCGAAGAAACGATACCTGCGCTTATACAAGTTCTTGAAGACAATGGGATTAAACGGCTGCCGGCACCGATGCTGGATATTTACCCGGGCGTGGAAACCGATAATGCCGTCGACGGAGATCTGCCGTGGTTCTCAGTCAATCGATTTGATGCCGATGGCTATGAGATCTCCTATCTCAAGCGAGGTATCAGCGTCAAAGGCGGTCCGCGTAAACGACTTTTCAACGAAGAAAATGAGCTAATCAAATATCCCCTAATCTATTGGGACAAGCATTGCTACTTCGGCAGCAGCATTCACCGGCCCTTGCCGTACAACCGCAATTTTGCGCCCATCTGGGGCGTTCTCCTCCACTTCAAGTTCTTCACGAATTATCGAGAGAAGATAGCTGAGGCCGTTGATGGCCGCCAGCACTACAATGGCTCGCAGCATTACCAAACGATGAAGGAAGAACTGGATCAGAAAGGCGGTATCGATTTCATGGCTAAGAACTCTGCCCGTTTCACCAATCCGGCGCAACTGGTCGAACTCGGTTTTATGCCCAGCATTTGCTACGATCTGGACGATGAGCCTCGCGCACCTTATCGAGTATGGAAATAAGCTGTTTCCGGTTAAGAAACCTGGGGCTTGGAATGGCCAAGAGCAAAGTTGCAATCGTTTTCCCTGTCTACAATGGCGCCAAAACGCTCGAGCGCAGTCTTCAGTGCATAGCTGCACAAGACTACGCAGATTTTCGCGCATTCATCCTAGAGAATGTGTCGACGGATGGGACCGTTGAGATCGCTAAGCGCTTTTGCTCGACCGATCCCCGCTTCTCTCTGATCAGCAATGATGTGCATCTGAGCGCACTGGATAATTTTGCAAAGGCCGTCAAGATAGGTTCGGCTGCGGCCGAGTTCTTTTGCCTGCGGGCATGCGATGACATGTCGTCTGAAAACTATCTGTCGTCCCTTATGGGCGCTCTGGAGAACGACCGTTCTAAGCTTCTGGCTGCAGGTTCAACGACCCTTATCTCCCCGGCCGGAACGTCCAGGATAAAGCGGCCAAGCCCAGATATATTTGATTTCAGAGGTAGATTTACCAAGGGTATTGTGCCTCGAAATCTGACCTTCCCCGCTGAGTGGATATACGGATTGTTTCGATCAGATGGCGCAGAAGAAATCCTGAACGCCCGCTGGTATGAACTGGGGAACCCCTGGTGCTTTGCCTCGTATGTTGTGTCCGAATTCGTCGTGCGAGACTTGGTAGCCTATGTGGACGATACGTCCTACCATTTCTATGAGGGGTCTGGTTCCGACAAAAAGTTTGGCGCTAAGACATTTAGAGAGCGCTTCAGCCAGCGCATGATCTATACGTTTGGTTGCTACAAGCTGATCCAGAAACTTCCTCCCTCAAGCGTTCTCGCTCGGGTCAAGTTCCTTAGAATGTGCTGGAATGACGCCCGGCGGAAGACGCGATACAAATTGTTTTGGATCTTCTAGCGCTCGCGGACAGGAATCGCTTTTTGCACGCCGAGCAAAATGATTGAAGGACGGTCCTGCGCGCGCGGGTACGACAAGTCTCTGCCCAGTCGATCCTGAGACCATTTCGATTTTGAAAGCATGTCGAGACCCTATCGCTGCGTCGCACCTCTGGCCGGCTGTGACGAGCAGATCGTTCTTGAAGTGCAGACGCACACATTCGAGACCGTACACGCCTGCTCCGATCCAGATGTCCGTTCGTCGGACGCATCCGGCCTGAAACGAAAGGCTTCAGCGGACCGAACGACACCTGAGCATCCGTCGGCGTCACGGTCGCATCAGTAACATCGAGATGCCTTGTCCAACGCCAATACACATGGTGGCGACAGCTCGCCTTGCTCCTCGAAGTTCAAGTTCCAGTGCTGCGGTCAGCGCAAGGCGCGCACCGGACATGCCGAGAGGATGTCCCAAGGCAATGGCGCCGCCGTTGGGATTTACGTGGGTAGCATCATCCGCAAGGCCTAGCTGCCGCATGCAGGCGAGAGCCTGGGCTGCGAAGGCTTCATTGAGCTCGAGGATATCGATATCGCCGATGCCAACGCCGAGGCGATCCAGGAGCTTTCTGGTGGAATAGACAGGGCCCATACCCATGACGCGTGGAGGAACCCCCGCCGTTGCCATCCCCTCGACGCGAGCAAGTGGCCTCAGGCCGTAGCGTTCGACCGCGCGGCCTGAGGCAAGTAAAAGTGCGGCCGCGCCGTCGTTGACACCGGATGCATTGCCGGCTGTCACGGTGCCATTGGCGCGGAACGGCGTCGGCAGGCTGGCGAGCTTCTCGAACGTCGTCTCGCGCGGGTGCTCATCCTCTAAGACGTGCGTCGTCTCGCCCTTGCGCCCTTTGATCGGATAGGGGGCGATTTCGCGCGAGAAGCGGCCATTCTTTTGCGCAGCCGCAGCACGGGCCTGGCTGCGGAGCGCAAAGCCGTCCTGGTCCGCGCGTGAGATTGCAAACTCGGCTGCAACGTTTTCAGCGGTCTCCGGCATCGAGTCGGTGCCATAGCTCGCCTCCATGAGCGGGTTGATGAACCGCCAGCCGATCGTGGTGTCGTGGATCTCGGTGCTGCGCTGGAAGGGGCTCACGG
Organism: Ensifer sp. Root142; assembly: GCF_001426785.1. Classification (NCBI taxonomy): domain Bacteria; kingdom Pseudomonadati; phylum Pseudomonadota; class Alphaproteobacteria; order Hyphomicrobiales; family Rhizobiaceae; genus Ensifer; species Ensifer sp. Root142. Next base: position 859,249 of record NZ_LMFK01000001.1, read on the forward strand.
CCTTTGGCATGACGAAAGGCGCGCGCGACATGCTCTCGACACCGCCGGCAATCACGATGTCCGCCTCGCCGAGCCGGATCGCGCGTGCGGCGTAACCGACGGCATCCAGCCCCGAGCCGCAAAGCCGATTGATCGTCGTGCCAGGAACCGCGTCCGGCAATCCGGCAAGCAAGGCGGCCATGCGGGCCACGTTGCGGTTGTCTTCGCCCGCCTGGTTGGCACAGCCCAAGACGACTTCATCGATCTCTTCGGCCGGTACGGACGCGACGCGCGCCAGCGCCTCGCGGATTACGTGCGCGGCGAGGTCGTCGGCACGGGCGGCCGACAAAGCGCCGCCGTATCGGCCGATGGGCGTGCGGACGCCATCAATGATATAGGCTTCGCTCATGATTTCAGGTCCTTGCCTTGCTGCGCGGTAAACATCGGCCCGCCCTTGTGGGCCGGAAAGCCGTAGCCGTTGATCATCACCAGATCGATGTCGCCGGGACGCGCGGCGATACCTTCGGCCAGCAGCGCCGTCCCTTCATCAACCATCGCCTTCAGAAGCCGGCCCATGATCTCTTCGGCAGTGAAGGCTCGCGGCGTGATGTTCTTGGCGGCGCGCGCTGCCTTGATCATCGCCGTCACTTCCGGATCGACGGTGCGCTCGCCATTGGGGTAGGCGTACCAGCCGCGGCCGCTCTTGCGGCCGAGACGGCCCGCCTCGCAGAGCCTGTCGGCGATCTCGACATAACGTGCGGCAGGATCCCGCGTCGCGGCCTGCCGCTTCCGGCGCGCCCAGGCGATCTCCAACCCGGCCATGTCATTGACGGCGAAGATGCCCATCGGAAAACCGTAAGCTTCGAAGGCGGCGTCGATCTCGTCGGGCGCGGCACCATCCTCGAGCATGAACTCTGCCTCGCGACGATAGGCGGAAAAGATGCGGTTGCCGATAAAGCCCTCGGTAACGCCGCAGACAATGGGTAACTTGCCCAGGCGTTTCACGAAGGCGACTGCACTCGCCAGCACATCGGGTGCGGTCTTGGCGCAATCGACGACTTCGACAAGCCGCATGACATTGGCGGGCGAGAAGAAGTGCAATCCGACCACCCGCGACGGATCGGTCGTCGCCGCGGCGATCACGTCGGGATCGAGGTAGCTGGTGTTGGTCGCCAAAATGGCGCCTGGTGCAAGGATGTCGTCAAGCCTGCGAAACAGGTCCATCTTGACCTGGAGGTCGTCGAACACCGCTTCGATGACGAGATCAGCGGTGGCGAGGTCTGCCGCTTCAGCGGTGGTCTGTAATCTGGCGAGGCAGTCGTCGCGTCCATCCTGGCCCATCCGTCCGGAGCGGACGGTTTTGTCGAGTGTTTCGGCAATGCGGTCGCGCGCGCCGGCGGCTGCTTCCTTTGTCTGTTCCAAAGCGATGACGCGATAGCCGCTGGTCAGGGCGGAGACCGCAATGCCGGACCCCATCAGCCCCGCGCCGACCACCGCAACTGTCTCGATTCTGCGTGGCGAGACTGTCTCTAACCCTGCGATCTTGCCGGCGGCGCGCTCGGCAAAGAATACGTGCCGCAGGGCAGCGGACTCGACGGAGTCGCGCAAACGCAGGAATGTGCGGCGTTCCTCCGCCAATCCCTGTTTCAGATCGACTTGGCCGGCCGCCTTGACGAGACGTACCGCCTCGACCGGAGCAGATTGGCCGCGGGCTCGCGCCAGGACCCTCGCTTCCGCCGCGCTGACGGCTGCGGCGTCCACCGTCGGGACGGCCATCAAGCCGGTGCGACGGAGCGGCTTTGCACCCAGTTCGCGCAGGAGCGTAAGGGCGGCGGCTATAGGGTCCGTGGCGGTGCCATCGGCAAGGCCGAGTGCGACAGCTTCGCGCGCCTTGGCGACGCGCCCCGTTCCGATGAGATCGATGGCCGCGAGCGTGCCGATCAGCCGTGGCAGGCGTTGTGTCCCGCCAGCACCCGGAACGATGCCGAGCTTCACTTCAGGCAGTCCGAACGCGGCCTTTTCGCCGGCTATACGGCCGTGGCAGGCGAGCGCCACCTCGCAGCCGCCGCCAAGGGCGGCGCCATTCACCGAGCAGACGACCGGCTTCTCGAAAGTCTCGATGCGATCGATCACCTCGGGAAGCATCGGCTCGATGGGCGGTTTGCCAAACTCCTTGATATCAGCACCGCCGATAAACGTGCTGCCGGCACCGGTGATCACGAGACCGGTAATCGTCGGAAGGTCAGTAGCATGATCCAAAGCAGCCATCAGGCCGGACCTGACATGCGCCGACAGCGCGTTGACGGGCGGATTGTCGATGGTGACGACAAGAGCACCTTGTTCTCGACGGGCGGAAACGCTCTGCGAAAATCTGATCTCTGGCATGTCGGCAATCCTCAATCGGGGATGACGGCTGTGGCCTGGATCTCGATCTTGGCCCGGTCCTCGACCAGCGCGACCACCTGCATTGCCGCCATTGCAGGGAAGTGCCTGCCGATGATATCGCGGTAGGCTTGGCCGATGCCGCGGAGGTTGCCGACATATTCCTGCTTGTCGGTGAAGTACCACGTCATCGAAGTGATATGGTGCGGCTCCGCCCCGCCGGCGGCAAGAACGGCGACAACATTTTTCAGCGTCTGGCGGACCTGCTCGATGAAATCGTCGGTTTCGAACTCGGAGCGCTCGTTCCAGCCGATCTGACCGCCGACGAAGACAGTGCGGCCCTTCGCAGCGACGCCGTTGGCATAGCCGATGGGCTTTGCCCAGCCTTCAGGTTGCAGGATGGTGTGCATTGGTTGTCTCCAGATGTTGCGTCAGTGCGGCTCGGATATCGTCCGGCCATGCAAGGGAAAAGTGGTTGGCGAGCGAGGTGGCGACGACCCGGTGCTTCGCCGTCCAGAGGACGATTTGCTTAGCCGAGACCGTATGCTCCATGTCGAGCGACGACCGGCCAACACCTCGCACGGCGAGCTCGAATTCGAGTTCGTCGCCCTGAAAGCCCGGACGAACAAACGTCAGGTCGAGGCGCACCGTCGGCACGCCGATCTGGCGTTCGTCGATCATCGCCTTCCAGGGAAAGCCGAGCGAAGCGAAGAAGTCCTCCATCACCCCGACGAGGATGTTGAGGTAGGAGGGGAAGTAGGCGATCCCGGAGGGATCGCAGTCTCCGAACCGCAGCGATCTCTTGCTTCTGTACACGGATGCCGGACCTCAGTTCGCGAAGGCGGCGATGCCGGTGATGGCACGACCTGGGATCAGCGCGTGGATGTCGTGGGTGCCCTCATAGGTGTTGGCCACTTCGAGAATGACGAGATGGCGCGCCACAGGGAACTCGTCCGAGATGCCGTTTCCGCCGAGCATGTCGCGGGCGGTTCTGGCGATTTCCAGCGCCTTTCCGCAGGAATTCCGCTTGAGGATCGACGGTTCGCCCATCTCGGTAAAGAACGACGGATCGGTCTTTTCTTGACGGAACGCCTCTTGCGCGCGGGGCGAAAGCCGGCCTTCGGCGTAGCCCCTAGCGGTGTGCTGCACCATGCGTTCTTCTTCCGTCAGCTGTCCATCCAGGTCGAATGGATCGTGCCAGTCGAATGACACTTTTGAGCCGTGCATGCTCGACACCCCCCGTTATCGTGCCGTGCCCTTCATCAGCTCGCGGCCGATGATGAGCTTTTGAACTTCGGTCGCGCCCTCGTAGATGCGCAGCGCACGGATCTCACGATAGAGGCGCTCCGTGATCTCGCCGACGCGTACCCCACGACCGCCGAAGAGCTGCAGCGCCTGGTCGATGACCCATTGCGCATTCTCCGTCGCCGTCATCTTGGCCATTGCCGCCTCGCGGGTCGTCGGCCGTTTCTGTACGTCGCGCTGCCACGCCGTGCGGCAGGTCAAAAGTGCGGCGGCATCGATTGCGGTCGCCATTTCGCCGAACGTGCTTTGTGCCGTCGGCAGATCGGCGAGCGTCGCACCGAACATCTTCCGGCTTTTTGCATGCGCCAACGCCTCGTCGAGAGCGCGGCGGGCAAAGCCGGTTGCGGCCGCCGCAACGGACGGGCGGAAGATGTCGAGAGTGCGCATGGCGATCTTGAAGCCTTCGCCCGGGCTGCCGAGAAGCTGTGACGCCGGGATGCGGCAATTGTCGAAGCGAATCCGGGCGAGCGGATGCGGCGCAATCGTCTCGATACGCTCGGCGATCGTAAAGCCAGGTGTGTCGGCGAAGACGACGAAGGCAGATATGCCACGCGTGCCGGGGGCCCCGCCGGTCCGGGCGAAAACCGTGTAGACATCGGCGATGCCGCCGTTCGAGATCCAGGTCTTTTCGCCGTCGAGCACGAAGTGATCGCCGTCGCGTCGGGCCGCGCAGGTCATCGCCGCGACATCCGAACCGGCGTCGGGTTCGGAAAGGGCGAAGGCGGATATCCACGCGCCGCTGGCGACCTTGGGCAGGACCGTCTCTTTCAGCGCCTGCGTCCCGGAAAGGCTGATTGCGCCGGTGCCAAGCCCCTGCATCGCGAAGGCAAAATCGGCAAGGCCGTCGCTATAGGCAAGCGTTTCGCGGACGAGGCAGACTGACCGGCTGTCGATCTCGTCGCTTGCGCCGCCGAACGCCTTCGGCACGCAATGGCGGAGAACGCCTGCGGAACCGAGCGCCTTGACCAGATGCCGGCACGCAGTATCGACATTTCCGTGATCGATCGCGCCGAGGCCGCCGCCGGCAATGAAGTTGTCCAATTCCTCCGCAAGAGCGCGATGGTTATCCTCGAAGAACGGCCAGTCAAGATGATCGCGGGTCGGTCCGCGCGGTGCTTTGTCCATCGCGCTCATCGTCAGTTTCCCTTGAATTCGGGCTTCGCTTTGGCGGCAAAGGCCTCGAAGGCGCGGCGGAAGTCGCCGGTTGCCATGCAGATCGCCTGGGCCTGTGCTTCTGCTTCGATCAACTGGTCGATGCCCATCGCCCATTCCTGGTCGAGCATCTTCTTCGTCATCGCATGGGCGAACCACGGGCCGTCGGCGATGCCGCGTGCGTATTTCTCGGCCTCGGTCAGCAACGCCGGACGCTCATGCAGCGCGTTGTAAAAGCCCCAGGCATGGCCCTCCGTCGCGGTCATGACCCGGCCGGTAAAGAGAAGTTCGCTCGCGCGACCCTGGCCGATGATCCGGGGAAGGATGCCACAGGCGCCCATGTCGGCACCCGCGAGCCCGACACGCGTGAACAGAAATGCCGTTTTCGCCTCCGGCGTTGCCACACGGAAATCCGCGGCCATCGTCAGGATCGCGCCGGCACCGGCGCAGATGCCGTCGACGGCGGCGATGACCGGCTGGGGGCAGGCGCGGATCTGGCGCACAAGCTCGCCGGTCATGCGGGTGAAATCGAGCAGGTCGGGCATCGACATGCGCGTCAATGGCTCGATGATCTCGAAAACGTCGCCGCCGGAGGAGAAGTTGTCATTGGCGCCGGTCAATATCACCGCGCGCACGTCGCTGGCGCGACCGAGTGCCCGGAAAAGATCGACGAGCTCCTCGTAGCTTTCGAAGGTCAGCGGGTTCTTCTTTTCGGGACGGTTGAGCGTGATCGTGGCAACCCGGCCGTCAGCATCCGTTTCGAACAGGAAGTGTTTCGCCTTGTGGTTCTTGAAGGCGCGCTTCTTGGCCTGCATCGGGTTTGTCATGTCGTCATCCTCCGAGAACTTCGCCGCCGGCAACCGCAACGGCCTGGCCGGTGATGGCGCTCGCCTTCTCCGACACCAGCCAGGAGACGGTGTGAGCCACCTCGTCAGGTGTGACCAACCGCCCTTGCGGATTGGCTCGCGCGAGACTGGCGCGGGCTTCCTCGCGTGAGCGGCCCGTCTTTTCGCTGATTGTCTCAAGCGCCCCATCAATCAGCGGCGTGTCGGTGAAACCCGGGCAGACGGCATTGACGGTGACGTCGGTGCGCGCAAGTTCGAGCGCCAACGCGCGCGTCAGACCGACAACGCCGTGCTTCGATGCGCAGTAGGCGGAAACGTAGGAATAGCCGGTCAGGCCCGCCGTGCTCGCGACATTGACGATCCGGCCGTTTCCAGCACGGCGCACCGAGGCAAGGGCTGCTTGCGTCACGAGAAACACCCCGGTCAGGTTGACCGTGAGCACCCGTTGCCAGAGTGAAAGATCGGTTTTCTCGAACGGCGCCGAAGGAGCCTCGCCGGCGCAGTTGACGAGCACCGCAATCTCTCCGCTCTTCGCAATCGCAGCCGAAATGCCTTGCTCGACCGCTGCCGGGTCGGTCACATCGAACTCATGGTGGACATGGGCTTCGCCGCCCGATGAGTGGATTTCCTTTTTCACGGCTTCGAGCGGCGCGGCGCGACGCCCCACGAGGCTGACGATATGGCCATCGGCTGCGAGTGCAAGCGCGATCGCCTTGCCGATGCCGCTTCCGGCGCCCGTGACGAGGGCGTGTCTGCGGCTCATGGCTTGCCTACCGTCGTTGCGGCACGCGCCAGATTGTTCACATATTGCGCACGGGCGGAGTGGTATTGCTTTGGCCAGGACTGCCCGTCATAGCCGATCCTCGCTGCCTCGTGCATGACGAAGGACGGGTCCGCCAGATGGGGACGCGCAATCGCGCAGAGGTCGGCGCGGCCGGCGGCAATGATGGAATTGGCGTGGTCTGCTTCGGAAATCGCTCCGACGGCGATGGTTGGAACCTGGATCTCGTTGCGGATCTTGTCGGAAAATGGCGTCTGGAACAGCCGGCCGTAAACCGGTTTTTCTTCCTTCACCACCTGACCGGAGGAGCAGTCGATCATGTCCGCGCCGGCTTCCTTGAACAGGCGGGCGAAAATCGCCGCGTCCTCAGGCGTGTTGCCGCCTTCGTGCCAGTCATGCGTAGAAAGGCGCACCGACATCGGCCGGTCCTCGGGCCACGTCTTGCGAACCGCGTGGAACACTTCGAGCGGGAAGCGGGCGCGGGCCGCATGGTCGCCGCCATATTCGTCCGTGCGGAGGTTGGTGAGCGGCGACAGGAAGCTCGACAGCAGGTAGCCGTGCGCCACGTGCAGTTCGAGGATGTCGAAACCGAGGTCACGGGCGCGTCCGGTCGCCTGCACGAAGTCAGCGACGACGCGGTCCATGTCGGCGCGGGTCATTTCGCGCGGCGTATCCGAATGCTTGAGGTAAGGCAGGGCGGACGCCGAAATGAGCGGCCAGGCGCCCTCGTTCAAGGGCTGGTCGATCCCCTCCCAGGCCAACTTGGTCGCACCTTTTCTCCCGGCATGCCCGAGCTGGATGCCGATCTTGGCAGGCGTCTGCTGGTGCACGAAATCGACGATGCGCTTGAAGGCCAACGTCTGTTCGTCGTTCCAGAGTCCCAAGCATCCGGGCGTGATGCGGGCGTCGGCCGACACGCAGGTCATTTCAGGAAAGACGAGGGCCGCGCCGCCCATGGCGCGCGCACCGAGATGCACCAGGTGAAAGTCGTTCGGCACGCCGTCGGTCGCCGAATACATCGCCATCGGCGAAACGACGATGCGATTCCTGAGCGTCAGGCCGCGAAGCTTGAAGGGCGTGAACATCGGCGGCGGAACCGTGCCATTCGGCGCCGGCTCGACGCCGGCACGTTCGGCGAACCAGCGTTCGAAACCTTCGAGCCAGTCCTTGTCGCGAAGGCGAAGATTCTCGTGGCTGATACGCTGTGAGCGGGTCAGCATCGAATACATGAACTGCTCCGGCTCCAGCGTATCGGCATAGCGCGTGCCGACGACCTCGAACCACTCCATGGCGTTGCGCGCCGCATTTTGGATGCGGGCGACATCAACCCGGCGCACCTCCTCGTAAGCCGCGAGTACAGCCGGGATGTTGGCTTCGTCGTGGCCGAGGATATCGAACTGCCGGGTAAGCTCGATGGCGTCGTCGATCGCAAGTTTGGTGCCCGAGCCGATGGCGAAATGCGCCGTGTGGGCGCTGTCACCCATCAGCACGACGTGGCTATTGCCGTTGAAATGGCTCCACTTCTCGCAAATCAACCGGCCGAAGTTCAGCCAGGCCGAACCGCGCATATGGCGCGCATTGGTCATCAGCTTGTGACCGTCGAGCGTCTCGGCAAAGAGTTTTTCGCAGAACTCAATCGACTGCTCCTGGTCCATCTGGTCGAGACCATGGGCCTGAAAGACGTCATCCGTGGTTTCGACGATGAAGGTCGAGGTGTTCTCATCGAAGCGGTAGATATGCGCCTGGAACCAGCCGTGTTCGGTGCGTTGGAAGTCGAAGGTGAAGGCGTCGAAGCGCTTGTCCGTACCGAGCCAGACATAACGGTTTGGCCGAACGACCATGTCGGGTTGGAAAACGTCGGCGTATCTGTTGCGGATCCTCGAGTTGACGCCGTCGGAGGCGATGATGAGGTCCGCATCGGCGAATTCCTCGTCGCTTTCGACGTCGTGCTCGAACACAAGCTCGACACCGAGTTCGAGGCAGCGATCCTGGAGGATATTGAGCATCTTCTTGCGGCCGATGCCGACGAAGCCGTGGCCCGTCGTCCTGATCTTGCGGCCCTTGAAAACCAGTTCGATGTCGTCCCAGTGGTTGAACGCGACCTCGACCGCCTCAGCAGTCTCCGGATCCCATTGGCGCATTGACTGCATCGTCGCATCCGAGAAGACCACCCCCCAGCCGAAGGTGTCGAAGGCGCGGTTCCGCTCGACGACCGTTATGCGGTGTTCCGGGTGCTGGCGCTTCATCAGCAGCGCAAAATAGAGGCCGGCTGGCCCGCCACCGATACAGACGATCCGCATGTCGTTCTCCTCCCGAGCTCCGGCTGCGTGTGTCATCGTCCAGATGTCGTCGACCGTCATCCCGGACTGCGAGGAGCAGGGTGGACTCGTTCCAGAGAAATTTCAAGCTTAAAATTGTTTCGACAATTGTGACGACGCTTCATGCGTCGGAAGCGCGGTGCGCGAGTGGCGAACCGTTTCGGAGGATCTCGGGAGAAGGCGTAACGAAAGGCGCAGCGCCTCAGCTATTCCTGGCCAACGCAGCAATGACGGATCGCTTGAGCTTGGCAAGCTCGTCCATCAACACACCGCCCTCCTTCGCTGAAAGTCCAGCGAACAGGTCGGAAATCCAGTCGGCATGCCTTGCCGCCATTTTCTCGAATTCAGCGCGGCCGAAGGGCGTCAGCGCGATGATCTGTACACGTCGATCCGTCGGCGGTGTCGTACGGCTGATGTGGCCGCTCTCGGTCAGCCGTTCCACAAGAACCGTTATGTTGCCGGGTGAGACCATCATGCGCTTAGAGACTTCCCCCAGGACCATGCCATCAGGCGCTCGCTCGAGTTGGGCCATCAGGTCGAAACGTGGCAGGGTGGAGTCGAATTCTTCCCGCAGCCGCCGGCGGACTTCGCTCTCGACCAGTGTCGAGCACGTCAGCAGACGCAGCCAGAGCCTGAGCTCGACACGGTGATCGCCGGGAGCCTCGAGGGCCTTGGTCTCGCCATCCACCCATTCCGGCGAGATGTCGAACTTGTCTTCACCCATCATACCAAACGTCCGCTTTCCCAAAGCTGCAGGCGTATACTGCCGCCTTGTCTCTATTAGAGATGTTTCCGGCTCTTGGACAGGCTGCGTCGGGCCGTCATTTGGACGCAAGCCCCGGCAACGACGGGCGCCCGGAAGATTGAGAACGGCCACCGTCTTCGGATTGGACATAGACATTGACGGTAAAGCCGATGTGGTCGGCCATCAGCGACCTGGCGCGCTCGAAATCTCGATCAAGTGCCGCCTCCATTAGCTCAGTGTGATGCTCGATCGCCATGGCGTCTTGCAAGGCGGCGACGGCTTCCTCGTATCCCTTGCTCATCCCTGCGGCAGCCCTCAATGTCGGGGCCAGGCTGAGGAAACGGTGGTGGCGACGAAGCTGATCGGAAATCGTTGACTGGAAGCGGGTCAACCAGTTCGATCGTGCCGCACCGATCAGTGCCGCGTGGAAGGCGGCGTGCTTTTCGTCCCACTCGTCGATCTCGCTTTCGGAGAAATGCTCGACGGAAACTTTGCAGCGGGACAGCCGGTAGTGCGCGGTGACGACGGCGGACTCCCATGCACTGTCGCCATTCTCGATCGACTCGAGAAGCAGCGGCATTTCGACGGCCAGGCGCGCGCGGGTGAGATCGTCCAGTTCCTCGCGTGAAACCGGAGCAACGGCAAAGCCGCGGTTGCTGATCGCCGTGACCAGGCCTTCCGCCTCCAGACGCGACAGCGCTTCGCGCAGAGGTGTCCAGCCGATTCCGTAGCTTTCGCGCAGCACACTCAGCTTCATCGGCGCGCCAGGCTTGAGACGCGTCGCCAGGATATCGCGTCGCAGCAGGCGGTAGGCCAATTCGGTCTTGGTCGACTGTTCGTGGTCTTGCATCAAGTTCCCTTAACGCCCGCATCGGGTCGATACAAATATATATAGTTCTGAGCTTCCGATGAAAATATATATATTTGTTTGACAAGAAGTCTGACGGTCTCCATCATCCACCCACGCCGCCGAGGAGGGCGGTAACGCTCGTCAGATTCTGGGAGGGATGTATGGGCAGGCTTAAGAGCACTTGGCTTTCGGGATTGGTTGTCGCCGGCGTGCTGGCGTGGGGAGCGGGAACGGCGGCTGCTGATCCGATCCGTATTGGCATCGCCAATTTCGGCGAACATCCGCAATTGAGCGCATCGATCGCCGGCTTCAAGAAGGCGCTTGCTGAAAACGGCTTCGTCGAGGGCACAGATGTCGTCTACACCGAAAGCCACACAAATTTCGACGCCTCGCTTGTGCCGCAGATGATTGCCAAGCTGCAGGCAGAACAGCCGAAACTAATCTATACGATCACCACGCCGGTCTCGCAGATCGCCAAGAAGGCGCTCGCCGGATCCGGTATTCCGGTTGTCTTTTCCGCCGTCACCGATCCGGTGGCAGCCAAGCTGGTTCCGTCCTGGGGGGCGGGTGACGACGGCATGACTGGCGCGACGGACCTTCAGGATGTGGCTGCCGTGATGGCCTTTACCCGCAAGCTCCTTCCGGAGGCCAAGCGCTTTGGCGTGCCGTACAACCCTGGCGAGGCGAACGACACGGCGCTGCTCGACAAGATCAAGGCGGCTGCACCGGCCGCCGGCTTTGAGGTCGTGGCCGTTGGCGTCGACAACGTCAACGACATCCAGCAGCGCATTGCCTCCTTCGCCGGCAAGGCCGACGTGATCTATACGCCCGCATCCAACCTGCTCCAGCCGGCAATCGGCGCCGTCTCTGCGGCTGCACGCCAGGCGCAGATCCCGATCGTCAACTCCGACGATGGTGCTGTACGCGACGGCGTCGTGCCGGCAAGCTTTGCCGTCAACTACGAGCAGGTCGGCATGAATGCCGGCAAGATTGCCGCCGAAATCCTCAAGGGCAAGGATCCAAAGACAATCGCTCCCTCGCGCCCGAGCTATGAAGATCATGCGCCGCTGATTTCGAAGAAGGCGGCGGCGGCCTTCGGCATCGAAGTGCCGGCGTCGCTCGCCGATTGCGGCTGCCTGGTCGACTGATTTTGGGCGAATAGGTGACGGCGTCGGGAGCGCCGTCACTTCATGGGTTATAAGGGGGGGAGCCAATGCTGGAAATCAGATCGGCCCGCAAGGTCTTCTACAAGGGGCAGGCAGACGAAAAGGTCGCGCTCGACGGCCTCGACCTGTGCCTTGCAACAGGCGAGTTCGGCGTCGTCATCGGCTCGAACGGCGCCGGCAAGAGCAGCATGCTCAACGCCATCTCCGGGGCGCTCGCGCTCGACTCCGGCCAGATCGTCATCAATGGCGACGATGTGACGGCGACGCCCGTGCACAAACGCGCCATGCGGCTTGCGCGGGTGTTCCAGGACCCGATGCGCGGTACGGCCGCCAGCATGACGGTGGCCGAAAACATGCTGCTCGCCGAGCTTCGAAGCAACAAGCGCACCCTGCGCCTCGGGCTGAACGCGGCAAGGCTCTGCGCCTACAAGGAGCGCCTGTCGCTTCTGGGCCTCGGCCTCGAAAAGCGTCTTGATACGCGCGTGGAGCTACTGTCGGGCGGCCAACGGCAATCGTTGTCGTTGATCATGGCGGTCGGCGGTACGCCGGAGCTGCTGCTACTCGACGAGCACACCGCGGCCCTCGACCCGCGCACCGCCGATATCGTCATGCAAGCAACGATCCGCGCGGTCGAAGCCTTGAAGCTGACGACGCTGATGGTGACGCACAACATGCAGCATGCCGTGGACTTCGGCCACAAGGTCATCATGCTCGACGCCGGGCGCGTGCGCCTCGAAATCGATGGCAAGGACAAGGCCCAGACGACGGTCCCGGACCTGATTGGCCATTTCTCCGTCAAAACCGACCGCATGTTCCTGGCGAGCTGATGATCATGGATATTCTTCAAAACACCATCGCGAGTTTTGTCTCGCTCATCCCCGTCACCTTGGCCCAGAGCCTGATCCTCGCTTTCGTCGTGCTGGGGATCATGATCCCGTTTCGCATGCTGAGCTTTCCGGATCTGACCAGTGAGGGCGCCTTCCCGCTTGGCGGCTGCGTCTGCGGTGTGCTGATGGCAGCCGGCATGTCGCCGCTGGCCGCGATTGCCATTGCCCTGGTTGCCGGCTTCGTTGCCGGTTGCTGCACGGCGTTCATCCATCTCAGGTTCCGCATTCATACGCTGCTTGCCGGCATCCTGATGATGACGATGCTCTACTCGATCAATCTGCGCATTATGGGCCGGTCGAACCTCTCGGTCTTCGGGGCACCGACGATATTCGACTGGGTGCCAGGGCTGCAGCCGGGCTTCCCGGCAAGCAAGATCGTGGTCGCCGGGCTGATCGCTCTCATCGTCCTCTTCCTGCTTCATCATTTTTTCAGGACCGAGAAGGGCACGGCGGTTCGCGCCGTCGGTGCCAACCCTGACATGGCCGAAGCGCAAGGCATCAATGTCTGGCTGGCGACGATCGGCGGCGTCGGGCTTGCCGGCGCTTTTTCGGCGGCGGGCGGAGCGCTGATGGTGCAGTCGCAGGGCTTTGCCGACGTCAACATGGGCCTCGGCATCCTGATCAACGGGCTCGCGGCGCTGATGATTGGCGAGGCGATCGTCGGCAAGCAAAGCGTGCTGCGCCAGCTCGCCGCCCCGTTTGTCGGTGCGGTCGTCTACTATCAGCTCGTCTCCTTCTGCCTGGCCGCCGGCATGCCACCACCTGATCTGAAACTTGCGACCGGCCTCTTCGTTCTCGCCATGCTGGCTCTTCCGAGCCTCAAGCGAAGCCGCGGGCCAGCACCCGCCCGCGAAACCGTTCGTGAATAACCAAGGACCATCTTCATGAGTGCAGTTCCTGATCTTGCGGCGATCGAGGCCATGGATGCGGCCGATGTGCTGCGTCCGATGCGCGAGCGCTTCATCCTGCCGCCGGGCCTCATCTATCTCGACGGCAACTCCCTGGGCGTAGCCTCGAATGCCGCCTTCGCTGAGCTTACCAAGGCAGCGACGGAGGAGTGGGGCCAGGATCTCATCCGAAGCTGGAACACGGCCGGCTGGTTCGAGATGCCGCTTGCGCTCGGGGACAGGGTCGGCCGGCTGATTGGCGCGGCGGCCGGCCAGACGGTCGTTTGCGACACCACGTCGATCAACATCTACAAGGCCCTCCATGCGGCGATGGCGCTGCGGCCGGAGCGCTCGGTGATCGTCAGCGAAGGCAGCAGTTTCCCGACCGATCTCTACATGGCCGAAGGCGTGGTCTCGACGCGTCCTGGCGCCGCGCTGCGTCTCGAAGGGGTCGATGCGCCCGAGATCGAAGACCTGATCAACAGTGACGTTGCCGTGGTTCTGGTCAACCACGTGAACTACAAGTCCGGCGAACTGCGCGACATGGCGGCGCTGACCCGCAAGGCGCACGATCATGGCGCGCTGATCATCTGGGATCTCTGCCATACGGCAGGCGCCCTGCCGGTCGATCTCGACGGCGCGAATGTCGATTTCGCCGTCGGCTGCACCTACAAGTACCTGAATGGCGGCCCCGGAGCGCCGGCTTTCATCTATGCCGCAACGCGTCACCATGGCGATATCCGCCAGCCGCTCAGTGGCTGGTGGGGGCATGCGCGCCCCTTTGCCTTCGAAAAACACTATGCCGCGGGCGAGGGGATTCGTCGCTTCCTCTGCGGAACGCAACCGATCCTGTCGCTTCGGGCGCTCAAGGGTTCGCTCGACGTCTGGGACGAGGTCGACATGACCCAGCTGCGTGAGAAGAGCATCCGGCTCACGGACATCTTCATCACGCTGGTTGAGGCGAAATGCGGCGCCTACGGCCTTAAGCTCGAGAGCCCGCGTGACGGCGCGAGGCGCGGAAGCCAGGTTTCGTTCAGCCATCCCAACAGCTACGAGATCATGCAGGCGTTGATTGCCCGCGGCGTCATCGGCGACTTCCGCGCGCCGTCGACGATGCGTTTCGGTTTCACCCCGCTCTATGTCAGCTACGCCGATGTCTGGCAGGCGGTTGAGATTCTCGAAGAAATCCTGCGCACCGGTGCGTGGCAGGATGCGCATTTTGCCGTCCGTGCGGCCGTGACCTGATCTGATAGCATCGACACATTGCGGGCGGCATGCCGCCCGCAGCCTCGCATCCAGACGCAAGCAAAGATCACGCCGCCCCGCGGATCAGGTCTTGGTCGCTGCGCCGAGAGTGGGAAGACGGCAAACGGGGACTTTCGCAATGACCGCTGCACCACACCGGCCGACATTGGACGAAATCGCCGAGGCGCGTGGCCGCATCGCTCCCCACTTCGCGCGCACGCCACTGGTCAGGCTCGACCTCGGACTTGCGGACCGGCAGATCTTTCTGAAACTGGAGACCCTTTCTCCGATCGGCGCCTTCAAGCTTCGCCCGGCGCTGAATGCCGTGTTGTCGCGTGATCCGTTAGTCCTGCAGAACGGCGTGGCGGTCACCAGTTCCGGCAATATGGCCTATGGCATGGCCTGGGCCGCGCGCCTCATCGGTGTTCCGATGGTCGCCTATATGTACCAAGGAGCGCCGCAGACGAAGATTGACGGCGTGCGCGACCTTGGCGGCGAGGTGCGCTTCGTCACTGCCGAGACCTGGTGGGACTACATTATCGGCGTAGACCGGCCGGATGCGCCGGAACTGCTCATCAATCCGGTGACCGATCAGGCGGTACTCGCAGGCAACGGCTCCATTGGCATGGAGATCGTCGAGGACTTGCCCGATGTCGATGTGGTACTGACCCCCTATGGCGGCGGCAGCATGACCACCGGGGTCGCCAGTGCCATCAAAACCGGTTCCCGGCGGGCGCGCGTCTTTGCGGTCGAGGACGACAGCGCCGCCCCGGTTTGCGCGGCCCTTGAGGCGGGGCGGATCGTGACGGTCAAAACCCGCCCGTCCTTCATCAAGAGCATCGGCGCTCCATCGCTGGTCCCGCAGCTTTGGCCGGTTGCAAACGACCTGATCGACGGGGCCATTGCCGTCAGTCCCGCTGAGGTGACAGAGGCGATGCGGCTGTTGTTCAGGAAGGCCAAGATCGTGGCAGAAGGTGCAGGAGCCGCTTCGCTTGCCGCCGCGATCGCCCGACCGGACCTTAAGGGAAACATCGTTTGCGTGATTTCCGGCGGCAACATCGACGCTGCGGCCTATTCCGTCGTGCTTGGTGGCGGCATTCCTGCCGCCTGACCGACGAACTCAGACGCCGAGATAGCGATCCTGAAGCGTCGGCGTCAGCGCTGCCGGCGATCCCTCGAAAACCGTCGTACCCTTCTCCAGGACGAAACAGCGGTCAGCCACGGGCAGCAATTCCGAAAGCGTCTTGTCGACGACGAGGATCGACTGGCCGGCCGCCTTCAGCGTACGGATCGCCGACCAGATGTCCTGCCGGATCACCGGCGCCAGGCCCTCGGTCGCCTCGTCCAGAATGAGCAGGCTGGGATTGGTCATCAGCGCCCGGCCGATGGCAAGCATCTGCTGCTCGCCGCCGGAAAGCGTATTGGCATATTGGTCGCGCCGCTCTCCGAGGCGGGGAAAGAGCGCGACCACCTTCTCCAAGGTCCATTCGCTACCGCGCGCAGTGGCAACGAGGTTTTCCATGACCGTGAGGTTCGGGAAGCAGCGTCGTCCTTCGGGCACGAGGCCAAGGCCGAGTCTGGCGATCCGGTGCGGCCGCATGCCGAAAATCGCCTTGCCAGCGAAACTGATCGCGCCCGAGCGCGGGCGCGCGAGGCCGAGGATCGAGTTGATCGTCGTCGTCTTGCCCATGCCGTTGCGACCCATGAGGGCGACCACTTCGCCCTCCCGCACATCGAGGTTGACACCGAAGAGCGCCTGGGAAGCGCCATAGAAGGTTTCGAGGCTTCTCAGTTCGAGGAGGCTCACGCGGCTTCTCCCAGGTAGGCGCGGCGCACTTCCGGGTCGCTGCGTATTTCCTCGACCGTGCCGGTTGCGATGATGCGGCCATAGACGAGCACGGATACCCGGTCTGCGAGTGCAAAAACCGCGTCCATGTCGTGTTCCACGAGCAGCATCGGCGCTTCGTGGCGCAAGCCATCGAGGAACGACGTCAGCCGCTTGGAGCCCTCCGGCCCCATGCCGGCCATCGGTTCATCGAACAGGAAAGCCTTCGGCGATAGCGCCAGCGCGATAGCGATTTCGAGCTGCCGGCGTTCGCCATGGGAGAGTTCCGCCGCCGGAACGTGGGCGCGCGCGGCGAGGTCGACGCGCTCCAGCATCTCCATTGCTGGCTCGGTCAGGTCCTTGTCGTCAACCACCTGGCGGAAGAAACGAAAGCTGCTGCCACGGCTTGCCTGCACCGCCAGCATGACGTTGCGAAGGGCCGAGAACTCCTGTGCCAGCGAGGAGATCTGGAAGCTGCGCGCGAGACCGAGTCTCGCGCGGGCGGCCATGTCGAGCCCACTGATGTCCTGGCCGAGAAAGCGGATCGTGCCGCTATCGGCCTTGAGCGAACCGGCGATCTGGTGGATCAGCGTGCTTTTTCCGGCGCCGTTCGGACCGATCAGCGCATGGATTTGTCCCGGGTGAAGCTTAAGGCTCACCCCGTCGGTGGCCTTGAGCGCGCCGAAGGATTTTCTGAGGTCGCGGATTTCGAGTGTCGGCTCAGACATGACGCGGCTTTCCCGAGAGCAGGCCCAGCAGCCCGCCGCGTGCAAAGAGCACGATGCCGAGCAGGATTAGGCCGAGGAAGAACTGCCAGCGCTCGGTGATGCCACCGAGCACATATTCGAAGAACACGAAGATCATTGCACCGGCAACAGGCCCGAACAGCCGACCCTTGCCGCCGAGAATGATGAGAACGATCAGTTCGCCTGACATGTGCCACGACAGCATCGAAGGGCCGACGAAGCGATTGAGATCGGCATAGAGCGCACCGGCAAATCCGGTGATCATCGCCGAGACCGCGAAGGCGACGAGCCGGATATTGAAGGGCGCGATGCCGACGGCGGCAAGGCGCGTTCCGTTCTGTCGCGCTGCCTGCAGGGCGCTGCCGAACCGCGAGCCCTCGACGATGCGGAACAGGAGAAGCGTTGCCATTAGCGCGGCGTAGCAGACCAGGAAATAGGGAAGGGGCTTGGAGGTATTGACTCCGGGAAAGGCGTTGCGCACCGACATCGACAGGCCATCTTCGCCGCCATAGGCCGGCCAGGAGATCGCGAAATAGTAGATCATCTGCGCGAAGGCGAGGGTGATCATGATGAAATAGACGCCTGTCGTGCGCAGGCTGATCGCACCGATGGGCAACGCAACGAGCCCTGCGACCACCACCGCCGTTATCCAGATGAGTGGCATCGACGTGGTTGCCGGAATGTCGGCAATGAGCGGTTCGCCATTGAAGGCGTGCGTCGCAAGGATACCGGCGACATAGCCGCCGAGGCCGAAGAACGCTGCATGGCCGAAGGAAAGCAACCCGCCAAGCCCAAGCGCCAGGTTGAGACCGACGGCGGCGAGCGCCAGCACGGCGACGCGGGTTGCAAGCGTCACATAGAAGGGCTCGCCGATGCCGACGGCGACAAGTGGTGCACCGAGAAGGAGGAGCGCCAAAAGCAGATTGACTGTGGTTTCGCGGCTCATCGGGACCTCATGACTGCGCGGCGAACAGGCCGCTCGGCCTGAAGGCAAGAATGAGGGCCATGACGACATAGATCAGCATCGAGGCCAGCGCCGCCCCGATCGTGGTCGCCTGCGATGCAGGCATGGTCAATGCCAGCAGCGAGGGCAGCAGGAAGCGGCCCATGGTATCGACGACCCCGACGATCACAGCGCCGACGAGCGCACCCTTGATGGAGCCGATGCCGCCGATGACGATGACGACGAAGGCGAGGATAAGGACCGGTTCGCCCATTCCGACCTGCACCGACTGCAGCGCCCCGACCAATGCGCCGGCAAGACCCGCAAGTGCTGCGCCGAGCGCAAAGACGACTGTGTAAAGTGTGCCGATGTCGACGCCGAGCGCCGCGATCATCTCGCGGTCCGACTCGCCCGCGCGGATGCGCATGCCGAGCCGGGTCCTGGAGATCAGCAAATAGAGGCCGACGGCCACGGCGATGCCGACGCCGATGATCGCCAGGCGATAGAGCTGATACTGACCGCCGCCCGGCAGCGGCACAGCGCCCTGAAGCAAAGGCGGTATGTCGAGATAGAGCGGGAACGAGCCGAAGATCCAGCGCGCACCTTCGGACAGGATCAGGATCAGTGCGAAGGTGGCGAGCACCTGGTCGAGATGATCACGGTCGTAGAGCCTGCGGATGACGGCGACCTCGATGATCGCACCGACGCCGGCGGCGGCCGTGAGGCTGGCGATCAGCCCCAGCCAGAAGGAGCCGGTCGCGGCTGCGACTGTGGCGCAAGCGAAGGCGCCGATCATGTAGAGCGAGCCGTGGGCGAGATTGATCAGACCCATGACGCCGAAAATCAGCGTCAGGCCGGCGGCCATCAGAAACAGCATCACGCCGAGCTGGAGCCCGTTGAGCAGTTGTTCGATCAGGAGTGCGGTGAACAAGAGACCGGTCCAAGCTTGGTGGCAGGGTTGCATGGATCATCGGCCGGATGTCGGCAAGCCGAGCACCCGGGCGACAACAGGTGCAAGTCTTACATCCCGCACTTCTCGGCGTAGGCATCCTTGTGATGCTCGAAGGCAGTCGCGATGATCTTGTTGGTCAGGACGCCGTCGTCTTCTTTCACCACCTCACGCACGTAGATGTTCTGGATCGGGTGGTTGTTGTTGTTGAAGGCAAACTCGCCGCGCACGGACTTGAAATCCGCCGCCTTCAGCGCCGCGCGGAAGGCGTCCTTGTCCTTGACGCTCGCCTTCGACAGCGCGGCAAGGATCAGGTTCGCCGTGTCCCAGCTCTGCGCCGCGTAGATCGAGGGCAGGCGCTTGTACTCGGCCTTGAAGGCTTCGACGAATTTCTTGTTGGCCTCGTTGTCGAGATCCTTGGACCAGGTCGCCGAGTTCTTGACGCCAAGGGCGGCGTCGCCGATCGCCGGCAGAACGTCCTGGCTAAAGGAGAAGCCGGGGCCCATGACCGGGATGCCGACGCCCGACTGGGCATATTGCTTCATGAAAGCGATGCCCATGCCACCGGGCAGGAAGAAATAGACGGAGTCGGCGCCGGAGGCGCGGATCTGGGCGATCTCTGCGGCATAGTCCGTCTGGCCCACCTGGGTATAGATCTCGCCGGCAAGGTCGCCCTTGTAGTAGCGCTTGAAGCCGGTCAGTGCATCCTTCCCGGCCGGATAGTTGGGCGCCAGGATGAACGCGTTCTTGTAGTCCTTGTTGGCGTACTGGCCCATCGCCTCATGGAAGTTGTCGTTCTGGTAGGCGACGTTGAAATAGTTCGGATTGCAGTTCGCGCCGGCAAGTGCCGAGGGACCAGCATTGGGCGAAAGATAGATCACGTCCTGCGCGACCGCGTTCGGTACGACGGCCATGGCGAGGTTCGACCAGATGATCCCGGTCATCAGGTCGACCTTGTCGCCCTGGATCATCTTCTCGGCGATCTGCACCGCAAGTTCCGGCTTCTGGGCATCGTCCTCGATCACCAGCTCCACGTCCTTGTTGCCCGATTGCTTGATCGCAAGCGTGAATGCGTCGCGCATGTCGATGCCGAGACCGGCGCCGCCGCCCGAAAGCGTTGTGATGACGCCGATCTTCACCGGCTCGGCGTGGGCGAGGCTTGATGTCGTTAGCGAGAGGCCAAGAAGGCCCGCTGCCAGAATGCGGTTCATGCTGTTCTCCTCCTAGTAGGTTCCCTTTTGAGTTGTGTTCTATCAGAGACCTGTGCGCACATGCCAGAGCTCTGGGAAGAGCTCCACCTCGAGCATCTTCTTGAGGTAGGACGCGCCGGATGTTCCCCCGGTTCCGCGTTTCATGCCGATGATGCGCTCCACTGTCGTGACGTGGTTGAAGCGCCATCGACGGAAGTAATCCTCGAAATCGACCAGCTTCTCGGCGAGCTCATAGAGCATCCAGTAGCGCTCGGGATCGCGGTAGACCGTCTGCCAGGCCGCAAAGACCTTGTCGCTTTCCGTGCGCGTTTCGCGCCAATCCGTCCTGTCTGCTTCCTCGCCGACATCGAACCCTTTGCGAGACAGGAGCCGGATCGCCTCATCATAGAGCGACGGTGCGGCCAGGATCGCCTCCAGCTTTTTAAGGATCTCGGGACGATGCGTGTGTGGTCCGAGCATGGCGACGTTGCGATTGCCGGCGAGGAACTCGATCGCCCGGTATTGCCACGACTGGAAGCCGGACGACTGTCCCAGAGACTCGCGGAACTGCGTGTATTCGCTGGGCGTCATCGTGCGAAGCACGTCCCAGGCGCTGTTCAACTGTTCGAAGATACGCGCCACGCGCGTCAGCATCTTGAAGGCGGGTTCCAGCCGGTCTTCGCGGATCGACCGGACAGCCGCGTTGATCTCGTGCAGTGCGAGTTTCATCCAGAGTTCAGACGTCTGATGCTGAATGATGAACAGCATCTCGTCATGAGCCTTTGAGAGCGGCTCCTGTGCGTCCAGCACTTTCTCCAGCATCAGGTAGTCGCTGTAGGACATGCGCCCCTTGAACGACATCTGGGCGCCTTCCTTCGAAGGATCGTATGGTTCGCTCATTTCAGTTCTCCAACCGCAATCGAAACCGCTGGATCTTGCCCGTGGCTGTCTTCGGCAGGCTGTCCAGGAATTTTACCGACCGTGGATACTTGTAGGGCGCGATCGTCGCCTTCACGTGATCCTGCAAGCGCTTGATCGTCGCCTCATCTGCCGACACGCCGGCCGACAGCACGACATAGGCCTCGACGATCTCACCGCGCTCGGCGTCGGGTGCACCGACCACGGCGCACTCAACGACTTCCGGATGCGAGATCAAGGCCGCTTCGACTTCTGGGCCGGCGATGTTGTAGCCCGCGGTAATGATCATGTCGTCGGATCGGGCCGCGAAATGGAAGAAGTCGTCCTCATCCTGATAGAAGGCGTCACCCGTCAGGTTCCAGCCGTCGCGGACATAGTCACGCTGGCGTGGATCGGCCATGTAGCGGCAGCCGGTCGGGCCGCGCACTGCAAGCTTGCCGATCGTACCGCGGGGAACTTCCTGCATCTCGTCGTTGACGATCCGTGCTTCGTAGCCACCGACGGGCTTCCCGGTCGAGGCGGCCTTACGGTCCTCGAATCGGTTGGAAATGAAGATGTGCAGCATCTCTGTCGCGCCGATCCCGTCGAGGATCGGCTTGCCAGTCTTGTTCGTCCATTCGTCGAAGACGGGCCCCGGCAGTGTCTCTCCGGCCGAAATTGCAACCCGCAGGGATGAAAGGTCCGCGCCGTTGTCCATCGCCTTCATCATCGCCCGATACGCGGTAGGGGCGGTGAACGAGATCGTGGCTTTGTATTTCTCGATAATCTCCACCATGTTCGCGGGCGTCGCGTGCTCAAGAAGGGTTGCTGCCGCCCCGAAGCGTAAGGGAAAGATCGCAAGGCCGCCGAGGCCGAAGGTGAATGCAAGTGGAGGCGAGCCGACAAAGATATCATCGGGTGTGATCCCTAGGACTTCTCTGGCGTAGCCGTCTGCGATCACCATCAGATCGCGATGGAAGTGCATGGTCGCCTTCGGGATCCCGGTCGTGCCCGAGGTGAAACCGAGAAGCGCCACGTCGTCCCGACCGGTGTGCACCGCCTCGAAGAGGACGGATTTGTCGAGTGCAATCCGGTCAAGTTCGGCGTCGTGGTTTGCGGTCCCGTCGAAGCTGACGACCTGTTTCAGGTAGCGGCTATCCTTTGCGCAGGCGATCATCTCGTCCATCAGACGTGTGTCACAGAGTGCCAGGCTGATCTCGGCCTTGTCGATGATCTTGGACAGCTCTCCGGCTCTGAGCATCGGCATCGTGTTGACGACGACGGCGCCGGCCTTGGTGGCTGCCAACCAACAGGCGACCATGGCGGGGTTGTTGGCGGAGCGTATGAGCACGCGATTGCCGGGCCTGACGCCGTAATTCTCGACAAGCGCATGGGCCAGCCTGTTCGTCCAGTCGGAAAGTTCCTTGTAAGTTCGCCGACGACCGTTGCCGATCAGGGCGGTGTGGTCGCCAAAGCCCTTGGCGACCATGGCGTCGGTCAGTTCGACCGCGGCGTTAAGGTGGTCCGGATAGTCGAAGCCTTCGAGAAGGAAGTCTGGCCATTCTTCCGGCGGAGGCAGATGGTCACGGGTAAACGTATCGACGTGCGAAGTCGGTCCAAGCATGTGGCGGCTAATCCCCTGTTCCGTTCCTGCCTGTTGCTCAGGCATTTTTTAAAGCCGGCTATAATTCTTGCGTTCGTGCGAAGCCCGGCCGTACAAACCGGTTGCAGGCGTCGCCGGATCGTTGCCGATGAAGCGCGTCGTCGCTGAGACGACTCCAATGATCGTGATAGGCACAGCGAGACCTCCACTTCTCGGCTGAACATGGGGCAGCATCGCACCGGTCAAAAACTATTTCAAGCCTAAAGTTTTTTTGGGTGGTGGCATTGTGTTTGCTGGTCTGGCAGGCGATTGCTACGCCTGAGGAGAAAATGAGGAGGATTAAAATCGATGCTGGAACGCCGCATTACCAATTGGGACGACGCCTATGCGAATGGCTCGAACATCGCTCGTGGCGACCTATGGCCGGAAGCCTGGGTCAAGCCAGCCGAAGCCTTCCGCAGTGCCCTTCAGGCAGCCGGGCGTGCAAAACTCGACCTCCGCTATGGCGAGCGGCCGAGAAACCGCATGGACCTGTTTTTCCCTGATGGCTCAGCCAAGGGCCTGGTCGTCTTCGTGCATGGTGGATACTGGCTGCAGCTCGATAAGAGCTTTTGGTCGCATCTGGCCACCGGCGCCGTTGCCAGCGGCTACGCCGTCGCCATGCCCTCCTACACGCTCTGCCCCGAAATTCGCATCGCGGGGGTCGTCGAAGAGGTGGCTGCGGCCATCGGCGAGGCCGCAAAGCTGGTCGATGGGCCGCTGATATTGACCGGGCATTCGGCCGGAGGGCATCTCGTCAGCCGGATGATCACGACGACCGCGCCACTGGCACCGCATGTGCAGCAGCGGATTCGAAACGTCGTCTCGATCTCGGGCGTTCATGACCTGCGTCCGATCATGGCAACCGCGATGAACGAGAGGCTCGCGATCGACGAGAGCGAGGCGCTTTCGGAAAGTCCTGCTCTGCTGCGCCCCATGGCAAATGCCCGCATCACCTGCTGGGTCGGGGGCGGCGAACGCGCCGAGTTCTTGCGCCAGAGCGCTCTGCTAGCCAATATCTGGACCGGACTGGGTGCAACAACCGCCGCGATCGCGGAACCGGACAAACATCATTTCAACGTTATCGACGGCCTCGCCGACGTCGGACACGCCCTCACACGGGTGCTGCTTTCGGCGTGAGCGGAGCAATATCGCTTTCTGATCACTGCCAAGTCAGAAACTGCGCCCGGAAAGCGCCGGCCGCATCCCGATCTGAAGATCGTCGGCGCAGACAGGAGCGAAGGACCTCGAATAGCGATCAAACGGGCCGTCTGACGAACGGGCTTCTAGGCGATGGAACAGTTGTCCCGCCGCACATGTGCGGCCGGACAACCAATCAACATGGATGGTAACGAGCTAACCGGAACTTCCTCAGGCAGCTGATCGAAGGCCCACCACGGTTGCCAAACGCCTTGCTCGTTCCAGGCTCGCAGGTTGCTGATCAGCAAACCGCTCGGCGTTGATTTCCATGATTAGTGCCGTGTCTGGAAGGAAGATCAGTTCGGCGAAGATGTCATCCCAAGGAATATCGCCCCAACCAATTGGCAGATGCAAATCTCCGATGCCTAGTGCCGTCGCCTCAGCTGGATGATAGAAGCGGTTCATGGAGTAGGGCAGCCCAAAACTGTCGTGAACATGCAGGTGGCCTGCCACCGGTGCCATTGCCCGCAATTGCTCGCGAAAATCCAGCCCGCGATGCGTGGCCTCGATGTAAGCATGCGAGAAGTCGATAAGCGCAACGACGTTGTCGGAGCCGATCGAACGGACTGTTTCGGCGACCTGGCTCGGTGTTTGCCGATACTGTCCGGTTTCCGTCGTGAAAATGTTTTCAAGCGCGATCCGTACCCCATATCCTTTTGCGATATCCGACATCTCTGCGAGTGCGTCGCGTTCCATCTTGTCGAGATCAGCGGCGCTCTCTCCGGCGGCAAGCTGCGCCGCGCCGGAGTGATGGACAAGGATTCCTGCGCCGAGCCGGTCGCACAGCTCGAGCATCGCTCTCACGACCTTCTTCTGCAAATCGTGATGCTGGCGATCCATGAAGTTGGATACGATCTGACCGTGCAGCGAAAGCTTCTTGAAACTGTACTTGCGCGTGATGTCGGCGACGCACTGGAGCCGATCCTCGATGACGCGACCTCCGCTGATGATCTCCTCGCCATAGATCCCGATCTCGCAGGCATCCGCACCCGTATCGGCGATTTCGCGCAAAGAAGCGTCAAGGCTCGACAGATCTCCCTTGCCCGTCCGGTTGCAAAAGCCAATAGCGGATATGAATTCGTTCATTTCCATCTCCTTCGATGTTGTGATGATTAGACTGCTTCGAGCACCTGCCGCGCATTGCGGCCACTGCGAGGCTCGACTTCAAGCTCGATACGTCGACCAGTCTCTCGGTCGAACACATGCAAATGCGCAAGCGGCAGTTCCAGCGCGATCCGGTCGCCAGGCCTCACGTACGTCTCTTCATCGACACAGGCTGCAAAGAGTTGGCCATCCAATTCCGAGTGGATGACGCGGCCAGCTCCGAGCTCTTCGACAAAGTCCACTTTCATCGAGATGCCTCTTGCGCCAGTGGCAACAACACATTGTTCCGGACGAATACCCACGGTCACATGTCTTTCGCCCAAGCGTGCGGCAAGAGCCCTGTCGATCGGCATCTTCGTGCCGCTGAACTCTATGCAGGCGTCGTCGACGTTGATGTGAGCGTCAAACAGGTTCATCGCCGGCGAACCGATGAAGGAGGCGACGAAAATGCTTGCTGGACGGTGGTAGATGTCAAGCGGCCGGCCCACCTGTTCGACGACGCCCTTGTTCATGACGACCAGCTTGTCTGCGAGCGTCATCGCTTCTACCTGATCATGTGTGACGAAAACGGACGTTGCCGACAGGCGCTGATGGAGCTTGCGGATCTCGGCGCGCATGGTGACACGAAGCTTGGCATCGAGGTTCGACAACGGTTCGTCGAAAAGGAATACGTTCGGTTCGCGGATGATCGCGCGTGCCATGGCAACCCGTTGCCGCTGGCCACCGGAGAGGGCCGCAGGTTTGCGATCGAGATAGTCGGCGAGCCCGACGATCTTGGCTGTCTCCTCGATGCGGCGAAGGCGCTCTGCCTTTGGTACGCCAGCGACTTTCAGGGCATAGCCGATGTTTCCCGCGACCGTCATGTGTGGATAGAGGGCATAATTCTGAAACACCATGGCGCAACCGCGTTCGCGCGGTTCAAGCCTGTTAACGACCCGTCCGTTGATGGCGATCTCACCCGCGGTGATTTCCTCCAGTCCCGCGATCATCCTGAGAAGCGTGGATTTGCCACAGCCTGATGGGCCGAGGATCACGACGAATTCTCCCGACGCGAAAACAAGGTCGATGCCATGCAAGGTGGGGGTCTTGCCGTAAGATTTACGCACGGCGCGAATTGCGATGTCAGCCATGAACGCGGACCTCTTTTTTTCTGCAGATGGGGGGAAGCGGTTTCATTTTTCGGTGGCCACCAGGCCCCGTACGAACCAGCGCTGCAAGACGGCAACGACGACCAATGGGGGCAGCATGATGATCAGCGATCCGGCGAGCGTCACGTTCCAATCCGGCGTGCCGTTGTCGGCCGGCAGGAGCGCGACCAGCGACATCATCGTGGTCTTGTAGGCAGGGTCCGTCACCATCAGGAGCGGCCAGAGATACTGGTTCCAGCCGTAGACGAACATGATCGTGGTCAGAGCGAGCATGTTGGTGCGCGAGAGCGGCAAGAGCATATCGATAAAAAAACGGATCGGGCCCGACCCGTCCATTCGCGCGGCCTCGGCCAGTTCATCGGGCAGAGTTAGGTAGAATTGGCGGTAAAGGAATGTTCCGGTGGCCGTTGCGATCAGCGGCAGCGTGAGACCGGCGTAGGAGTTGAGAAGGTTCCAGTCGAGGGACACCTCGAAACCAGTCGCAGTGGAGATGAGAAGCCGTACGGGCTGAAACAGATCGGCAGCGACTGCGTAGGTGGGCACGACACGCACCTCAAGCGGCAGCATCAACGTGATGAACACCATCCAGAAGAAGAAGCCCTTCAGCGGGGTTCGGAAGAATACGATGGCAAAGGCAGTCAACGCTGACAGTGCGACCTTGCCGACAGTTACAAGGCTGGCCATCACGAAGCTGTTCAACATCGCCGTCCCGAGGTTCGCCCGCGTCCAGGCGGCGCTCATATTCTCAAACAGGCGATCCTGCGGCAGGAAACTGAAGGGTATGGCGTTGACCTGCTGAAACGTTTGGCTCGCGCCCGACACGATGACGATGAAGGGACCTATCAGCAGGAGGAAGCCGAAGATCATCACGCCATAGGTGAGGGCGTTTGCGAAAGGGGTCCGCTGAATCATGACTGCCTCACTTGTAATGGACCTGGCGCTCGATGAAGCGGAACTGGATAAAGGTGAAGATCATGATGAGGCCGATGAGCACGAGGCTCTGGGCCGACGCGCCGGAGTAGTTCAATCCACGGAACGCCTCCTCGACGATGCGGTAGACCATCACATCCGTCCCGTGGTTCGGGCCGCCATCCGTCGTACGCGCGACGATGCCGTAAGTGTCCGCACCGACGAAACCTTCGGTCATCATGATCACGAGCAGGAAGAAAAGCGTGGGCGCAAGCATCGGTATCTGGATGTCGACCGCGCGGCGTATCGGGCCGCAGCCGTCCATCGCTGCAGCCTCGATGAGCGACCGCGGGACAGACTGCAGACCTGCGAGAAGGAAGATGAATGTGTAGCCCGCCCATTTCCAGGCAAACACGACGATGACGAGAATAAGGGCATGGCTGCCATACTTGGCTGGGTTCCAGAAGTCCGGAAAGGCGGCGTTGACCGATGCCATCAGCCCGCGCTCTGGCGACAGGATGAAACGGAAGGCCATGCCGGCAGCAGGTCCCGCGATCGCGTAAGGCAGGATGTAGAGGAACCTGAATGGCGCGGAACCCGGTAGCTGGCGGTCAACCGCCAGGGCAAGAACAAGGCCGATAAAGATCGTAGCCAAGGTGCCGCAAAGGGCGAACGCCAGGCTGACCCCAACGGAATTCCAATAGAGCGGGTCGGCGAACACTTCCTTGAAATTGGCAAGTCCGACAAATTCCGCAGTTCCACCGAAGGGCGGTTCGAGCGTGAAGGCCCAACGCAACACCGCGACCGCCGGCCAGTAGAAAAAGAGCAGGATCAGGATGATCTGCGGCAGGGCGAATAGGCTGGGCAGCCACCAGCTACGAAAGGCCGCGCGCTTGTCCATGTGTGCAAATTCCGTGCGTAAGAACAGGTATGGGAGCCTGCCATTGCGCAGGCAGGCTCCCGACGGATCAGATTTTAGTTCAGCGTCTGACCGGCGTAGGTTTTCTCGAAGCGACGCAGCACTGCGTTGCCCCGTTCGACCGTCTTGTCGAGCTCGGCCTGCACATCTGCATTCTGCATGAAGATCGCTTCGAGGGCCGTTGCGAATTCCTTGCGGATCTGAGTGAAGCCGCCCAGGCGAATGCCACGGGTATTTTCCGACGTCGGCGTGAACGAGAGGCTCTGGATGGCAAATTCACGCCCCTTGTAGGGCGCCTTGTCGTAGAAGCCGTTGGACTTCATCGCGTCGAAACCGGTCTTCGTTACCGGAATGTATCCCGTCACCGTCGACCACCACTCGGCCATTTCCGGTGTCGCGATGTAGTTGAGGAAGGCGGCTGCACCTTTGTATTCCGCTTCCGGACGGCCAGCCAGCACCCAAAGGGATGCGCCGCCGACCAGCGAATTCTGACGCTCTGTGCCTTTCCATACCGGCAACATGGCGACATCCCACTTCACGCCCTCGGGAAGGGACTTGCCGATGGTGCCATGGTCGGCGATCGAGGTCTGTATCATCTGGCAGGTCTGGGACGTGAAGGCGGGGACGGTATCCATGCCAAGCTGCTTGGTCTTGACGACGAAGAGCTTCTCGTCTGCCATTTTCTTGAAGAACTTCACGTGATCGACGAACTTGGTCTTGTTGACGACGAGTTCGGCATCCAGCCCCTGGTAACCATTCGCCTTGGTGGCGATCGGCTGGTTATGAATGGCCGAAAACTGCTCCATGAGCGGCCATGTGTCGAAGTTGAAAGCGAGCGGGCATTCGAAGCCGGCGGCCTTCAGCTTGCGGGCCGCTTCCTCGACCTGTTCCCAGGTGTCGGGCTTGAAGTCCACGCCGGCCTTCTGGAACGCATCGACGTTGTAATAGAACATTGCAGTCGAGGAATTGAAGGGGAAGGAATTCAGTTCGCCCCCAGCGGTCGCATAATAGTTGGCGATGCCGCCGAAATAATTGTTCCAATCGATTGTATAGCCGTTGTCGGCCATCAGCTTCTTGGCCGGCACGAACGCGCCGGACAGCATCATGTCCAGGGTGCCGGCATCATAGATCTGTGTGATCGCGGGCTGTTTTTTGGCGCGGTATGCCGCAATGGTGTTTTGCAGGGTCGTGTCGTATCCGTTTTGCGAGGTGCAGACGATTTCGAATTCGGACTGGCTATCGTTGAACTTCTTGCACGCTTCCTGGACCCGCTCTCCAAGATCACCCGAAAGGCCGTACCAGAATTCGAATTTCGTCGTTTCGGCTGCTGCTGGTGAAGGGCCAAACGCGGCGGTTGCCATCAGGCTGATAAGTGCGAACGTGGTGGCGGAGTCTCTCATTGCAAAATGCTCCTTGCAGAATGGCGGTCACCAAAATCGGCGACACGGATGAGCCGGGGCGCTTGCTAACAGTTGAGTGTGACATTCCCTGCCAAATCGAATGATGAAACGATGAAAGTTCGATTACGGTATTATGAACGGCTGAGCGCTCATTGGCGTTAGGCTTCTTCCCAGGTGGTCGGAACGACCACCGCCAAACCAAAGTTTGTGCGAACGAATGAAGTGTTCAATTTTTTCGATTCAACCTATCTGCGAACGCGAACAAGTTGATCGCCGCGCCAGATGGTGCGCCATCGACCATCGCTCTCCTCGTGGAGCTGGAAGTCGCTGCTGCTATTGCAGATTCTTCGTAGAAGCTGCTGTCGCTTCGCCGCAGCACGAATTTTCTGCGCGAATTCATGCGTAGAAGTGCGCTCGCTGAGAAGTATCCCGCACCGAAGATCTCGAATTCAAAGGTTGGTCACGCGGCGAGATTCTGCCGGTGCCGGGAGGAATCGGTGGACACCTTGGGTTAAACGCTAAATCTCTGTCTTTGCCGGGTTGTCATAGCAGCGCTTTGTTCAACACGCTTTTGGATTCAGGTCTCCGGTGCTAGTGCCATGGTTAAACGCTGCTGCTCACCGAAAACCAAGACAAAACATAACTGTTGAATTATGATTTCCACCCCATATTTCATTTTTGCATCACCGTTTCGCATGGCAAACTGACAGACATCAAAATTGGATTGCTTTGCGAAGACGGTGCCGCAACGGGAGTGGACGGTGCCACAGGGAGGAAATATGAAACGGACAATTCTGGCCGCGCTCGCGGCCTTGGCCATGAGTGGTGCCGCCTATGCGGACACGATCAAGATCGGCGTCGTTGGACCCTTTTCCGGTCCCTTCGCGCTGCAGGGCAAGAACTTCAAGGCTGGCATCGACGCCTATATGGCGATGAACGGCAGCAAGGTCGGCGACGATGATATCGAGATCATCTATCGCGACGTGCCGCAGGCTGATCCGGCGCAATCGAAGGCGCTTGCCCAGGAGCTGGTCGTCAAGGAAGGCGTGCAGTATCTGGCTGGCTTCTATTTCACCCCCGATGCAATGGCCGTCACGCCGCTTCTGGAACAGGCGAACGTGCCGCTGGTGATCATGAACGCGGCGACGTCGGCGATCGTGACCAAGAGCCCGTTGGTGGTGCGCACCTCGTTTACCACCTGGCAGACCTCGACGCCGATCGCCAAGGTGGCGAAGGATGCCGGCGTCTCCAAGGTCATCTCGGTGGTCAGCGACTACGGCCCGGGCGTCGACGCTGAAAATGCCTTCAAGGCCGGTTTTGAGGCGGCCGGTGGACAGGTCGTCGAAGCCATTCGCATGCCGCTTGCCACCAACGACTTCTCGCCGATCATGCAGCGCATCAAGGACTCGGGTGCCGAAGGCGTCTTCGCCTTCCTGCCGTCGGGCCCGACCACGCTTGGTTTCGTCAAGGCCTATAACGAAAACGGTCTTAAGAGCGGCGGCATCAAGTTCTTTGCTCCAGGCGACCTGACGCAGGAATCCGATCTGCCGGCGCTCGGCGAAGCGGCGCTCGGCATCCAGACGACGTTCCACTATGCCGTCTCGCACGACAGTCCTGAGAACAAGACCTTTGTCGAAGCGGCCGCAAAGGCCATCGGCAATCCGGCCGAACTCTCCTTCCCCTCGGTCGGCGCCTATGATGGCATGCATGTGATCTACAAGATGATCGAGGCGACCGGCGGCGAGCAGGAGGCGCAGAAAGCCGTCGACGCAGTCAAGGGTCTTACCTGGACGAGCCCGAGGGGGCCGGTTTCCATCGATCCCGAATCGCGCCACATCACGCAGAACATCTACCTGCGCGAAGTAACCAAGGCTGACGACGGCACCTACTACAACAAGGAAGTCCAGACCTTCGAGAAGCAGGGCGATCCCGGTCTGGCGGCCCTGAAGTAGACGCTTTGGCAACGCGGGGCACCGGTTGAGCCCCGCCCGCATTGGCCACAAAATACCGGCGTCCGGCGAATTGAGCGGTCCGGGCGTCCCAAAGCATTTCCAGGAAAAGTCCGAAGCGGTTTTCGCTCAGGGGATGCATAAGATAGGGACGCATTTCCAGGAAGGGCGCGATGCGTTTTTCCATTCGGGAATACCTGAAATAAAAAGATGGAGCGTTTCGGTCCTCCGTTGAAGGCGGAAACGAACCAGGCGTGTGCGGCTGTTTGCCGTGGATGGGTTCGTCTCGTCCCGCCGCTCTGCCAGTCATCGATAACGAAAGGTATCGGATAGCCCCATGCAAACAGTCTTCAGCATTGCGATCGATGCCCTTGCCTACGGCATGGTGCTCTTCGTCATCTCCATCGGGCTTTCCGTGACCATGGGGCTGATGCGCGTCGTCAACCTTGCCCATGGTGCCTTTGCCATGATCGGCGGTTACATCGCCTCCTACGCGGCGCGCGACCTCGGCCTTGCCTATGGATTTGCCATCGTGCTTGCCGTGTTCGGCACGATCCTGATCGCCATCCCGATCGAGCGTCTGCTTTATCGTCGCATCTATGGGGCGCCGGAACTGACCCAGGTGCTGATGACCATCGGCATCACCTTCTGCATCATCGGCATCGCCAACTATGTCTTCGGCCCTACGCTGAAGACGGTGCCGTTGCCGGCGCAGCTACAGGGCTCTGTCGATCTCGGCTTCCGCGCGATCGCCACGCATCGGCTCTTTGCGATCCTTTGCGGCCTCGCGGTGGCAATCGCCCTCTGGTATACGATCGAAAGGACAGCTTTCGGCGTGAAGCTGCGTGCCTCGGTCGACAATGCGGCCATGGCAGCAGCACTCGGCGTGCGCACCGAGATCGTCTATGCCGTGAGTTTCGCGGTTGCCGTTGGCCTTGCCGCCTTCGGCGGGGTCGTCGGCGCCGAGTTGCTGCCGGTCGAACCCTATTATGCGCTGCGCTACATGGTGACGTTCCTGGTGGTCGTTTCGGTCGGCGGCGCAGGCTCGATCCCAGGGGCGCTCGTCGCCTGCCTGCTGCTCGGCGGCATCGACACGACCGGCCGTTACCTGATGCCCGAGTTCGGTGAATTCTTCTTCTATCTGGCCGTCATCGCGATCATCTGCGTCTTCCCGCGCGGACTTGCCGGGAGAGCCAAGGGATGACCATGACCACCACCAACGACCTGATCACACAGACACCGGGCAAGCGCCGCTTCGGCGGCGGCGACCTGATCGGCCTTAGCGTCATTTTGGCGCTCGCTATTGCAGGCTACTTCCTGTTTCCCAACAATCTGGCGCTGCTGACGCGCATCATCGCCATCGCGCTGTTGGTGCTCTCGCTTGATCTCGTCACCGGCTATTGCGGCGTCGCGACCCTCGGGCATGCGGCTCTGTTCGGTGCCGGTGCCTATGCCGCCGGAATTGTCTCGGCCCATTACGGCATCAATGATCCCTTCGCGATGCTCGCCTTCGGCATTGCCGCCGGTGCCGTTGCCGGCCTCCTTTGCGGCGCGGTGATCCTGCGAGCGCATGGTCTGCCGCAACTGGTGCTGTCGATCGCGCTCATCCATCTTTTTCATGAGTTCGCCAACAAGGCGTCGTCGTGGACCGGCGGCAGCGATGGTCTGTCCGGTATCGCCCCCAGCGCGCTCCTCGGTGTCTACGAGTTCGACCTGTGGGGCCGTACGGCTTACGTCTTCGGCGTGGTGCTGCTCGCGCTCGTCTTCGCCGTCCTGCGGCTGATCGTGCGCTCGCCCTTCGGCATGCTGTGCCGGGCGATCAAGGAAGACCCGATCCGCATCCGCTCGATGGGGGCATCGCCGAAGGGCGCTCTGATGAAGATGTATGTCATCTCCGGGGCCGTGGCCGGTGTCGGCGGCGCGCTCAACGCCATCTCGACGCAGGTGGTCGGTCTCGACAGCCTCTCCTTCACCATGTCCGCTGAAAGCCTGGTGATGCTCGTTCTCGGGGGCACCGGTTCGCTCTTCGGCGCGCTCACGGGCACCATTGTCTTCATGTTCTTCGAAGACGTCGTTTCCGCCGCCAATCCGTTCCACTGGTTGACGATGGTCGGCGCGCTGCTGATTGCCGTCGTCCTCTTCGCGCCGAAGGGGCTTTACGGAACGGCAGCCGCCTTCGTTGCCCGCCGTCGGGAGGCAAAGTGATGCAGCCCATCTTTGAAGTTCGCAACCTCAAGCGCGCCTTTGGCGGCTTGGCAGTCACCAACGACGTGAGCCTCAGCATGGCGCCGGGCGACCGCGTGGCGCTAATCGGCCCGAACGGCGCCGGCAAGACGACATTCGTCAATCTTGTCACGGGCAACCTTGTCTCTGATTCCGGCGAAGTTCGCCTCGGCGGCGAGACGGTCACCGGCATCGATGCCATAGGCCGGGTGCGGAGAGGGCTGGTGCGCTCCTTCCAGGTCACGCGCCTGTTTCTCGACATGACGCCGGCCGAGCACGTTGCGCTCGCCGTTTTGCAGCGCGACGGCCGCTCCGGTCGTCTGTTCGGCAATTTTCTCTCGATGCCTGATGTGATGGACGAAGTCGGGCAACTGCTCGGCAAACTCGGGCTTCGCGAACTGATGCATCGCAAGGTCAGTGAGATCGCCTATGGCCAGCAGCGCCTGCTTGAAATCGCCGTGGCGCTTGCCTTGAAGCCGAAGGTGCTGCTGCTCGACGAGCCGGCCGCCGGCGTGCCGCAGAGCGATACCGGTCGCATCGAGCAGGCGCTCGCCGACCTGCCGGCGGATCTGGCCGTGCTGATGATCGAGCACGACATGGATCTGGTCTTCCGTTTTGCCAAGCGCGTCGTCGTTCTGGCGGCTGGCGCCATCATCTTTGACGGTTCGCCGTCGGACGTCACCCAGGATCCGCGGGTCCGAGAAGCCTATCTGGGGAGCTATGCCAATGCCAGCCACGCCGCTTGAGGTCGAAAACCTGTCGGCCGGGTATGGTCCGACGCGGGTGCTCGAAGACATTTCGTTCTCGGTTCCAGCAGGCGCGCGGCTTGCCGTTCTCGGTCGCAACGGCATGGGCAAGACCACACTCTTGGCGACGCTTGCCGGCCAGACGAAACGCTATGGCGGCCGTATTCGCATGGGCGATGCTGACGTGACGGCACTGGCAAGCGCGTCACGCGCTCGCAAGGGCTTAGGCTTCGTGCCGCAGGCGCGTTGCGTGTTTCCGACACTGACGGTCGAGGAGAACCTGTTCGTCGGTCTCAAGGACCGGCCGAAGACCGCACTGCAGGAGGCTTACGACATGTTCCCGCGGCTTCACGAGCGGCGGCGGAACCTCGGCAGCCAGCTTTCCGGCGGCGAGCAGCAGATGCTGTCAACGGCGCGCTCGATCCTCGGTCGTCCGTCGGTCCTGCTGCT
Source organism: Ensifer sp. Root142 (assembly GCF_001426785.1). NCBI lineage: Bacteria > Pseudomonadati > Pseudomonadota > Alphaproteobacteria > Hyphomicrobiales > Rhizobiaceae > Ensifer > Ensifer sp. Root142. The sequence goes on from NZ_LMFK01000001.1 coordinate 894,031, forward strand.
GGATGAGCCCCTCGAGGGGCTTGCCCCGGTGATCTGCGAGGAACTGATGAAGGCCTTTGCCGAACTCGCCAAGACCGGCGACATGACGATCGTGCTGGTCGAGCAGCGCATCCAGAGCGCGCTCGATTTCGCCGATCAAGTCATCGTGCTGGAGCGCGGACGCATTGCCTGGACGGGCACGCCGCAGGCGCTTTCAAGCGACCACGACGCCGTCGAGCGATTGCTGGGCGTCGGCGGACTTCACTGAAGCGATTGAGCGCAGTTTTTGCGGCCCTAAGGTTTGAGCGCGACCGAGCTGTCTCTGCCGTGGAGTGAAAGCGTCAAACGGCGTGGGTCTCAATGTCGTCAAGTATGGACAACATCTTCCTTCCCATCGCAAAGGCTCTGGCGTCGCCTCTTTCGATGAGCGCATTCGGTACGACCCGTGACCGACTTGGGACATCATCGAGCCTCTCGACGTCGATATTGTCGAATATTCGCAAGCCGTAACGCTCGGCCGCCAGCTTGAGATATTCCGCTAAACGATCCTTGCGCTTTCTGTGATCTTCGCGCATGCCTGCGGCGGCGCTGACAATATCATTGCTTCTATCGCGCGGAACCAGCACTTCCACTCGAACGAGGTCAGCTGCACCACTACGCTCAGGGTGCCTTTTCATCCTGTCTCGAGACGCCATCGCCGATCCCCTTCCTCGCCAAAATATGCGTATCCGGGATACGCATCAAGTTGGATCGCGGACATGTCATCTCGGCGCCGCCATACATGGGGCGACGGACAGGGCGGGGCCGCTCAATATATGGGGTCGATCCTGAGAATAGGACCCAGGGCAAGAAAGAGCCCGTTAGCTTAGAACGCGACTGCGACGCTTCTTCAAACCGAAGCGCGAACGCGCTCCCAGGCGTTCATCAGGTGACGGCCGAGCACTTCGGACAGCTTGGCCTTGTCGCGGGCTTCGAGCGCAACGATCATCTCGTCATGCTCGGCAACCGCGGCTGCCCACTTTTCCGGGCCCTCGTGGCCGATGAAGCGGATGCGCTTCAGCCGTGTCTGCAAGACGCTGTGCATGTCGGCGAGCGCCGCATTTTCGGCGAGCTGTACGATCGCCGAGTGAATCTGCTGGTTGAGCTTGTAGTATTGCAGCCGGTCGCCGACCTTGTAGCGACGGACCATTTCGTCATGTAGCGCGCGGACTTCGGCAATGCCGGCGTCGCTTGCCGCATCACAGGCAAGCTTGCCCGCAAGTTCCTCCAGCGTCTGCAACACGGTCAGCATGTCGTGCACGTCCTTGGCGCTGAAGCGCTTCACGACGGCGCCGCGACTGGGCACGAGTTCGACCAATCCCTCACTCGCCAGGTACTTGATGGCTTCGCGCAAGGGTGTGCGGGAGACGCCGAGCTGCTCGCCGAGCTGGCCCTCATGCAGGCGCGTACCGGGCGAAAGGTCACCTTCAATGATCATGTCGCGCAGGTGGCTGACAAGAGTGTCATGCAGAGCGGTTCGCCTGATCGGGCCGGGGCCGCCGTCGGCGCGTCTCTCCAGTGGTGTGATTTCGTTCATCATTTTGCTTCTGCGCTTGGTGGCCGCGTGTCGGCCATCCGTTCCCCGTGCGTGCCGATTGAATCAGCACTGTCTGATTGAAGCATGGAGACAGGGCTCGCCATCGTCAACAGAAAATGCTGCATACAGAATACAAAAGACTTGATGCAGAATTTTGAATAACGTATGACAGCCTGCGAAAAGCATGAAGTGGAGGACATCTCACATGACGACCAATGGTGCTGCCGGTAACGGCGCGCGTCCTGTCATCGCGCTTGCCATGGGTGATCCCGCCGGCATCAGCCCCGAGCTGACCGCGCGGCTGCTGGCCCTTCCCGATATTCGCGAGGCCGCACACATCATCACGATCGGCGATCGCCGCATTCTGGACGAAGGCGCCAAGGCTGCCGGTCTGACGCTCGATCTCGCGTCCTCGACGCTTGAGGATCTCGACAAGGCCGGTACCGCCCGTCACGTATTCGTCGACCTCGGTCATCTCGATCCGGCAGACGTCGATCGCGGCGAGGCGACGCTCGCCGGCGGCACGTTTGCAACGCGCAATTTCCGCACGGCGCTGGAGCTTGCCCACGCCGGCAAGGCCGAGGCCGTGTGCTTCACGCCCTTCAACAAGAAGGCCATGCGCTTTGCCTATCCCGGCTATGACGATGAGATCCGTTTCGTTGCCGACGTGCTCGGCTTCACCGGCAAGGTTCGCGAATTCAACGTCCTCGAAAAGGTCTGGAATGCGCGTGTCACCTCGCACATTCCACTCAAGGACGTGGCTGACAACCTTTCGGTCGAGGGCATTCTCGCCGAGGTCGAACTGACCCAGACCTGCCTCAAGGAGGCCGGTTACGAAGAGGCGAAGATCGCAATTGCAGGCCTCAACCCGCATGCCGGCGACGGCGGCAGCTTCGGCATGGAAGAGATCGACATCATCGAGCCGGCGGTCGAGAAGGCCAAGGCGCTCGGCTACAACGTCGATGGCCCGTTCCCGGCCGACACCGTTTTCGTGCGCGCACTCAAGGAAGGCTTCAATGCCGTCCTGACGATGTATCACGATCAGGGTCAGATCGCGATGAAGCTCATGGGCTTCGACAAGGGTGTGACGATGATGGGCGGCCTGCCGTTCCCGCTCTGCACCCCAGCCCACGGCACTGCCTATGACATTGCCGGCAAGGGCATTGCCGATGTCGGCGCAAGCCGCGAGGCGCTTCTGCTCGCCGTTCGCATGGCGAAGAAAAAGGCTGCCCTTTCGGCTGCTGCCTGAATTCGCACGCTTTCAACCACTACCGGCGCAGGAGGAGGTCTTGCGCCGCATCTCACTCAACGGGAGGACTAGATATGAAGAAATCCGTTTCTATCGCATGCATCATGGCAGCCGCATTCGGCGTTGCTGCTCCGGCGTCGGCCTTTGAGCCGGACCGTCCGGTTGAATTCGTCGTCACGGCTGGCCCGGGCGGCGGCACGGACATCTTCGCGCGCACGATCCAGGCGATCATCGGCAAGTACGAACTGATGAAGGCGCCTGTTGTCGTCACCAACAAGGGCAGCGCCGGCGGCGCCGAAGGTTTCGTCTACACGGCGACCAACAAGGGCGACGCCTACAAGCTGGCATTCGGCACCAACAATGCCTACCTGCTGCCGGTCCGCGCTAAGGTCCCTTACAAGGCTGAGGACCTGACGCCGGTTGCAGCACTTGCTTCCGACGAATTCATCCTCTGGGTCAACGGCAAGGCGCCTTACGCAACGGCTGCCGACTTCGCCGCCAAGGCCAAGGAAGGTGGACTGAAGATCGGCGGAAGCCAGTCGAAGGACGTCGACCAGATCCTCACGTCGATGATCAACGAAGCGACCGGTGCGACCATCAACTACATCCCATTCAAGAGCGGCGGCGAAGCGGCTGTTCAGCTCGCCGGCGAACACCTCGACGCCAACGTCAACAACCCGAGTGAAAACCTCGGCCAGTGGCAGGCCGGTATGGTCAAGCCGCTGTGCGTCTTCAAGAGCGTCAAGCTGACGAACGACGCCAAGGTTGCTGGCGACAAGGGCTGGAGCGACATCCCGACCTGCAAGGAGACGGGCATTGCCATCGACAACTACTCCATGCCGCGCACCGTCTGGCTGCCGGCTGGCGTTGAACCCGATGCCGTCAAGTTCTACGCGGACCTGATGCGTAAGGTTTCCGAAACGCCGGAGTGGGCGAAGTATCTCGCCGATACCTCGCAGTCTCCCGCTTACATCGCTGGCGACGACTTCAAGGCCGCCATCGAGATGGACGGCGCCGCAGTCGGCGAAGTTCTGAAGCGCGAAGGCTGGCTCGCCAACTAAAACAGGCGATATATCGGGACGGGCGCCTCGACAGCGCCGCGCGTCAAGTATGACGCGCTTAACGGCAGCGCCCGTCAACCGGTTTGAAAGGTCACGATCATGAGTGAGAACAGTGCGAATGGGCTCTCCCGCTTCGCGGTGGAGCTTGGCGTAGCCGCGTTGACTGGTATCTTTGGCGCAGCCGTCTGCTATGGCGCCTCCGATGTCGGCGCCGGATGGAGCGATTTCGGCCCAGAGGCTGGCTATTTTCCCTTCTACATCGGCGTTCTGATCATTCTGGGAAGCATTGCGAATGCGATCGGTGCATTCGTGAAGCATCGCGGCACGGGTGATATCTTCATCGACGGCGCGCGCGCCCGCGTCGTTGCCTCATTCCTCTTGCCTCTTGTCGCCTTTGCCGGCGTCTCCGCCTGGCTCGGGCTCTATGTCGGGACGGCGCTTTATATCGCCGGCGCGATGCTCTTCCAGGGGCGTTACAAGTGGTGGATCGCACTGCCGGCGGGCGTGGCCGTTTCGCTCTTCTTCTTCATCGTATTCGAGATCGGCTTCAAGGTTCCGCTTTTGAAGGGACCGGTTGAGGCATGGTTCGGGATCTACTGATCCCGACCGCTTAAAGTTTCCCCGGGAGGAATGACATGGAAAATATCGGTCTTCTGATCGATGGCTTCGGCCACATCCTCAGCTGGAATCACATCCTGCTGATGATGGTCGGCGTCACGCTCGGCATTCTCGTCGGCGTTCTGCCCGGCCTCGGCGCCCCCAACGGCGTATCGCTGCTGTTGCCGCTGACCTTCTCCATGGATCCGATCTCCGCCATCATCCTGCTTTCCTGCATGTATTGGGGAGCGCTGTTCGGCGGCTCGACGACATCCATCCTGTTCAATATCCCCGGCGAGCCCTCGTCGGTGGCGACCACCTTCGACGGCTATCCGATGGCAAAGGCAGGTCAGGCGAGCCGCGCCTTGACGCTGGCTTTCGTCTCGGCCGGCATCGGCGCGCTTGCCGGCGTCGTCATGATCACGCTTTTGTCGGGTTGGGTCGCGAACTTCGCGCTGCGCTTCTCTTCGCCAGAATATTTCGCGGTCTACTTCCTCGCCTTTGCAAGTTTCATCTCGATGGGGGCGCAATCGCCGTTCAAGACGCTCGTGTCGATGATGGTTGGTTTTGCGCTCGCATCCGTCGGCATGGACACGATCTCCGGCGATCTGCGCCTGACCTTCGACATCCCGACCCTGATCAAGGGCGTCAGCTTCCTGATCGCCGTCATGGGCCTCTTCGGCATCGGCGAGTTGCTGCTGACGACGGAAGAGGGTCTGCGCTTCGAAGGCATCAAGGCGCGCGTCCGGCTTGCTGAAATCGGCCGCACACTGGTCGAGATCCCGCGCTATTGGCTGACGATTGCACGCTCGACCATCATCGGCATCTGGATGGGCATCACGCCTGCCGGCCCGACCGCCGCATCCTTCATGAGCTACGGCGTCGCCCGCCGCTCGGCCCGCGATAAGTCGAAGTTCGGCAAGGGCGATCCGCGCGGCATCGTAGCACCTGAGACCGCCGACCATTCGGCCGGCACTTCGGCACTGTTGCCGATGCTGGCGCTCGGCGTTCCCGGTTCGGCCACGGCTGCCGTCATGATGGGCGGCCTGATGATCTGGGGCCTCACGCCCGGTCCGATGCTGTTTACCGACCGGCCCGATTTCGTTTGGGGTCTGATTGCCTCGATGTATCTCGGCAACGTCGTCGCCGTCATCCTGGTGCTCGCCACCGTGCCGCTCTACGCCTCGATCCTGCGCGTACCGTTCTCGATCATCGGCCCGATCATCGTCGCCGTCATCTTCTCCGGCGCCTATCAGGTGGCAAACTCCGTCTCCGATATCTTCATGGTCATCGGCTTCGGCGTGCTGGGCTACGTCTTCAAGAAGCTCGATTATCCGTTGGCGCCGCTGGTTCTCGCCATGGTGCTCGGCGACAAGGCCGAGGATGCCTTCCGCCAGTCGATGCTTCTGTCGAGCGGATCGCTGAATATTTTCTGGTCGAATGCGCTGGTTTCGTCATTGATGGCGCTTGGCCTGGCAATGCTGCTGTCGCCTGTCGTCTTCGGACTGATCGGCCTGGTTCGCAAGCGCAAGCGCGATGATGCAACATCGCAGGGCGACGGTAGCGCGGCGGCTTGACGGAGCCGCCGCACCAAACTTCAAAAAATTGGGGAAACGCCATGGCAAACGTGCCGCGTAAATGGAACCGTGACACCTGGCCGATCGCGGCCGCCATGATCCAGTATCCGAACATGCTGGCAGACGGCCGCTCGGTTCAGGACCAGTCGGTCGAGGAATGGGCGTTGACGCTCGATGACGTCGTCGATGCCGGCTTCACTGAGCTCGACCCGACCGACAGCTGGATCCGTCTTGCCGATTTGTCACCGGCACGGCTTGAGAGCTTCGTCGCATTGACGCGTGATCTCGGCCTGACGATGCCGGGGATCTCGACTGCGCGTCGCAGCGTCATCGATCCTGTTCATGGCGACGAGTATCTCGCCTATGGTCATCGGGTCATCGATACGGTGGCCGCAATCGGGGCACGTTCGGTCTCCTTCGGCTTCTTCGGTCCGTTGACCGATGCGCAGAAGAAGGCGCTGTGGTTCTGGACGGTCGATGGCGTCAAGAATCCTGACGATGCTGCCATCTGGCAGAAGGGTGTCTCGCGCATCCGCGAGCTTGGCCGCCATGCCGAAGAACTCGGCATCGAGCTGGCGCTCGAGATGTATGAGGACACCTACATTGGTTCGGCCGATAGCGCGGTGCGCTTCGTCACCGACGTCGGCCTTGCGAATGTCGGCATCAACGCCGACCTCGGCAACCTGATCCGTCTGCATCGTCCGGTCGAGCACTGGCAGGAGATGATGGCGAAGGTTGCACCCTTTGCCAAATACTGGCACGTCAAGAACTACAACCGCACCGAGGACGAAACGTCGGGGCTGATCGTGACCCATCCGGCCCCGCTGGAGTTCGGTCTGATCAACTACCGTTCCGCCATTCGCATGGCGCTTTCCCACGGGTTCCAGAGCCCGTTCCTCTGCGAGCATTACGGTGGCGATGGCCTCTCCGTCAGCGCAACCAATCGGGACTATCTGAGGCGCATTCTGCCTCGCGACTAAGGAACAAGTAGCGATGACCACGATCTTTGACGCACCGGAAGATTTCGCCGTAACCGCGCTCGCCGGCTTCAGCTCCATCTATGCCCGCAATGTCCGCCTGGTGAAGGGCGGCGTCGTGCGCTCGACCAAGGTGCCCAAGGGCAAGGTCGCCGTCGTTATCGGTGGTGGCTCCGGCCATTATCCGGCCTTTGCAGGCTATGTCGGCCCGGGCATGGCTGATGCTGCCGTCGCCGGCGACGTCTTTGCCTCGCCGTCGACCGCTGCCGTCGCGCGCGTCTGCCGTCATGCCGACCAGGGCGGCGGAGTTCTCCTCGGTTTCGGAAACTATGCCGGGGACGTCCTGAATTTCGGCGTTGCCGCCGAACGCCTTCGGGCCGAAGGCATCGACGTGCGCATCGTGCCGGTGACCGACGATGTTGCCAGCGCCGCCGCTGAAACGGCGCCCAAGCGCCGCGGCATCGCCGGCGATCTCGTGGTCTTCAAGATTGCAGGCGCTGCGGCCGAAGCCGGTCTGTCGCTGGACGAGGTCGAGCGTGTCAGCCGCCTTGCCAATGATCGCACCGTCTCCTTCGGGGTCGCTTTCGGCGGCTGCACCCTGCCGGGCGCGAACCATCCGCTCTTCACGGTTCCAAAGGGCGAAATGGCGCTCGGTCTTGGCATTCACGGCGAGCCGGGCATCAGCGAAGAAAACGTCGTAACGGCAACCGAGCTTGCGAAATTGCTTGTCGGCAAACTGCTGGCGGAACGTCCGGCCGGCACGGCAAAGGTCGCGCCGGTGCTGAACGGCCTGGGCTCGACCAAGTACGAAGAGCTTTTCGTTCTTTGGGTCGCTGTCGAAAAGGAATTGAAGGCGGCGGGCCTCGAAATCGTCGATCCGGAATGCGGCGAGTTCGTCACCAGCCTGGACATGCAGGGCTGCTCGCTGTCACTGCTTTGGCTCGACGAAGAGCTTGAAACCTACTGGCGTGCGCCATGCGATGCACCGGTGCTGCGCAAGGGCGCGATCATCAACGCGGAGCCGGCGACCGATACGATTTCCGATGAGGATGGTCCCGCGACCTTCGCGCCTGCGTCGCAGGCATCCAAGGAAAGCGGCAAGTGCATTGCCCGGTTGATCGGCAAGGTTGCCGATGCCCTGAAGCAAGCTGAAGACGAACTCGGCCGTATCGACGCCTTTGCCGGCGACGGCGACCATGGCCAGGGGATGCGCCGCGGCTCTGCGGCGGCCCAGGAGGCCGCGAACTCTGCGGCCGCGGCTGGGGCAGGTGCTGCCAGCGTGCTGGCTACGGCTGGCGATGCCTGGGCCGATCGCGCGGGCGGCACGTCGGGCGCAATCTGGGGCCTGCTTCTTCGCTCCTGGAGCAACGCATTTTCCGACGACGACAAGCCTTCGTATGCGGCAATCGTCGAAGGTGCGCGGCTCGCGCTCGACGGCGTCACCCGTCTCGGACGCGCCCGCGTCGGCGACAAGACCTTGGTCGACGCCCTCGTGCCGTTCGTCGACACGTTGGAGCGGGAATTTGAAAACCTGAAGTCGTTGAACAAGGCTTGGGAGGCGGCGGCCAAGGCTGCCAGCGATGCGGCTGACGCCACGTCCAGCCTGACGCCGAAACTCGGCCGTGCGCGGCCGCTTGCGGAAAAGAGCATCGGCCATCCGGATGCAGGCGCGGTGTCGCTGGCGCTGACGGCTCGCGTTACCGCCGACTTTCTGAAGGAAGCCGTCGACGCCTGATAACGCCGTCCGGTCCATTCCTCGCAAAAAGGGCGCGGGTCCTCCCAACCGCGCCCTTTTTGTTGTCTTGTTCTTGCGCGTGTCGCTATCGCAAAACCGCTGCAAACTTTTGCGCGACTTTCGCTGATGTCCGTAGCAAAGGCCAGTCTTTGCTAGGTCGTTGCGCGCGAGGCGCGTATCAACCTTCTCGCCTAGCCCGCAGGATTGTACCAGATCGGCGACGTGTATGCCCGCTCCTGCGACGACATTGGCACTTCGGACGGCATGGTGACGCCGAAGTACTTCGCGTCGTAGGCTGTCCAACGCGGCGTCGGAATTTCCAACACTCTAGCGTAGTAGAAGGCGCGCTGGGCCGGGTCGAAGTCAGGGTCGGTCCAGACCGAGATCAACTCGGGTGCCCCGATGGTATTGGTCCAGGTGGCGTCGGCGACGTCAACCGTGCTTCCCACAGGCGGCAGCTTGCCGTCAGCGCCAGGCTTACGTCCTCCGGACCATGCGGCGTCATAGACTTGCTCGTGCAATTGCCCCGCCGCATCCATCCAGCCCTTGACGATCTGATAGCGGTCGAGGTTCGCGCCGATCGGGTCCTTCAGCGCAGCCACCAGAAACGTAGGAGCCTTTTTCCCTGCGGGCGCGGGCGGCAGGTCGCCTCCCATCGGAACACCCTTGGCGTATCCGACCGCTGCCGGGCTTCGCGTCTTGGCGTCCGCCTCGGCGAACTCCCATCCGCCAAACAGCCGAACCAGCATCCTCGGCCCAGTGGTGGCGAAGACCTCTTTACGCTTCATCGCGTCGAAGATGGCTTCACGCGTGTTCTCCGTCGCCCAGACGGCAGCATAACCGCTCGAAACGACTTCCCAGCCCATGACCTCCTTGTCGCCGAACTTGGCGATTGGGTGTGTCGCGCGGCCGGCGCTCGGTTCTGCCGCAGGGAGTTTGCCAAAGAAGTTGTTCTCTTCGACCGCGGCGAGCGACGTGTGGGAATCCGTCGATCCGATCAATCCATATTTGTACGGGTTCACGCCAAGCTCTTTCTCGAGTTTCAGGCCGTTCTTGAGGGCCGAGCGCGCATACTCGAACTGCAGCATGTCCGGAGTTTTCGCCGCACTCAGGTCGAGGTTGCCCATATCCCACCGCTCGAAGTTGGCGAACTCGTCAGTCGGCGACAGAGTGGGATGCGTCTCTCCGTCGCCTTTCATCTGGGTAACTTCCATCAGCGGCTCGAGGCTTGCGCGGGTGCGCGCATACTCCGCGGTGATAGGCGTTCCTCCGACGGGATTGATCAACGGGAACATCAGGCCGTTCGACAGATTGCCGTTATGAGGGATGGCGAGCACGCTGCCGCCGGTCTTCGTCTGGTAGTTTTGGAGGGCCTTCCATAGGTCTTCCGGATTGTCGCTCTGCAAGGACGAGAATGGCAGGATCGGCTCTGTTTTTTCCGCGCCATCGCGGAAGACGACCACGCGATGCAAGTTGTTGCCGCCGGTGTTGGATGACCATTCATAACCGATCAATGCAGTAAACGTGCCGGGATCGTTGTATTTCTCCGCAGCCTGGACGTTCTTTTGCCATACCGACCGAGTCAGTTCGTCCGAACGAAGCGCAGCCGGCAAAGGCTTGCCTCCACCGCCGACGCTCGCCATTATTTCGTAGTAGACGTTCATTGCCTGGTCGCCGCCGGTTGCCATCATCTGGTTCCAGCGTTTCAGTTCAGGAACGTTCATCAAGGTCGGGTTTCCGGTCTTGATTTCGCCCAGCGTGCCCATGTTCTCGGCATGATCGGACACCACCAGAAAATCAAGCGGGCGGCTCAATCGTGCATGCTGACCGGTCGAGGAGATGACTTCCTCGCCGCGTGCGAAGCGATAGGCTTCCTCCGGTCCAAGGGAGTTGCCGAAGGCGATGGCGTCGAACGACTGAGACGTGTGCAGATGCGTATCGCCGAACAGCGGACGGGACGGGAACCTATTGCCGGCGTAAGGCGAATACCCCGGCTTTGGGAAGAGAGTGTCGACCATATTGGGATCGAGCGTCCCCTTATCTATGGTTTCCTGTGCCAGTGTGGGGTAACCAAATGCCGTGGTCGCAACCAAGGCCAATCCGGCCAAAGGCATCAAAACGCGCATGACGTCCTCCCGATCGACGGTTAACTTCTCGCTCTCATCTTTCCTACTCAACGAACTGTAAGAACTTCACGACTTGCGCTGCCCTACAGGAACATGGCGTCAAGCCGCTGGACGCACCAAAATGCCGCGACAATCCCGATCGCGTACGCCGAGGCAACGGCTGCCCCGCGCGGCATTGCGGCAAAGCGACGGACAACTTGCGCCAGCGTCAGCAATACTCCGATGAACGCCAGTTGCCCAAGTTCGACCCCGAAATTAAACGCTACCAATGCCAGCGGAATGTCGCCTTGCGGCAAGCCGATTTCGATCAGCGCGCCAGCGAAACCGAAACCATGCAGCAGCCCGAAGGCGAAGGCCACCATCCATGGACTGGTGATCGCAAGGCTGGTCTGGCCACGCTCCATGCGCACGATCTCTGCCGCCACAATGACGATGCTGATGGCGATCATCGCCTCGACTGGTCGCGATGGTAATGTCACCCAGCCGAGCGTCGCGCAGGTCAACGTGATCGAGTGAGCAACGGTGAAAGCGGTGACCGCCTTCACCAGCTTGCGCCAGTCGCGCACGATCAGCATCAGAGCGGCGACGAAGAGCAGGTGATCGAAGCCAAACGCGATGTGCTCGATGCCCTGACGAACATAGGTGGTAAAGACGCCCCAGGTGCTTTGCGTTGCGGGTATCAGCGCAGATGGCGCGCCGGGTGTCAGCCGTGCGGTCCAGGTGTTGCCATTGGCAAGCACCAGGTGGACCAGGGCGTCGGTCATGGTGTTCTGCAACCCGTCGATCAGCACCGTCTGGCCGGCCAGCGGCTCCAGGGTTCGAATGCGCCAGGTCTGTATCATCGCATCGCCGGTCGGATGCGAGACGATCGGGGTCATCATCTCGATCCTGCCGGAAAACAAGGCTTTCAGCGCCAGCCGCGCATCGCCCTGCATGGGCGTCTTGAAGAGCACGCGCAACTCGTTCGGCGCTTCTTCCCGGATGCTGAGGTAGGCGGGGCGCACTTCATGGGCGAAGGCGGCCTCCGAAAGCAGCATGGCAGCCACCGCAAGTGCAACCAGCCAAACCAACCTCGCTGCGGAGCAAGCCTCTCGCACGAATACGGATGGGCGGGGTCGCCCGCTCATTTCGCAGCCGCCTTCGACGCGGGCTCGGAACCCAGAGTCGCGCTCACGCCGTCATCCAGTTCGACCCCATACTTCCTGCGAAGCTCGACGAGATAATTGCGGGTAAGTTCGGCTTGCTTCGCGCTGCGCCACTCGGCGAGAACAGCGTCCCGCGCCGTTTCGAAAGGTTTCGGAGTTGCCGACGCGCGCTGTGTGACAAACACCAGATGGAAGCCATAGCCGGATTTCACCGGTCCGCTCCACCCGCCCGGTTGAAGGGCCAGGACGTCGTGCGCGAAATCGGCACCGAACATGCCCGAAATAGCCGCTGCGTCTGTGTCGTCGAAGCTGTTCCCGAGGAGCAGCCGGTCGCCTGCCGCCGGCTCGACGTCGCCGCCGTTCAATTTGGCGAGCGCCGCCTTGGCGTCTGCCGCAGCGTTAACGCGGCGCTCGGGACTGAAGTAAGCCTGCTTAAACGACAGCTTGCCAGGCGTCTCGAAGCGCGACGAGTTGGCGGCGTAGAATTTCCGCAGTTCCGCCTCCGTCGGCTCAGCCAGTTGGGCGGTGTCCTCAATCATGAATTTGAGTTTTTGCGCCAGGCGGCGGCGGATGATGGTGTCATCCTGATCGAGGCCCATCTCCTTGGCCTCGCGTGCCAGAAGCCTTTCGTTCAGGAGACCGTCGACCATTCCCTTCAACTCGTCGGCGGTCGGATCACGTAACCATTGGCTCGACCACGTCTGCCTCAGCCATCGGATGTCGCCCTCGCCGATGCGGACAGGTTCAGCCCCGTCTTCCGCCCGCTTGTCATGCAGCCATGAGTAGCCGCCAAACATGAGCGCACCGGCGACGGCGAAATGCAGCAGAGGTTCTCTGAGCAACTTCATACAGCCATCTCCGTGTTCCTTCCGGTGAGTGGCAGAGAAGAAAATTCAAAGTCACAAGATCAGCGCAGTTCCTCTATTCGACCAACGCCCGCCACCTTCTTTCCAGGGCGGTGCCAATGACATTTATGCACTAGGAACGGCATAATCTGCAATATGTATTCGATGGGATGTTTACGTCACCTCGTGTGGCTTTATCCCGATTGCATAATGTATATCCCTATCGCGCACTGCGGTTTAACTTGCGGATGCCTGCCGGCTTTCTTTGTCGGTGGAAATGATTGTCCTTACCCCCGATAAGCTTTGTAATTCTGGGCGAAATATTCCGTCTGAGTGCAATCCGTTAAATTGCAATCCAGGACTGAAGAAAACGCGCTCGACGGCGAACAGCCACTTCGCTTGACGCTCCCTAGCGTCCGCAACCCCCCACCAATTCGGAGTTTCGCGGCGTTTCTGCCGAAGCGCAGCTTCGACCCCAACTGCGGCGCTGATGTCGGCGTGCTCAGGCGTAGCGAACGAGAAACTCCTCGGCCGTCAGTTCGCGGAAATCGTCGAGCGCCTTGCGCAGGCGCTGATGGTCCCAATCCCACCAGGCAAGGCTATCCATGCGCTCGCCGATGCCGGCATTGAACCGATCGCGGATGAGCTTTGCCGGCACGCCGCCGACGATCGTATAGGGTGCTACGTCCTTGGAGACGACAGCGCCGGCCCCAATCACAGCGCCATTGCCGACATTGACGCCGGGCAGCAGCGTCGCGCCGTGGCCGATCCAGACGTCGTGGCCGATCGTCACCCGGTTGGACCGGCGCCATGCGAAGAGATCGTGGTCGACTTCGGTATCGTCCCAGTAGTTCGGAGCGCGGTAGGTGAAGTGATGGAGCGTCGCGCGCCAAGTCGGATGGTTGGTGGCATTGATGCGCACGGCGGCAGCGATGTTGACGAATTTGCCGACCGTCGCACACCAGATCGAACCGTCCTGCATGATGTAGGAGTAGTCGCCGAACTCGACCTCCTCCAGGCGCGAACGCTCCTGGATTTCGGTGTAACGGCCGAGCGTCGAGTTGTTGACGCTTGCGGTCGGGTGGATGAAAGGCTCGATCCCGAGTTTCTGGCTCATGCGGCTGCCTTTCGCGGCGAGAAGGCCGATACGTCGAGAATGCGGTCAGCCACCGCGTCGCGGACTTCCTCATCGTGGAAGATGCCGATCAGCGCCGTTCCCTTCGCCTTCTTCTCGGCGATCATCTCGACAACCACCGCACGGTTTTTCGCGTCAAGCGAAGCCGTCGGCTCGTCGAGAAGCAGGATCTTGTGGTCGGTGATGAAGCCGCGGGCGATGTTGACGCGCTGCTGCTCGCCGCCAGAGAAGGTCGCGGGCGGCAACGACCACAATTCCTTCGGCAGGTTGAGCTTCGACAGAAGCTCGGCGGCGCGTGCGCGGGCATCTTCCATGGCGACGCCACGCGCCTGCAGCGGCTCGGCGACGATATCGAGGGCCGAAACACGCGGCACGACGCGCAGGAACTGGCTGACATATCCGAGCGTTGCGCGCCGGACTTCAAGCACGGTGCGCGGTTCGGCAGTGGCGAGGTTCACCAGCTTGCCGTCGTGCTCCATCAGGATCTGGCCTTCATCGACGCCGTAATTGCCGTACAGCATTTTCAGGATCGAGCTCTTGCCGACGCCGGAAGGGCCGCCGAGAACGACGCATTCGCCGGCTTTGACCGAGAAGGAGACGTTGGCGACGACAGGCAGGCGCACACCGTCGCGCAGGTGCATGGTGAAGCTCTTTGCGACTTCGGAAACAACAAGGGGCGTAGCCATGATTCTTACTTTCCTTTGGGCATGATCTTGACCGAAAACCGATTTTCACTTTTCGGGATCATGCGTCATACCTGCAAGATGGAGGAGACGAGCAGCTGGGTATAGGGCTCGCGCGGATCGTCGAGCACGCGGTCGGTCAGGCCCTGCTCGATGACGGCGCCGTCCTTCATCACCATCATGCGGTGCGACAAAAGCCGTGCGACGGCGAGATCGTGGGTGACGATGATGGCGGCGAGGCCAAGGTCGTGCACCAGGCCACGCACGAGATCGAGCAGGCGAGCCTGGACCGAAACGTCGAGGCCGCCGGTCGGCTCGTCCATGAAGACGAGGCGAGGGTTGGTGACGAGATTGCGTGCGATCTGCAGGCGCTGGCGCATGCCGCCCGAAAATGCACGGGGCTGGTCGTCGATGCGGTCGATGCCGATCTCAACACGCTCCAGCCAGTCGCTGGCAGCAGTGCGGATGTTGCCGTAGTGCCTGTCGCCGACGGCCATCAGCCGCTCGCCGACATTGGCACCGGCCGAGACCGTCATCCTGAGGCCATCGGCCGGGTTCTGGTGTACGAAGCCCCAGTCGGTGCGCATCAGGAAGCGCCGTTCGGCCTCGCCCATGCGCGCGAGGTCGCGGTACTGTCCGTCGCGCATATGGTATTCGACGATGCCTGATGTCGGCATCAACCGGGTCGAAAGGCAGGACAGAAGCGTCGTCTTACCCGAGCCGGATTCTCCGACGATCGCCAGCACTTCGCCGGGGAAGAGGTCGAAGGAGACATTCCGGCATCCGATGCGGCTGCCGTAGAATTTCGAGACGTCGTTGACTTTAAGAAGCGGTACGGCACTCATTCTGCAGCCTCCTGGCGGGCAAGCATGTGTCCAGCATGGCCGCAGTCGCGGCGGTCTTCGCAATGGTCGGTGTCCGAGCAGACGAACATTCGTCCGCCCTTGTCGTCGAGCACCACTTCGTCGAGATAGACGTTCTCGGCGCCGCAAAGCGCGCAGGGCTTGTCGAACTTCTGCACCTCGAAGGGGTGATCTTCGAAATCGAGGCTGACGACCTCGGTATAGGGCGGAACCGCATAGATGCGCTTTTCACGGCCGGCGCCGAAAAGCTGGAGCGCTTCCGACATGTGCATCTTCGGATTGTCGAACTTCGGCGTTGGCGACGGATCCATGACGTAGCGACCCTCGACCTTCACCGGATAGGCATAGGTGGTGGCGATGTGGCCGTTGCGGGCAATGTCCTCGTAAAGCTTCACATGCATCAGCCCGTATTCTTCGAGCGCATGCATCTTGCGGGTCTCGGTCTCGCGCGGCTCGAGGAAGCGCAGAGGTTCCGGGATCGGCACCTGGTAGACCAGCGTCTGGCCTTCGCTCAGGCCTTCCTCGGGAATGCGGTGGCGCGTCTGGATGATCGTCGCTTGCCTGGTCTTCGTCGTCACGGCGACATCGGCGACCTTCTGGAAGAAGGCGCGGATCGATACGGCGTTGGTGGTGTCGTCGGCGCCCTGGTCGATGACCTTCAGCACGTCCTTCGGTCCGAGGATCGAGGCGGTGACCTGTACGCCGCCAGTTCCCCAGCCGTAGGGCATCGGCATTTCGCGCGAGGCGAAGGGAACCTGGTAGCCGGGAATGGCGA
Source organism: Ensifer sp. Root142 (assembly GCF_001426785.1). Classification (NCBI taxonomy): domain Bacteria; kingdom Pseudomonadati; phylum Pseudomonadota; class Alphaproteobacteria; order Hyphomicrobiales; family Rhizobiaceae; genus Ensifer; species Ensifer sp. Root142. The sequence continues at coordinate 910,354 of NZ_LMFK01000001.1, forward strand.
TCGCCTTCAGGATGGCGCGGCGGATCATCCGCTTGGTCTGCTCGTCCAGATAGGCAAAGTTGTAGGTGGCGAGGTCATTCATCTCAGAGTACCCTCAAAAGAGTCGTTCGGTGACGAGGCTAAGACTTGAGCGAGATATTCTTCTGGTTCGCTACTCTCTTCGTAGTTGGCTCTGCCATTGCCGGCCTGTTCCGGGTTGCCCGCCATCCCAACAGGGGACGAAGAGCCCGAAAGTCCAGTGACGGTGGAGATGGATTCGTCGTTGTCGGAGCCGACAGCGACGGTGGTTGCGACGGCGATGGCGGTGGAGGTGACGGCGGCGGTGGAGGTGGCGGCGACTGAAGCGTGAACAAACGGCCGTGTCATTCGGCGGCCTCCTTCATGCCGTCCTGGCCGCCGGCGCGGGCAGCGTCATAGTCGCGGCGCATGCGCCGCACGAGGTCGAGTTCAGCCTGGAAGTCGACATAGTGCGGCAGCTTCAGGTGCTCGACGAAACCGGTCGCCTGGACGTTGTCGGCATGCGAAATCACGAATTCCTGGTCCTGCGCAGGTGCAACGATGTCTTCGTTGAATTCGTCGGTGCGCAGCGCTCGGTCGACGAGCGACATCGACATGGCCTTGCGCTCGCTCTGGCCGAAGACGAGGCCATAGCCGCGGGTGAACTGCGGCGGCTGTTTCGCCGAGCCCATGAACTGGTTGACCATCTGGCACTCGGTGACGCGGATGACGCCGAGCGAGACGGCAAAGCCGAGTTCCGGCAGGTCCAATTCGACTTCGACTTCACCGATGCGGACTTCGCCGACAAAGGGATGCGTGCGGCCATAGCCGCGCTGGGTCGAGTAGGCGAGCGCCAGCAGAAAGCCCTCGTCGCCGCGTGCCAGGGCCTGCAGGCGCAGGTCGCGGGCCATTGGAAATTCCATCGGCTCGCGGGTGAGGTCGCCCATGACATGGCCTTCGGGCATGCGGCCGTCGCCTTCGATCAGCCCTTCGCCGTCGAGAATGTCGGAGACGCGCATCACCTGTTCGCCAGGCTCCTTGACTTCAGGTTCTTCGATCGCCGCGTCGTCGATCAACGAGGGGTCGAGCAGACGATGGGTGTAGTCGAAGGTTGGGCCCAGCAATTGTCCGCCGGGCAGGTCCTTGTAGGTGGCCGAGACGCGGCGTTCGACCTTCATGGTCGCGGTGTTCACCGGCTCGGAATAGCCAAAGCGCGGCAGCGTCGTGCGGTAGGCGCGAAGGATGAAAATCGCTTCGATCATGTCACCGCGCGCCTGGCGCACGGCAAGCGCTGCGAGTTCCCGGTCGTAAAGCGAGGCCTCGGCCATGACGCGATCGACGGCAAGGCCAAGCTGTTCGACGACCTGCTGGATCGTGATCGACGGTAACGTGCGGTCGCCACGGCGGCGATCGGCAAGGAGGCGATGGGCGTTGGCAATGGCGGCTTCGCCGCCCTTCACTGCTACATACATGGGTTATGCCTCCTGTCGCGAAAGTCTTGACGTGCGTGGCAGGCAGAGAACGCTGTCGCCTGCCGTCAGCACGAGGTCGATGCCGCGCGGGAAAATCGCGCGGTTGGCGCTCCAGAAGTCGAGGAAGACTTCAGGCAGGCCACGCACCGCAATGGTGACGTCGTCCTTGATGCCCGGTCCGCGGCCGGTCAGCGGTTCGCCGCCGGTCAACGCTTCAATCTCGATGACGAGCGTCGTCGAGCGATCCGGGTACTCCTGCGTGCCGAGCGAAAACTGGTCGAAGCCCGGAACTGGCGCGCCCCTCTCGACAAAGGCAAAGCGCGCATCGGTTTTGGTGTCCGTCACCGGTGCGCCGGTGTGGAACGCGATCCACTGCGGTACTGCGGATTTGCCAAGGGCGGGCGTGAGCCAGACGGCTGTGTCATGATCGCACAGGGTCAAGGCCACGGCTCCGGCAGCCGCGCCCATTGGCGCCGGCGGCACGCTCGACGCCTCCAGACGGATGATCTGCCCCGGGCGGGCAAAGCCGTCCATCAGGCTCTTGAATACGGATTGGGCCGAAAAGACCGGGTCGGCGAAGGCGCCGGCATAGATTTGCGATTGGCTGGCCATCAGTCGTCTCCGCGAACCATGGTGAAAAAGTCGACGCGTGTCGCGGCGGTTTCCTCTGCCGTGCGGCGATCTTCCGCCTCGATGCGCGAAGCAACTGCGCGGTGAAGCGCCTCGACGGCTGAGCGGTCGGCTTCACGCTGGAAGAGCGCATCGAAGATTGCGGCAAGGCGCGCACGCTGCTTGTCGGTGCCAAGCAACTGGCCATGGCCGATTTCGCCGGTCGAAAGCCGGATCGTCGCGCGCGATACGGTTGCCTCACCCAGATTGAAGGCATCGCCGCCGCCGCCGATGCGGCCGCGAACCATGACCAAGCCCGTTTCCGGTCCGCGCACGGGCGACACATCAGGCTTGTCGGCAAGTGCCTCCCAGGCCGTCATGAGTTCTTCCGAAGACGCGCGGGCCAGCAGCCGCATGCCTTCCCTGCGCGCCATCTCCGGCGGACTTTCCTGTTTCAGCTTCGCATCCATCATTTTCACCTCAAATGTCTATTGATCTAGACAAGTGCACATCTTATACTTTTCCTTAGCGTCCGCAAATGACAGGCTTGTGACATGGCAATGCGAAAAGTGGTTGAACGGCAAACAGGGGTCGCGCTCTGGCGCCAGATCGCAGACCGGATCCGGCTGGCGATCAGCAATGGCGACTACGACGCTGCCGGCATGGTGCCGCCGGAAACGGTCCTTGCCGGCGAGTTCGGGGTCAACAGGCATACGGTCAGGAGTGCACTGGCAGCCCTTGCCGAGGAAGGGTTGGTTCGTGCCGTCCAGGGCCGCGGCACGATGATCGAGCGCAAGGAGAGGGTGAGCTATCCGATTTCCCGCCGCACCCGCTTCTCGCAGGGTCTCGGCCGGCAGGTAAAGGAGATCGGTACCCGCCTGCTCGGCCATGCCGAACTGAAGGCATTTGGCGACATCGCCTCGGCACTGGGTATCGCGCCGGGTGAACCGGTGATCGAATTGCGCACCGTCAGCAGCGGCGATGGCCGGCCGCTCTCCGTTTCGTCAAGTTACTATCCCGCCGCCCGGTTTCCCCGCATGGCGGAAGAGTTCGAGCAACGGCATTCCGTAACCAAGGCGTTTGCCGCCCACGGCCTTGACGACTACGTGCGCGTTTCGACCGAGATCGTCGCCCGCCATGCCGACAGCGACGAACTCTCGATGCTGAAACTCTCGGCTGGCGCGATCGTGCTGGAGGCGCAGTCGGTTAATGCGGACCTCGACGGCAAGCCGGTGGAGTATTCCCGCAGCTGTTTTGCCGCCGACCGAATGAAACTGCGGATCGAAACGTAATCCTCCGGGTTGCGCTAATTTGCTTTTGCCTGCAAAAGTTGCTCTTCGTATCCGAGTCGACCAATAGGAAATGTCTGAACGGATTGGTGGAGACGAGCTTCGGTGAGCGGACGTATAGGCGTACTGGTTCTGATCGGTGCTTTGTTGCTGGCGGCGCAATCTGCGCGGGCGGACGATCGCGGATTTTCCGGTCTCTGGCGCGACGTCGGCGCGAAGCCCGCCGGCTGTGAAGGCTGCCTCAGCATCGTCCGGCACGGCACTGTCTTGACCATTGTCAGCGAGGCCGGTTGGTCAGCCACCGCGACCGCTGACAGCTATGTCTATGCGTCTTACGCCAGCGGAGCCGGACGGTGGCAGCCCGACATCGGCGCCAGAGATGCAGATGCACCGTTCGAGGTGTATCTCGCGCTTGGAGGCAACCGGTTGTTCGTCATGCTGATGACGAAAAACGATCGTGGTCCGTCACTCCCTGTCAAGCTCATCTATGAGAAGCGCCCGCCCGCCGGAGATGAGAATCTAGGCGAGGTCCGCAAGATCAACATGAGTAGCGACTGATACCGGTTTTGCCCGTTGTGAGACATTGGCGGGCGGTCGAAAAGGCTCAGCACTTTGATTTCCTGGCAAAGTCATACTATCTTGCGGTTGTAGGAGCGATCAAACCTGGGCGGAGGTGCAATGTCGATCGCGCAACGGTCGAAATTGAAGCGGCGTCTTCTGGCGATGCTCGTGACGGGCATCGGAGGCATGGCGGCTGCGGCCGTCTCCTTCGCTACCGCAGTCTATGAGGCGGCCAATCCCGCTCCCGTTGAGCTTGCCAGGAAGGGCGAGCCAATCGACACAGGTCGTTGGGTTGTCACGATAAACAATGCCTCGATGGCGGAAGTTCCCCCTACGGGAACCAAGCCTATCGACCCCAAGCGGTTTCTGACGGTTGACCTTGAACTCGACAATCGCTCGGCCGCGACAAGCAATGCGTTCATGCAGCTCGTCTCGATCGAGACGCCAACCCCGGCCACACTTCCCGAGCCGGTCTACTACCTCGCCCGTGACAAATGGATCGCGAGCGAAATCAACCCTGGCATGCCGGAGAAGCTCATCGCTGTTTGGGAATGGCCGGAGGGTTTGCCGATCCCGAAGGCGCTACGCCTTTCGATCGCCAAGCAGATTTACAAACCGCGCGACAATCTCTATGGCGCGCCCGGATGGTTTAATGACGGCAAGGCCGGCATCGTCGAACTGGCCGTAAGCGGGCAAACGGACGAGGCAGTGCAATGATCGCCGGGTTGCGTTCAATCCTGTTGCTCGGGCTTGGCGCTCTTTTGCTCTACGCCATGCAGCACAACACGCCGGGCTATGGCGATATCACGTCGCCGATCGCGATCCGTGGCAAAGCGGGTGAGCGGGTGGAAAGCCATGCCTTTGCCTATGGTGCCGCGAACGTGCATCTGGCGCGGGCGGTCAAGACCGAGAGCTTCGGACGGGTGCGCGACTATTCAAGCTCGGGTGTCTGGTTGATCATCGAAGGTGCAGCGGTTGCCAAAAAAGAGAGCCTGACGTTGCTGTCAGCGGAATGGTTGTCGCCAAGCGGCATCCGCTATGCCCTTAGTCAACGCTTCTCGACCATGCGTGGCTATCTGCCGACCGAGCGACTGGAGCCGGGCTTGCCCAAGCCGGTGCTCGTGGCATTCGAGTTGCCCGAGACGGCGATCAGCGGCGGTCGTCTGCTCATCGCGCGCTCTGGCCTGACCCCTCTCGGCGAGGAGCTTTGGATCGAGTTCGACCAGAAGGCACTGGTGGAAATCAAACCATCGATCACGCTTGCGCGCGGCAGCGGCAGCATGCCGTGGACGCTGGCTGCAAAATGAAGAGAGGCAGGTCATGAGCGAAAGACGCCTGTTCTGGACCTGCCTCGTGGCACTCGTCGCCGTGCTGCCATTGGCGATCGCCGTCCACGCCTGGGATAGTTTGCATGAGATGCCTTTGTTTTCCGGTAAGCGCGACATCATCGTCGAAAGCGGTGTGGTCCAGCCCTATGCGGGCGGGCAATGGAAGCTTGCGGATCTGAAACGACTGCCCGGTCCGTCTGATGACGCGCGTGTTGTTCTAGCGGAATTCGAGAGCGAACCGAAAGATCTGGCAATGCTGGCCCAGAGTGCGTGCCGGGTCCGGCTGGTGGATGCGGAGGGGCGGCGCTTCGAGCCCTTGATGCTGACGGAACCAATCGTTCGCGAGATGTATCCCGAGGTGGCGGATCGCCCGCGCTGTTCGAGCCTCGCTTTTGCAAATGCCGGAAACGGCGGCACAGTCAGAATGGCGGAAAGTTTTATGGTGCCGGCCAAGGCAAGCGATCTTTCGCTCGTGGTCGAGGTTTTGGGAGCAGACGACGGCGCGATGGTGTTCAAGTGGAAGCGTAGTTAGTGGATAGAATCTGACGCCTGGTACCCGCGCAGAAACCTCCGTCCTCATGGAAGGGCGTTCCGATTCTGGCCGGAAGCAGATCCGAATGTCACAGGAGGGTCGTTAGCGAACCTTTTGGTTATTCATCACACCGACAAGGCGGCGAACAGTTTGCGCCCAACCTCACTTTTGCGTAACGGTGGCCCAAGGTTATTCTGAAGACCCTGGATCGGAGATCTTACAGCATGGCGAAGCTTGTATTCGGAATGAACCTGTCCCTGGACGGCTACGTCGACCACCAGGAGTTTGCGCCAGGTCCCGCGCTCTTTCGCCACTGGATAGAGCATGTGCGCGACCTGACCGGCAGTGTGTACGGTCGCCGCATGTACGAGGTTATGCGTTACTGGGACGAAGACAGTCCTGACTGGGACGCGGACCGGCACGAATTTGCCGCAGCGTGGCGGAGCCAACCGAAGTGGGTTGTGTCGCGCTCGCTGAAGTCAGTCGGTCCCAACGCCACACTTGTCGAGGATGACGTCGAGGCGCTGATACGTGGGCTGAAGGCCCAGCTCGTTGGGGAGATCTCAGTTTCGGGACCAGACCTGGCACGAAGCCTGACCGACCTTGGTCTTATCGATGAGTATCGACTCTATCTCCATCCGGTCGTGCTTGGTCACGGCAAGCCATTCTTCGCCGGCCCCCGGCCGCCGCTTCGTTTTGTGGCCAGCGATCTGATTGGCGATGACGTGATCAGGTTGACCTACGTTCCTGCCTAATCACGCAACTCGCCCGACGGCTTCGCGTCGACGCGTCAGGCCCGCTTTGGGCCAAACTTCCACTTTCGTCGCTAGCCGAAGATCGGACATAAGGTGCGACCATAGAATCGCACGCCTGCAGCAATTCAAAGTGCTACAGCGACCTTTGCGCGTCTAATAGGACGCGTGTCGCTGTAGGGGCCTCCGCAGGTGTTGCGCGCGAAATGGCTCGTTCGAGCATGGCTGCCAGCAGCGAGATGCGCATGGCATCGAGCAAGATGCCGCCGTCGAGATCGCTGGGACTGCCGATGAAGACGACCAGGATGCTGAATACAAACTCCCAGGTCGCGAACTCTTCGACGCCGAGCAGGCGCGTTGTTGCAAACCAGAGCCAGGCCCCAAGCCAACCGATCAGGCGATAGGCGACGATGAAGGTGAGCAAGGTTGCAAGCCCTGCGCCGAGTGTCAGCTTCAGGCAGGTCCAGACCGGCCCATAACGCGAGCGATAGTCGCTGATGAAGTGTTCGAGAAAATCGATGAGCCATTTGCGCCAGCTCCGTGCACTGGTCCGTGCCGGCATGGTGCGGGGACCGGCCGCGGAAAGTTCATAGCCGTTGATGATTGCCGCCATCACCAGCCAGACCATCGGCAAGAGGGCATAGAAGAACAGGCTCTGCGCCTGTGTCAGCCAGTCGGGCTGGCGAAATTCGACGGGTATGAAGTTCTCCGCGGCATAGGCAACGCCGATCAGTTGCAAGCTGTTGCCCCAATCAAGAGTGCTCAGCAGTTTGCCGGCGCCGAGCCAGGTGATGAATTGATCCTTCCAGATCGAGAGCCCGTAAAGACCGATAAAGATCCAGCTCGCGTCGGCGGCAACGATGATCAAGCGCCAAGCTGGCGCCTCGCTCTTTTTGCTTATGCGCTTGGCGGCCCAGCGCACCAACCAGCAAACAGCGATGGACAGGAGCAGGCCGCTTGAACTGAGGATGTTAAAGAAATCGGCCTTCTCGCCGAAGGCGACCTTGGCGAGCGCGAGCCGGGAATATTCACGCACCGTGTTGCCCAGGAAGCCCCACGCCGCGTAATAGGCGAAAAAAGGTAAAATCGCTGCTGCGGTTACGGCCAGCAAGCGCCGATCGTTGCTGCCGGATTTGCCTGACGAGACCGGCGCGCTCTTCGTCTGCCGGAGCGATTCCAGCGCGGGCAATCCCGGACGCAGGGCTAGAAACATCAGGACGACGATGATGAGCTTGGCAAGGACGACGAGCGACAGCACCACCATGCCGCCGAGCGGGTGGCGCAAGCCCACCTCGACCGCGGCACGCAGCAGCAGGTCTCGCACGATATAGCCTGCCGCCCCTATCAGGAGCAGTTGCGGCCAAAAGCGGGCAAGCAAACGTCCCATGAGGCCAATGGGACCGAGCGCATCTGCTATCGACGTCATGACCAGAACATAAGTGCACTTTGGCCAGAGCACAACCATGGCGCCCCATACCAAGATCCAGACAGAAGATAGGGCGACAAGCGGGGCGGTAAGCCCCAGGCGATGATCGATGCAATGCCCGACAGGAAGCCGCATCTCTCCTTTTGAGGAAATGAGGCAATGCGCCGCATTTCCGACGCGTTTTTGCCGCATCACCAAAGCCTGCATCAGGATCCACGCATTGGGAATTCTCCAGGGAGAATGGAAATGGCGACGTGGCGACCCGATCCTTCTTTTTATCCTTCACCACGCATGGCGGCCAAGGCTCCCAAGGAAACCTTGGCCTATGTCGCAGCCTTCGATCCTGAGCGAGCGAGGCCGGATGCTATCGCCGTGGTTGATGTCGACCCGACGTCACCGAGCTATTCGCAAATCGTTGCACAGGTCGACATGCCGAACGTTGGCGATGAGCTCCATCATTTCGGCTGGAACGCCTGCTCGTCCTGTCTTTGCCCCAATGCGCCGCACCCGCATGTCGAGCGCCGCTATCTCGTAGTGCCGGGATTGAGATCCTCGCGGCTCCACATCATCGACACCAAGCCGGACCCGCGCAATCCGAAGATCATCCGCGTGATCGAGCCTTCCGAAATTGCCGAAAAGGCGAACTATTCGCGGATGCACACCGTCCATTGCGGCCCCGAGGGCATCTACGTCAACGCGCTCGCCGACCGCGACGGCAATGCGCCCGGCGGCATCTTTCTCTTGGATCACCGGAGTTTCGACGTGCTCGGCCAATGGGAAATGGATCGTGGACCGCAGAAGCTCGCCTATGACTTCTGGTGGCATCTCGGTCACGACACGCTGATTACCAGCGAATGGGGCACGCCGGACACCTTCGAGAACGGGTTGGTTCCGGAAGTGTTGCTCGGTTCGAAATACGGCCGCAGGCTGCACTTCTGGGATCTGCACAAGCGCAAGCACTTGCAGGAGATCGACCTCGGCGAGGAGCACCAGCTCATCTTTGAACTGCGCCCGGCCCACGATCCGACCAAGGCCTATGGCTTTGTCGGCTGTGTCATCAGCCTCAAGGACCTCTCGGCATCGATCTGGACCTGGTATCGCGACAAAGACCAATGGGCGGTCAAGAAGGTGATAGAGATCCCGGCGGAGCCCGCCGATCCGGATCTCCTGCCGCCCGTGCTCAAGGGCTTCGGCGCGGTCGCGCCGCTCGTCACGGACATCGACCTATCGATGGACGATCGGTTCCTTTACGTTTCCTGTTGGGGCACCGGAGACATGATCCAGTATGATGTTTCCGACCCATTCGCGCCGAAGGAGACGGGCCGGGTGCGCATCGGTGGGATCGTCTCACGTGCGACCCATCCGAAGGCTGCAAACGGAGCGTTGAGCGGCGGGCCGCAAATGGTGGAGATCAGCCGGGACGGCAAGCGGGTCTATTTCACCAATTCGCTCTATGGCGCAATCGACCCGCAATTCTATCCCGACGGTATCGACGGGTGGATGGTCAAGCTGGATGTCAATGAGGGCGGCGGGATCGCGTTTGACGAGAATTTCTTCGTCGATTGGCCGAAAGGCCATCGCCCGCATCAGGTTCGCCTGGAAGGCGGGGACTGCTCGTCCGATTCCTACTGTTATCCATGAGGAGGGTGCGGGCGTGCGGCCCTACCATGGCGAATGACGACCTTCTGGCCATGGCTTTCGCTTGCCGGCCTCGGCGCCTTTCACGGTCTCAATCCGGCGATGGGCTGGCTCTTCGCCGTGGCGCTGGGGCTTCACCGCCAGAGCCGGCGGACCGTCTGGTTGTCCCTTTTTCCCATTGCGATTGGCCATGCGATTTCCATCGCGACCGTGTTGGTGGTGGTCATCGTATTCGGCGCAGCCCTGGATCTGGACAGCTTCAGGCTTGCCGCCGCCTCGCTCATACTTGGCCTTGCCGCCTACGGCGCCGTTTACGGACACCGCCAACGCGTCAGAGTGGGAATGCGAACCGGCATGGCCGGCCTTGCGTTCTGGTCCTTCCTGATGGCAACGAGCCACGGGGCGGGGTTGATGCTGGTGCCCGCAGTGCTCAGCCTCTGTCTTGCCGATCGCTCCGGCGACCTCGCAATGCCGATGGTGAGCTCACTCCCGGTCGCGCTTGCCGCCCTTGCGGTGCATAGCGGCGCCATGCTCGCGGTCATCGCGGCGGTCGCGCTCGCGGTCTTCGAGTGGCTTGGTCTCGCGGCCCTGCGCTCGGCGTGGATCAACTTCGATCGTCTTTGGACATTGGCGCTCGGCGCGACCGGCATAGCGCTTCTTGTCCAATGAACGGCCGCTGCCGCCATTGCGGTTCTTCTCCCGCATCCGCTCTCACTCATTCTATTCGATCACGTTTATTTCCTGTCAGTTCCTCTTGCCTCTGGGCTCTCACGTAGTCGATATAGCCGCGAACATCTGCGGCGGGTTCGGAGTAGGCGTTGCCGAGCGATTTCTCGATCGCCGCCATATAGGTCGCCGCCCAGGCCGGCAGGGAATAGTCGATTACCGCGAGGAATTCGAGCGTCGCTGCAAGCCTCATGTCGGCAATCGACGGTTTGGTGCCACCGATGAAGGGTTTCTCGCCCATATAGAACGTGTGGAAGACTTCGAGCGGTTCGGCCAGCGCCTCCGCAGCTTGCTTGCGCGCATGCTCCTTAGTGTCGGCGTCTGCATCACTATAGCCGACTTCGCCCGGATATTGTGGGAACTTGAGCACCGGATAAGTGGCGCGCGCGAGATAGGGATAGAAGGTGCCGATCAGGTAGAACATGGCGCTGTCGATCATTGCGCGCGCCTCGGGATCCTTCGGATAAAAGTCGTTGAGCCCGTGCTTGTTGCAGAGATACTGCATGATCGCGCAGCTTTCCCACAGTGCGCCCTTGGGCAAATCCGCCGTTTCGATCATCGGCGTCAGGTGCGAAGGCGCCCTCGCCAGATACTCGGCCGAGCGCGTCAGCCCATAAACGTCATGCTCGCTGAAATCGAGTCCTGCGGCGCGAACGAACACGCGGGCCGTCAGGTTGTTGACGCTGGGCTTGATGACATTGAGTTTGATTGCAGACACGAGTGTTCCTCCCTTTTTTCGCGGGGGTGCTCAGTACGGATTCCTGGGCACCCGATCGGTTGACAATGAAGGCCGGTTCCGCTCGACCAAGGCCTCGATGGCATCGGCGAGATGCTCCTCGGCGATGGCGTAGTCGCTGCGGGCGACGCGAATCCGGTGCGCTTCCATCAGCACCTCGGCATGCGTATGGCCGGCCGGCGGTTCGAACCGATAGGACGCAAGCTCGATCAGCAGGCCAAGCGGGTCCTCGAAATAGATCGAATCCATAAAGCCGCGATCCTTGACGCCGCTATTGCGGATCTCCCGCTCGTTGAGACGGTCGACCGCCTGCTGGAACGTCGCGCGCGAGACGGCGAAGGCGATGTGATGCACGCAGCCAATATCCGTCGATGTCCGATCGGGATTGGGCTTGCGGGCCTCGTCGGTGAAGACGGTGATCAGGCGGCCATCGCCCGGATCGAAATAAAGATGGCTTTCCGCCGCCCTGTCGAGGTTCGGTTGCTCGAAGATGAAGGGCATGCCGAGCACGCCCTCCCAGAAGTCGATCGACGTCTGGCGGTTCGCGCCGACGAGCGTGATGTGATGGACCCCTTGCGATTGAAGTTTGCGCATTGCCGTCCTCCCGCAGATTGAACCCCGGCGGAAAAACGGTCCTTGGACAATTGTGCGCGCCGCTCGGGTTCCAGACAGCAATGTTACACCCGTTTCGACTTCGGCTCTTGCTTGTCGAACACCGAGCGGACTGGAAGGAGCCCTATTGTGCGCTGCCCCGTCCGTCCTTTGACGAAGGCACCGATGGAATCCCGGTGCAGTCAGGCTTCAGATATTTCGACGCTTGCCTTCGATCAGGTCGAGCACCGCGCGGGCGGCATCAAGGACATTCGTGCCCGGGCCGAAGACGGCGGACACGCCGTTGTCCATCAGATACTCGTAATCCTGCCGTGGGATGACGCCGCCGCAGATGACGATGATATCCTCTCCGCCGCGCTTTTTCAGGGCATCGGCAAGCTGCGGCATCAGGGTCTTGTGGCCGGCGGCAAGCGATGACACACCGATGACGTTGACCTTGCTGGCAAGCGCCAGGTCTGCCGCCTCTTCGGGGGTCTGGAACAGTGGACCGGCCAGAACATCAAAGCCGATATCGCCAAAGGCCGAGGCGATCACCTTGGCGCCGCGGTCGTGGCCGTCCTGCCCGAGCTTTGCCACCATGATCTTCGGCTTGCGGCCGAGCTTGCCCGAGACTTCGCCCAGCCGCTCGGTAAGCACCGCCAGTTCAGGCTCACCCTCATAGGCCTTGCCATAGATCTTGCTGACCACCTTGGGGGTTGCTGCATGGTCGCCGAAGGCCGCGCGCATCGCGTCGGAGATCTCTCCGACGGTTGCCCGGGCACGGGCCGCCTCGACCGCGGCGGCCAACAGATTGCCGTCACCTGTGCGGGCAAATTCGGTGATGGCGGCCAGTGCCTTTGCCACATCCAGCGAATTGCGCCGACGCTTGGTTTCCTCGATCCGGCGGATCTGGGCGGCACGCACGGCGGTGTTATCGATCTCCAGGATGTCGATCGGCTCTTCGTTGTCGAGACGGTATTTGTTGACGCCGACGATCACTTCTTCGCCCTTGTCGACCGCCGCCTGCCGGCGGGTGGCCGCCTCTTCAATCAGCCGTTTCGGCAGTCCGGCATTGACCGCCTCGGTCATGCCGCCCATCGCCTCGATCTCTTCGATCAGCGCCCAGGCTTTTTCCGCCAGCTCGTTGGTGAGGCTCTCGACATAATAAGAGCCCGCCAGCGGATCGACGACCTTGGTCACGCCTGTCTCATGTTGCAGGATCAGCTGGGTGTTGCGGGCGATGCGCGCCGAAAACTCGGTTGGCAGCGCAATCGCCTCATCGAAGGAATTGGTGTGCAGCGACTGGGTGCCGCCAAGGGCGGCCGACATCGCCTCGAAGGCGGTGCGGATGATGTTGTTATAAGGATCCTGCTCCTGCAGCGAGACGCCTGACGTCTGGCAATGGGTGCGCAGCATCAGCGACGACGGCTTCTTCGGTTCGAACTCCGTCATGATCCGCGTCCACAGCAGCCGCGCTGCCCGAAGCTTGGCGGCTTCCATGAAGAAGTTCATGCCGATGGCGAAGAAGAAGGAGAGGCGACCGGCGAACTCGTCGACGTTCAGGCCCTTGGCAAGGGCGGCGCGCACATATTCGCGGCCATCGGCGAGCGTGAAGGCGAGCTCCTGCACCAGCGTCGCGCCGGCCTCCTGCATGTGATAGCCGGAGATCGAGATCGAGTTGAACTTCGGCATCTCCTTTGCCGTGTACTCGATGATATCGGCAACGATGCGCATCGAGGGTTCCGGAGGGTAGATATAGGTGTTGCGGACCATGAACTCCTTGAGGATGTCGTTCTGGATGGTCCCCGACAGCTTGTCGCGCGAAACGCCCTGTTCCTCGCCGGCGACGATGAAGGAGGCGAGGATCGGGATGACAGCACCGTTCATGGTCATCGATACCGACATTTCCTCCAGCGGAATGCCGTCGAACAGGATCTTCATGTCTTCGACGCTGTCGATCGCCACGCCCGCCTTGCCGACGTCGCCCTCGACGCGCGGATGATCGCTGTCGTAACCGCGATGGGTGGCAAGGTCGAAGGCGACCGAAAGGCCTTTCTGACCGGCAGCGAGGTTCTTGCGGTAAAAGGCGTTCGAGGCTTCTGCCGTCGAGAACCCGGCATATTGCCGGATCGTCCAGGGCCGACCGGCATACATCGTCGCGCGCGGGCCGCGCAGGAAAGGCGCGAAGCCCGGCAGGGAACGAAGGTGGCCGATGCCGTCGAGATCGTCAGCCGTGTAGAGCGGCTTGACGGCGATGCCTTCCGGCGTCTGCCAGGTAAGATTTTCCGGCGCCGTCTTGAGTTCGCGCTCGGCGAGGTTTTCCCAATCTTTCACGGTCTTATCGCTCATCGGTAACTCCTTGGCCCAAAGGGCACCTTTCGGACCTCATCCCTGTGCCTGTCACAGGGATCCAGTCACGCGATGTCTCTCGCGTGAAGAAATGATCTCGTGCACCGCGCACGCGGCGCTGCTGGATTCCTGCGACAGGCACAGGAATGAGGGTGAGGACGTGATTGCACAGCAACCATCATTCGAATTCCATGATCAATTCGTCGACCGCGAGGCTCGCGCCCGCGGTAACGGCCACGCGCTTGACGGTGGCGCGCTTCTCGGCGCGCAGGATGTTTTCCATCTTCATCGCCTCGACAATTGCCAGCGACTGACCCGCTTCCACGGTATCGCCGGCCTTGACCGAGACCGAGGTGATGACGCCGGGCATCGGGCAGAGCAGCATCCGGGAGGTGTCCGGCGGCAGCTTCTTCGGCATCAGCTTGGCAAGCTCGGCGACGCGCGGGCTCCTGACCCGGGCAATCACGTCGATGCCGCGCCAGCGCAGCCTGATCGCCGTACCCGTCAGTTCCACCTTCACCCTCATCGGCTGATTGTCGATGTTGAAGGTGGCGAGCGTGCGGCCCGGCGTCCAGTCGCCGGCGATCGAGGCGGACGTGCCGTCTTCGAAGCGGACATAGGCGCCATCGGCCGAAGCGCCCGAAGTCAACGCAAAGTCCATATCGGCAAGATTGACCACCCAGTCATAGCCGACGATCCGGCGATGGTTGCCGATCGTGCCGGAAATCTGGCTGGCACGTTCCTGCAGGACCTGGTTGATGGAAACGGCGATCGCCGCCAGCTTGCGTGCCGATGCTTCGTCCGGCGTCACGCCAAGAAAGCCGTCGGCAAATTCCTCGGCGATATAGGCGGTGGTCAGGCGGCCGTCGCGAAAGCGCTGTTGCTGCATCACGGCAGAGAGGAACGGCAGGTTGTGACCGATGCCTTCGACCTCGAACTGGTCGAGTGCTTCTGCCATGGCCTCGACGGCCGTCAGGCGGTCCGGTCCCCAGGTGCAGAGCTTGGCGATCATTGGATCATAATACATCGAGATCTCACCGCCTTCGAAGACGCCGGTGTCGTTGCGGATCACTGTGCCGTCGTCGTTTGCACCTTCCACAGGCGGGCGGTAGCGCGTCAGCCGGCCGATCGAGGGCAGGAAGTTGCGATAGGGGTCTTCGGCATAGAGTCGGCTCTCGATCGCCCAGCCGTTGAGCTTCACATCCGCCTGGCCGAAGGTGAGCTTTTCGCCGGCCGCAACGCGGATCATCTGCTCGACAAGATCGAGGCCGGTCACGAGTTCGGTGACCGGGTGTTCCACCTGCAGGCGGGTGTTCATCTCGAGGAAATAAAAGTTGCGATTGCCATCGACGATGAACTCGACCGTGCCGGCCGAATGGTAGCCGACGGCCTTTGACAGTGCCACGGCCTGTTCGCCCATGGCCTTGCGGGTGGCGGCATCCAGGAACGGCGAGGGGGCTTCCTCGATGACCTTCTGGTTGCGGCGCTGGATCGAGCATTCGCGCTCGCCGAGATAGAGCGTGTTGCCGTGCTTGTCACCGAGCACCTGGATTTCGATATGGCGCGGTTCGGTCACGAATTTTTCGATGAAGATCCGGTCGTCGCCGAACGAGTTCTTTGCCTCGTTCTTCGAGGACTGGAAGCCTTCGCGCGCTTCCTGGTCGTTCCAGGCAATGCGCATGCCCTTGCCACCGCCGCCGGCCGACGCCTTGATCATCACGGGATAGCCGATCGATCCGGAGATCTTCACGGCCTCATCGGCATCCGCAATCAAGCCCATGTGACCGGGAACGGTGGAGACGCCAGCTTCGGCCGCAAGCTTCTTCGAGGTGATCTTGTCGCCCATCGCCTGGATTGCGCCAACCGGCGGGCCGATGAAGGCGACGCCTTCCTTCTCGAGCGCTTCGGCGAAGGCGGCATTTTCCGACAGGAAGCCGTAGCCGGGATGAACCGCATCGGCGCCGGTCTTACGGATCGCCTCGATGATCTTGTCGATAACGATATAGGACTGCGCCGAAGGCGAGGGGCCGATATGAACGGCCTCATCCGCCATGCGTACGTGCATGGCATCGCGGTCGGCGTCGGAATAGACGGCGACGGTGGCGATGCCGAGTTTCTTCGCGGTCCTGATGACGCGGCAGGCGATTTCGCCACGGTTGGCGATGAGGATCTTCTTGAACATGCGTTTCTCTTTCAAATCCTTGGTGTCGCGTCAGCGTTTGAATTTGCGCCGATAGGGCAGGAGTGCGATCGACGATGCCGCAACGGCGCCGCCAAAGAGCAGCGCAAACGGCACGACGACCATGGCCGTGGCGAGGATGGGGCTAGTGGAGCGGGCGATATGGGTGCCGACCGCACCGATGTTGAGCCAGATCAGCACGCCGGCGACGGTCGCGCCGGTCGCAAGGCCATAGAGCGCATTGACCGCCAGATAACGCAGCATCTCGCGATGGTCGCGGCGGGCCTCTTCCGGTGTCATGATGCGTTCGCGTTCCGGCTCCATGATTGCCTCCATCATAAGGGGATCGTGTCGTGCTTGCGCCAGCGGACATCGACCTGCTTGTTGCGAAGCGAGGCAAAGGCGCGGGCGATGCGGCGGCGCGAAGAGTGGGGCATGATGACTTCATCGATGAAACCACGTTCTGCGGCGACGAACGGATTGGCGAAGCGCTCTTCGTATTCCTTCGTGCGCGCCGCGATCTTCTCGGCGTCGCCGAGTTCGGAGCGGTAGAGGATCTCGGTCGCGCCCTTGGCGCCCATCACCGCGATCTCGGCGGTCGGCCAGGCATAGTTGACGTCGGCGCCGATATGCTTGGAGGCCATGACGTCATAGGCGCCGCCATAGGCCTTGCGCGTGATCAGTGTCACCATCGGTACGGTTGCCTGACTGTAGGCGAAAAGCAGCTTGGCGCCATGCTTGATGACGCCGCCATATTCCTGGGCGGTGCCCGGCAGGAAGCCCGGCACATCGACGAGGGTCAGGATCGGGATCGAGAAGGCGTCACAGAACCGGACGAAGCGGGCCGCCTTGCGCGAACTATCGATATCGAGGCAGCCGGCAAGGACCATCGGCTGGTTTGCGACGACGCCGACGGTCTGGCCTTCCATGCGAATGAAGCCGGTGATGATGTTGCGCGCGAAACTCTGCTGCAACTCGAAGAAATCGCCCTCGTCGGCAAGCGCAAGGATCAGCTCCTTCATGTCGTAGGGCTTGGCAGCACTATCGGGAATGAGGCTGTCGAGCCTGCGTTCCAGCCGCGACGGGTCATCATGAAACGGCCGGACCGGCGGCTTCTCGCGATTGTTGAGCGGCAGGAAGTCGACGAGCAGGCGCACATGCTCAAGCGTCTCGACGTCGTTTTCGTAGGCCGCGTCGGCGACAGACGACTTTTTCGTGTGCGTGCCGGCGCCGCCAAGCTCTTCGGCAGTGACAATTTCGTTGGTGACGGTCTTCACCACGTCGGGGCCGGTGACGAACATGTAGGATGAGTCACGCACCATGAAGATGAAGTCGGTCATTGCCGGCGAATAGACGGCGCCGCCAGCGCAGGGGCCCATGATCACCGAGATCTGCGGAATGACGCCCGATGCCTCGGCATTGCGGCGAAAGACTTCGGCATAACCTGCAAGTGAGGCGACGCCTTCCTGGATGCGCGCACCGCCTGAATCGTTGAGGCCGATGACCGGCGCACCGTTCCTGACTGCCATATCCATGATCTTGCAGATCTTCTGCGCGTGGGTTTCCGACAGCGAGCCGCCGAGCACCGTGAAGTCCTGGGAGAACACATAGACCTGCCGGCCATTGATCGTTCCCCAGCCGGTGACGACACCGTCGCCGGCCACCTTCTGGCTGTCCATGCCGAAGTCGACGCAGCGATGCGTGACATACATGTCGTATTCCTCGAAGGAATCTTCATCGAGCAGAACCTCGATGCGCTCGCGTGCCGTCAGCTTGCCTTTGCCGTGCTGGGCGTCGATCCGGCGCTGGCCGCCGCCGGCTCTTGCCTCCGCCCGGCGAGCTTCGACCTGTTCAAGTATGGCGCGCATAATTCCCTCCCGGTTTTTCCGTGATTGTGCAGAGGCGTTTGTCGCTTCGCAATAGCGTCGAAGGAAGGATGGTAAAACGCCCGTTCATGTGCAAATGTGAAATAGAGAATATTGCGAAATGTAAATTGCAAAGTTGCGAATATGGCGATCGGCAAACTCTATATCGGCCGCAAGGTCCGGGAACTTCGGGATGCAAACCGGGCGACGCAGGGGCAATTCGCCGAGCGCATCGGCATCTCCACCAGCTACCTGAACCAGATCGAGAACAACCAGCGGCCCGTATCGGCTTCCGTTCTTCTCGCACTCGCCGAAAAGTTTCAGATCGATATTGCCGAACTTTCGACCGGGGAGGGCGACAGGCTGCTGTCTGCCCTGTCGGAGGCGCTCAGCGATCCGCTGTTTGAGACCTATTCGCCGAGCCTGCAGGAATTGAAGCTGATCACCCAGAATGCGCCGGGGCTTGCGCATGCGCTGATCAGTTGTCACCAGGCCTATCGCCGCAACAGCGAGCAACTGGCCAGCATCGACGATACCATCGGCCGCGGCGGGTCTTCGGTGGAGACGACGCCCTATGAAGAAGTTCGCGACTTCTTCCATTTCGTCGACAACTATATTCACGATATCGACGTTCTCGCCGAGCGACTTGGAGGCGAACTCGGGCTTGGCGAGGGCGATAACCACGCGGCGCTGGCAGCCTATCTCGAGCAGCGCCACGGCGTGCGTGTCTTGCGGGGTGCAGCCGGCGACGAGGCGATCCGGCGCTACGATCCGCGTGCGCGTCTGTTGACGCTGAACCCCTATGCTCCGGCCGCGACACGCGATTTCCAGATTGCACTGCAGATCGCTCAACTGCACGCCCGAGAAGAGATTGACCGGGTGGCCGGCGGCGCCGGTTTCCGCACGGAGGAAGCCTACGAGATCTGTCGCATTGGACTGCAAAACTATTTCGCCGGTGCGCTGATCCTGCCTTACCAGGCCTTTCACAAGGCGGCGCGCGAGCTCCGGCACGACGTCGAGCTGCTGGCGGCGCGTTTCGGTGCGTCGCTCGAGCAGGTCTGTCATCGGCTGTCGACGCTGCAGCGTCCGGGCCAGAAGGGCGTGCCGATCTTCTTTGCCCGCATCGATCGGGCCGGCAACATCACCAAGCGCCATAGTGCGGCCAAGCTGCAGTTTGCCCGTTTCGGTGCGGCATGTCCGCTCTGGAACGTGCATCAGGCGTTCGAAACGCCCGGCCGCATCATTCGTCAGCTCGCTGAGACGCCTGATGGTGTGCGCTACCTTTGCCTTGCAACGCAGATCACCAAGGGCGGTGGCGGCTTTCGCGCGGCACAACCGCGTTACGCCTTGGCGCTCGGTTGCGAGATCTCCTACGCCGACGCCTTCGTCTATGCCGACGATCTCGATCTCGGCAACCGCGCGGCGTTCGATCCGATCGGCATATCCTGCCGGATCTGCGAGCGCACGAAATGCGCCAGCCGCGCCGTACCACCATTGAAGCGAAGGCTGATCGTCGACCATGACATGCGCGGCGCTCTGCCGTATCGTCTGAGTGAAAGCTAATGGACTTTGGCGGGGATCTGTTCGTTTTTGAACAGAACCTGTGAGAAGTTGCACCTGTGCCTGTACGGAATTTGGTGTAACTAGCCCCAATCGTTCAATATGCGGTCAGGGAGGACATGCATATGGATTTTCATCTGTCAGAGGAACAGGAAGCCATCCGCCAGATGGCGCTCGACTTCGCTCGTGAGGAATTGGCGCCTAACGCCATTGAGTGGGACCAGGAAAAGCATTTCCCGGTCGATAAGCTGCAGGCCGCAGCCGCCCTCGGCATGGCAGGCATCTATATCAGCGACGATGTCGGCGGCACCGGCCTGACGCGGCTCGACGCCGCAATCATCATCGAGGCGCTGGCAACCGGCTGCCCGGCGGTTGCCTCCTTCGTTTCCATTCACAACATGTGCGCCGGCATGATCGACCGCTATGGCACCGACGAGCAGCGCCATCGGCTGCTGCCGAAGCTGCTGACGATGGAGACGCTGGCGAGCTACTGCCTGACCGAGCCGGGATCCGGTTCGGATGCGGCAGCGCTCAAGACCAAGGCAGTCAAGGACGGTGACAGTTACGTGCTGACCGGCCAGAAGCAGTTCATCTCCGGTGCCGGCGTGTCCGGTCTCTATGTGATCATGGCGAGAACCGGTGAGGACGGGCCGAAGGGCATCTCCACCTTCGTGGTGGAAAAGGATGCGGCCGGCCTCACCTTCGGCGCGAACGAGAAGAAGATGGGTTGGCATGTGCAGCCCACCCGCGCCGTGATGCTCGACGGCGTGCGGATCCCCGCTGAAAACCGCCTCGGTGCCGAGGGCGACGGCTTCAAGATCGCCATGGGCGGGCTTGACGGCGGCCGGCTGAACATTGCCGCAGCCTCGCTCGGCGGTGCGCAGGCTGCCTTCGACCGGGCACTGGCCTATGTTCAGGAGCGCCGCGCCTTCGGCAAGGCGATCGGCGAATTCCAGGCACTGCAGTTTCGCCTCGCCGATATGGCAACCGATCTCGAAATCGCCCGTACCTTCCTCTGGCGCGCGGCCGCGGCCCTTGATGCCGGTGACCCCGAGGCGACGAAACTTTGCGCCATGGCCAAACGCTTCGTCACCGATCGCTGCTTTGCCGTCGCCAACGACGCGCTGCAGCTCCATGGCGGCTATGGCTATCTCGCCGACTACGGCGTCGAGAAGATTGTCAGGGACCTGAGAGTGCACCAGATACTCGAGGGTACCAACGAGATCATGCGGCTTATCGTGGCGCGCTCGATCTTCGGCCGGAAATAGGAAGGGCTTTTCATGGAAATGCAGGCGGTAGCACCGGAAGTCATCGTCGAACGCCAGGGCGCAATCGGCCGCATCCGGCTCAATCGCACAAGGGCGTTGAACAGCCTCAACGTTCCGATGATCCGGCTGATCGCCGAGGCGCTGACCGAGTTCGAGAGCGATCCGTCTGTCGCGGCCGTGATGGTGACGGGTGAAGGCGAGCGCGGGCTTTGCGCCGGCGGCGACATCCGCATGATCTATGAGAGCGGACGCGAGCGGCCGGCCGAAGGTGCGCAGTTCTGGCGCGAGGAATTCGTCGTCAACAGCCGGATTTCCGCTTACCCGAAGCCCTACGTCGCCATCATGGATGGTATCGTCATGGGCGGCGGTGTCGGCATCTCGGCACATGGCAGCCACCGTATCGTCACCGAGCGCACCCGGCTTGCCATGCCGGAAACCGGCATCGGCTATTTCCCGGATGTCGGCGCCACCTGGCTGCTGCCGCACGCGCCCGGCGAATTCGGCACCTATCTCGGGCTTACCGGCCGCGACATCGGCGCCACTGATGCAATCCATGCGCGCCTTGCCGACCATTATGTGCCGACCGCCAAGCTCGATGAACTGTTCACTGCCCTTGCCACGCTGCCGCTTTCAGCCAAGGCCGCGGATGTCGATGCCGCAATTCAAGGGGTGGCCGAGCAGGTTCCGACATCGCCGCTCGCGGCGCATCTCAAGGCAATCGACCGGTGCTTTGCCTTCGATACGGTCGAGGAGATCCTTGCCGCGCTCGAGGCGGAAGACAGTGACTTCGGTTGGGAAACGCTGGCGCTGCTTCGCTCGCGTTCGGCGCTGAGCATGACGCTGACGCTCGATCTCCTGCGTGCCGGACGCAACAGCGCCTCGCTCAACGAATGCCTCGAGCGGGAATATTCGGCCACGCTCGGCATGCTTTCCAATCCCGATTTCTATGAGGGCGTGCGTGCCGCCGTCATCGACAAGGACCGCAACCCGAAATGGTCGGTGGGCCTGTCCGATGTGACGGAAGAGAAGCGCGCGCAATTTACGAACCGAGATCACCTGCCATTGTTTGTCGCCTGAGGGAGCCAGTCGCTCCGGTTGGCGTCGGTCGAATTGCAATTCAGGAGGAGTGAAGATGACGAAGATCGCCTTTATCGGGCTTGGCAACATGGGCGGCCCAATGGCCGCCAATCTGGTGAAGGCCGGCCACGCGGTGACCGGTTTCGATCTGTCGGAGGCATCGCGCAACGCTGCGGCAAAGACGGGTGTTTCGGTTGCAGGTTCGATCACGCATGCGGTGCGCGAGGCGGAATGCATCATCACCATGCTGCCGGCTGGCGCCCATGTGCTCTATGTCTGGGATGAACTGCTTGGCTTCGTTGATCCCGGCACTTTGCTGATCGATAGTTCGACCATCGACGTCGACAGCGCTCGCAAGGCGCATGCGCTTGCCGACAAGGCCGGATGCCTGTCGCTCGACGCGCCCGTTTCGGGTGGCACCGGCGGGGCCGCCGCCGGCACGCTCACCTTCATGGTCGGCGGTACGGATGATGCCTTTTCCCGCGGCAAGCCGCTGCTCGACACCATGGGCAAGAAGATCGTTCATTGCGGTGACGTCGGTGCGGGCCAGGCGGCAAAGATCTGCAACAACATGATCCTTGGCATTTCCATGGCCGGAGTCTGCGAGGCCTTTGTACTCGCCGAGCGCCTCGGCCTGTCGCATCAGGCATTGTTCGATGTTGCGTCGACTTCGTCCGGTCAATGCTGGTCACTGACGACCTATTGCCCGGTACCGGGGCCGGTGCCGACATCACCTGCCAACAACGACTACAAGCCCGGTTTTGCAGCAAGCCTGATGCTGAAGGATCTGAAGCTGTCGCAGCAAGCGGCAAGCACAAGCGGCGCCTCGACGCCGATGGGCGCGCAGGCAGCGCAGCTTTATTCCATGTTCGAGAAACTCGGCCATGGTGGCGAAGACTTTTCCGCGCTCATTCATCTGCTGCGCGGCAATGAGGAAGCAAAGCCCGGCTGACCGGCGTAACCGGTATACGGCGTCGACGCGAGCCGGCGCCGTATATTTTTGACCATCCCAGACGTGGCGGCTAAACCGCCGCTTTGAGTTGGTTGCTGATGTAGCGAAACTCCTGCGTCTTGCCTTCGAAACCATAGGCGGCAGCCGAGACCTCGTGCACGAGGATATAGCTTTCCGGATGCACGTTGCCGAGCAACTGCTGAAAACCGGCGAAGACCGCTTGAAGGTAGCTTGCCATCTCCTGCTTGGTGTTGGTGCCGTCCACAACCTTGATATCAAGCCAGAAGCTGTTGGCGCCCTGTTCAGCGAGCGAGCGGCCGCCGGCGAACCAGTGAAGCGGATCGGCATAATTGACGACGATGGCCGTAATCGTCGGATCCTTGCGCAAATGCGTGGCCGTCAGCTCGCTGACGACGGTGGCGATGCGTTGGGACAGCGCAGCGTCGGCCTTGCCGGTGACGGTGACATTGATGATAGGCATGATTGGCTCTTTCAAGTGTCGGTTGGTGTTGAAGCCAATCTCGCAGTTCTGTTGGAGCAATTAAATCGAATTGTTTTTGAGTAATAGTTCGATTATTGTGAAGTTATGCAGACGCTTGATCCAGACCTGTTGCGCACATTCCTGGCCTTTGCCGAAAGCGGCTCGCTGGCGCATGCCGCCACGGTCGTCGGACGCACCCCTTCGGCGGTCACTGCCCAGATGCAGCGGCTGGAGGGTCTGATCGGCGAGGCGTTGCTGGCACCATCCGGGCGTGGCCGGGTGCTGACGCCAGCCGGTGAAGATGTCGTCGTCCACGCCCGCAAGATCCTCGACGCTCACCGTGACGCGTGGCTCAGCCTCAAGGGCGCACGTACTGACGGACGCGTGTCGCTCGGCTGCACCCAGGATTTTGCCGACAGCACGTTGCCGGGGCTGTTGCAACAGTTTGCACGCGCACATCCGCGGGTGCGGCTGGATCTGCGGGTCGGCCGTTCGAAAGAGCTCGTGGCTCAGTATGATCTGGGCGCGGTGGACGTGATGATCGTCATGCGGCAAGGCGGGGCGTTCGACGAAGTCGCGGTGCTGTGCGAACCGATGGTCTGGCTGTGTGCATCGCCCGATATCATGCCCGTCGCCGAGGAATTGCCGCTTGCCGTCCTCGATCCGCCCTGCGGTTTCCGCTCAGCCGCGGTCGATGCGCTTGAGGGAAGTGGCCGGCCCTACCGGATAGCAGCGACAAGCCCGAGCCTCTCCGGGCTTCGTGCCGCGGTTCGTGGCGGCATCGCGCTGACGGCGCGAACCGAACGCTTCGTCGGCGAGGGTGTGGCGATTGCGCCCGAAAGGTTGGCGCTGCCGGCCTTGCCTGATGCCGAGTTCAGCCTGCGTCTCAAAGCCGGCGCCGAAAAGGCCGCGACCACGCTGGCGAGCCTTCTTGGCGACGGACTTTCAAAAGCGGTTTCTGCGCCCTGATAGTTGCTTCGAGTGCCGCGGCTTACATCTGAACCGTCATGCCGCCATCGACCGTCAAGGTGATACCGTTGACGAAGCTCGAGGCTGGTGACGCGAGGAACACGGCGGCAGGTGCGATCTCCTCCGGCCGGCCCCAGCGCTTCAATGGGATGCGGACATCAACGAATTGCTGCAACACGGGATCGGCGGCAAGCGCGGCATTGGTTTCCGTTGCAAACCAGCCGGGCGCGATCGCGTTGACCGTCAGGCTGTCCGAGCCGAGTTCGACCGCA
The DNA here is from genome assembly GCF_001426785.1 of Ensifer sp. Root142. Classification (NCBI taxonomy): domain Bacteria; kingdom Pseudomonadati; phylum Pseudomonadota; class Alphaproteobacteria; order Hyphomicrobiales; family Rhizobiaceae; genus Ensifer; species Ensifer sp. Root142. The sequence continues at coordinate 934,983 of NZ_LMFK01000001.1, forward strand.
AGCGATCGCGTCAATGCTTCAAGCCCGCCCTTCGCCGCAGTATAGGCAGGGTCGCCGGCGCGGGCTGCAAAGGCCGCGATCGAGGTGACGAAGATCAGCCGTCCGGTGTCCGATTGCCGGAGATAGGGCAGCGCTGCCTTCGCCATCCCGTAGGCAGCAGTCAGATCGGTGTTGATCAAGGCCGCAAAGCCGGCAGCATCCATCTCGTGCGTACCGCGGCGGTCGCGCTCACCGACGGCGTGGATCAGAATATCTAGCCTTCCGGTACTGCCTGTCGCCGCGGCCAGTATCTCGTCTACATCTGCCGCCACGTCGCCGGGCGCGGTATCAAGCGTGATGCCTTCACTCGCGGCCTGTCCGCGCGCCGCCTCCAATGCCGAGCGATTCCGGCCATTGATCGCCACCGATGCGCCCGCCTTGGCAAGCGCTTTTGCCATCTCAAAGCCAAGTCCGCGGCCACCGCCGGTGACGAGAGCTGATTTGCCGTTGAGATCGAACATATGTACCTCGGTGACTTGTCATCGCGGTCGAAACAACGCCATGTCTCGACATCCAACGTTTAGCGCGTGTTGCCGTGTCAGCCAACCTGGAGGTTTGACGGCGACAATGAGCGTCGCCAGTCAGTGCCCGGATCGGCGTGGTGCGGGCTTTCACGGATACGGAGTGCACGGTCAGTGGGGAAGAACAGGTGACCGACGCGCCCCGTTTGCTAAGGCCCAGCGTATATTGGTGGCAGTCAGCGCCTTGGCGTGCAAAATGGCACGACGGCGGCCGTGCGGGAAAATGCCCGGCATGCACGCCGACACCATAGATACTGTCACGCGAGTATAGCCCTGTCGGCAGTTAGGTCCTCCAATTGGAGGATTTGCACGGATGCATTTCTGCTATTTTCTATTTCCGGATAAGAGCGTGTCAGTAATATGGGCTCACCGCCGCTCCGATGGCTGACAGCACGCGCTCCATGCGGCGTTCCATCTTCGAGCGAGAACTTCTGCCGGTATGGCGCAATCGTCTCCTGACGGAGATCACGCCCGACGATCTACGAGCCCATTGCGGGAAAATCGTTGAACGCGGCGCTCCGGCGACGGCCATCCACGTGCGAGACATCCTGTGAAGTAGATCTACGGATTTGCCATCCTGCACGGAGAGAAGGTCGCGAACCCGGCAGCCGAAGTGGGACCGGCGTCGATCACCACTTTCGTGCCGAAAGACCGCGCGCTCTCATCCTCTGAAATTCGAGTGGTGCTGAAGCAACTCGACCACATCGCCACGCTTCCCACGATCCGTTTGGGAATGCGGCTCTATCTCCTCACGATGGTACGCAAGAGCGAGCTGCAGAACGCGTATGGGACGAGGTCGACTTCGAGAATGCGGTCTGGACGATCCCCAAGGAGCGGATGAAGCGCTCCAAGGCGAATAACGCCTGTCGCGCCAGGTACGACATTATGATCGCCCTGAAGACCTGTGCAGGGAATTCAAGATATCTGCTGCCGTCGCGGTATCACGCGGATGCTCCGATGTCGCGCGCCACCTTGAACCGGGTGACCTCCGCAGTCGTCGAACGGGCGAAAGCGGAAGGTTTGCCACTGGAGCCGTTTACCCACGTTCTGGGAAGGGGACATGCCGCTAGGGCTTGATGGCTGACGTAGTGGCGGGCTCTGACCGCACGTTCGTTCTTGACCTCCAGGGACGGGGACGTAATGTTCTATATTCGTTCTAGTTTGGGGTAGAAGTCAAGGAGCAGGTGAGCATGGGTGTTTTTCAGAGGCGAATGTGTTAAAACCTCTGCTGGTATGATTTTTAGCAGAGGAAACATCACGAAAGTGGACACGGCTGGCACCCAACGGGCTCGCGCATTGGAACTCCTGAAAGCCCGGCATATGCTGCGGCTGAAAGATTTCGCCGCGCACGGCATTGGCTCAGAGACGCTCGCGCGCCTGGTACGAGATGAAGAAGTCGTTCGTCCGGCGCGCGGCCTCTACCAGCTTCCCGACGCTGCGGCCGACGCACGACATGCCCTGGCCGAGGCATCGGCGCTTGTGCCGAGAGGGATCGTCTGCCTGACCTCGGCGCTGCAATTTCATCAGCTGACGCTGCAAATGCCGTCGGCGGTCTGGATGGCCATCGATCGAACGGCTTGGCGCCCCAAGATCGACTATCCGCCTATCCGTTTCGTACGCTTCACCGGCACCGCTCTCGCCGAGGGTGTCGAACGGCATCGCATCGAGGGGGTCGACGTGCCGATCACAAGTCCGGCGCGTTCGATCGTCGATTGCTTCCGTTATAGGACGAAAGTCGGCCTCGATGTTGCGATGGAGGGGCTGCGCGAGGGGCTCCGGCGGCGCAAAACCACAAGCGACGAACTCTGGACATACGCGAAGAGGGCCAGAATCTGGTCGACCATGCGACCCTATGTCGAAGCGACGGTGGCTGATGGCGCGTGAACCGAAGAAAAACGTCGGGGCATCAGTGCGCGCCCGGCTTCTGGATCGGTCCCGCGCGGAGCGCACGGACTTTCAGATCCTGCTGACGCGCTACGCGCTCGAAAGGCTCCTGTACCGGCTGAGCCTATCCGCGCATCGCGACCGCTTCATCCTAAAGGGCGCGATGCTGTTCGTAACGTGGGTCGCCGACCCCGTTTCGGCCGACGCGTGATGGCAGAAGGCCGCGCAGGTTATGGCCCGAAGAGCGATCTGGCGGCAATGGGGTCATGGGGTATCGGCCGACGCTCGCCGGGCTTGCTCTGAACGCTACCGGATCAGGAGCGTAAGGTCGGCCTGAGGCGGGCAAGGAGGGCGAGATTGTAAGCGACCACCGAGGACCAGACATAAGCCTTAAAGTGGTCGAGCCCGCGCCAGGTGCAGCGCCCCAAGCCATAAGCGCGCTTCAGACATGAGATGCCGGCGCGGAAGTTTCTGAGCTTGCGATAGACCCAACGGCTCTTGACCATGTCTTCGATCTTGAGGCCGCACTTCTTGTGGAAGGCCATGTCGCGGATGCCACAGGCTTTGGCTCCGCTCAAATTATCGCGGCTGGCATAGCCGCCGTCGGCCGCCGCCTGACGCGGCGCCTGGCCATAAAAGGCGATGTGGCGTTCCAGCATCGGCAGCAAGCGCTCGCTGTCGGCCGGGTTGCCGGTTTCGACGACGAGGTCGAGGACCAGTCCGCTTCTGCCGGTGGTCAGATTGAGTTTGTGGCCGTAGTCGACGTCGCGGCTGCCTTTGACGATGATGTCGGCATGCGGCTCGAACAGGCTCACCAGCTTCTCGCCAGCCGGCACCGGCTCGCCGGCCAGGACCCGCCGTTCGGTCTGGGCGATGATCCGCTCGATCAGCGGCTTATAGTGGCGGAACTGGGTCTGCCACAGTTCGCCGGCCGGGCCCGCCGTCAGGGGCAACTGTTCACTCGCCTGCTGCAGATAACTCAAGGTCGTGCGCGTGATCTTGAGCAGTTCGCGGTAGTGCTTCACCCGTTTCGGGCGACCGCGGGTATATTCGATCGCTCGAGCCCGCTTCTTCGCCGCGCGGCAATGATCGTGCCATGGGATGGTGCTACCCAGTCCATCGGCCTGCTGCAACAGCCGTACCATCACCCGGACAGCGTCCCATAATAGGCTACTGTCGCTCGGCTCATGGATCAGTGCGGCGGTGACGGTGCTGTCCACGCGCACGACCTTGCCACTTTCGAGCATCTCCTGCAGGGCGCTCGCCAGCAGCACCCGGTTGATCTCTTCAAAGGTTTGCGCCCGGATCGCGCTAATCGTCTTGTGCAAGACCGACTTCTTCGGGCTCCATCCCCAGGGCAGCCGGGCAAAGGCGCGGAACGAGGCGGAGTCTTCGAGATGGAAGGCCAGTTCCTGATAACTCAACTGGCGATGCTGCTTGAGCAGCGCGCAGCGCAGCACAGCCTCGACCGGCAGCCCCTCGCGGCCGGTTTCCTTGACCCCTTGTCGGCGCAGATCCTCTGTCACTCGGCTCAGCACCTCGCCATGCTCATCCAGCCACTGAGACATGGCTTTCAATTCACGGCCGATCTCGTGCCCGGCAAAAAGATCGAATATACTGGATTGGACGGTGCGTTCTTGGCGCATTGTCGGCTCCGGCGGTGACGGGTTTGTCTTTAGAATCAGTAGCTTGATCTAAAGTATACCTGAAACCGCCGGGCTTTGCCCGAGGCAATATCGCGATTCCTCCAATAATTTCAGTGGTTTACCGTTTGTGGATGGCACTAGCTAGCGACCAGGGGGCCCTGTGGATGTGACAGTCCCAGGGCCGCTTCAACGGCTGTGTCAGGCAAGAAGCGGTGCGTACATGGCTCCGCTCCATCTTCGTAAGTCCGGTGTCCGTCCGAGCTGGCTGGGTTGATCAGTGCGATGTCGACTATACGAGTTTCATTGGCCAGCCATGGTTGATTGACGCCAATGGCTTGCGAGGCTCTTTTTCTAGCAAGCGAGGTCTTCCCACGGTGTCGCAGAGCAGGCGGGACGGGGGCGGCGTGCTCCCCGACTTCTCCGGCATTTCCTAAGAAACAGTCAGGCGGGCGTTGGCGCGGGCTGTCGTTGCTCAGGCGTGATGTTGGTCGCTATCTCCCCACGTTGACATTGATTGCTCCGCATTTGCCGACCTAGGGGCGCGGTCCCGGTTCGGTAGCGAACGTACAGCAGAAACTAATTCAGCGTCTAACCCATGAGCTGTTGAAAGAGAAATGGATGGTTGAGCCTCGGCCGCCGTGACGGCCGAGGCTCGCGGGCCGAACTACTTCATCGTATAGACATCGACAGTGAAGTACTTGTCGTTGATCTTCTTGTAGGTGCCGTCGGCGCGGATTTCGTCGAGCGCCTTGTTGAGCTTTTCACGCAGGTCGTTGTCGTCCTGACGCACCGCGATGCCGACGCCGTCGCCGACGAACTTCTTGTCGGTGATCGGTTCACCGATGATTTCGCAGCAAGCCTTGCCGTCATCGTTCTTCGTCACCCAATCAAGAAGCGGCAGCATGTCGCCGACCTGCAGGTCGAGACGGCCGTTGACCATGTCGAGATTGGCTTCATCCTGGGTCGGATAGAGCTTGATCTCGGCGTCCGGATATGTGGCGGCGATAAAATCGGCCTGCGTGGTGCCCGACTGGGCGCCGATCACCTTGCCCTTGAGGGCTTCATTGGTAAAGGTGGTGATGCCGGCGCCCTTTGGCGCCACATGCGTCATGGCCGCAAGATAGTAGGGATTGGTGAAGGCGACCTGCTTCTTGCGTTCCTCGGTGATGAACATCGACGCGATGATGAGGTCGTATTTCTTGGCGAGCAGGCCGGGGATGATGCCGTCCCAATCCTGCGCGACAACCTCGCAGTCGGCCTTCATGCGCTCGCAGAGCGCCAGCCCGATATCGACATCGAAGCCGCCGATCTTGCCGGCGGAATCGACGAAGTTGAAGGGCGGATAGGCGCCTTCGGTGCCGATCTTGATCTTGTCAGCGGCTGTCGCCGCCGTTGCCGTCGCCATGACAGCCAGCATCATTGCTGCAATCTGTTTCTTCATCCGTGTTCCCCTTGTTGGCGCATCATTCTTGATGCTTCTGGAGAACACTAAGTCCGCTCTGGCTATAAGCGAAATAGATAGGCGCGATAACCGGTATTGTTTCGATTGATCATGGCCGCCATTGGACGATTACTTGTACCGACCGTGGCGCTGCAGGACCTCGATCTTGTAGCCGTCCGGATCGGTGATGAAGAAGAACCGGGCCAGAAGTGCGCCGTCGCGATTGAACTCGACGATCTTGTTCGGACCAAGCCCAGCATCGGTCAATCGCTTGTGCTCGTTGTCGAGATCGCCCACCGACAAAGCGAGGTGACCGTAGCCGTCGCCGAGTGCATAGGGCTCGGTTCGATCCTTGTTGATTGTCAGCTCGAGCTCGAACTCGCTCTCTTCATTGCTGAGATAAACAAGCGTGAAGGTTTCGAAATCGAGCCGCTCGGCGACGAAAAGCCCGAATGCCACTCTGTAGAAATCCAGGGACCTCTGCTCGTCGAGCACCCGGATCATCGAATGGATTGCTTTGGCCAAGTGAGCCTCCTTCAGCTTTGAGACGCGTGCGAGGTAGCAGAGGACGAAGAAGGATGGAACACCCTTCGTCCAGAAGTTCCGATCGCCCAATGGCTAGATGGTTCGGCCCCGCTTCTTCAGTTGCTGTTCGCGGAAGAAGATGAAGAGACCCGAGGCGACGATCAGCCCGGCGCCGATGATGACGGTTGGACGTGGCGTGTCGCCGAAGAACCACCAGCCGAAGACGACGGCCCAAAGCAGCAGCGTGTATTGCAGTGGCACCACCGTCGCCGCATCCGCGAGTTTCAGCGCACGGTTGACCAGAATGTGCGCGAGCATCGCGACGATACCCAGCATGCCGAGCTGAAGGATCGCCTCGCCATCGACGGGCGCCCAACCGGCTGGGTTGGCGGCAACGCCGACCAGGGAAAAGACCAGCGCGCCGATCACCTGCCAGAAGACCAGCGTCGTATCCGGGGTCGAGCGCAGCGTTCGGCCGAGCATCAGCGCGAAAGCGAAGGCGGCGCTGCCGACAAGGGCGATCAGCGCCGGCAGGCTGAAGGTGTCTTTTGACGGTTCGAGTGCGATCACGACGCCGGCAAAACCGATGAGGATTGCTGTCCATCGCCTCCAGCCGACCTTCTCGCCAAGCAGGAACGGCGAGGCGGCTGCAACATAGATTGGCGCTGCCAGCCAGTAGGTCATGGTGTCGGCGAGTGGCATGTAGGCAACGGCGAAATAGAAGGCCGATGCGTCGACGGCAAAAAGCAGCGAGCGCAGCGCCTGGAGCCACGGCCGTTCGACCTTCAACATCGAACGCAGCCCGCGTTTCAGGATGAACGGCGAAAGCACGAGCAGGGCTGCAATGCTGCGAATGACCATCAACTGGCTGACGGAATAGGTCGCCACTAGCCATTTGCCCATGACGTCGTTGAGCGAGAACATCAACATGCCGAGAAGCATGATGATGACACCTGTCCGAGCGGCGTTCGGCGCGGTTGCGGAGGCGGCTATTATGGTCATGGGAGCGGCTTTCAAACGTGTTCGCGTGCCTTTGACACATTCCTGCACGCCGATCCATCGTGCTGTTCGAATGGGACGATAAGTTTTACGAATGATTCCGGCCGGACCGCCCGTCAATCTGCTTGGGATGATTTCAATCCTGGAACACCAGATCACCTTGTGGGAGATGGCGTTGCCTCTTGACGTAACGCGCGGCGCTGCTACTTAAGGGGTGATCCTGCCGTCCAGACATCGGACCGTGGGATGAACACTGGTGCCGGGCCCCTCTGGCGAGAGTTTTTACGGCGCTCTCGTGATGTCGGTACCGCCAGCAAATTAGCCGGCGGATTAGCTACCATGAAAACTGATCTCATGCCCAACGCATGTGCCCTTTCGGCCGTGCGTGTTTTCGTTTCCAAACCCCACTTCTTCTCAGAACCGGGTGTCGTGCGCGCGAAGGAGGTCCGTCGATGACGCAGCCTCAAACGCACACGAGCACCATTGGCTATTTCAAGTGGGCATTCATCGTCACCGCGATCGGCCTGGTGCTTGGCGCCTGGCTCGGCTGGCAGTCGACCGGCACGATCGGCGGCATGGCAGCGGTATTCTTCATCTGCACCGTGTTGGCCGTTCTCGAAATCTCGCTGTCCTTCGACAACGCGATCGTCAATGCCAACAAGCTGAAGGACATGACCCCGGAATGGCAGCACCGCTTCCTGACCTGGGGTATCATCATCGCCGTCTTCGGCATGCGTATCGTCTTTCCGCTGCTCATCGTCGTCATTGCGGCGGGCATCGGTCCGATCGATGCGATCGTTCTGGCGGCAAGCAGGCCCGAAGAATATGCCCGCATCATGAATGATGCGCATCTGCCGATCGCAGCTTTCGGCGGAACCTTCCTGATGATGGTGGGCCTCACCTACTTCTTCGATCATGAGAAGGATGTGCATTGGATCTCCTGGGTCGAAAGCAAGATGGCGCGTTTCGCCACGATCAAGGGCATCGAAATTGCCTTCGTGCTGGCGCTGATCCTTGGTTTCTCGACCCTGCTCGATCCGGCAGAGGCGCATACCTTCGTCTATTCAGGCATCTACGGCCTCTTGACCTTCCTCGTCGTCGAGGTCGTCGGCGGCCTGCTCGACGCGTCGCAGCAGACGATGAGTGCAGCGGCAAAGGGTGGCTTCGGTGCCTTCCTTTACCTCGAAGTGCTTGATGCGAGCTTCTCGTTCGACGGCGTTATCGGCGCCTTCGCCTTGACGCAGAACCTCTTCGTCATCGCCATCGGCCTTGGCATCGGCGCGATGTATGTGCGCTCGATGACGATCATGCTGGTGGAGAGGGGCACGCTCAACGAGTACCGATACCTGGAGCATGGTGCGTTCTACGCGATCCTGATCCTCTCGGTGGTCATGTACTTCCAGACGCTGGTGCACATCCCTGAAGTGATCACCGGCCTCGGTGGCGCTGCCCTGATCGGTATCTCGCTCTGGTCCTCCATCCGCTACAACAAGCGGGAGCGTGAGGCTGAACGTAACGGTGAAGCCGAGCACAGCCACGTTCGCGTCGAGGCATAAGGGGTAGACACCCAAACAAACGGCTCGCCCCGCGAGAGACGAGCCTTTTGTCCCAACTTGCGACGTGGGCAAATACCGGCGTGCGTCGGTTTCGACCGATCACGGCGGAGCGATTGCGGTTTCCGTGCGCAGATAGCGCACCAGAACAGGTTCGACAGATCCCATGTTTCCTGTAATCAATATTCTCATATCGGTAATCAACTGTTCGAGTCATGGTGGAATAGACTTAGTCAGATTGACTGAACTTCACGGCAGGATTGCTCGGGTAATATCTGCGTCGGAAAGTATGAGATTGGGTGGGAAGCCGCGAGCGACGAACACGTCCCGATCTGCCGCATCATTGAGAAACACTGCAGATCGTTCGATCACATCCGGCGCTTGGTCTGGTTCATAGCTTATGACGGCAACGTCACTTCTCAGGCCAACCTCACGCAGGAGCGATTCCAGCGAGGCGTGATCAGCTACGCCGTAAAGCACCAGTCGGTTCACCTCCGCTGAAGCGTTGACTAGCCATGACAACGTCTGGACTGCAGCCATCAAATGTATAGACCGGCTGATTTGGGTCACTTCAGGGTTATTTCGGTGCCCTCCCAGAAGTAGGCGGGTATAAAGTTCATAAGCCCGAACATAGTCCTTCCTTGCTGCCCAGAAGCGCATCGCCACCCCCATGCGCGTCAGCGTAAACTGCTTGATCGCTTCGTCGTAGAGGGCACGGCTATCAGCTGTCTGCTCGATCGCGCCGCGTTTGGCGCCGACATAGAGAAAGTATTCCAATCCGCCACGGTAGCGATCCCACGCCGTCATGACCTCTTCGTTACCCAGCTGAGGTCGGTCCCGGACGATCTTTGAGACGATGACCGCGCGATAGAACGGCTTTTTCAGGAACGCCACAGCGCCAATGTCGAGGTAGTGCGCGAGATGGGAAAAGGCCCAATAGGCAAAGTAACGCGGCACCCAAGCAGCGCGGAGTGCGGCGGAGCGATAGATGCCTACCTCTGGAAACACATGCTGGTCGATCAGGAAGTTAAAGACCGACATGAAGTTACGGTGCTTGAACTTGACATCGTTATCGACCGTATAAAACGTGCCGTGATCGACACTCAGTTGCTCATTGTGCAGGTACCAAGGTGCGTAGCACACTACAAGGTCGGGATTTTTGTCCATGTAACTTATGGCCTCGATGAGGCCATCCATTACGAGCATGTCGTCGTCGGAAGCGTAGATGTTGTATTCGCCTCGGGCATGGCGAAAGGCACTAGCAAGATTAGGTTCAATTCCGAGGTTTTCCTGACACCTGAAGTAGCGGATTGGCAGCCCCTTGGCGATGAAATTCTCAACTACTTCGGCGGTATTGTCGGGAGAGGCGTTGTCTGAAATGACGATTTCGTAATTGTAGGGGATCTCGTAGGTTTCAACGAAATAGGTCAGCGCTTTCGTGAGAAAATCCGCCCGGTTGTAGGTTGGAATACAGATACTGAGTTTGACGTCGCTCACGTGTTTTCCTCTCTGGAAAAATCTGGGCATCCGGCATCCCGTTCATTCATGATGATCGGTTCAAATGGCCAGTCGATGCAGAAGGCTGGATCATTCCAGCGAACGGTGCGTGCGCTTGACGGCACATGCACTTCCGGCATTTCGTAAAAAGTCTCGCAGTCATCTTCAAGCGGCAGAAAGCCGTGTGCACACCCTTCCGGAATGTAAAGGGCGTTATGCTTACCGGCGCGCAGTTTGACGCCGGCCCACCGAAGATAAGTTGGTGAACCCGGACGCAGATCCTCGGCGACGTCAAAAACATGACCGCGGGTTACACGGACCAGCTTCGCCTCATCCGCAGGGGTTTCTTCGGCGAGCCGCGAGCCCAGCCCCCCTGCGAGTATGACAACTTTCATAGAATGATGATCCCTTTAGTCACGCGAGCGGTGATCCGGTACCATCCGCCCATCAGCGGACCACGCTCACGTCCCACATGGTTATCGATAGAGAACCTTGTGTGTAGCTGATTTCCCAAAAGGGCCAGAAGGAGAGGTGGCGTTTTGTCTGAAGAGTTTCGGGCGTTTTACCAAGTGGATTTCCGCCGCGATTATGCCGCCGCGATCATCGGCGTCAGCGCGTTGAAGCGAGCCTGATCCGACGTCGGCCCCTCGATTTCCAGATGGTCACCACGTCCCGGCGTTCTCCGATGATGGCGAGGGCAGCACAATTGATTCAGATGGTGCCAACCATATTGTCATCGCCGCGTGGATGATATTTTGGGTGAGTGCAGGATCAATCCTTCTGAAGGTGGACATTGAAGGCAGCGAGATCGCGGCCTGCATAGCGCACGGAAAACCATCATGCGTTCACGGCCGGTTATGTGCATATCGCTGTATCACAGGCCAGCCGATCTCCGGCAGATGCCTTGGATTATCAACTCGATGGTGGGTGATTACACATTCGCGGTTCGTCAGCACCTGTTCGACAGCTTGACAGTGTGCTTATGCCGCTCGACGCTAACGCGCGCGCGTGCCTTTGAGTTGGCGGATCAGCAATGACGCCCACTCAAGGGTAGTTCGACAGAAATGTGCTAACCTTGTCGACGGGATCCAATGGGTGTTGGGAAAGCCATATTGAAAAGGACGTCTTCGTTGAGTGATGGCAGGTGATTTCAGGCGATCTGAAGCGGGTCTTGGAAGAGGTTTATCGCGCGGGCGCACATCGGGTGCCGGCCGATGATATCGATTGGCCGCAGGAGCTTCATGCCGCGGTCTTTCGCGCTTTGAACATGCAGTACATCACAAGGCGCGAGATCGACGGTAGCGTCCGCTTTTCGCTGACGCAGGCGGGATACCGGGCAATCGATGCGGAGGTGCCGTGGGGCCGCATCCTGCGGCAGCGCATGCGTGATCTGATGCGCATGGCGACGGGGCGTTAGAACGCTTTAGCCTTATGCGGAGTCACGGAAACGGCATCGCCTTAAACGCATTTCCTGGTGGACGAGTTGCCTCGCACCTTTCTGGTGATGCACTGCGCTCAAACGGACAAAATAACGGCCCGCCATCTCTCGATGTCGAGCCGTTTCATCCTTGGGAGGATAAGGCGCCCCGTCGTAACGGGCGCTGGAAATCTCTGTTAGCCGCGGCGTGCGTCCGGAAAGTTCGCCGGATCGATGCCGAGGGTGCGCAGGTCGCTTGCCTTCGGGCGGCGGTGGCCTTCGACAGCAGCGGCAGCGGCGCTAGCGGCGCCGAGAACTGCGAATGCGCGGCCGATGAAACCCTTGCGGTAAGTTGTGGTAGCCATCTCTTTGCTCGCTTTCGTTTTCTCTCTGATGAGCAAAAGATGGGGTTTGCCGGGTCTTTTTGCAATGCACAATTGGACACTCCAGCCATGCAAGGCAAGCAGGCCCGGTCGACTATCGATCGTCCGGGCCTGCTAATTGAGCCTTGGGAGGATAAGGCTTTTTAGTCTTCGTTGGCTGCGAGCTGCGCCAGCACTTCGCCACGTCCGCGGGCCCTGAGGATCAGCGGGATGATCAGTGCCGCAGCGGCAATGACCAGCAGCACGGCGGCGATCGGCGAGGTGAAGAGCACGCTGACGTCGCCCTGGCTGATTGCCAGCGCCCGGCGGAGCTGTTGCTCGGCGAGCGGCCCAAGGATCAGGCCGACGACGACAGGGGCGATCGGGTAGCCGAACACACGCATGGCATAGCCGAGCAGACCGAAGGCAAGCAGCATGCCCAGTTCGTAGACCGACGGGTTGGCGCCGATGGTGCCGAGCGTCGCAAACAAGAGAATGCCTGCATAAAGCCACGGCTTCGGGATGGTCAGCAGCTTAACCCACAAGCCGATCAGCGGCAGGTTCAGGACCAGCAGCATGAAGTTGGCAATCAAGAGGCTGGCGATCAGACCCCAGACGAGCTGCGGATTGGTGGCAAACAACAGCGGACCCGGCTGCAGCCCATATTGCTGGAAACCGGCGAGCATGATCGCGGCGGTTGCCGTCGTCGGCAGGCCGAGGGTCAGAAGCGGAACAAGCGTGCCAGCGGCCGATGCATTGTTGGCAGCTTCCGGACCGGCGACGCCTTCGATAGCACCATTGCCGAACTCTTCGGGATGTTTCGCCAGACGCTTTTCCGCCGCATAGGACAGGAAGGTGCCGATCTCGGCGCCGCCGGCTGGCATTGCGCCGATGGGGAAACCAATAAACGTACCGCGAAGCCAGGGCTTCCACGAGCGCGCCCAGTCGGCCTTGCTCATCCAGATCGAACCGCGCACGGCCTCGACCTTGTCCGGACCCTTCTCGCCCTGTGCGGCAATAAACAGTGTCTCGCCGATGGCGAACATCGCCACGGCAAGCGTCGTGACCTCGATACCATCGAGCAACTCCGGAACACCAAAAGAAAGCCGCGCCTGTCCGGTCAACTGGTCGATGCCGACGACGGAAAGCGCCAGGCCGACAAAGAGCGCGGTCAGGCCGCGAAGCGTGGAATCGCCGAACGCAGATGACACGGTCACGAAGGCGAGAACCATCAGCGCGAAATATTCACGCGGACCGAAGACCAGGGCGAGCTTGACGATGTAGGGCGCGATGAAGGCAAGGCCGAGCGTCGCGATCAAACCGGCAACGAATGAGCCGATGGCGGCGGTCGCAAGCGCAGGTCCGCCCCGTCCGGCGCGCGCCATCTTGTTGCCTTCGAGCGCGGTGACGATCGAGGCGCTTTCACCCGGTGTGTTGAGCAGGATCGAGGTGGTCGAGCCGCCATACATGCCGCCGTAATAGATACCGGCGAACATGATCAGCGAGCCGGCCGGATCGAGCTGGTAGGTGACGGGCAGCAGAAGCGCGACGGTCAGGGCTGGGCCGATGCCGGGAAGAACGCCGACGGCGGTTCCCAGCGTCACGCCGATCAGCGCGTAAAGCAGGTTCATCGGCTGGGCAGCAACCCACAGTCCCTGCAACAGGAATTCAAAAGTAGCCATGGTCTACGGCCCTCTTAGAAGAACAGATGTTCAAGCGGCCCTGCGGGCAGCGACAACTGCAGGAGCTTGGCGAAAATCACCCAGACGGCAAAACAGAGCGCGATACCAACTGGCAGGGAGAACCAGAGCTTGCGCTTGCCAAAGCCGCGCGCGGTAAGCGCAAAGAGAATGCCGGTGGCGATCGAAAAGCCTGCGACGTTCAAGAGCAGCATCTGCGCTGCAAGTCCGGCGATGATCCAGATAACCGGTGAGATTTCCTGGTGCTCGCGCTCGGGAAAATCGTGGCGGAATGCGGCAAAGACAGTCCAGATGGCGAGGGCCGCAAGACAGCAGGCGATCGCATAGGGGACCGTCGTCGGTCCGACCTGGGAGTAACCGGCAGCGCCTGCCAGGCGCGACACGTCCCAGAAAATGAGGCCAGCGATGGCGGCCAGCACGGCCGCGATGAAGAGCGCCGCCCGATCCGGGCGACGCGTTGTGGTCGAAGGGTTGAGCCCCTTGGTCATTTCACCAGTCCAATGTCCTTGAGGACGGCTTCGGTGGCCGAAACGTCCTTGTCGAGCTGGGCGGCGAAAGCGTCACCTGCGAGGTAGCTATCCTGCCAACCCTTGGTCTTCAGGACTTCCTGCCAGCCGGCCGACTTGGCGAGCTTTTCGACGTCGGCCGAAACGGCTGCCTTCTGCTCGTCGGTCAAGCCCGGAGCGGCTGCAACCATGCGCCAGTTTTCAACGACGACATCGAGGCCGGATTCCTTCAGCGTCGGCGCGTCGATGCCGGGGAGGCGCTCGCCGCTCGAGACTGCGATCAGGCGCAGCGTGCCGGCCTTGACCTGGGCTTCGAACTCGCCGTAGCCGGAAATGCCAGCCGTAACCTGGCTGCCGAGGATGGCTGCAAGGGCTTCGCCGCCGCCGGAATAGGCGATGTAGTTGATCTTGGTCGGGTCGACACCGGCTGCCTTGGCAATCAGGCCAACGGCGATGTGGTCGGTACCGCCGGCAGAGCCGCCAGCCCAGGAAACTGCGCCCGGATCCTTCTTGAGGGCTTCGACGAGGTCAGCCATCGTCTTGATCTCGGAAGCGGCTGGAACGACGATTGCTTCATATTCGCCGGTGAGGCGTGCGATCGGGGTGACATCCTTGAGGGTAACCGGCGACTTGTTGGTCAGGATTGCGCCGACCATGACGTAACCGCCGACGATCAGGGCGTTCGGGTTGCCCTTCTGCTGGCTTGCGAACTGGGCGAGACCAATGGTGCCGCCGGCGCCCGGTACGTTCTGGACCTGTACGTTGCCGGAGATGCCTTCCTGCTGCAGGACGGTTTGGAGCGAGCGAGCCGTCTGGTCCCAGCCGCCGCCCGGATTTGCCGGAGCGATGATGGTGTAGTCAGCCGCATAGGCCGGCAGCGCCATTGCGCCGGCGAGAATGGATGCCAGGAAAAAGTGTTTCAAGGTCAGTCCTCCATGAGGCGCGATTTTCCACGCGCACGTTGTTTCTGCGTGCGAACGGGAAGACGCGACGGTGTCCAAAGGACCCTTGTCGCTGACCGGATTGGTGACTTCCTCCCAGTGCGCAACCGGCGGGCCCGCCTCCACGGGGCGCCAGCGACTGCTAAGCCATCATAGAAAGCTGACATTAAGCTGACATCAAGTCCTCATTGCGAAAATGAAGCGTAGTGTTTACGGAATCTTAGGCTGTTGCTTGCCACTCGCGGCGCGAATGGGCTCGCCGTGGGGCAGGCGCTCGTGCCGTTTCCGGTTGGTGCGCGAATCGCGAACCTGACCCCGGCACCATCGCCGGAATGCAACGCGGCGTGTGGCCGTTCGGCGCCACAAGGCTGAGGCCGGAGTTCCGTCCGCCATCCGTTTTCCGATCAGACCCGGAAACGGATGGCGATGGTGCGCAAGAGTTGGTGGAGCCGATTCTGCAAATCTCATCTGAAACGCTACTCGGCTGCATCTTGCCGATCGACGTGGAGGGCGAAGCCGCGGGCACCCGGATTGGCGAGGTCTGGACGGAGCTGAAGGCTCGGGATCAGATAGTCACCACCGTTCTGTCGCCGGTAGGGAATAGGCCGGGTTGTGGCAAGCGTCCGCATCCGCTCGCGCAGACGTTCCGCTACATCTAAGAAGCCAGCTTCATCGATACGATCGACCCTGTAGGCAACGAAGGGCGGAAGCACATCATATCCCGGGTAGTAAAGGATCCCATGGTTGATGGGAAACAAGAGGTCTTCGATCGGTCCATTGACCCCACGCGCGGAATAGTGCTCCTGCCAGCCGCCGGTGGTCACGATCAACATGGCCCGCTTGCCCTTGAACGTGCCCTCGCCAAACCGGTCGCCCCAATAGGTGTCGTTGTGTTCGCCGACACCATAGGCAAACCCGTAGGCATAGACCCGATCTACCCAGCCTTTCAGGATGGCTGGCATCGTGTACCACCAGAGCGGAAACTGCAGGATGAGTGTATCCGCCCACAAGAGCTTCTCGTGTTCCGCCTTCACATCCTCAGTCAGGGTGTTGGCAGCGAAGGCCTCTTTCGATGCGCGGCTCGGCTTGAACTGCGTGTCTGCTGCAAGCGAAGGAAAGTCGGCCCGATCGACTTCGGATTTCCAATTGTCGGCACAGAGGTCGGAGACACGGACTTCGTGACCCTGTGCCTCGAGTTCACGGATGGCGACGTTGCGCAGCGCGCCGTTGAGCGAACGCGGTTCTGGATGGGCGAATACAAGCAAAACTTTCATGGTCAGTATTCCTGTGATGAGAAACCGACCCCAGATGTAGACGACACCCAAGTGCTTCACTATAGCTTGGGAATGCATATGATTGTGCCGAAAAATGGATAAGTCCGACATCACGCTCGAACGCATGCGGACATTCGTGCGCGTTGCTGAGCGTGGTAGCCTGTCAGCCGTTGCGCGGGAGCTCGGACTCGGGCAGTCGACGGTCACGCGGCATCTGCGCGAACTGGAGGAGGCGCTGGGCGTGCCTCTCATCAGCCGCACGACCCGGCGCGTGACGATAACTGACGAGGGCAACAGGTACTATGCCAACAGCGTCCAGATACTGCGCCTCGTGGAACAGGCCGGCGACGAGGCACGCGGCACCCGTGGTGCCTCGGCCGGCACGATCCGGGTCTCCTGCACCGCGGCTCTCGGCGTTTTGCACGCCACGCGACTGATCTTTGCCTTTCAGGAGAAATACCCCGATATCGGTGTCGACCTCAGCCTGACGGACGAGCGCATCGATCTTGTGCGGGAGGGCATCGACATTGCGCTCCGTCTGGGACCGCTGACAGACAGTTCGATGAAATTGCGGGCCCTGGGCCAAAGCCAGCGGCTGCTGGTCGCCGCACCGGACTATCTCGCCAAGCGAGGAACACCGGTCGTTCCCCGGGATCTATCGGACCATGAGGGCATTCGCATGTCGAATGTGGCGGGCAGCGACATGCTGGAACTTCACGGGAACACCGGTGAGCGGCATATGGTGCCCTTTCACGGACGTCTCCGGGTTGACCATGGATTGGCGGCGCGCGCGGCGCTCGTCGCCGGCCGCGGCATCGCCCCCGCGCACCGTTGGTTGGTCGACGACCTGCTCGCTGATGGCCGGCTGATGCCCATCCTTCCGGACTATTTTGTGCCGGCCGTACCCTTGAGCATGCTGATCGTGCCGGAGCGTGCAGGCATTGCCCGGGTGAGGTTGCTTGTTGACTATCTCGCGGAACGGATCGGCGACATTCCAGGTCTGGAATAACCGGAGTTGGTCGCAGACACGTTTGAACGATCCGATATTGACCGAGGCCAATGAAGCAGATCTCACCGGGTTGAACCGTTGAAGCTAGTGGAGCCGCAGAACCTTGTTCCAGCGGGCCATCAGCCGGGACCGCTTGACCTGATCGAGATAGACGATCAGCCCGGGACTGACGGGAACCGGCCGCAATTGGGCACCGAGCATCTCCTGCATGCTGTTGGCGGTGTTTTCTCCGGCGACATCCGGGCTGACGGCGGGATCTGCAATTGCCGCGCCATGATCGTCTGGCTATCCTGCAGACCCAGGGCCACCGTCGCGAGGCCCGTTCCGATCAGGTCTATGACGCGCGCGAGGAAAGGGGGCGACGGCAACTGGATGAGCATGCCGCCCACTCGTGAAGTGAAGATTGCTACCGAGCTGCGCGCTTTGGCCTCAAATCTGCAGAGAAAGCACTTTGGTGCTGTTCAAACATAGGACGTCTCTAAGCTCTTCGGCTTTTGCTCGGGAGCGTTGATGCGGCTATATGACTACTATAGTCATTATTTGGAGGCCGGCATGAAAGAGATCCAGCTCAAGGATGCCAGGGCAACGCTTTCGGCTGTTGTCGATCAGGCGATACAAGGCAACCCTGCGATCATCACCCGGCACGGCAGAAAGGAAGCAGTAGTGCTTTCGTTCGAGGAGTATGAAAAGCTGAAACAGGTTCCGAGTTTCGGACGGCTCCTAGCTTCCTATCCAGGTGATGAGGACGATATCCCACCGCGCGGTAACAAGCCGAGCCGGATGATTGATCTCTGATGTTTCTGGTCGATATGAACGTGATATCTGCGCTTGCCCCGTCCAAACGTAAAAGTTCCGAGCAGCTTGTCGAATGGCTCGATAAAGCCAGTTCGCAGCTGTTCCTATCTGCTATTTCGGCCGCTGAGGTTAAATCGGGGATCACGAAGGCGGAACGAGAAGGTGCGACTACCAAGGCGCAGCGGCTAAGAGATTGGTGGGAAATCATAGAGTATCTGTACGCGCAGAAGCTGCTGCCGTTCGATCTGCAATGCGCGCATGCAGCCGGGCAGATTCTAGATGATGCTCGTGCCCAGCAGTCGGGTTTCGAGGATATTGCGGTAGCTGCCACAGCCCAAGTGCATGGCCTGACTGTTTTGACACGCAATCCGCGTCTTTTTGGACCGTTAGGCGTTCGAGCACTCGATCCCTTGGAGGCACTGCCAGAGTTATAGGGGATGGCTTTTCTTTTGCAGCCCTGCGGCTTTCGTGAATTGACGCAGAAGCGATCTCTCCGACGCTGATGGCAACGGGTCATTTCGGCCGAAGCCGCGCCGAAAGTCCAAGGGTGCCGTCGTCGGCTGCTAGGCACCCAACTCTCCCGGTGGGCTGCGATCCCCGAGGGTGGACCGAGTAACGAAACAAATTTCACCCGGTCGAAACGCTGGAACTAGTGGAGCCGCAGAACCTCGTTCCAGCGGGCAATCAGGCGGGACCGCTTGACCTGATCGAGATAGACCATCAGCCCGGGACTGACGGGAACCGGCCGCAATTGGGCACCGAGCATCTCCTGCATGGTGTTGGCGGTGTTTTCGCCGGCGACATCCGGGCTGACGGCGGGGATCTGCAATTGCCGCGCCATGATCGTCTGGCCTTCCTTGGACATGAAGAATTCCAGATAGCGGCGGCCGAGGTCGGGCGAGGCGGATGCTTGTGGCACGAGGCCGATCCGCGACATCACTACGGTATAGTCCTTGGGCAGGACGATGCCGACATCCGGGTGTCGGGCTGCCCAATCGGCGGCGTAGGAGCCGAGGATGTTGTAGCCGAGCACGAACCGCCCGTCGGCGACCCGCTCCAGAATGGCCTGGCTAGTAGAATAGAGTTTGACGCCGGCAGCGCCCATGGCCTGGATGACATCCCAGATGTCGCCGAACTGCTCTTGGTCGCGCGACATGAAGAGAAAGCCGACGCCGGAGCGCTCGATGTCATAAGTGCCGATCCGGCCGAAGACATCGGCGCCCTGACGCTTGAGGTAGGCGACGAATTCGGCTCGGGTCGAAGGCGGCGCTTCCTTGGTAAAGCTCGGCTTGTGATAGACGAAGACCGCCGGCTCGAAAGTCAGCGCATAGGCGGTATTGCGCCAATTGGCCCAGGTCGGCCAGCGGCCGCTCATCGGCAAGTCGCTGCGCTGGGCATAGCCGTCGTTGCTCAGCTTGACTTGTAGGTCCATCGCAGACGAGAAGGCGAAGTCCGCGGTCTTCAGCCCCGCGTCGGTTTCCTTGACAATACGGTCGTAGATCTCCCCCGTCAGCATATTCTCATAGCGCACCGCGACATCCGGATTGGCTTTTTGAAAGCCGAGGATCATCGGTTTGGCGAGAGGCTCATCGAGTGAGGAATAGACGACCAGCGTCCTGGCGTCAGATGCGCCTGAAAGCGCCGGAAAAATGACCGGTGCGGCCAGAAGGAGCCGGGGACAAAGAACCAAAAAGAGAAAAGAAATCAAGTACTGCATAAATCCACAATGCCTCAGCGCGCCACCGTTCACAAGCAAGGCAACGGCGGATAGAGTGAAGCGGGGAGTGAAGACAATTGCGCATATTGCTTGTTGAAGACAATCAGGTCCTTGCCGAGGGTCTGTCGGCCATCCTGCGTGGTAGCGGCTATGCCGTCGACGTCGTCAGCGACGGCGCGTCGGCCCACGCGGTTGCCGCGGCCGAGACGTTCGATCTGGTGATCCTCGACCTGAACCTGCCGGAGATGGACGGACTTGATGTGCTCAGAGCGATGCGTGCCCGGCAGAACAGTGCGGCGGTATTGATCCTGACGGCGCGGGGCACGCCGGAGGAGCGGGTGAAGGGGCTCGACCTCGGCGCCGACGACTACATGATCAAGCCGTTCGATATCGGCGAGTTTGAAGCGCGCGTGCGCGTGCTGCTTCGCCGCCAGGCGGGATTGCGCGCGTCGACCGTCAGCTACGGCAATGTGTCGCTCGATCTCAATGCACGCAGCTTTTCGTCCGGTGGAGTGCCGATCGAAATCCCAGCCCGGGAGCTGGGGCTACTCGAACTCCTGTTCATGCGCGCCGGCAAGGTCGTCGCCAAGGAGGCGATCATGCAATCGCTGACCGGCTTTGACGACGATCTGAGCCCGAATGCGATCGAACAATATGTCAGCCGCCTCAGGAAGCGGCTTGCTCCACACGGCCTGACGGTCAGAACGGCGCGCGGTATCGGCTACTATCTCGACAAAGCGGCCGGGCCGGAATGAGAGCGGCGGTCTATTCCCTTCGCCGCAGGCTGCTTGGCTGGCTGTTGATCTCAACCGCCGTCATCGGCGTCGTGGCGCTGACGGACACCTACCGCGAAGCGGTGACAACAGCCAATGTCGTGTCGGACCGCGTTCTCGCCGGTTCGGCCCTCGCCATCGCCGAGCGCGTGGTTGTTGCAGAGGATGGTTCGCTGGAGGTGGACATCCCCTATGTGGCGCTGGAGATGCTGACGTCAGCGGCGCAGGATCGTGTCTTCTACCGCGTCGATGGACCGCCCGGGCAATTCATCACCGGTTACCAGACCCTGCCGTCTCTGGACGAGGTCCCCGGCAGCTCCACGACCTTTGCAGACTCCTCGTTCCGCGGCGAGCCCATCCGGATCGCGGCACTGCGCCGCTCGGCCTCGACAGGCATCAACTCGGTTCCTTTTGTCGTGACGGTTGCCGAAACGACCATCGCGCGCCGACAACTGGCACAGACGATTCTCGTTCGTTCCGCCTTGCGCCTCGGCCTGATGATCGCCGGCGCCGCGGTCATCGTCTGGATTGCCGTTACCTTCTCGCTGCGGCCGCTCTATCGCTTAGGCGATGCGATTGCCGAGCGCAGTCCCGACGATCTGCATCCAATCGGCGAGCGTGTGCCCAATGAAGTCCAAGGCCTTGTCGACACGGTCAATTCGTTCATGGGGCGTCTTCAGTCGGCGCTCGACGCGCTGCGCAATTTTACCGGCAACGCCAGCCATCAGTTGCGCACGCCGCTCGCAATCATCCGAACGCAGCTGGCATTGGCACTGCGCGCAGGCTCGATCGAGGACACCAAGAAGGCGGTGAAGAAGGCCGACGAGGCCGTTGCGAACGCCGAGCGCATTCTGGCGCAGCTTTTGCTGATGGCGAAGATCGACGCTGCCGGAAAGGATGAGGCGCGAAAACTCGAGCGGATTGACCTGGTCGAGCTGGCACGCGGCATCACCGCTGAACATGTGCCCGCTGCCGGTGACGCCGGCATCGATCTGGGTTTCGACGGCGAGGGCGAAGCCTTCGTTCGTGCAGAGCCTTTGCTGGTCGGCGAGATGCTGAAGAACCTGATCGGCAACACGCTGCTCTATGCCGGGCGAGGGGCGGAGGTCACGACGCGAGTGAGCGAAAAGGAAGGCGTCGTATCCCTGGAGGTCGAAGACAGTGGACCCGGGATCAGGCCGGAATTGCGCGAGAGCGTGCTCAGGCGGTTTCAGCGCGGCGCGAGCGAAGCGCCTGGAACGGGGCTCGGTCTGCCGATTGTCGAGGAAATTGCTGCCCTTTACGGTGCGCGAACCAGTCTGACCGATGGATCAGGTGGGCGCGGGCTTAGGGTTGCCATCCTATTTCCGGCCGCCTGAACAGGTCGCGTCGGTCGATCCTCATCCAGCGCGCGCAAACAGAGCGATTCGACCGTTGTAGAGCACCGATCCATAGATCGGTCCTCGATCCGGCAAACGGAACGTATCCATCCCGGGACCTACATCTGCACATCATTCGAGAGCCCGCTTCGAGGCTGCCAAGCTTGCTGGCGTTGCGCCATAATCCCGGCCACGAACAAAGGGGGCTTTATTCAAAGCGGTTCGGAGCGCGCGCCCTTAGTTTTCCGGCGCAACGGGCGGTGCTTGGGGAGACGCGCTGCTGCGCCGAATTTCTGGATGCACGAAATTGCTTGACATTGCACGAAAATGCACGAAATTTGCCGTCAAACAAGGATGGCGACTTCTGCTGACCTTGCCACAATGAAGGAGGTCACGATGAGCATTGCACACCGCATTCGCGTAGAGGATGTCACCATCCTCTCGGACGACTGGTACGTCCTAAAGAAAACGACTTTTTCCTTCCTGCGCGCCGACGGCAATTGGCAGCGACAGTCGCGAGAGACCTACGACCGGGGAAACGGTGCGACGATCCTGCTCTACGATCCGAAACGCCGCACGGTGATACTCACCCGTCAGTTTCGCTATCCAGCCTTCGTCAACGGTCATGACGACCTTCTCATCGAAGCGCCGGCCGGATTGCTCGATAATGCCGAGCCGGAAGCACGCATCCGCGCAGAAACGGAAGAGGAGACAGGCTTTCGTGTGCGCGATGTACGCCTGGCGTTCGACGCGTTCATGAGCCCCGGCTCAGTAACGGAGCGGCTACACTTCTTCGTTGGCGAGTACCAGCCAGGCGACCAGGCTTCGGCGGGCGGTGGCAATGAGGCCGAAGGGGAGGATATTGCCGTCCTGGAAATTGGTATCGACGAGGCGCTTGCGATGGTCGGATCGGGGGCAATTCGGGATGGAAAAACGATCATGCTGCTGCAGTACGCCGCCTTGAACCTCTTCTCCAATTGCACGCCAATCGACGTTGGCGCAGCAAGCCCTTCCTGAAACGGCAGCAGTCACCGGCTGTCGCGGCAGCCCTTGAGCAATGCGATAAAAGTACGACGCAGTCTTCCATCCGGATTTGCGTCCGGCCTGGAGCGTCAGCCAGTGACTGCACCTTCATTTTGCGGGACGGACAAAGCCGCAAACTTGGCCAACACCCCGCGCCGGTATTTGGGCTTAGGCTGCTGCAAAAGGGCCGGCCGTCGAGCGATCTTTTCTTCCGGAAGGTCGGGCGGAAAAATCTGGTGATGAGCGTCGATGGCGTCGCCGTCTTCGACGAGCGCGACACGCTCATGCCCTGGAACTACGCCGCCTGAACGGCCCCAGCATGCCGCTTGCAATAGAGCAAGCCGGACAAGGACTGGAGGTGCGCTTTAGCGGCTGCGCTGGCCGAAGAGGGAAGCTGTTTCGCGGGTCAGGACCCGAAGCATCGCGTTCCAAAGCTGAAGAACGAAACGCGGCTGGAACTGGCTCGCAAGCTTGCGCTGCGACAACATGATAAATCTCCGATGGTTTTGCATGCTGGGCATATAGTCGATCGCGGATGCAGTTGCCAGAGCGGTAGCGCCTTGGCAGCCCTGCGCGGCAAGCATATGTCTAAATTCGCCCGCCGCCGCCAAAATACGTCGCTGCGGACAATAAAATGCCGGGATGACTTTCATCATCCCGGCCAGTTGGCTCACTGTGAGAATAGGTCTTCTTCGGAGGATCAGGCTTTCTTTTGGTTCTGCTGTCGATAGACGTCGATGACGACAGCGGCAACGACGATCAAGCTGTTGGCGATTTCCCGATACCAGGCGTCGGCTCGCAGGAAGTGAAGCGGGCGTTCATGACATCGAGGATGAGGGGCAGGTGATGCGGTCGGCAAAACTGATCAACACCATGCGCTGATGATGTGTCGAAACGCGGATATGTAACAGGATTGGTTACGAGCCGGGTCAGAATTTCTGTTCGATCGCGCCGTCTACCGTGCAAGTGCGAAGTTAGGCTGGCCTTGGTTCAACGGTCCTCGCGGGTATGCCACACGCGCAGAACATAGATTACCGACTGTTGAATCTCGTAGCGGATCTCATAATGCCCAACGAGGATTCGGCGGACTTCGCGAGGCGCAAATTCTTCCGGATTCTCTCCAAGTCGCGACTGTTCAAGCAGGCGCGTCGGTGCAGTCGTCAGCGATTGAACCGTGTGGGCAGGGGCTCGCCGATCAGCAGGAGCGAGAAACTCGAAAGGGCGTGCGAGATCACCATGGCCTTGCTTGTCCGTTTAACCTGCATCAGAGCGGCTTGTCGTTGTCCAGACTATCGGCCCAGGCTTGCACGGCCAGATGGTCAATGACTTGACCGGCGTCCACGTCCGCGAGCGCCTCAAGTGTGAGCAGGCGTCGCTCATCCTCTTGATCGATCCAGGCAATGAGTACCTGCTCGATGATCCAGCCGCGCGAACGTTTCAACCGGCTTGCCAACTGATCTACCCTCTCCGCAAGCGGCAGCGGAACGTGCGCTGTCAGTACTTTGGTTTCGATCAGTTGGCCGTTGATGAAACCTGCAAGCAGGCCGACGCGTCCATAGCTCATCTGCCCGCTCCAACGGTTGCGTGTCGTTGCGGTGATGATCGGCAATGCCTTTCAACCAAGGGGAAAAGCATTTGGCATGTGCTTCCTCAATTCGATTTCAGCGACCTTGAACAGATCAATGTCTTCGCCGCTCTCAATAGCACCAAGCATTGCCTGGTTCGCCAGTTTGGTGTCAGAGCTGATCTTTAGCCACGGGATGGCGGAATAATTGATTTGGTCTGGTATTGGCTCCAAGAGGTCTGGTTGCGTCAGAAGACGCTTCAAGAGGATCGGGCCCTTCGATGAAAGTTTTGGGGTGGCATCCCAAATAGCGCGTGCCTTGAGGTCCGTCCTGACGATGTATTCGAATAGGTACATCACCCAGAAATAATGCAGAAGTTTGCCACGCTTCGAATAGTATCTCACCATCAGCCGCAACCACTTGGATACGAGATAGTTCTGCGGTTCGGCGGCAAGGAAGGATATCCCCATCGTCCGGCCGGGGTAATTGTCGGGGAACGCGAAGAAGCCGCTTTCCATCAGTGGCGGCAGCCATTCATCCAGCGGTTTCGTGCAAAAGGTGGTAGCGTCCACCCAGACGCCACCATAATCCCGGAGGAGGGCTATCCTGATCAGGTCAGCCCTCCATTGGATCTTTCGGTCGGCTCTATGGGGAGGAACGTCGACGAGCTCGGCAACGTCAGCATCGCTGAGGACACGCACCTCCCATGACGGGTTCTTTCTGATCCAAGATTCGACAGCATAGCGGACAATCGCCGGAGCTTGCTCAAGTGGTTTGTCCCAATACATCCAAATGATGCGCGGCACCCTCTTTGGCATCGTCTCGAAGCCAAGGCCGGCATTTCTCGAATGGAGTTTTTTCTTACCGACGACGCTGCGGCGTATCGAGTGCGCTGCTTTTTTCCAGAGTAGGAAAGCGTCGAACAGAAGCATTATGAATCCTGATGTTTTTGAGCGGCCTAGTTGTGACTGCCCACATATAGCGTCAGGTGTAATCGAGTCCAGCAAGTCCTGCTCCCCACTCGATGTCGGGGGGGGCTATCTCAACAACAAGGTGGACCACGAACCGACGTGGACCACATGAACCGACGCATCAACGCGGCGGGCCTCGTGCTCGTCAAGCAGTGGGAAGGCCTGAAGACGAGGTCTCGAGACGTAGGCGGCATCTGGACCATTGGCTACGGCCACACTAGTGCCGGACGCACTTTGGATCGTCTGCAAAAGTTTGAACACGATTCCGGGCGCCGAGATAAAGAAGGCAGCCGGCGTTATGGGCGCTCCGTTCCCCGGCTATTTTGTAGGGAAACATGTCGCGTCTTCGCCGATCACATGATCATTGCGTTGATGGCGGGAGACAGGTCGAGCTTTCTTTTGCCGTTGCAGATGTCAATCGGCACTATTCCAGTCGATGCCCATCGTCGATCGAACTCCAAGACCTTCTGATCGCTTTCAACCGTCTCTGCTTGAACAACAAAAAAGCCGGGATGATTTTCATCATCCCGGCCAGTTGGCTCACTGGGAGAACAGGTCTTCTTTGGAGGATCAGGCTTTCTTGCGGTTTTTCTGTCTATAGACGTCGATCACGACGGCGGCGACGATGATCAGGCCCTTGACGATCTCCTGATAGTAGGCATCGACCCGCAAGAAAGTGAAACCGGATGTCATGACGCCGAGGATGATGGTGCCGATCACCGTACCGGTGATGCGCCCGACGCCGCCGGTCAGCGAGGTGCCGCCGATGACGGTTGCGGCGATCGCGTCGAGTTCGTACATCACTCCCATACCTGCCTGTGCAGTCTGAGCGCGGGCGGCGGTGACGACACCGGCAAGGCCCGCCAGCATGCCGGCAATGGCATAGACCTTGATCAGATGCGCCTCGACATTGATACCGGAGACACGGGCTGCCTGAACATTGGCGCCGATCGCATAGGTGAACTTACCATAACGGGTGTAGCGCAGGGCAATGTGGAAGATGATCGCAACGACCAGGAAGACGATGACAGGCCAGATGCCGGTGCCGATGAAATTGAACTGCTCGGTGAGGCCCGAAACCGGCTGACCCTTCGTGTACCACTTGGAGATGCCGCGTGCCGAGACCATCATGCCGAGCGTGGCGATGAAGGGCGGGATCTTCGTTCTGGCGATCAGCTGGCCGTTGATGACACCGGCAAGCAGACCGACGCCGATGCCGAGCCCTATCGGCACGATGGCCGGCAGGTCTGTCAAGGACGGATAGAGTGCACGCGGCCAGGTGGAGGCCTGCGCCACGCTTGCCGAGAACATCGCGGTCATGCCGACAACGGAGCCGGAGGACAGATCAATGCCGCCGGTGATGATCACCTGGGTCACGCCGACGGCGATGATGCCGATAACAGCGACCTGCAGGATCATGATCGTCAGACGCTGCGGGTTCATGAGGAAGCTCTGCCCGACGAAGATCCAGCCAAGGATTTCGTAGACAAGCGCGATACCGATCAGCACCAGGAAGATGCTGAATTCGGGCGGCATTCGACGCTTCGCACCCGGAAGGGCCGAGCCGGTGCCTTGTGCTGCGACATTGGTTTCCATTGTTCGTTCCTCCCTGTGGTCCGTTCGGTTCGCGCTTAGCTGGCGGCGAGTTCCATGACCTTGATCTGGGTTGCTTCGGCTCGGTCGAGGATGCCTGTGACGCGGCCTTCATGCATGACCATGATGCGATCGCTCATGCCCAGCACCTCCGGCATCTCCGAAGAAATCATGATGACGGCAACGCCGTTGCGGGCGAGTTCGGTGACGAGGCGATGGATCTCTGCCTTCGCGCCAACATCGATGCCGCGCGTCGGCTCGTCGAGGATCAGGATGCGCGGGTTGGTCAGCAGCCAACGGCCGATCAGCACCTTTTGCTGATTGCCGCC
Organism: Ensifer sp. Root142; assembly: GCF_001426785.1. Taxonomy (NCBI): domain Bacteria; kingdom Pseudomonadati; phylum Pseudomonadota; class Alphaproteobacteria; order Hyphomicrobiales; family Rhizobiaceae; genus Ensifer; species Ensifer sp. Root142. The sequence continues at coordinate 962,421 of NZ_LMFK01000001.1, forward strand.
GGACAGATTCTCGATCCGCTCCTGCAGATTGGGCGTCTTGACCCGAAGCTTGCGGCTCATCTCCTCGCAAGCCGCGGTGATGTCCTTTTCCGAGACAAAGCCGGCCTTGACGAAACGGTCCTGCAGTACGGCGATCTGCATGTTTTCAAGCACGTCGAGGATTAGCAGACAGCCAGTGTCCTTGCGGTCTTCCGTCAGGAACGCCATGCGGTTACGGATGGCGGTGTTGGGGCTATCGATCGAAACGGTCTTGCCGTCGATGGCGATGGTGCCGGAACTTGCCGGGGTGACGCCAAAGAGCGTCTCGGCGACATTCGAGCGGCCGGAGCCGACCAGCCCGGCGATCCCTAGGATTTCGCCGGCACGCACGTCGAAAGAGACGTCGTGGAACACGCCGTCAAGCGTCAGATTGTTGACCGAAAGCATGACGTCGCCGATCGGCACTTCTTCCTTCGGGAACATCTGGGTGATTTCACGACCGACCATCATGCGAATGATGTCATCGCGGGTGACTTCGCTTGAAGAATGCGTGCCGATATATTTGCCGTCACGGAAGACCGAGAATTCGTCGGCAATCTCAAAGAGCTCGTTCATCTTGTGGGTGATGTAGACGATGCCGATGCCCTGTGAGCGCAGATCTCGGATGATCTCGAACAGGTGCGCGACCTCGCGCTCCGTCAAGGCCGAGGTCGGCTCATCCATGATCAGCACGTCGGATTCGTAGGAGACCGCCTTGGCGATCTCGACCATCTGGCGGTTGGCAACCGAGAGGTGCCGGACCTCGATTTCAGGGTCGAGCTTGATCTTCAGGCGATCGAACAGCCGAGCGGTAATGCGGCGCATCTCGCCATGATCGACAAAGCCGAAGCGGTTTTTCGGTTCGCGCCGGATCCAGATGTTTTCGGCGACGGTCATGAAGGGCATCAGGTTCAGTTCCTGATGGATCATGGCGATGCCGTTTTCGAGCGCGTCTAGCGGCGACTTCAGCCTGATGTCGGCGCCCTTCAGCCTCACCTCACCCTTATCTGGCGTATAGATCCCGGCCAGGATCTTCATCAACGTGGATTTGCCGGCGCCATTCTCGCCCATCAGCGCATGGACGGTGCCGCGCCTCAGACGGAAGGACACGTCGTCGAGCGCGACGACGCCCGGAAATTCCTTGCGAATGCCTTCAACGTTGAGAAGGTATTCGGCGTTGGGTACGGCGCCGCTGGCGCGCACGGCGGCCATCGTTGTCGGACTGAGCGTCATTGTCATTGCCTCCCCGTCAATTCCGGCTCTCGCGGAAAAGTCCTCGCAACTGGTGGGTCAACCAGCCATTCTCCTCGCAGGCGTCAATCTACAGGATCAGCGCACCTGCCGCGGGACTGTTTGGTTGGGAGCGCGAGATATCCCGCGCTCCCAAGCAAGCATCAGTTCTTCGCCTGATAGCTGGCCATGTTTTCCTTCGTGACAAGTTCGAAGGGGATGTAGACCTTCTTCTCGACCGGCTCGCCCTTGGCGAGTTTGAGGGCTGCATCGACAGAGCCCTTGCCCTGGCCGGCGGCGTTCTGGAACACCGTCACGTCGAGGTCACCTGCGGCCAGGGCTGCAAGCGCATCCTGTGTAGCGTCGATGCCGCCGATGACGACGCTGTCCATCGGACGGCCAGCGGCTTTAAGCGCCTGGATCGCGCCGATCGCCATTTCGTCGTTGTTGGAGATCACGGCGTCAAACTCGAGACCGGCAGAAAGCCAGTTGGTGAGCAGGTCCGACCCTTGTGTGCGCGACCAGTTGGCGGTCTGCTCCTCGACAATCTCGATACCCTTGCAGGCTTCGGTCGCGAGCACGTCATGGATGTCCTTGGTACGCATGCGGGCAGCCTGGTTGGAAAGCTCGCCCATCATGACGACGGCCTTGCCCTTGCCGCCGAGCATCTTGCAGATTTCCTGTGTCTGCAGCGTGCCGGATTCCTGTTCGTTGGAAGCGACGAAGGCCTGCTTTTCCGGCAGGGTGTCGACGTTGACAGGCTCGCGGTTGACGTAGACGAGCGGAATGCCCGCGTCAGCGGCGATCTTCGACATCGCGGCCGTTGCGTCGGTATCAACAGGGTTGACGATGATGGCGGTGACGCCGGCTGCGATGAAGTTCTGGATCTGGCTCTGCTGCTTCGAAACGTCGTTCTGTGCGTCTTCGATCTGCAGGTCGACGCCGTCGAGCGTCTTGGCGTAGTCGGACATGCCGTTGCGCAGGACCGTCAGGAAGTTGTCGTCGAACTGCGCCATGGAAACGCCGATGGTTTCGGCATGGGCCGCCGTCGACATCATCACCGCCATGGCTGTACCCAGCAGGAATTTCTTCATTGTCTTTCTCCTCCACATTTGGTGCCCGGCCACACCTTCTCCAGCCGGAAACGCTGACCACATCGGGTCGCGCCCATCTCTGATTGGAAGCGGTACTCCCGCTGCGCTCCAATCAAAACGGAATAAAAGAACCAGTTATTTGCAATTACGGAATATGTATTCCATTTTATGCGGGCGCCGTCAAGGGTGTCTTTCGACGCCTCGCTTCGTTTTGCAATGCTCTGTCGGCTTTGCCGGTCAGGTATTGGCTTCGATGTAAGTCATGCTGGTCTTGAGGGCGGCTGCCGGATCGGCGACGCCATGGACTTCATCGGCAAAAGGTTCGAACGAGAAGGGGCCGGAATAACCTGCAGCCTTCAGGCGGCGGATCTGCCCGACATTGTCGAGGGTGTCGTTCCCGTCGACCAGAACGCGATGCGAATCGCGCAGATCGGCGATCGCCATGCCGCTGTCAGTGACCCCCGAAATATGAACGAGGCCGGTCATCTCGGGATAGATAGCCGGCTCGCCAGCGAGATGGTGATGGAAGGTGTCGTGCACGACGCGGAACGTAGTCTCGCCGCCGACCGCTTTTATACCGTCAACAGCCTCCGTTTTAGAGCGAAGCGAGCAGATCTCGAAGCCGAGCGGCTCGACAAGGCCGATGATGCCGGCCGCATCGAGCATCGGTTTCAGTGCCGAAAGAGCTTCCTTAAGATTGGCCTGCCGTTCACCGTCGGCCTGACCGCTGCCGTCATTAACAGGAACAAGAACGAGCGCCTTTGCTCCGCAGTCCCTGGCATAGGAAATCAGGTGCGCGGCCTCCGCGGTCCGTGTGTCGTTCCATTCGTTGAAACGCTGCAGAGCGTTGATCGAGATAATGGTCAACCCATGTTCTGCTGCCAGTGCCGCAACGTCTTTTGCGGGTGTGCCATCCAGAATGGCATTACCGGTCAGGTCGTTGCGGATCTCGACGGCAGTCATGCCGAGCGATCGTGCAAGCGCGAAAAAAGCGTCGAGCGGCAAGCCGGGCGTTGTCATGTGATTAAGCGCGAAGGGCAGGGTAGTCATGGGAATGTCTCCTCCAGGTTGGGATTGCTGGTAACTGTAAATGGAACGTTCATTCCATTTACAGTTACCCGGACAAATCGCCAATGGCTAGGAGGCCGCCGACGAGCGTCCGGTCAAAGCGCTTGCATTGTTGCAAGATTGTCTTTTTCAGATGATGGAATCCAATCAGGTTCGAGGTGGTTTCGGTGCAGATCTACTGTCCGCGTGCGACTGCCTTTGAGCTTTTGCTCGGTTGGCCTGGATCGAGAAAGCTGTCTTCAACCGCCCGACGTATCGCAAGTTCGGTTTGCATTTGCCTTTGCAAGGTGATTTCTGGCGGAGCGCGCCGTGATGGCTGGCAGAGTGAGAATATGGACGTGCTCGACAATCCCGCACCAACCGCGACGCAAGTCCGACCCTGGCACCCGAAATGGGGGGCAAGGCTCGGGGCGACTTATTTCGTGCACAAGGCGTTCCCCTGGTTGGGTCGCTATTTCGGCGATGCCCCACTTCGCTCGACGCTTGCCCCCAGGCTCGATGGTATCGTTTCCTGGGGTGGCCGCCTGCCAGCACAGACAGCAATGCGAATTGCGCGGTTGCGTCAGCTTCCGCATTGGCATCTCGAGGATGGTTTCCTTCGCTCCGTCGGTCTCGGCAAGGATGGAAGTATTCCGATCTCGATTGTCGTCGATGACAAGGCGCTACCGGTCGATGCTGGCAGAGCGTCTCGGTTGGAGATGCTGATCGGCGATGCGGCTGGCAGCTTGATGCAAGATGTCGGCGCCCCGATCCGCGAAGCCCTGGTGGCGCACAAGTTGTCGAAATACAACAACCTGCCTCACAGCGAGCCTCGTCTCGACCCGTCGACACGGCGCAGGATCCTGCTGGTCGATCAGGTGTTTGGGGATGTTTCCGTTGAAAAGGCGCTCGGCTCGCCTTCCTCCTTTGACCGAATGTTGGATGATGCGCTTGCAAGCGGTGCGCAGATTGTCGTTCGCACGCATCCGGACGTTATCGCCGGTCATCGCAAGGGCTATATGACCGAACGGGCATCGAAGTTGCCAGGCGTAACACTGATGGCTGACAAGGTATCTGCAGCGGCGATTCTCGCCGTCGTCGATGAGGTCTGGACCGTCTCCAGCCAAATGGGCTTCGATGCACTTTTGCGTGGCCTTCCCGTTCGTTGTTATGCGACCCCATTTTATGCGGGCTGGGGACTGACAGACGATCACGTGGAAGATCGTGCCCAATTGGCCCATGCGAGACGGACAATTGCACATCCCACCCTCGATCAGCTTACTTTCGCAGCGTTCGGCCTCTACCCTGTCTATCGTCATCCAAAGACATGGGAGATGTTGGAGCCCCTCCAGGCAATCGATTATCTGGTCGAAGAAATCGCCACAACTCAACGGAATGCCTGATTTTTTTGATGGCCTCGATTTCTTAATCAGCGATCCACGGTTCGAGCCCGTGATTACGCGCCATTCCAATTTTTCTGCTCTGTTAAAAGTTGCTAGTTTCCAATTCACGTTCCGTTCTTGTTCCTGAAAGCAGCCGGTTCAATAGCGCTCCAACGAGCCTCCATCAGCTTCATGGCGTCCTTCGCCAGTGCCGCAACGCGACCTCTCGGCCGTAGTGCTGAACGATCTGCGCCGACATGCAGATCGCAGCTTTTGCCATTCAGTCCGGAAACCGCCGGCTGACTTGTAGGAGAGGCCCAGGCCCCGGCATGGAGCATGACGCTGTCCGGCTGCGGGAGGCGATCGATCCACCTGCCATAGGCGAAGTGAACCGGGATCCATACTGTCTCACCCGTCGTCTGCGCTTTCACTGCGAACGTGTTCTCGCCGACCCTCGGCTTCGTCATCGCGAGCTGTTGCCTTGGCGCTGCCCAGTGAATATGGCAGACATGGCGATCAGTTGCAGGTGAGCGGCGCGTGCTTGAGCAAAATTTCAAAAGCCCAGTTCAGCGGGGAAAGTGTCAATAGGAAGCTGGGGAAAGTGTCAATAGGGTCGTGGTGAAAGTGTAAATAGGGCTTGGGGACGTGACGAAGCCAAAATCGGTTACCGCAGGTAGTGCTGTTTCCCGACCGTCATTTCCGCCGTGCACACCTGGTCTACGATCGTTTCGCCGCGCCCTGCCAGTAGCCGCAGAGCTTCTCCCACACCGTGCGGTGGGTGACGGTGCGCAGTACGTCGGCCAGCGTAAACCCATGTTGCGGGCGTCCTCCTTCCAGGCGACCATGGCCATGTACCACAGTCCAGGTACTTCACCGAGAAGCGGTGGTGAATGCCGACATACGAGCGTTCGGCGCGGGCGAAGAAGCTTTCGATCCTGTTGGTGTCGTTACCGTCCTCGGTGATGCGCTAGGCTGTGCTTCACGAGCCGAAGGACCGCCAGCCCAACCCGATCGCCGTAGGAGCCGTGTTCGTCAGCCGTCAGCACCGACTTCGGCTGGATATGGCCGCGGACGGCGGCCCAGGCAGTCTTCGGGTTCTCGTCGGAGACGACACGGGTGATCGTGCGGTTCGGCGCATCGGGATTGTGTTCGCGCAGGGAAAGCACCGCTTGCCGTTCTGGTTCTCCTTGCGGCGGCGGTCGATGCGGTCCACCTTCTTGTACTCCGGTTTGATGTGGCCACCGACATACTTCGTCAGATGTTCTCCGGCGTAAAAAGATCGAACGGGAGGAAGGTCTGTCCCGGGGCGCCCGTCGGCCCTTTGCCGATTGCCTGCACCATCAGATTGATTGTTTCCCGTGCAAGGGCTCCCGTCGGTGTCGATATCGCCAGGGTCACGACATCGTCGGCCAGTGCTAAGCGCGATTCCGGGGTCAATTCATTGACGACGGCGATCAGCTTGCCTTCGAGTTTTTCCTCGCGGATCGCCGAGATTGCTCCTTCCATGCCGCCGCCGCAGACATAGAAGCCGGTCAAATCCGGGTGGCGTTGGAGGAGGTTGAGCGTCGCTTCGTGGGTGATCTCGGCGGTGTCGAGATTGACCATGGTGTCGAGCACCTCGAAATCAGGCGCGTGCTCACGAAAATAGGAGCGGAAGCCGATCTCACGCAGTTCATGGCCGAGAAAGCGATGGCTGCCGACAAACGCTGCGACCTTGCCTGGTCTCTTCGCAGCCTTTGCAATCATCCAGGCAGCGGTTCTGCCAACCTTGTGATTGTTCAAGCCGATATAGCCTTCGCGGATGCCGGCTGCAAAGTCGGAAAGCAGAGAGAAAACCGGGATCCCGCGTTCCTTCAACTCTTCGACCACCGCGGTCACCGCCGGATAGTCGGGCGCGACGAGGGCAATCGCCTGATTGCGGGCAGCCATTGCCTTCAGCTTCTCGGTGATACCCGTCGGTGTGGAGTTGGCGACGAATTCGATCTGGGGCAGGGCGCGGACGTTTGACAGCGCCAGCGCTGCGTTCTCGATCTCCTTGGCCACAGCCTGGTAGAAGGATTGCTGCGGCTTTTGCAGGAGAAAACCGAGGCGGTATTGCGGAAGGTCCTCGAAGACCCGCTGACGAAGCAAGCCGACTGCGTGGTAGCCGATGGACTTGGCCGCATCATAGACCCGTCGCGCCGTCTCTTCGCGCACCGGATGTCGGCCGTTGAGCACGCGGTCGACGGTTGCAACGCTGACGCCCGCGGCGTGGGCAAGATCGGCAATGGTCGGTCTGTTGCTCATCGGCTGCCCCTGAAACTATTCCATCATTCATGAAATGCAAGAGCTGATGGTATTTGATAGAATATATCATCACTGCATTGAGGACTAGCAAAAGTCAACCTATCGTCAGTTCCAAGAGATGAGGAACGGCCGCCGGCGTGTGGTCGATTGCGGGAGGAGAAAACGGATGGCGATGGTTCCGACGAAGCGAGACTACAGTCTGCTTGGACGCGACGCTCAGGCGGCAGTCGCCAACGGTTTGTCGGCGGCGGAGTGGTATCACACCGAGATCCCGCGCAAGCAGATGAAGGAACTGATGAAGCGCGAGGATGGCCCGGCGATCCGCGATACGGCCATCTGGTTCGGCAGCCTCATCCTCTTCGGCGGCCTCGGCGTCTATTTCTGGGGAACCTGGTGGGCCGTGCCTTTCTTTCTCGCCTACGGCGTCCTTTACGGCTCGGCTTCCGACAGCCGTTGGCATGAATGCGGTCATGGCACGGCGTTCAAGACGATGTGGATGAACGACGTCGTTTATCAGATCGCCTGTTTCATGATCATGCGCAATCCGGTGACCTGGCGCTGGAGCCACACGCGTCATCACACTGACACTGTCATCGTCGGCCGGGACCCTGAGATCGCCGTCATGCGGCCGCCGGATCTGCTTCGGCTCGTCTTGAACTTTTTCGGCATTCTCGATGTCTGGCATGCCGTCATCGACATGGTGCGCAATGCCTTCGGCGTCATCAGCGCAGCGGAGAAAACCTTCATTCCGGAAATGGAGCAGCCCAAGGCAATACGGATCGCGCGGATCTGGTTTGCGATCTATCTCGCAACCATCGGCCTGTTGTTCTATCTCGGCTCGATCCTGCCGATGATGCTCATCGGCCTGCCGCGCCTCTATGGCGCCTGGCATCATGTGCTGACGGGCCTGCTGCAGCACGGCGGGCTTGCCGACAACGTCACGGACCACAGGCTGAACAGCCGCACGGTCTACATGAACCCGATCAGCCGCTTCATTTACTGGAACATGAATTACCACGTCGAACACCATATGTTCCCGATGGTGCCCTACCATGCGCTGCCGCGGCTTCACGCCATGATCAAGCACGATCTGCCGGAGCCGAATCCATCCATGCTCCACGGCTACCGCGAGATGATCCCGGCCTTCCTGCGCCAGCTGAGGAACGAGGACTATTTCCTGAAGCGCGAACTGCCGCCAACGGCAAAACCCTATCGCGAAGAGTTTCACAGCGATGCCCTGGTTCATGCTGCCGAATAGGCATGCCAACGCACAATAAACCTTTGGAGGAAAGATCATGAGCGGAAACTGGATCGAGGTCTGTGCGGCCGACGAGATCGACGAAGAGGATGTGATCCGCTTCGACCATGACGGACGTACCTTTGCCGTCTACCGCAGCCCCGACGACGAATATTTTGCGACGGACGGCCTGTGCACCCACGAGCATATCCACCTCGCCGATGGCCTGGTGATGGACGACATTATCGAATGTCCGAAACACAACGGTCGCTTCAACTACAAGACCGGCCAGGCCAAGGGTGCGCCCGTCTGCGTCAATCTGAAGACCTATCCGGTCAAGGTTGAGGCCGGCAGCGTTTTCATCGCGGTCGCCTAAGCGAGCTCAAGGCGTCCAAACGAGGCATTGGGAGGGGCACATGAACAGGATTGTCATTGTCGGCGCCGGCGAGTGTGGTGCGAGGGCAGCTTTTGCGCTTAGGGAAAAGGGCTATGAGGGTGACATCACGCTCGTTGGTGCCGAGCCACATCTGCCTTACGAGCGGCCGCCACTCTCGAAGGAAGGTTTGGCTGGGCCGCTTGAGCCCAAATTCGTCGCCGACGCCGAGCGCTATCAAGCTGCCGGGATCCAGGTACTCACCGATACGCCGGTGGAGGCCATCGATCGCAATGCGAAAACGGTACGGCTCGCCGACGGGCGGCAGCTCTCCTACGACAGGTTGTTGCTGACAACTGGTGCGAGGCCAAGGTCATTGCCGGGCTTGTCAGAGACATCACAGCTTATCCGGATGCTTCGGACGCACACCGATGCCGCCGCCATTCGCCTGAAGCTCGCGCCGGGCAAGCTGCTTGCCATTATCGGTGGCGGGTTTATCGGACTGGAACTCGCAGGGACCGCCCGCAAGTTCGGCGCAGATGTCGTTCTCCTCGAGGGCCTGCCACGGGTGCTTTCCCGCGGCGTGCCGGAAGAAATCGCTGCCGTCGTTGCCGAGCGGCATCGACTGGAAGGCGTCGATATCCGCTGCAATGCCAGGATCGCCGGCATCGCGGAACGCGAGGAAAAGGTTGAAATTCAGCTTGCCGACGGAGACATTCTTGTCGCCGACCTGGTCGTAGTCGGCATTGGAGCCTTGCCGAACACGGCCTTGGCCGAGGCTGCCGGCCTTGCCATCGATAATGGCATCGCCGTCGATGAGACGCTTTGCACCTCGGACCCCGACATTTTCGCGGCCGGCGATTGCTGCTCCTATCCGCTCGGGCACTACGGGGGTCGACGCATAAGGCTTGAAGCCTGGCGAAACGCGCAGGACCAGGGAACACTTGCGGCGGCCAATCTGCTCGGTGCTGCCGAGACGATTGTGAGCGTGCCCTGGTTCTGGTCCGATCAATATGACCTGACCCTGCAGATCGCCGGCCTTGCCGATGGTGCTGTGATGACGGTGCAGCGGGACCTTGGCGATAGCGCCTTCATTCTCTTTCATCTTGACGCCAGCGGTCGACTGCTCAGCGCGAGTGGTATCGGCACAGGAAACGCGATCGCTCGCGACATCCGCCTTGCCGAGATGCTGATTGCTGCCGGGAAAAGGCCGGATCCGCAGGCGCTCGGCTCAATCGACACGAAGCTGAAGGCATTGCTCGCCGCCTGAGGCACGATGCTTCTTCCTCTGTCATAACAACAACCGATACCCGGAGATCCTGATGCGAAACCGCCGCCCGACCGTTGCCGACCTTCTTTCGATGAAAGGCAAGAGACAGTTGACGATGCTGCGGGTCGAAACGCTCGATGAGGCGGAAGCCGCCGAAGCCGCCGGCATCGATCTGGTCTCCGTGCCGCCGGCGCTGCTTGGGCCGGAGTTTCGCGAAGTGGCCCCGACCTGTTTCGCCTTCCCGGGCCTCGAATATGGCGATCTGGTCACGGCCGAGGAATATATCCGCGCCGCATTCAAGGCGCTCAAAGCGGGAGGCGACGCGGTTTACTGCGCGGCAAGCCTTTCTACCGTTCGCCGCATGCGCGAAGAGGGTATCCCGGTCTGCGGGCACGTCGGCCTCATCCCGTCGAAGGCCACCTGGACCGGCGGGTTTCGCGCCGTCGGCAAGACGGCGGCAAGCGCCATCGAGATCTGGCGCCAGGTAAAAGCGTTGGAAGAGGCAGGTGCCTTTGCCGCCGAGATCGAAGTGGTGCCCGGCGAGGTCGCCGCCGCGATCAGCGCGAAGACATCAATGCTCATGTTGTCGATGGGCGCCGGCACGGGCTGCGACGCGCAGTATCTCTTCAGCGATGACGTGCTCGGCGCCAATCGTGGCCACGTTCCCCGTCACGCAAAAATCTATCGCAACTTCGCCGCCGAGTACGAGCGACTGCAACGCGAGCGCGTCGCCGCCTTCGCAGAGTTTGCCGAAGACGTGCGGTCCGGCGCCTATCCCGACAAAGCCCATCTCGTCGGGATAGACGAAACGGAACTGAACGCGTTTCTGTCGGATCTTGAGCGGGTTTGAGCCGGGGCTTGCCTTGCCTTGCTCGGTCTGGTTGGTGTATTCAGCGGGTCTGATTATCTCCCACGCAAGCAGCACCGGATTTCCACTTGAACGCGTTCGTCCAGGGTACCCTGACATTTTTTGCCATTCTTGCGAGCATCTACGCCGCGACGGTGCTCGTTTATTTTGCGCTCGGCTACGGCATCACCTGGCTCAATGATCGCAATCCGGAGCGGCGCATCCAGAAGGGACGTCGGGGGGAGAAGCGAAAGGGGCTCGAGATCCGTCAGAGCATGGCGTCGATCCTCGTGACCTGCACATCGGTCGCGATCGGTCTCTTTGCCCAGTATCAGGGCTGGACATTGTTCACGCCCTGGGGCTTCAGCTGGTGGACGGCGGTACCACTCTTCCTGCTCTGCATGGTGCTGTTCGACGCCTGGTTCTATTTCGCGCACCGGCTGCTGCACACCAAGCTGTTCTACAAATATCACCTGCTGCACCATCGAAGTGTCGCCCCGACCGTGTGGAGCAACGATTCGATCGGTCTCGTGGATACGGCCCTGTCGCAGGGCTATTACGCCGTCATTGTCTTCCTGGTGCCGTTTCCGCCGCTGATCCTGCTCGCGCACAGGCTGTTCGACCAGATCAACGGCACATTCGGCCATGCGGGGTTCGAGTATTTTGCCTCGCCCACGGCGCGCTATCCCTGGCCGCTGTTGTGCACGACTTATCACGACCAGCATCACGCCGAATTCAATTACAACTACGCCAACTATTTCTCCTTCTGGGACCGCGTTCTCGGTACGATCTCGCCGGTCTATGACCGCCGGGTGGAGATGTTCGAAGGCGAGGCGCCGGCCATCAGTCTCAAGCGATCGTCGCAATCGACCCCGATGCAAGAGGCGTCGTCGGCAACTCCCGATCGGTAGTTCGTGGGCCACGGCCGCAACGCCATTTTCTCTGATATCCGAATTCGTTAGGCGATTTTTCTCGTTCGGGAAACAAGCGAAGATCATGGTGCCTCGTCGTCTCCGATAGCGGCCGTTAGGTTTCATCCAACCTGCCGCCTCTATTCCACCGGAGATACCCATGAAGAAACTGCTGATCGCGGGCGCTGCCTTTGTTGCGCTCCTGAGCGGACCGGCCCTTGCCGAAGCGCCGACCTCCCTTCTCAATGCCTCCTACGATGTTGCGCGGGAAGTCTTTGCGGCCGAGAACGAAGCCTTCATCAAGGCGCATCCGGGGATCACCGTCGACCAGTCGCATGCCGGCACCTCCAAGCAGGCGCGAGCCATCGTCGAAGGCCTGGAAGCCGACGTCGTCACCTTCAATCAGGTCACGGATATCGACTTCCTGGCAAAGAACGGTTTCGTCGCCGAGGGGTGGCAGAAGGATTTTCCGAACAACGCTTCGCCGTTCTATTCCTTCCCGTCCTTTCTCGTGCGCTCCGGCAATCCGAAGGGCATCAAGGATTGGGGCGATCTTGCGCGTGACGACGTCAAGGTGATCTTCCCGAACCCGAAGACATCGGGCAATGCGCGCTACACCTATCTGGCGGCAACGGCCTATGCCAAGGAAGCCTTCAAGGACGACCCGGCCAAGGTCACCGAATTCGTCAAGAAGGTCTTCGACAACGTTCCGGTCTTTGATACCGGTGGACGAGCGGCAACGACGACCTTTGTCGAGCGCGAAATCGGCGACGTGATCATTACCTTCGAGGCGGAAACCCGCTCGATCGCCAAGCAGTATGGTACCGACAAGTTCGAAAGTGTCGTGCCTTCCGTCAGCCTGCTTGCGGAATTCCCGGTTGCCGTGGTCGACAAGGTGGCCGAGAAGCGCGGCTCGCGCGAATTGGCAAAGTCCTATCTCGATTTCCTCTACACCGAGGAGGGCCAGAAGATTGCCGCTGAATACGGCCACCGCGTCCACAACGAGAAGGTGGCAGCGGAATTCAAGGACCAATTTCCGGAGATTCGCCTGGTGACGGTCGAGGACGTGTTCGGCGGCTGGGGCAAGATCAAGGACGAGCACTTCGCTTCGGGCGCTGCGCTCGACCAGATCTACGGCAATCGCTGAAAAAGCGATAGCAAACCGATCCAATTTACCCGGCGCGTTCTGCTCGCCGGGTTCTGCCATGAATGAAAGTTATGCCGCCGTGGAGGCGATCAGTTGAAACGCAATGTCCTGCCCGGCCTGCACCTGTCGTTGGGCATCACCCTTTTTTATGTGGGGCTGATCGTCGTGTTGCCTTTGGCGGCACTGGTCTTCAAGGCGGCGAGCCTTGGGCCTGCCGAATATTGGGCGATCGTCTCTTCACCGCGCGCTGTCGCCAGCTACCGGGTCACGGTGCTTTCGGCCCTTGTTGCCACCGCCTTCAACCTCGTCTTCGGCCTGGCGCTTGCCTGGGTACTCGTTCGCTACCGCTTCCCTGGGCGGCGGATCATCGACGCGATCGTCGATCTGCCTTTTGCCCTGCCGACCGCCGTTGCCGGCATTGCGCTCACGACGCTGTTTGCATCCAATGGGTGGTTCGGAGCACTTTTAGCACCGGTCGGTATCAAGGTGGCGTACACGCCTATCGGCATCATGGTGGCCATGTGTTTCACCAGCCTGCCCTTCATCGTCCGCACGGTACAGCCGGTGCTTGAGGATCTCGATCCTGCACTGGAGGAGGCGGCCCAATCGCTCGGCGGTTCGGACAGCGCCATTTTCCTGCGCGTTATCCTGCCCTTGCTGATGCCGGCGCTGCTGGCGGGCCTATCACTGTCCTTCGCGCGGTCGCTGGGCGAGTTCGGCGCGATCATCTTCATCGCCGGCAATCAGCCGATGGAAACCGAAATCACCGCATTGCTCGCCTTCATCCGGCTTGAGGAATACGACTATCAGGCGGCGGCCGCCATTGCGTCGGTGCTGTTGATCACCGCCTTCCTGATGCTGGCGGCCACCAATCTCCTGCAGGCACGTGCCTTGCGCTACACCGCGAGGTCTTGAGATGATACCGACCAGACGCAAACCGCCGCGCATCGGCGACGGGCCGATCATCCGCCGCGTGTTGATTGGCACGACCCTGTTCTTCGGCGCCATTCTGGTGCTCGCACCCCTGATCGTGATTGCCGTCGAAGCATTCGGTCAAGGTCTCAAAGCCTATGCGGCCACCATTGCTCACCCCGATACGCGCCACGCCATCTTCATGACGGTTGCGACCGCATTGATCGCCGTTCCCATCAATACCGCCTTCGGTCTTGCCGCCGCCTGGGCAATCACCAAGTTCGATTTTTGGGGACGACGCTTCCTTCTCGTCGTGATCGAGATCCCATTTTCGATCTCGCCGATCGTTGCCGGCGTCGCCTATCTCTTCGTCTACGGACTGCAAGGGTTGTTCGGCCCTATGCTGGAGGCTGCGGATATCAAGATCCTGTTCGCGTTGCCGGGAATTGTGCTTGCCTCGATGTTCGTGACGGCACCTTTCGTGGCGCGTGAGCTCATTCCATTGATGCAGGCGCAGGGCAGGGACCTCGAAGAGGCGGCAACCTCGCTTGGCGCGTCAGGCTGGCGCACGTTCTTCTCCGTCACACTTCCCAATGTGAAATGGGCGCTGCTTTACGGCGTCGTTCTCTGCAACGCCCGTGTCATGGGCGAGTTTGGCGCGGTCTCCGTGGTCTCCGGCAATATTCGCGGCCAGACCAACACCCTGCCGCTTCATATCGAGCTGCTTTATCATGACTACCAGGCGGCCGGCGCCTTTGCCGCTGCCTCAATCCTTGCGACGCTCGCCGTCGTCACCATCATTGCCAAGGTCGCGCTTGAGCGCCGCGGTGCTGGCCGCCGTCCGGCGCTTGCCGCCGCCGCCAAAGAACAGAATGCAGGAACCCGCCCATGAAGATCCGTCTCGACCGGGTCGTAAAGACCTTCGACACGTTCCGCGCCGTGCACGGCGTCTCGCTCGATATCGCGAGCGGACAACTGGTGGCGCTCCTCGGTCCTTCCGGATCCGGCAAGACGACAATCCTGCGCATGGTGGCCGGGCTCGAATATGCCGATGGCGGCCACATCTATTTCGGCGATCAGGACGCGACCGACATCCCGGTGCGCGACCGTGGCGTCGGTTTCGTCTTTCAGCACTACGCGCTCTTCCCGCATATGACCGTCGCCGAGAACATCGCCTTCGGCATGAAGGTTTCCAAGATCAAGCGCCGCAAGCCTGAGATCGCCACACGCGTTTCCGAACTCCTGCGGTTGGTAAAGCTCGAAGGACTTGGCGACCGCTTCCCTGGCCAGATTTCTGGCGGTCAGCGTCAGCGTGTGGCCCTTGCCCGCGCACTTGCTGTCGATCCGAAGGTACTGCTTCTCGACGAACCTTTCGGAGCGCTCGATGCCAACGTCCGCCGGGATCTCCGCCGCTGGCTTCGCGAGATTCACGACGAACTCGGCATTACGACCCTCTTCGTGACGCATGACCAGGAAGAGGCGCTCGACCTAGCAGATCGGGTGGTGATCCTCAATGAAGGCAAGATCGTCCAGGAGGGCACGCCTGCAGAGGTCTGCCGACATCCGGGTTCGGCATTTGTCATGCAGTTTCTCGGGGACGTGAATAAGTTTCCAGGCGTCGCCCGGGACGGTTTCGTTTTTGTTGGCGAGACGGCCACTGGTATCGCGTCCAGCGAAGTTGGTCCTGTCGAGGTTTTCGTAAGGCCACGGGATGTGGTTTGGCAGAAGGATGGGGGAGGAATTCCGATGGAGATCGAACGTTTCCTCCATCGGCCCGATGGATTGACCGTCGTTGGCACGACCAAAGATGGTATTCGAGTGGAGTTCGAAATCCCTGAACAAGCTGAACCCGATCTGTCTCGGGGGGCGGGGATTATCCTTAGGAACGCGCAGGTTTTCCGGAGAGGTGTTTAAATCGAGTGCGCGTGCAAGACCTTAAAAAGCGGCGAATTAACCGGCGTCGGAGACCCGGCGCAAGTATCATGCTGAACCGATCTTCATGAAAATGAGGAGAGACATGTCTCCTACAGAACATCGCAGTGAGATCGAGAAGAGAAGATCACGGAGTTTTGGCGTTCAGCGGAGCCGGCGGGCGTAACGCAACGATAACCTGCGCGCCGGTGAGCGGAATTCCGGCCGTTTGTCCTTACCCAAGCGCCTGCGCGGTAAGATTAGGACAACGGCCTTAGGTCTTCTTAGCATCCCTTTCTAGGGAGGACACCTACGCCGCCGATTTTGCGGACGTCATTACCATGTCAACGTGAATGTTTCCGAAGGGGCATGTAAGTGCGCCACGTTCATCACGCTCGATTAGTCCTAGATTAACAAGCACCGCAGCGTCTCCATGCACGCGCTTGACGTCTCGTCCTAGCCGGCGCGCAAGTTCACGGACTCCGATCGTTCCACTCCTAAGAAGCTCGTTCAGCATCTCCCATCGACGTTCGGTAAGGTGGGAGAAAAACGCTCCGGGAGTAGCAAAATTCAGCGTCTCGCCCTGATAGGTCCCGGTGGCAAGACCCACCTTGGCCTTCTCTCCGGCGGCGCGCAGGGCCGATTTCCAATCGGTGTTCGTCGTGATGGTCAATGTCCTCATGACTGCCTCCGTTTTTCGATCTCGGACATGAAGTCCTCAATGAGTTGCTCAAGCGACGTGAACTGGTAAGGATACTCCTTGCCGTCCAGATGCATATGATCACCCTTGCCGCGCTCGTTATCGAAACCGACGACGCGCTCGCGGTTTCGAATATAGACCATGCGATACTTGAAACCGTGCGTGGTCGGGGGAACGGGTTCCGGCAGCTTCCAGATGACAAACTGGATGATGCTGCCGTCTGCTTCAACGGTTTTGTGTTCGGTGATTTTTTGCGCATCCATGTTGGCTAATATGCCAACAATCGCCGCTGTTGTCAATTTAGCCAACGCTGCGTTGTTCTATAACAGATCGCAGGCTTCCCTGAGTACCGGCAGGAGTATCATAGAAGGGCCTGTGCCGAAGGTGCCAGTAATGCCCCCCGGGCGACGCCGCCAACGGTGAGCACAAGAAGCAATTTCATGCTCCAACAATTTCAGAAGCTTCGTCGTTGGTGCCACTTTCATTTCTTCAAGCACGTCATCGAACGAAGTTCGCATGGGGCCGAGGCCAGCCGTTCGTCGCGAGCCTTCGCGCACGCGCAGATCTTACGGGCGTCTACATTGTGTACTTGAAAAGATTGCCTAATTTAATTGGCGGGGGAAGGCCTATTTATCGAACACGCAACAATTACGACGCCAATAGGCGTGCCTCGGAAAAGTGGTCGGCAGCTTCTTCCAGCACCTCTTCTGCCCACTGGTTGAGACTCTTTCCCGAAAGCTCGGCAGCAAGAGCTGCTCGGCGATGGACTTCGGGAGCGACACGAAACATCATCTTGCCAGAATAGGACCTCTGCGGCTCTTTGCCAATTTTCCTGCAGGTCTCGAGGTAATCATCGACGGCCTCATGGAAGGCCTTCTTCAGTTCAGCGACGCTGTCACCGTGAAAGCCGATTACATCGGAGATACCTGCAATCCTGCCGAAAAACACTTCGTCCTCAGCGTCGAATTCGATTCGAGCGTGATATCCGTTGTAAGTCATGGTGTTCATGGCGTTACTCCAATCTGCATCAGGAACTCGCGAGCATCGCGCACCTGATAACGCTTTGCTTTCTTGTCCGGATGAGGTCGATGGAAGCTCGCAATGATTCCGTCTTTTTCGAACTTAATGCGGGAACCGTTGCCCTCGATCACGTTCGCTCCGGCAGCCACAAGCAGTTTTTCTATGGCGGCCTATTCAATGGTTCCAGAAACCGGGTTCTTGAACACATCCGCAAGGGTCTTTTTCTGCTTGCTGTTCATGCTAGCAAATGTAGTGACGCTTGCAGATTATGCAAGCGCAAACTCAACTTCGTGAATTGGATCGAGCTGAGCACGCAGAAAAGTCCTACGCTCACGTGCGGCTGTCAGGGCCGGAGCCTAGCACGGCTTCGTCATTTGCCCGACCAGCGCACCAGCCGCTTACCGGCGGCCTCGCAGAAGGCCAGCCCGAAACGGAAACCAGGAACCGCGCCCACCTGCGCTTCGTGGCGGTCCTCCACGGTCCTGTTGACTGCTTCTCGAAGAACCTTTCGTGGCGCTTGAGCCTATCTCCGGCGAGATCTTCGGCGCTGGTTTCGCGAGATCCACGACGAGTTGGGCATGACCATCCTGTTTGCACTTCACGATCAGGAGCAAGCGCCGGACCTCGCCAACCGGGTGGTGATCCTCAACCAAAGCCGGATTGTGCAGGACGGTACGCCTACAGAAGTCTGCCGCGCGCCGAGGTTGGAAGGCTGGCGATTAAGCTGGCACCTGCCTGAAACAACATGGGATGGATGGATATTCGGTTTGCGCAGATAACTGGATTTATGAGTTAAATTTCATTCAAAGCTCTGGCATAAGCGGCATACCGACTCCGGTTTCGCTGAATTGCAAGATAGAGAATGATGGCTGACGCTTCACAGGTCGAATTCAGGGTGCCGCTCAAGGCTGCGCTGGAAGATTATGCCGACCGTGCTGTCGTTCTAACGGTCAAGGATCCAGGGCACCGTTTGGGTCTGCGCCCGCGCTTGGCGTTGCATCGCAAGGGCAGAGTACCAGCTTCGGTTTTCCGCTCTTTCCTGGTGAACAGCAAAGGCCGCGGACGGTTTTATGGATGGCTGCCTGTGCAATTCGAAGGCGCCACGCTTGTCGCCGATGACGCCACAGCAGACGTATCCGCGGACGTCACCCCGGAAATAAACGTGCGGCGGCTGTCGCTGCTCGAAATCGGGATTGCCCTCGTTCTGCGACGGCCCTTGTTCATTCTTCGTATTCTTCGTCTCCTTATAGCGCGCAACGTGAAAGGCGCCACGTTTCGCTTTGCCAGGCAAGTCGACGCTTTGTCGGCGCCGAGCTATGACGAATGGATCGACGCCCAGCAGGCGGCGGAGCGCGCGGAGGTCTCTGACGCGCCACAAGATTGGCCAACAAAACCTTTCGTCTTCGTTTCGATCGGGCGCGGCACTGAGCAGGCCGTCGCCGAAACACGCGCTTCACTGGCCACGCAGACCTGGCACGACTATGCCGAGATGCCTGCCAGTGAAGTCGCAGGTATGAAAGATGGGAACGCAGCCCGACCGCAATTATGGATGCGGCTTCCCGCGGGCATGCGCCTGGCGCCGCGCGCTTTGGAGAGGCTTTCGCGCCCCTTCGCGTTCTCGTCTTCAGTGGCCGCGGTTTATAGTGACGAAGATCGTGTCAAAAACGGTGGTCGCCGGATCGACCCGTTCTTCAAGCCGGCCTGGAACCCGCCCCTTGCGCAATCCGGTTGGCTCCCATTGGACGGCGCCCTTGTCCGCCTGGCTGACCTGCCGGAGGGCTTGGACCTCGAGAGTATGCCGTTGGGCGAGGTGATCGCCAAAGCTGCAAAGGGCCGCCGCGATGCGGTTCTTCATGTGCCTCGGGTTCTCTTGCACAGAGACGCTCCATACCAGCGAATGATGGGACCTGTTCGATTGAAAGCGGATGCAACTGACGTGCCCAAGGTGAGCGTCATCATTCCGACGCGGGATCGAGCTGACCTGCTAGAGGCATGTCTAAGGGGCCTTTTTGAAAGCACCGATGGCGTTGATCTGGATGTTATTGTCATCGACAATGACAGCAGCGAGCCCGCAGCTCTTGCTCTTATGGACCGCTATGAGAAGGCTGGGCGTATCCGTCGTCTGCCGCTGCCAGGTGGGTTCAATTTTTCACGAGCGTGCAATCTTGGTGTCGAAGCATCGCGCCATGAACTCATCCTTTTGCTTAACAATGACGTTGAACCATTGCAGCCGGGATGGCTTTCGAATCTTGCTCGGGAGTTGGATGATCCGGATGTTGGCGCTGCGGGCAGCCTCCTGTTTTTTCCAGATGGTTACGTGCAACACGGCGGTGTGACGCTCGGGGCGGGGACTGTTGCAAGGCACAGCTTCCATTTCCTGCACCCGCAATCCGGTGAGGACAATGGTCTCTTGAGTGAACGGCGGGAGATTTCTGCGGTCACCGCAGCTTGCCTGCTGACACGCAAGAGCCTTTGGATGCAAATTGGCGGCATGGATGAGAGCAATTTGACGGTTGCGTTCAACGATGTCGACTACTGCGTCAAGGTGCGGCAGGCGGGGTGCACGATTGTCTGGACGCCTGATTGCGCAATGCTGCACAGGGAATCGGTCTCCCGAGGTGCGGACAATACACCTGAAAAGCTGGGCCGTTTCGCGCACGAGGAAAAGACGGTGTATCAGCGGTGGGGCGATATTTTGCGGAATGATCCGTATCACAACCCGAACCTCTCCTTGATCGCGGAGGATTTTGTTCTTGAGGCGCGCCCGCGCGATCTATCTCCGAGGTCATCACGATGACCCACCTGAGAGAAAGGCTTGCTCCATGGATCGAGCGAAAGCTGCCGCGCCCGAAGCTGAGGCCGGGGGCGACTGGTCGTCCACGTGGGCCTGTCAAACGGATCATCGTCTTCGGCCGTATGCCGAACCCGACCTTCGATTACTATTTTGCCGCTCGGCTCGATGCGCCAGGCATGCCCCCCTTCCAAGCTGTCGACATCAGGCACGGCAACTTTACCGATCTTGATTCCGACGGCGCTTTTATCATCATCTGTCGCTATGCGTCGCCCGGCGTGCTGAGCTGGCTGGACACCAATGCCGACCGATTGTCCGGTGTGGGGCTCTTTCTCGACGATGACATACCGGCCGTGGTGACAGGGCGAGATGCGGATCTTTTCTACCGTATGCGCCTCTGCTATCGCGCGCTTTGGCCGCTGCGTAGTCTCAACCGCCACCTCGATATTGTCTGGGCCTCGACTCCGCATTTGGCATCAACACTGCAGGCGCACGAAATCGAAGTGCTGCCTCCGGCGCCTCCCGAAACATTATGGAGGCCGCGGCTCGGTGATTCTGAGCGCGCTACAAATTCGTTTTCAGGCCAGGTTCTGATTGCTTATCACGCGACGGGGGTTCATCTCGAAGAACACCGCTTTCTGCGTCCGATCATTGAGTATGTCTTGGCGAAACGCCCCCAGGCGCGATTTGAGGTATTCGCTGACGGGCGGGCGGCATCGATCTGGGAAGGCATGGGACGAGTGTTGGTCAGAAGACCAATACCCTGGAACGACTATCGCGCAGACGCGAACAATCGGACCATCGATGTCATGCTCGTTCCGCTTCACCCGTCGCGCGTCAATGACAGCCGAGCACCGACGAAGCGGATCGACGTCGCTCGATACAAAGCAGCGGGTGTGTTTTCCGAGGGCGCGGCGTACGGGACAAGTGAAGGTTCTGGCGAGCAGCGTGTTCCATATGTTCGCGACATTTGGCAGAATGCGATCATAACGCTAATTGACGATCGCAGGACTCTTGATTTGGCAACGGAGAGCACACGGCGCCTTGTCCAGGATATGACGCTCGGCGCAAACGAAGGTCTGAAAATGTTGGCAACGACCGTAAACTCGATCTGTCAGTAGGATTTTCAAAATCTTAGTTTCTCGTGTCAGTACCAGCCTCAGCTAGACCGTTTATCTGCGCCTATGCTAGCACTACTTTGGCAGATTAATCCTCGGTTAACGATGTTCGGCCATCTTTGGCGCTCCAACAGGGGTGCGATGGATGGTGGAGCAGGATGTTGCACTGACGAATTGGCTGAAGCCATTCGTGGCGAAACTCGGTCATAAAAAGCGGCGGCAAATGTGCCCGGTTTATATTTCGGGTCTGATTGGGCCTGGTGATCGCAAAAGCATTGAGCCGATGGCGGAACGCCTCGCGCCTGATCGCTACGACCGCCTGCATCATTTTATCTCGGATGGTATTTGGGACGCCGGTCCGCTGGAGGCGGAATTGGCGGTGCAGGCCGACAGACTGGTTGGAGCCTCTGATGCGTTTCTGGTGATCGACGACACCGGTCTGCCGAAGAAGGGCGATCATTCTGTCGGGGTCGCACCGCAATATGCGTCGATGCTAGGCAAACGCGCCAATTGCCAGACGCTGGTGTCATTGACGCTGGCACGCGACGAGGTTCCCGTTCCGGTGGGTCTGCGGCTATTCCTGCCCGCGAGTTGGACTAGTGACCACGATCGGATGGCTAAGGCCGGTGTTCCCGAGGAGATGCGCTTATCTCGCACCAAGCCGGAGATTGCGCTCGACGAGATCGATCGGCTGATTGCGGCGGGCGTACGGTTTGGCACCGTGCTTGCCGATGCTCGCTATGGTTTATCGGCTGCGTTTCGCCAGGGGCTCAGTGCACGGGGCCTCACTTGGGCAGTCGGCATTCCCAAACATCAAAAGGTCTATCCCCATGATGTCGCATTGATCTTTCCTGTCGCCGGCCATGGAAGACCGCGCAAGCATACGATCCCCGACACCTTATCGACCGCAGCCGAAACTCTCCTTGCAGATTCAACCTGGAAGAAGGTCAGCTGGCGTCGTGGCACGAAAAGCCGATTGGCCGCGCGCTTCGCTGCCGCCCGTATTCGGATCGCTGATGGTAGTCCGCAACGTATCCTCGACAAGGGACAGCAGCATATGCCGGGCGAAGAGGCGTGGCTGGTGGGCGAATGGCGCTCGAACGACGAACGCAAATACTATCTCTCCAATCTGCCGGCCGAAGCGACGTTAAAGCAGCTGGCGGCTGCCATCAAAGCCCGATGGGTCTGCGAGCAGGCGCATCAACAAATGAAAGAAGAACTCGGCCTCGATCACTTCGAAGGCCGATCATGGCAAGGTCTGCATCGACACGCGCTGATGACAATGATCGCTTATGCCTTCCTGCAACATCAGCGCCTACACCAGGCCAAGCGGGAAAAAAACCAAGAGGCACGGCCCGCCTAAACCGACACTGCCAGCCATCCGACGCGCGGTCATAGTCGCGCTATCAAACCACCATCCACCACAACGATGTCCACACTGCCGTATCAGGTTCCAAATGACCCCAAAATCAATTCTGCCAAAGTAGTGCTAGGCCCGATAGACATTCAGAGTTCCCGTATGGGAACCGCTCTGCGGTCACCGTGTTCAATCCTTAAATACTGAGCCCTCTTGGGCTCATATGTCCGGCCTTTCCCACAGCATTGCGCTGCCGGCCTTCGTGATGCTCGTGGCTTGAATTATCCAAACAAATCAGCGAGCTCGATACATTTGGGAATCACCGTCTTGACCCTGACGTCGCCTGCTTAGCCATGTGGAGGCGCATCGCCCCGTTCGCTCACATCGTAGTCCCCCGTTGTACTGTTTTGGGATACGGGCAAAGCGGGTGTGAAATTCTGATTGGCGTCAGGACCTACGAATGGAGGAGCACTTTACAGGTGATCTTCGACCCGTTAGGCAAATGCTCGCATATGGAAGTGAGTGTACGATGCAGTTTGAACCGACCAGTATTCCGGAAGTGGTAGTAATCACGCCTAAGAAGTTTGGCGATACCCGCGGCTATTTCATGGAGACTTTCCGACAGACGCTTTTTGAGGAAAATGTCGGCAGGTTCGTTTTCGTGCAGGACAACCAGTCGATTTCGGCTGAGGTCGGAACGGTGCGCGGGCTGCATTTTCAGCTAAAGCCGAAGGCCCAAGGGAAGCTCGTGCGTTGCATTGCCGGCGCGCTGCTTGATGTGGCTGTCGACATCCGCTCCGGCTCGCCGACCTATGGCAAGCATGTCGCGGTGGAACTGACGGCCGAGAACGGCAGACAGCTCTGGGTGCCGCCGGGTTTCGCCCACGGTTTCTGCACGCTCGTTCCTAATACAGAGATCAGCTACAAGGTGACCGAATACTATAGTGCCGAGCATGACCGCGGCCTGCTTTGGAAGGATCCGGCGCTTGGCATCGAATGGCCGGTCGAAGCAGAGAAGGTTGCGTTATCGGACAAGGACAAGCGCCAGCCGACGCTCGCTGATCTCGGCGACGCTTTCACCTATTGAGCCTGTCGGTCGGTCCCTTTCCTCCGGTGGTTGACCGGCATGGGGCTTTCGTAGACTTTCATACTGCGGTTCTGTGCCGCAATGATACACGGAGATGTTGTAGATGCGCATACTGGTTACGGGTGGAGCAGGATTCATCGGCTCCGCGGTGGTTCGCCATCTAGTGTTGGACAAGGGCTATGATGTCCTCAACATCGACAAGCTGACCTATGCCGGCACCGAGGCCTCATTGAAGTCGGTCGACAACCAGTCCGGCTACCGGTTCCTGAAGGCTGACATCTGTGATCACGGTGCGATAGCAGAGGCGATTTTACGTTTTCAGCCTGACCGCATCATGCATCTGGCGGCTGAAAGTCACGTCGATCGCTCGATCACCGGTGCCAAGGACTTCATCGCCACCAACATTGTCGGGACCTTCAACATGCTGGAATGCGCTCGCCAGTACTGGATGGGGCTGGAATCCGCCCGCAAGGACGCCTTTCGGTTCCTGCATGTTTCAACTGACGAGGTCTACGGCTCGCTGAGTGATGACGGCCTGTTTACCGAGGACACGCCCTACGATCCCAGTTCCCCGTACTCGGCATCTAAGGCCGCGTCTGACCATCTCGCGAAGTCCTGGATGCGGACCTATGGCCTGCCGGTCGTGGTCTCGAACTGCTCCAATAACTATGGCCCGTATCATTTCCCGGAAAAGCTCATTCCGCTGATCATCCTGAATGCGATGGAAGGTAAGCCGCTGCCTGTCTACGGCGACGGCAGCAACATCCGCGACTGGCTCTATGTCGAGGACCATGCCCGTGCGCTTGACATCATCGCCGAACGCGGCCGGATCGGCGAGACCTACAATGTCGGCGGCCGCAACGAAAAGCGCAATATCGATGTCGTTGCCCGCGTCTGCGAACTGATGGATGCACTGCGACCCGGGAAGGAGCCGCATTCTCGGCTGATCACCCATGTGACGGACCGGCCAGGCCACGACGCCCGCTACGCGATCGACGCGACGAAGTTGGAGACGGAACTGGGCTGGAGGGCGCGAGAGAATTTCGACACCGGCATCGAGAAAACCGTCCGTTGGTACCTGGATAACCAATGGTGGTGGGCACCACTGCGCGGCGGTTACAGCGGCACGCGTCTTGGCCTTTTGGATCTGCCAAAGCAAGGTGCGGCATGATCCGCGCTCGCCAGCGTATGGTCGTGACCGGCCGCGAAGGGCAGGTCGTCTCGTCGCTTGTCGAACGGGCTACCAGGAATGAGCGTTTCGAAGTTCTCGCCGTCGGCCGTCCCGCGCTTGATCTTTCGCGACCGGAAACGGTCGAGGCGGCCCTTCGCGGAGCCCGCCCGGACGTGATTGTTTCGGCCGCCGCCTATACGTCGGTCGACCAGGCGGAAACGGACGAAGAGGCGGCAACGATCGTGAACGGAACATCCGTCGGCATTATCGCCGCGACGGCTGCTTCGCTCGGTGTACCTGTCATCCATCTTTCGACCGACTACGTTTTCGATGGAACCAAGGCCTCAGCCTATGTGGAGGCCGATCCGGTCACTCCGATTGGCGCCTATGGCCGATCGAAGCGCTCGGGCGAGGACGCGGTTGCCACAGCCCATCACAATCATGCCATCTTGCGCACCGCTTGGGTTTACAGCCCGTTCGGCAAGAATTTTTTGAGGACCATGCTCAAGGCAGCGGAAACCCGCAACAGCCTGAACGTAGTGGATGATCAAGTTGGTAACCCGACTTCGGCGCTCGACATCGCCGATGCGGTGATCTCGATCGCGGGCAACCTGCTCGACAGCGATGAAGCACGTTTGCGCGGCCTATTTCACATGACGGGAACCGGGGAAGCGAGTTGGGCAGACTTTGCCGACGAGATCTTCGCCTGCGCTGCGGCTCGAGGTGGTCCGAGCGCTTCCGTTGAGCGCATTCCATCGAGCGCCTACCCAACTCTCGCGAAGCGTCCGGTCAATTCGAGGCTTGATTGCCAAAAGCTGGCCGAAGCGTATGGCGTGAGGCTGCCAAGATGGCAGGATTCGACTGCCGACGTTGTGGCACGGCTTATCTAAACGAGAATTGAAAGAGGACCTCGGACCTATGAAGGGTATCATTCTCGCCGGCGGTAGCGGCACCCGCCTCCATCCTATGACCCGCGTGATCTCCAAGCAACTAATGCCGGTCTATGACAAGCCGATGATCTACTATCCGCTGTCAACGCTGATGCTGGC
This sequence comes from Ensifer sp. Root142, assembly GCF_001426785.1. Classification (NCBI taxonomy): domain Bacteria; kingdom Pseudomonadati; phylum Pseudomonadota; class Alphaproteobacteria; order Hyphomicrobiales; family Rhizobiaceae; genus Ensifer; species Ensifer sp. Root142. The sequence goes on from NZ_LMFK01000001.1 coordinate 988,379, forward strand.
TGGTATACGCGACATCCTGATCATTTCGACACCGATAGATATGCCGCTGTTCCAGCGCCTGCTTGATGACGGGTCGCAATGGGGCATCAATCTCAGTTACGCCGTGCAGCCTGAGCCGGGCGGTTTGGCGCAGGCCTACATAATTGGTGCGGACTTCGTCGACGACAACCCGTCCTGCTTGATCCTCGGTGACAACATCTTCTACGGTCACGGCATCACGGACACGTTCGAGCAAGCGGTAAGAAATCTCCGTGGGGCAACTGTTTTTGCCTATCACGTTGCCGATCCCGAGCGGTATGGCGTGGTCGAATTCAATGAGGCAAGGAAGGCAATTTCGATCGAAGAAAAGCCTTCCAAGCCGCGATCCAGTTATGCCGTTACCGGTCTCTACTTTTACGACAGTAACGTTGTTGAAATTGCGGCCAATCTCAAGCCATCTCCCCGCGGCGAACTAGAGATCACGGATGTTAACAAGGTCTATTTAGAGAGGAAGCTTCTCGACGTGCAAACCCTCGGTCGCGGCTACGCCTGGTTCGACACAGGCACACCCGACAGCCTCCTGGACGCAGCCGAGTTCGTCGCCACACTCGAGCGCCGACAGGACGTCAAAATCTGCTGTCCGGAAGAAATCGCCTTCCACAAAGGATTCATCGATCGAGTAGCCCTGACGAAGATTGCAGAGGCCTATGGCAACGGTGCTTACGGGCGGTATCTGAAGGAAAAGGTCCTGGCTGGCATATTCTAGTACGGTGCCACAGGTCGGTGTGGCGGTTTCCAGCATAATCTGTCTATTGACCCGCGAACCTAAAATTAGAAAGGGCGATCTGTGTCAATGCGTTCCCTAGCGCGCAAGGTTTGGAGTAAGCTGACGGCGAACGAGCAGAGAAAAACTCCTTTCGAACGCCGCATTGAGCATCTCAAGTCCTTTATCGACTACGCCCCTTCCGGGGGGCGGCCGCCAATCGAACGCATGGATCTAGCACGGCTACGTATTACCTGGGTCATTCCTGACTTTATACCGGGGGCGGGCGGTCACATGACCATCTTCCGCATCGCCAGTTATCTTGAGCGGTTTGGGCATGAGGTCCAGTTCCTCGTACAAAACCCAACGGTTCACAAAACCGAAGCGGATGTCCTCGAAACGATCAACGCGCATTTTCAACCGTTTCGGGGCAAGGTTCAGCTCTTCGAGCGCTCTGCGCCGGACGTTGACGGCGACGCACTGATCGCTACGGATCGTTTCACCTGTTATCCGGTAGAAGCGATGCAGGGCTTCATTCGGAAGTTCTATTTTGTGCAGGATTTTGAGCCGGCATTTTATCCGTCCGGTGCGGAGGCGCTGCTGACGGAAGCAACATACCATTTTGATTTCGACTGCTTATGTGCAGGTGACTGGCTGTGCAGGAAGATGTCAGAAGGCTTCGGAAGATGGTCCATGTCTTGGCCTCTAGCTTATGACGAGAATATCTATGCACCTGGCGCATCTGAGACTGCACGTCATCAGGCACGGATCGCGATTTACGCCCGCTACGTTACGCCCCGCCGCGCTGTCGAGCTGGCATTCATGGCGCTGGAGATACTCCATCGACGTGGGGTCCCTTTCGAAGTCGATTTCTTTGGCTGGCAGCTTGGCAAGATGAACGTGCCGTTCCCTTACCGGGACCGCGGTGTTTTGAGCGGTGTGGAACTTGCCGAACTCTATCGAGAGGCAGCAATTGGTGTTGTTTTCTCTGCCACGAACCATTCCCTGGTTAACAAAGAGATGATGGCCTGCGGTCTTCCGGTCGTCGATCTCGATCTCGACACGGTACGCTCGATCTTCCCTGAGGACGTGATGGCTTTCGCCAAACCAACGCCCGAAGGGATTGCCGACGCATTGGAAGGGCTCCTAAAGAAACCGCACGAACGTGAGCGTCTTCGCGAAAGGGGGCTGGGTTACGTGCAAGAACTCTCCTGGGAGAAATCCGCGCGCATGGTTGAGGCAGCTATCAGAGAGCGCGTCAAGCACGCCGCTGAACGGAGTGCTGCATAGTGGCCAGCTATCGTTGTGCGGTGGTCATCCCAACGAAAAACGCCATTCGCGTTTTGCCTAAGGTCATGGACAAGGTTCTGGCCCAGCGGGCGCCGTGGCCCTACGAGATCATAGCGATAGACTCCGGCTCCAGTGACGGGACTACCAAATATCTCCGCGGACTGACCGGCGTGCGATTGATCGAAATCGCTCCGCGCGATTTCGGTCACGGCAAGACTCGCAACCTCGGTGTTCAACTCGCTGACGCTGAATTCGTCGCGTTTCTTACTCACGACGCAGAGCCTGTCGATGAGAACTGGCTTGTAAATCTCGTCTCGTCGGCCGAACAGGATCCCGCGATCGCGGGCGTGTTTGGTCGCCACATTGCTTACGAAACTGCTTCACCCTTTACGAAAAACGATTTGGACAAGCATTTCGCGGGGTTCCTGGCTCATCCTCTGGTCGTCTCACGTGATCTCAATCCCGTCAGATACGCCACCGACGTGGGGTGGCGACAAATGCTCCATTACTATTCCGACAATAACTCTTTGTTGCGACGATCAGTTTGGGAGCACCTTCCTTATCCCGACGTCGAGTTTGCCGAAGATCAGATTTGGGCGAGAACCGTCATCGAGGCCGGCTATCGGAAAGCTTACGCTCCGAACGCCGTTGTCTACCACTCACACGATTACGGAATTGTCGAACAACTGCGACGCGCGTTCGATGAATCGCGGAACTTTACCAAATACTTTGGATACAAGCTATCGCCTGGCCCCGGCCGCGCCCTGTCGACCGCGGGTAAGTTTGTCGTTCGAGCCTTTCGGGAGCAACTGGATGAACGCTACGGCAGGGTAACACTGGCGCACCGTGTCGAAAGGGCGGGGCAGCGTGTTGCTCTCGTTGCAGGGCACTGCCTTGGAGCGAACCACCAAAGACTCCCCCTTGCCGTTTCCTCTCGCCTTTCATTGGATCAAAAACTGTTCGAGGCTTAACAAAAATACGCGTCTCGGCTATCAGAGGGCGTGCGGATGCTATCCCATCCAATAGATTTCGCGCGCGGCTGCTCGCTAGGCGGCCAACCATTGTTGCGCCATACCAACTGGCATATCGATTGGCGACAAAGGCGGAGAGCTTCCCCAGAATAGCGGTGAGACATTTTTGGGCAAATGTTTGGGGAGGCGTTGAAGATAAGGATGAGATATACCATCTGCGTGGACGCTTGGGCGTGGTTCGGGTTGTCACGATTAACGTGCGCTAAGGACAAAGAATGAGCCTTCAGATAGGTCATGATCCTGGAGATCGTCTCGGTGATTCCACTGACGGCGCCGAAGTTATTCGCCTGTCCGAAAAAGGTCTCGTATCCCGCCTATTCGGACTGCTCTTCACGAAAAAGAATTCTCTGTTTTTTTTCGTCGTGCTGCCCAGCGTGATTGCTGGTGTCTATTATGGGTTGATCGCCAGCGGCCAGTATGTTGCCGAGATGCGCATGATTGTCCGCACGATTGGTGTCAGCGAAAAGTTCGATACGTCGGAAACGCGAGAGGGGCGGTCGATGATCGGCGGCGACTCGCTGACGCAGGATTCCTACATCGTTGCGAACTATCTAAAATCTCCGGAAATCGTACGGAAGTTGGATTCTGACATTGGTCTGCGCCGCTATTTCTCCCGAGAGAATATCGACCCGCTGTCACGCCTATCTCCAGATGCCAGCTTCGAAGAGCTTTTCCGATACTGGGAACAGCATGTCGACACTTACGTCGATGGCCCCTCGGGGATTATTGTTTTCACTGTCCGGGCGTTTTCCCCTGAGGATTCCGTCCTTGTTGCGGACGCCGCCCTAGCTAACGCTGACGTCATGATCAACAAAATCTCGGATAAAGCGAAGGGTGACCTCGTCACCAGGGTCGAAGGTGATGTCAATTCCAGCCTGGCTGATTATCGCTCGGCACTCGACAACCTACGTGATTACCAGAACAAGACGGGCATCCTTGATCCCTTGTCGTCGGCCAAGATGCTGAGTGAAATCATTGGGAAGCTTACGGAGCAAAAGCTGCAGCTGCTAGTCAGCCTCAAGTCGCTGGAAGCGGCTAACGCAGGCAATACAGCTCGCGGCCGGGAACTCCGTCGCTCCATTCAAGCAATAGATGATCAAATTACTCTTCGCCAAAACAGTATGGCTGGCGCAGCCTCAGGTGCCAATACGCAGTTGTCGAGCAGCTTAACGGAATTTTCGCGCCTCGAAACGCGCAGGATCGTTACTCAGGCAATATATGAGTCCAACGTTCGGAACCTTGATACTGCGAAATCGACGGCACTCAAACGAACTACGTTTATGTCTATCTTTTCAAATTCTCACATTCCAGAAGAATCGGAGTATCCTAACCGGTTCTCCAACTGGATCATCCTGACGATAGGGCTCCTCACGCTTTGGATGACCGTGACACTTATCTGGATGTCCATTGAAGATCATCGGGTGTAGAATGATCACGCTAGATAACGTGACGAAATACTATAAAACAGCGGCCCACCGGCGTTACATCTTGCGAAATCAGTCAATGCACTTTTCTTCCGGAAAATCATATGGGCTCCTTGGAGTGAATGGCGCAGGGAAATCGACGACTATGCGTCTCATCGCCGGAGCGGAACTTCCCAATAGCGGGCGGGTCCGGCGTCAGGTGCGGGTCTCGTGGCCGCTGGGATTTGTAAATGGCCTGAACCCCATGCTGAGTGGGAAGGAAAACCTCAAGTTCGTGGCTCGCGCTTACGGAGAGGATTTCAACCGCGTTCTCCGTTTCGTTGCGGAATTCGCGGAAATCGGTAGTTACTTGAACGAACCCCTTAGGACATATTCTTCAGGGATGGGCGCACGATTTGCGTTCGGTCTTTCCATGGCAATCGAATTCGATTGCTATTTGGTAGACGAAATCACTGCTGTCGGCGATTCCAACTTCCAGCGGCGTTGTCGTGAAGCGTTTCGTGCGCGGCGTGAGAAGTCAGACGTCATTATTATCTCGCATGATATGGAGACGATAAAAGACTATTGCGATGTCGCCATAGTGCTGATTGATGGCCATATGGTACAATTCGATAACGTTGAAGATGGCATAGCCACCTATATGCGTCTCAACCGCTAGCAGCAGGGCCAGAAGAACTTGTCGGAAAACATAGTTAAGGACGACAGCCGTTTGATCGAGACGAAGCCGTTGACCTCGTTGGAGCGAAGTCAGAAGATGGCGGCTGCGCTGAGTTCCTATGCCCGTGCTTTGACCTTCGAAAACCGAAGCCGCCGCAATCTTTACCGTCTTGCTGGTTTGGCGCCCCGTACCCGAGATCGTGTTCTTTCGATACTTATGATATTTCTGATTGGCGTAACTCTTGTACTGCCGATGATCGGAAGCATTGGGTACTACGCGTTCTTGGCGAGCCCGGGATATGTGTCGCAGGTCCGCTTCATCGTGCGGTCGTCCACGCCGCTTCTGTCACGCGACAGATACTCCAGCGATACCGTCGAGCCGAAGGAAAAGATTGTTCAGGATACCGCGGTCCTGCTCAACTACCTGGAAAGCCCTGCAATTATCCAGGACATGGAGAAGTACGTAGATCTACATCGTTTGTTCGGCGGATCGGGAATCGATTTCTTGTCTCGTCTGCCAGCGGACGCGACGCAGCGCGATATTTTAAAGTACTGGGAGAAGCATGCCTATACTTACGTTAACCCTAAAAGTGGCATCGTCGAACTTGAGATTACAGCTTATTCCCCCCAGGACGCCCATGACCTCGTGCAACTCGTTCTGCGCCTTTCCGAGGACCGGGTGAACAAGCTGAGCTCCGAAATGTGGGATGATCTGCGTGTATCAACCCAGCGGGAGGTTGACCGAGCCACTGTGGAAGTTGCAGACCTGAGAGGTATGCTTCGGGACACACAAAATCAGACGGGTGTGTTCGACGTCAATCTTTCAGCGCAGCGGATTGTTTCTGTCCTTACTACGGTGGAGTCGAGTATCGCAGAGTTAAAGAGCCGGAGACAGGCCCTTGGTGAGACGGTCGCCAGCGACACACCGCAAATTGCCGATCTGGATAGGCGCATTGCGGCGGCGGAGGACCAGGCAAAAAGTTTGAGAGCTCAAGCGGCTGGCACCACAGAACAGGGCGGTACAAACCTTGCCGGATATTCGACCCTATTCGACAAGTTGAAGCTCGATCTGTCATTGGCAGAAGCCAGGCTTAAGGCAGCGCTCAAGGACTTCGAAAAGGTCAAGTTGGTCAGTTCGCTCCAACTGGTCTATGTCGACAATTTCATCGAGCCGACACTCCCAGATAGCAATGAGTATCCGAATATTGGCCTATCGCTCTTCCTCAGTCTGCTCGCGTGCCTGGCGGCCTGCGGTATTGCCTGCGGGGGCGTGATGATGGTTCGTCAAAAGCTGGACTGAGTGAAGAAGTACCATTTACACCTTAGGCAACTCGAGGTGCATCTGCCTCTTTTCGGCCTTGGCTCACCCCAGGGCGGGTCAATGACACTGCTGAAATTTCCAATCCAGAGGCTCCAGCTGCACCACTTGATGATCCCTCATTCGGCGATACATTGGATCTGGAAAACGCTTTAAGGTCGATTCCAGCGGTAGCAAATTTGGATATCGTTGCCCCACTGTTCAAGACAAGAATATCCCAGAATAATGCCACAATTCGACGTCCGAGCCCGCACCGTAGATCGAGAACATCATACGCGAGGCAAGTGTCGGGAAGTGCTGTCTCGCCAACGCAGCTGCCTTACACTCGCCAAGATATTCCCGGCTGCGTCGCGTTGTTCTTGGATCTGATACAAGAGCCGGTCGAGTGCGGAACACTGCCGCCGGTCGAGTTTGGGTGACTGAAAAAAAACTGACTTCAGAGTGTCTACGAAACGGAGCAGTTCGCTGACTTATACGTGAGCGCGCTTGTGTCCGGTCTAGCACTTCAGATATAAACTCAAGACATCTCTCTCCAGGAAAGCCCAAGCGCACACTTATGAACTTCGCCGTTTATCAAGACACAGGGTCGGAAATTCATGGCTATATAGTCCCGGACGGCTTTTCGACGAAAGCTAGAGTCGCTGTTAGAATCAACGGAAACGCCGCTATCGAGATCGATTGTTGGATCTATGTTGATGGAGCCTTCCGACAGGGGCTGCACGAAACGGGCAACGTCGCCTTCATCCTCGACGAAGGTAACGTTCCTGGCATTAGTTCATCTGATGAAATTGAACTGCTGGATCCCGCAAGCCTTTTGGTTTTCTATCGACGTGCTTCGCCAGGCCAGTATATCCCTAAGAAGGTCTTCCGCCTCGAAACAGCCTATATGCCCCATAGCGAAATTGACCTCAGTCTGAAGCCGTTTTTTCAGTTCTTCGAATATCGCGCGGAACATTGGGGGCACGAAACCGTAAGGCAAATGTTGGAGATCATCCATCAGCCATCGGTTTACGTGTCTGGCCGCATTCTCCTGAAAAACTATATGACTTACCTTGAATACAACACCGAAATAACAATGGTTGCCTTGCGCGATCCGTTCTACGAGCTTGCAATGCGCTTAATAATCTTTAGCCGCTATAACAAGCATAAGTTTGGTTTTGTAGCGCCGAGAGACATAACGCTTTTCAAGCCTATTATGGATCACTTTGACGGGCTTAATATGCAAGACGAAGCTGCCGTTCGCAGAGCGATCCGTCATGCTTCGAAAGACACGATCTCCTTACTATCGTCGCCGTTCACACAGCAACTGGTAGCTGGAAGCCCGAATGAGCCCGCGCCGTTGGATGCGGTGACCCGAGCCCTTGATGCTTTGTCGCGATTCACGTTGTTTGATGCGGGCAGCGATGACACCAGTTACGCGAAAAGCATAGCTGAGTTGCTCGGTCTCCCAAGCGAGGCGGTCAGAATGAAAGCGCAGTTGGAAGCGGTGCACCGGGTTGCCGACGTCCTCAGGGAGATTGCAACAGCAGAGCACTTATTGGAAGCAGACCTGATCTTATACCATTTCATCCAAAAGGCGGAAACGCGGGTGGGTAGGCAAAGTTGATATCCTTTCGTATTGCGTGACTCCCGATCTGCAATTACGCTTATAACCGAACATGATTGAGTTTCTGAAATGCTCTCAAACCGCAAAAAAAAACTAGTAAGAGAAAATAGCCTCTTATGGGGCGAAGATGTCGCAGAGTCGTATCATGCAGCCGCTGCCAGTCATATGGATGTCCAGCGAAACTATTTCATAGAGCCAATCCTTGCAAGGCATCCGGTAGAATACACTAAAGTTGTCGACTTCGCCTGCGGATATGGCAGAAATACTGATTTCCTCCTGGATCACAGTGAAGAGATCGTAATGGTTGATGTTAATGAGCATAATCTATATTATTGTCGGAAGAAGTATGCTGAGGATCAGCGCGTAAGTGTGATTGGCTGCAATGGCTACGATCTGCGAGCTATTTCCGATGCGTCGATTACATTTTTGTACACCTTCGACAGCGTGGTCCATTTCCCCCCTAAAATCGTTAAGGCGTATATGCCTGAATTTTCAAGAGTGCTTACTCCTGGTGGGTATGCTTTCATTCACCATTCGAACTACACTGCGGCCGGGGAGGATGCGGACTTTAGAGGCAATCCGCATTGGAGAAACTATATGTCCGATACGTTGTTTGCAAAAATGGCTAGATCAGCAGGACTTGAGGTTGTTGAGCAGACCATATGCGAATGGGGGGAGTATGCCGACATAGACTGTATCTCGCTTCTCAAAAAGCGATAATATCGATACTTTGATATGGCGGAGACGAACGTCTGAGGAAAAATCCGGATCAGAAATTGTTGCTAAGTTCCTGTAAAATTATCCGTCCGCAGCAGCAAACTTTGAATCGCATTCGGCTGGCTCCGTTGCGTGCCGGCGCGCGCGTTGTTTAGTCGCGAAAGCAACGCATTGGTGGCGACCGATGAATCCTCAACCTGCGCAGCGGCTAGGCTATGGTGCAAGTTTGCAAATGTGAATCGATTGAAATTAAAGCTTCCTATTCCACGCCCACCTTCGTTCGATACAGTTTTGGCCTTGAGGGCGGGCTATCCGCTCTGATACCAAGTCACACAAAGACGGGAGCATTTATGCTCGCGTTCTGCGTGTGCAAGGCGGTGTTATGACTCCTTGGCTGCGGGAGGCGAGGGCTGACGCGGGCGCCCCGCAAGGGAGTAGTCCAAAGGCCGTGAATTCATGATTTTGGGCAAGTGCAAGGACCTATTATGAAACTAAAAATCAACCAAATTTTACCGATACTGCAGTCTCTTCCCGCAATTGCTCGTGATGCAAACAGTGTGGACTTGAAATTTTATCGCATATACTACGAGGACTTGCGTGGGTTTGATTCCGGAAAGCTGCTTTCACACTATTTGAAACACGGAAAGGCAGAGGGGCGGCATCCGAACTTTACATCTCTTCTCAAGAACCTTGAAGGTAGATACGGACCTTTGCCCGCGAATTTCAATGCCGTGTCATATCGTGCTCTAAATCCGGATTTGAATCGCATATTTCCTGACGACTCTCAGTTGATTGGCCACTATCTAATGCATGGTCGACAAGAGGGTCGAAAATATACATCTGCTAATATCCCTACGGGCGGAAGAAAGGTCCATGCATGGGAAAATATCTTCGAAATGTCTCATTTCATGGCCTGGAATTCAGACTGGTTGCCTAAGGCTCCTCTTACAAGAGAAGACGCGATTAGTGCTTTTATTGCAGAGGGTATAGGTCGTCTAAGTCCCATCAATTTCGGATTTGTGTTCGATGCAAGCTTTTATCGCATGCGATATAAGTTACCGGCAATGAGCGACGTAGAGCTTTACCGGGATTGGCTTTTTCAAGGTTTGGAAAAAGGTCGGGCGCCGAATGAGGAGCGGGCAATCTACGCCATGCTTGGTGGCCAGCCTTACCCACAGTCCTACGATTGGCGCCGCTACGCTGCTGAGCGATGCAAGAATGCTAACCTCGATCGCGTTGATACACTGCAGGCTCTTTTTGACGCCAAACTTGATAAGAACGGTATCAAAACATACTTTGACGGTGTGTTTCCGGAGGTGCTTTTTGCGATCGGTAACTACAAGTTGATTAGGGGCCTTTATAATGAGGCACGAGATGCATTTGCTTTAGCTCGCGAACAAGGTTCCGATTCTTCAGCTACTCTGCACTTGTTGGGTGATGCCTATGCTGGTCTGAACAAGAAACAAGAAGCTATTGAGACTTTTGTCAGGGCATCAGAACTGCCTGGCAGCTCAATCTGGTCGTTAACGCATGCTGCGAGCCTCTATATTGACAATTGTGAACATGAAAAGGCATTCGAGCTTTTGGCTCTTAACCGTGGAAAATGGGCAGGAAATCCACGCTATTTAGATGCAGTCGTAAATGCTATTGATCACTATTTTGACTTCAAGACTGCGCAGGCGCGGAAGATTTATCAGGAAGTCGTTCGCACCAATTCTGTCGATAAGCGCCGCGAGGCTGACGGACTCCTGATGAATGCAATGTCAAAGATTGCCGAACTGGCAAAGTGGGCCTTTGGACTACATGAGACAAATCAGAAAGTGGGCGGGAAACACGTAGCGGTCCTTGCGAACAGAGATCTTAGGCAGTGCACTCACTACCGCGTGGAGCAGAAGGTTAGACAGTTTGAGGATGCGGGCGTGGCTGTAAAGGTCACTCCACACAATGATCCGGAAGAGTTTATACAATCATTGGTCGGCGCTCGGGGAGCTATATTTTATAGAGTGCCAGCTGTTCCAAAGATCATAAAGTCTATACTAGTAGCCAAGTCGCTTGGTTTGGACACTTATTACGAAATTGATGACTTAATATTTGACTCGGATAACTACCCTGAACCATTTGAGAGCTTCGCCGGCCAGATCACTCAGGATGATTATGTGGGATTGATGTATGGAGCGGTTCTAACGCGATTTGCGATGTCGATGTGCGATTACGCAATCGCGTCCACCCTTTCCTTAAAAAAGGAAATGGAGAAGTATGTCGTTTCCGGCAAAGGAATTTTGCATAGAAATGGCCTAGATCAACGGAACGATTGGCTTATATCGATCGGCTCTAAAGAACGGCCCGATAACAAAGAAATTAGAATATTCTACGGATCGGGCACGAAGGCTCATAATTCAGATTTTAACGAGCTAGTTGGCCCGGCGCTAGTACGCCTAATGCAGTCTAATAACGCTGTCCGTTTGGTGGTGGCCGGGCATCTGTCGTTAGATGACAGCTTTGCAGGTCTAGCCGATCGCATCGATCGATACGAGTTCCTTGAAAATGTTGATAAATACTGGTCAATTTTGTCATCATGCGACATAAATATAGCAGTACTGAAGCCCAGCATTTTCAACGACTGCAAGAGTGAGATCAAGTGGCTTGAGGCCGCTCTGCTCCAGATACCGTCCGTGGTTAGCGGTACGGTCACTTACCGCGAAATTATTGATGTTGGACGAAGCGGCCTAATAGCCGACACTCCTGATCAATGGTTTGACCGGCTGTCTGAGTTGGTTTGTGATCGATCTTTGCGCGCCGCTATCGGTCTGCATGCCCGCGATGCAGCTCTCACGAATTATTCATTAAGTGCCTTATCTCAAAGGCTCAGGGATGAGTTTGCCGTCCAAACGGTTGCGGAAAGAAGGCGGCCCCATATCCTCGTCGCTAACGTATTCTTTGCGCCTCAGACAATCGGAGGGGCAACTCGCGTTGTCGAGGATAATGTAAAATATATATCGGAAAAGTACGGAAAAGAATTTGAGATTACGATTCTAGCGTCAGATGAAGGAGCGCAGCCTGCAGGCCGAGTCCGTTTCGAGACCGTCGATGGGCTTCGTGTTATTCGCGTGTCTACGCCGCTGGAACTAAATATGGACTTGAGGGCCTTCAGCGAGCTGAACGAAGAAATATTCCGTCAGATCGTAGAATACGTCGAACCGGACGCTATTCATTTCCATTGTATCCAACGGCTCACCGCTTCCATCGCCAAGGTGGCGGTTGATAAGCGTATTCCGTACGCCATAACTATACATGACGGATGGTGGATTTCTAATGATCAATTCCTGGTGGATGGAGACGGAATATTAAGGCTGCCGACGACTGATATTCTCGCTGATAGCGCCCACTTCACGGAACCTACATCGTATCTTGAACGCCGCCAAAAGCTAGCGGCCATTATGCGCCACGCCTATGTCAGGCTGAGCGTCTCTAAATCATTCGCGGAAATTTATAAGGCGGCAGGCGTAGAAGGTGTGGACGTAAATGAAAACGGCGTGTCGGCGATGTCCCACGCGGCCCGACCGAATAGGTCAGATGGGCGGGTTGCGCTTGGGCATATAGGCGGTCGCGCGGCGCATAAGGGCGCGTTTCTCCTGGAAGCTGTGCTGCGCCGTTTTCCATTCGAAAATCTGCATTTGACGATGATAGATGGCAGTTTGGCATACGGCCAGTCGGTTGAGACGGTGTGGGGAACTACTCCGGTAGTTTTGAAAGGCGCCTACCCGCAAGAGTGTGTGGGGGATCTCTACAGTGAGCTAGACGTGGTCGTTGCTCCCTCGACGTGGCCGGAGAGTTATGGACTTGTCTCCCGAGAGGCGATATCTCTCGGAAGATGGGTAGTCTCTTCAAACCTCGGGGCCATGGCGGACCCAGTACAAACAGAAAAAAATGGCTTTATAGTTGATACCAGCAGCTTGGATGATCTGAGGAGGGTACTTGCTCAGATAGACAAAGATCCGGCTAGATTTCGCGCGCAATCAGATAGCAGTATTCGGTTATTCAGATCAAGCGACGAGCAAGCTGAGGCTATGGTGGGGATTTATAGAGAGATGACACAGCACGCCGCTGATGTTTCTAATGATCTGATGCCAACATTTGGTGCCCACGCGTGACGGCTGCGATGAATTCGTCAGGGTCTGCTTTCCAGATGATCGGCTTGGGTTCCTCGTTGTGCTCTTTGATATAGCGGTTGATGGCGGCCTGAAGATCAACGGCGGAATGAAAAACACCGTTCTTCGGCCGTAACCGGCCGATTGTTTCCGCGGAGATTTGGCTTTGATGAGTTATCAAGAATTGATTGCAATCGCTTCGATCGTGCCCGCAATTGAAGTCATAGTTGCGGGCATGCTAGCGAGGGCTTGAGTAGCAATAGGGATTGTGGATGCTTGAATGTTTTGTTTCGTTGTCCCGGCATAAAAGCTATGTCGCGAGGATCACGGACGGCGCGCCTTGTGAGTTATTGTTATCAATGGATGAGGGGCCATGCAGAGAGCAGAAACCTCTGGAACGGAGAAGTTGGTTCGATACGTAAAGGTGGGTCGGCGTACATAGATCTCACAGAATCCTTGAATCTTTCTCTTGCAGTAGGCACCCATGTCCAGAAATGAAGTTTCGGCGCAGAAAATTCTAGAGGCGACAATTGCCGCAATTCTCGAGAGTGGCGACAGCCTTGTTATCGACGGCTCGTACTGGGCGGAGATCGGTGACCTTGTTTCTCATGATAGTCTAGAAGCCAGAAGCCCGGAGAACTTAGCTTTCGATTACGCAGGCCTTGGCAAACGTGTTCTTGACTTTGGCTGCGGAACTGCGGGCTTTCGCCCCTTCCTAGAAGGTCTGGGCTATGATTGGACCGGCGTGAATTATCGAGAAGGTATGGCTGACAACGCCGCCGCAACCGCTGAGACATTGAACGATCACAAGATGTTCTTCTACGGCGGAACTATCTTGCCATTCCCTGACGCTTCGTTCGACGTAGTTTTCTCATTTCAAGTTTTTGAGCACATCCAAGACATCAGAATCACATTCGCCGAGATAGCTCGCGTTCTTAAGCCAGGCGGCCGTCTAATTGGCGCGGTGAGCTACATGGAGCAGATCCATGATTACAGCACTTTTAACTTCACGCCTTACGGCTTGAAACTTGCATCGCGAGATGCCGGACTTATGCTTGAGAAGGTTTACCCACGATCGGATGCATTCAGCTTCCTGCTCCGTCGTCTGCTCGTCGTCACAAGTGCTTCAGATGAAAACTCTCTTACCCATCATATAAATGCGAACAATAGCATACACGACATGATGGCGGACTATGCGCTCAAGCGCGCAGACATCAAGTCAGCAAATTTGTTTCGATTGATGTTCTGTACGCACTTTGCGTTTGATGTTCTGAGACCATGATTACAATGGGCCGGCTGCAGTGACTACAGCGCATATCATTGAGACAAAGCGGGTCCAGCCGAAGGTGTCCGAGCCGCCATCATTCCCTAATCATCACCGCGAAACGATATTGATCCGCAAGCTTGGCCGGAAGTGCCGGTGAGCATTCGGCGAGGCCCGCAGGTTCAGGCTTTTTTTTGCAGAAACGACGGCGCCACGTTGCGGCTAGCTGCAGATCCCGAAGATTTGCCGGACGCGGTTCGGTCCACTTTAAGAAGAGACACGAGTTCGCACTTCACCGAGGACTACTGGGGTGATAGAGCTCCCGACAACGGAAGGATGCCAAATGAGCTTGCTCAGATCATTGACTGGAAAGCTGCGGGATACCGGGAGCGGTGGTGGGTCGATCGCTACTGTCTCACAATCGCTCCGTGATGACGGATGTCGGGACGAGATTGAATTCTGGCGCGAGTTTTGCCAGAGCGAGAGGTTCGTTGAGAATTTCTGCACGCGCGAGCCGAACCCTGAGATTGATCAGGATGTGGAGCTGTTTATCAAAGGATACGCTGTTGTACAGAATGGGCACGGCAAAGTACCTAAGGTGCTCGACATCGGATCGGGTCCCGTTAGCATGCTGTCGCGTAGCTTCGTGGGAGAGCAGGTCGAGTTGCACGCAGCGGACCCACTAGCGGACGACTATCTCCAGTTATGGGATTCGAGCAAGTATACGGGCCTCGTTCTGCCGGCCGCGTGCCCGGTAGAGGAACTCAGCCAGAAGTTCGGTATTGAGGAATTTGACATCACGCACATCCGGAACGCGCTTGATCACGTTGCCAATCCTCTCGTCGGATTGGATGAGATGTTGAAGGTGACCAAGCCTGGAGGCTTCCTGATCGTCCACGGCTTCGCCAACGAGGCGGTTGCAGAGAAGTGGCAGGGCTTCCATCAGTGGAACCTCTGCTGGGCCGAAGGCAACGACTTTACCATCAGCGGGAGAGGCGGTGTGACCCATAGCCTCGCGAAGTTCTTCGGCCAGCGCGCAAGGATTATGCGGCCCTGGATGCGCTTCCCGAAGGATACTAAACCGTGGTGTGGCTTCATCGCGCAGAAGGCTGCGGCTGGCCCGAAGCGAGCGAGTCTCCGACAAGAAGTTCAAACAGGGGATGAGAGGCCAACCAATGTGGCTACGCTATTAGCGAACGAGTTTGGCTCTGACAAGGGTGATTTGCATCATGGACGACACCACTATACACGGGTTTATTCGGAATACTTCGAACCGATAAGATACCGATCGCTCCGCGTTTTGGAGCTTGGGCTCCTGCACATCAGTGATCCGGGTTGGGATGACCCATCGAGGCGGGACCAAGGTGGAACCATCGGACGCCGCGCTCCGTCGATGGAAATGTGGGCTAGGTATTTCCCCAACTCTGAGATTGTTGGATTCGACATCAATGAGTTTCAAGATCTCAAGATTGAGCGTTGTACAATACTCCGCGGTGATATGAGCAATCGTCGCGAACTTGGCCGTGTCTTAGACTTTGGTCCGTTCGACATCATTATCGATGACGCGAGCCATGCGTCTCACCACCAACAAATCGCCCTAGGCTTTTTGTTCCCACACCTTGCTCTCGGTGGGACATACTGGATCGAAGATTTGAATGATCAGCCGCCGGCTCTCGAAATTCCTGGGATTGCCAAGACAAAAGCGCTGCTGACCCAGCTCGAGATTACAGGCAAATTTCCTTCTGACTGGCTCTCGCCAGACGAAATTTCGGCACTGGAATCGTCGATCTCCACTATCGAATTTTACGACAGTATGCAAAGCGGCGCTCGCCACTATCGCGATAACCTTGCGGTGCTCACCAAAAAATAGTCTCATCACGAAAGATCTGTTCGGGCAGAAGTGAGCTTGCTGATTCTTTCAGAGCAGCTTGGCTACCGCTGCGGTAAGCTGAGACCGTTCAGGCAGTGTAATTCCACGGCATGAGCGCGTCGATTTCGCTGCTGTGACCTGCACACCAACGCCGCCGCCGTTCCTGACCAAGAATTTCGACACGCATCCCATACCCTCGCCTAAGACACGTCGCAAACGACGTGAGCGTCCGGTGAGCCGATTTTGGCGGAAGGCTCGGGTGGTGCAAGTTACGTCACAAATGAATCATCTGTGACGTAACTAGGTATGAATGGCCAAAGTTGAGATCCTAACTGGTGCCGAGCGACAGCGTCGGTGGTCCACAGAGCTGAAGCTTTCGATATTGCAGGAAGCTTTCGGTGTCGACGGCAGCGTTTCGGTTGTAGCGCGGCGCCATGATATTCTTCCCCAGCAGATATACGCCTGGCGAAAGAAGTTCTCGCCGCCCAAGTTGGAAGCTTCAAAGACAGCATCGTTTATCCCGGTTTCGGTTATCGGGCCGTTGGAATGCCCCGCCGATGGTTCCAAGGTAAGCGGGTAGGCCATCCCACGTAGCGCGGTATCGAAAGATCGCTCATTTTCGGCATGAATCATGCGGAGAAACCTCACATGGGAACTGACCTGAGACCCATCTTCCCTCCATTTTTCAGGAGAGTCGTTGGTTTCAATCTGACTTCAAGCGGCCTGTTTTTCCATAGCCATTTTCATTGCGAATTCGCTGGGTGTGATATTTCCGAGCGATGAGTGTGGTCTGTTTCGGTTGTAGTCCTCCTTCCACGCTGTGATGTCCGTCCGCGCCTGTGTCAGCGATGAGAAGAGGGTTTCGTTGAGGCATTCGTCGCGGAAGCTGCCATTGAAGCTTTCAACGAAACCGTTCTGCATCGGCTTGCCAGGTGCGATGTAATGCCATTCGACGTGTGTGCCCTGGCACCACTTGAGAACGGCCATGCTGGTCATTTCCGTGCCATTGTCAGAGACAATGGTCCTTGGCTTTCCGCGCCGTGCGATGATCGTATCCAACTCCCGAGCAAGCCGCAGCCCTGAGAGTGACGTGTCGGCGACTAGCGCCAAGCACTCACGGGTGAAGTGCTTTCCGCGCCGTGCGATGATCGTATCCAACTCCCGAGCAAGCCGCAGCCCTGAGAGTGACGTGTCGGCGACTAGCGCCAAGCACTCACGGGTGAAGTCGTCGACAACGGCCAGGACGCGGAAGCGGCGACCATCGGTGAAGGCGTCGCTAACGAAGTCCAGGCTCCAGCGCTCATTGGGACGCGATGGCAATSCCAACGGCCGCCTGGTTCCCAGGGCACGCTTGCGCCCGCCGCGTTTGCGGACGGTCAGCTTCTCTTCCCGATAGAGCCGCCTGAGCTTCTTCAGGTTCATGACGATACCCTGCCGATCCAACATCACGTGGATGCGCCGATAGCCGAAACGGCGGCGCTCTGACGCTACCTTCTTCATGGCATCCCGGATATGGGCGTCATCAGGCCGAATACTGCGATATCGCATGCTCGACCGGTCAATGGACAAAACCTCGCACGCCCGACGCTGGCTCACACCATGCTCCTTGCAGACATGAGCCACCGCATCTCGCTTCACATCGGGCGTCACCATTTTTTTGATGCGACGTCCTTCAGGATCGCGTTGTCCAGCATTGCTTCGGCGAGCAGTTTCTTCAGCTTGGCATTCTCATCTTCCAAAGCCTTTAGCTTCCTGGCGTCGGAAACATCCATGCCGCCATACTTCGCCTTGTATTTGTAAAAGGTTGCCTCCGATATCCCATGCCTGCGGCAGACATCGGCCGTCTTCTGGCCACTCTCCTGCTCGTTCAGTATCCCGATGATCTGCTGTTCCGTGAACCGTGCACGCTTCATTCCGTCCGTCTCCTCAATGTGACGGACTCTACCAAAATTTGGAGGAAGTTCAGGGTCTCAGGTCAACAGCCGTCGGTAGCCGAAGCGCCGCCGCTCGTTGGCGAGGTCGCGCAGCTTCGCCCGCAGATCGACCTCCGGCGGTATACTGGACCGATAACGGATCGTCTTGTGACATGCTGAATGTGCGGTCAAAAGTTCGGCGGCATTCAGTCGCGAGTTCCGCAGACGGTGGCGGCAATTCAACCGAGCTGCAGACTTACCAGCCCTGGTCGTGTTGGTGATCCTACCCAACCGTCTGCGATAGATCCCATGTCGATTGCAACGCCTCCACTCATTTTTATTTGGTTACAGTAGAGCTTACCAAGTATTCCTGCGGCGACGATGTAGAGCTTTCCGGCCAGTGGCCTTCGGAGCGACGCCATAACCCTCTCGTATCCGTCCGGCCAATGCTCGCCAATGATAGAGCTTTCGGGAATGAGATGCCTATGGCCTTTCTCGCCGGGTATGTAATGATAGTCCACATCAAGAAAACCGAATTTTGACTTAAGCATTTCTGGCAATTGGCTATGACAAGAGATCAAGCCGATCGTATGGACTGAGCGCATCAGGTTATAGATCTGTTTCGTGCTATGGAGTTCGAGATGAATTTGCTGCGTGCAGAAATTAGGAACGCTATTGAGAGGCAGCCGGAGGAGATTTGCCAAGCTTGAAATTCCCGTAGGACTCAATATTCTGTATTCGTGTTCCAGCCACCCGGTATAGGGAAGTCCCACTACATCGGCGTTAAGTATCGCGTCCTTGAGAGTAAAGGCAGCGTTTGAGAAGCCTGAAGACTGAATGTCGATCGTGCCGTCAAACCACACTTGAGCTCGATTCTGGCGGTTGAATTCGTAGAGATGGCTGAATTTAGTTTCATCAGTATTAGAGATACGTAAGAAGGCCCCTTCACCGTCTCCGCATCTGATGAGCGAGTAGCCTCGCTCTTCGCGCAGGGCGGCAGTTGCAGTTTCTGCAACTTGGTTCACGTCTAGCCATCTATTTGAAAGTTCGTACTGATAGCATTTGTTAAGTACATAATCTCTAGGAAAACTGCGAAGGAAGTCGCCAAGCTGTGTTATTACACGCATTTCAGCATGGATTTCGGTTGGCATATTCGCGGGGTCGAGCGCATCAATGCAATTTTTTCCTCGCTCAAAATCGCCGATTGAGAATAGCAGTTTTGCTGCGAGCAGATTTGCCCTCGCGTCGTTCGGCTCAGCCTCCACAGCCTTGAGTATGCTCGCGATGGCGGTTTTGTGGTTGCCCTCGTGCAAGAATAGGATAGCTTTTTCGTACAGCGCCATCTGCCGGCATCTGCCGTCTGCTATCACGCTATCGAATATAGCGAGTGCTCGATCCCTAAAACCCTCATCCCGTGCAATTATGCCGATGTCAACAAGGCTACGAGCGTCCATGGGTTCTATAGCCAACGCTTGAAGAGTGAGATTATTCACGCGCTCTCGATTCCCTCGAGAGGACCTAACTTCGGCCAAAAGAGCTTCGCTCAAGAATTTTATCCCTATCTGTTGTTGCTGCGCGCGATCTGCTGCAAAGCATAGGGCAGGGCCTTGCTTCGCTTCTCTATGATTTGTGCAAGGCATTTAATCATCTGGCAAGTGGCCAGCTTGGTCGGCGATAAACCGCCCGAAACCAACTCTCTGCTTGGGCAGGCCTGGTACTCGGCGTTATCCAAAACATAAATTCGGGAAGCCTCGTTTGGTGATAAAAGTTGCGCTTTCAGCCGTTCATCACTTGTGGCCGGAGCAGGCGCTCCATTAGCAGGCCGAGAGCAACGCTGCCAATACCCCAGCCGATCACATATCCTTTGCTTAGGTACTGCGTCGAATAGCCAGTGTAGTACGATGAGCGCATCCATTCGACCGCATGAAATACGGGGTTGTAGGTGGCAATGTTGATAACCTGCTCTGGATAGGTATGTAAAAAAATCGGCCCCCCAGAAGTTATGTAAATAAGGGCAGTGAACAGCGCGTATATAGTCGCAAAAAAAGGATAAATTGCGGTTATAACACTCACATTTATACCTACCCCAACGCCGATCAAAATGGCGGATACCATCGCGAGGCCGGCGTTAGCGGTGTCTCCTGGGAACGGATCTGTGCCGAGCGAAACTATAATTATTAGCAAGAAAGCGACCGATAAAAGCATGCCAAAAATCTCAAGCAATGATCGCGCTAAGATAATGTCCAACAAATGAACGGCCGGAAAACCTAGCATGTTTTTGTTGGCTAACACGGACACAGACATATAACGGGAGACGTAGCACGCGGTCAAAGATGGTATGAGGCCTGTGGCAAAAAAGAGGACGAGATCGTCGCCATAAGCCGCGGCCCGGTTCATCGTTTTGTACCACACCAGCAGCATTACAATATGGGCGACGGGCATGAGCGGCACCATCAGGAAGCCGAGACCATGATTAAAATAGCGGCTACGAATGTCACGTAGGATAACTGCATGCATTACATTCAATTGTCGCGCGACGGCAGTTTTCACAGACTCTTGCTCTAACCTGATGACCTTCGTATCGCCCTTTTCCAAACCTTCTATGCGTGCCATTGCCATTGTGTTTCCTCGAGGATCACCATCGCGGCTCCAATCCAATTAGAAGAAGCCATTTTCGTGGCGTTCTTACATTTGATGCCGCCCCGCCAGTCTCGCGATATCACCAATAACGCAGCGCTTGTAGGCCGTTCGATAGAATCCAATGACGGGCCAATCAATTTCTGGTCTGCGCCGTTTCAACCACCAGTCATTGGCGAGAACGTAAGTTCGCCAAGTTTTACTCATCAAGTTATAGAGATTGGCCCTTACAAGTTTGAACGGCTCACTCTCTTCGGGCTTACAATTTCACCTTTAAGGTTGCCATTCCGTCTTCAATATTTGCGAGTAGGACACGAGTGAGTTGCATTTCGTCATTATGCTTGACTAGTAGGAAAAGGCTGGTCTCATCGTTCCCCCAAGGTGTAGTTAGAACAGCAGCATCGCGTAAACTTCCATCCATTGATATCGAAAGGTACCGCTCCCCGTGCGTGGATCCGGCGGCAACCTTAGCTGCGACAACACTGTCCTTCGCAAAAGTTACGCTCTCTCCCTCCGAGTCGGTGCCGTTGAAGACGATACCTCCTAAGCGATCGAAGTCGGCTGCTGTATTTCGCTCGCGTTCAATCATCAAGTTTGGCCCTTGGGAGCCTTCTGTATTCTCTTCAGCCATCTTAATCTTGGTCCTCCGTTCGAGCAGCAATGCCTCATCGACCGCCGCTAAGCGTCGCTCGAGATTAATGATAGTGCTCCTAACCGGCATGTGGCTCTTTGTGGGCGAGCGGATACCGCTGAGCCTATCGCGGTTTTCCGATCGCCAAACATGAATGGGGGAAGAGTGGTTGTCGAACATCAGGCGATTAACGGTGATTCCGGCAAGGTGAGCAGCCACGTTGAGTGATAGCTGGTCTCGTCGAGAGTAGCGCAGCATATGCGACGACCAGATTTGACTAAATTCTTTAACTTCGTCGCTATTATGCCGCCTTAGGATCATTCCCCCCCAATATGGTCTTTCGAACAGTATGTGTTCGGATTCCATAAGGTAGTGATTTAACTGCTCGAATACTCGCGCCTGGTCGTCAAAGCCATGGTCTAGAACTGCTAAGAACTCTTCATGGACAGTATCTCTAAAACTATGATTTTGAAACGTCACGGGGTGGCAGTCGTACTTCTCGATAATGAGCTTAGGGTCTACGAGAAGCTCTATCGTGCTGTCTATGTAAATAGAGAAGTCATAGTCTGGGAGAAATACGTGGGGGTTAAGCTTTACATAGCGTTGGCTGCGGGTAGGGTCAGATGGAAATATCGGCGAAATGCGCACAATTGTCCACGTTTCACTCTCAAGAAATTCGTTGTCTGTAAAGCAGATCGCGTCGACACCACTATCCCTCAATACAGTAGACTCTGGTAGAGGGTCGTAATTACCTAAACTGCATGTAAAGACGCATACCTTATCTGCCATACTGCTCCCCTAGTTTCTGGATTGTGTATATATCAAAATGCACGATGTTGCTATCGAAGCGAGAAAGCTACAAGAGTGGGATGAGGACGCCATCCCTGAGGTGTTTTCCATAAGCCTTTGTCGGTGTCGGGAGGTTGTTGCGGTCGCTTGGGCACTCTTGAAAGGCCACCACCTCAAGGGTGGAGATCTTAAAGTCCGGCCGGCGTTGGAGCGTTGCTGCGAATTCTTAGGCGGCCAGTAGATTGCCCGCGTGACGATAGCCCATCTGTTCCATTTGACTCGGCCGTGTTCCAAATAGACGCGGTTAACATCGGTGACCTCCAGCTCGCCAATGGGCAAGGGTTTCAGGTTTGCCGTCTGTCGCGACCAGGCATCCTTGTTGTGCGTCCAACATTCATGCCAAGTCGCTCGCAGAAACACATCCAGCGGCAGCGCGTGAGTAAGCAGCCGCCACAGTCATGTAAAGATTCGAAATCGGCGTTCACACATAAATCTGCTATAAGAATGTAGCTTCTGTAATGGCCTGTAATGGCCCCATCAATCCACGGACATGATCTCCCACTTAATAAGTGAGCGAGGTAATGTGCCCATTATGACCAGTCACAATCCTAAGATAGAAGTTCACACGCTGCCATCGCCGATCTTCGAGATGCGACCGCTAAGATCGGTCTCGCCCGATTGATATTTCTTCGGCGTCAATCCGAAGTGCTGCCCCACCGCGCGTGACGATCGGAATCGCTCCGGCGCGTCGACGGCCGCGACAAACGTCAGCGCCACCAGGACGCCAACGCCGGGCGTCGTCATCAGCCGCTGTGCGTTATCATCTTGGCGGGCGATGGCACGCAGCTTGCGCTCAAAACCTGCAAATTCCTGCACAAGCACGTCGCGCACCTTCAGCAGTGCCGTCGCGATCGCTTCCAAGGTCGGATGGCCTGCAATCAGCTCGCGGATGCGCCCCGCGTAGGTGCGCCGGGTCGTCGGCCCGACCTTGAGGCCGAAGCCGCGCAGGATGCCCCGGATGCTCATCTCGATGTCGTGAAGCTTACCCTGAATGAGCTTGCAGGCGGTCAGCAGCGCACGCACCTCCTGGGCGGCAAGAGATTTGCAGTGGACCGGTTTGAACCAGCCAAGCCGCATCAACTGCGCAATGCCCCGCGCGTCCTTCTTGTCGGTCTTCACCGGCATCGTCTTGAAGGCTGCACGGACGTGGCGCGTCTCGATCAGCTCGACGGAAAGACCTGCTTTCACCATCCCGGCATGGAGCCACTGAGACAAGGGGCCGGCCTCCAGACCAACTCGCTCCATCATCACGCCATGCGCGCCGAACCAGGCGATCAGCGCATCGGGTTCGCTGAGGATCTTTGCTTCCCGGATGATCCGGCCATCCGCATCCACCACGCACACACTCGAGTATTCCAATGATACGTCGATGCCCGCATACTGCTTCATGGTCGTTTCTCCGTGATGCTATGGAGCAGGCCACTCCTGACTCCGCGACACCATCATTGTGAGGGACGACCACCGGCCCTTCAAACCTGCCGGGCCGGGGTTCTGCCCGTTACACCATCTTTAGGTGTCGCCCGATCAAACATCGCAGAGCGCGTGCTGATCAGGGCCTGGTGGATGAGATCAAAACGATCATCGCCGACATGAGCAGGCCTTTGAAGCTCTTCTCATTGACATCCTGACACGGTTGACTCATAAATTGTCTTATTCCGAGGGGAGCACTACACAGTGCTGAGATGGCGGTGAGCCGGACCCTTGAACCTGATCCGGGTCATGCCGGCGTAGGAACGGGAAAAGAGCCAGTTTCGGCAAACTAATCGCGTCTTCGCTTTCACCTGGATCTCCGTGATGTTTTGTCTGGAGATCGATCGATGCTGTCTTTTGCTAAGTTGCCGCCGGATGGTGGGTTCGCCTTTTATCCGGTTGCTGCGTCGGCTGACCGGCGATGCGCCTAGCTTTCACATTTGTTCGCAGCTTTGCTGTGCTTGCTGTCTTCTGGCAGCTGGCGGTGCTTGTTTTCCCCCTGCCGCGCTATCTGTTGCCCACTCCAGTTGAGGTGCTGGCCGTATTTGGACGGCAGCCGGGATTTCTGCTCGAGCAGAGTCTCGTGACGATCGCCGAAATGCTGGCCGGCCTCGCGGTCGGCACGGCGTTCGGCGTTGCGACTGCTATCGGGCTGGCAGCTTTTCCGCGGCTCGGAAAGCTCGTCTGGCCTTTCGTGCTCGTCCTCCAAGCCTTTCCCGTCTTCGTCATTGCTCCGTTGCTGGTGCTTTGGTTCGGCTTTGGCATGGTCTCGAAGATCGTGATGGCGGCCATCATCATCTTCTTTCCCGTTGTTTCCGCATTCTCTGATGGTCTGCGCCGCACCGATGCGCAGATCCTTGATGCCGTCGCGCTGACCAAGGCGAGCCACTGGCAGACGCTGCGGCTTGTGCGATTGCCGTTGGCGTTGCCCGGCTTAGTGACTGGCCTGCGCGTTGCTGCCCCGTTGGCACCGCTCGGCGCCGTCGTTGGCGAGTGGGTCGGCGCCTCGGCCGGCCTCGGCTTCGTTATCGTCCAGGCAAATGCCCGCATGCAGACGGATGTCGTCTTTGCCGCGATGGCCATTCTTGCCCTGCTTGCCGTCGCCCTTAGGCTGCTGGTCGATGAGGCAACCCGTCCACTCGCGCACTGGGCACGGGAACCCTGAATTTCTGAGGACAATTGGGAGAGTTCATAACATCATGATCCGCAAATCTCTGCTTTCCGCCAGCCTCGCGCTCGGCGTGGTCTTTGCAACTGGCTCAGCAACTGCCGCTGAAAAACTGACAGTGATGCTGGAGTGGTTTGTCAATCCCGACCATGCGCCGATCGTCGTCGCCAAGGAGCTCGCGCTGTTCGAAAAGGCGGGGCTCGATGTCGAGCTCGTGCCACCGGCAGACCCTTCAAGCGTTCCGCGTCTCGTCGCTGCGGGGCAGGCTGATATCGGCGTGCACTATCAGCCGAACCTGTACCTTGACCATGCTGCAGGCCTGCCTCTGGTTCGCATTGGCACCCTGGTCGAGACGCCGCTCAACACCGTCACCGTCCTTGACGACGGTCCGATCCGCAGCCTTGCCGATCTGAAGGGCAAAAAGATCGGCTTTTCCGTCTCCGGTTTCGAGGATGCGATGCTTGGCCGAATGCTTGCCTCGGTCGGTCTCAAGAAGGAGGACGTCGAACTCGTCAACGTCAACTTCGCCCTTTCTCCGTCCCTGATCGCCGGTAAGGTCGATGCAACGATCGGCGGCTTCCGGAATTTTGAACTGACGCAGATGCGGCTCGAGGGGCATGAGGGCCGTTCCTTCTTCCCAGAAGAGCATGGCGTGCCTGTTTATGACGAACTCGTCTTCGTTTCCGACAAGGCAAAGGTTGCCGACAAGCGCTTGCGGCCCTTCCTGGTCGCGGTGGAGCAGGGTGCGATTTTCCTCACCAATCATCCGACTGAAGCCTGGAAGCTGTTCGTCAAGGCCTATCCGAACCTCGATGACGAACTCAACCGTAGTGCATTCACGGACACGCTGCCGCGTTTCGCCAAAAGGCCGGCGGCGCTCGACCGTGGCCGCTACGAGCGGTTTGGCGCTTTTCTCTCCGAAAGCGGGTTGATCGGCAAGGCACCTGATGTCGACGATATCGCGGTGGAAATCCGATGACGGGTACATCGGACTTCGTCGAAAGTGCTGCCGCATCGCTGGCGCTTGTACGGCAGACCCGCCCCCGCGTGCATTGCCTGATGAACACGGTGGTGCAGAAGTTCGTAGCCGATGGGTTATCGGCTCTGGGTGCGATCCCCTCGATGACATCGGCCCTGGAAGAGGTCAAGGCTTTTGCCCAGCGAGCCGATGCGCTCGTCGTCAATCTAGGTACGCTTGATGAAGAGCGCCGCACGGCGATCCGCCTGGCAGCGGCGGTTGCGCGCGATGCCGACAAGCCGTGGATCGTCGATCCCGTGCATTGCGACTATTCGCCGTCACGGCTCGCCTTCGCCCGAGAACTCGTCGCGTCCGAACCTTCCGTTGTTCGCGGCAACGCCAGCGAGATGGACCTTTTCGGGGAGGTCAATGGCGCGCTGAAGATCAAGACCGGGGCAGTCGATGAACTCATACTGGATCTACATACGATCCGGGTTGAGAACGGCCACCCCCTAATGGCGCAGGTCACGGGTACCGGGTGCCTCTCCGGCGCCTTGATCGCAGCTTTCATGGCCGTCGAGCCAGATCGCCTGAAGGCCGCCGCGGGGGCACTGCTGACAAGTGGCATCGCCGCCGAAATCTCCGCGCGAAACTCGAATGGTCCAGGGACTTTCGAGGTCGCTTTCCGCGATGCGCTCGCAGCGCTCTGCCCTGAGGATATCATTGCCAATGCCAGGATTTCCCATGCCGAAAGTTGATTTTCGCCTCAATACCCTCGCCGATGCCCGCCTCGGCGACAAGGCGAGTTTGGCTGATCTGGCACACATCGCCGCGCTCAACGGCGCGACGCTGATCCAGTATCGCGACAAAACGAGCTCGACACGGGAAATGATCGAACAGGCGCGGGCGATCGCCGCTGCTCTTGCAGTCACCGGTGTGCCCTTCGTCGTCAATGACCGCATCGATGTGGCGCTCGCAGCCGGTGCTAATGGTGTTCATCTCGGCCGGGACGATATGGATGCGGCAACGGCGCGCTCGATCATGGGCGATACCGCGATTATCGGTCTGACGGTCAAGAACGAAGCGGACGCTGAGACGGCGATTGCCTCGCCGATCGACTATGCTTGCATCGGCGGGGTCTATGAGACGCTGTCGAAGCACAACCCCGATCCGCCTGTTGGCCTCGAAGGGTTCGCCACACTTCGTGCCGCGCTTCTGGCGGCCAAGCCGGACCTGCCGGTCGGCGCCATTGCCGGCATCAATTCGCAACGCGCCGCGGAGGTTGTTGCCGCCGGAGCCGACGGTGTCGCGGTCATTTTCACAACGGCTGTGGATCCGGCGGCGGCCACATACGAATTGCGCGCTTGTGTCGATAAGGCTCTGAGGGAGGCCTCCCGATGACCGCCATTGCAGTCACCATTGCGGGTTCGGATTCCGGCGGCGGGGCGGGCATCCAGGCAGATCTGAAGACGTTTTCGGCTCTCGGTGCCTATGGCGCAACCGTCATCACCGCGATTACGGCGCAGAACACCAGGGGGGTAACGGCGGTTGAGGATATCTCGCCGGCAATTGTCAAAGCACAGATGGATGCGGTGTTTTCGGATCTCGCCGTTGGCGCGGTGAAGATCGGCATGGTGTCTCGCGAAGAGACGATCGCGATCATAGTCGACGGACTTCGCCAATACGGCAAGATGGCAGTGCTCGATCCTGTGATGGTTGCCACATCCGGCGACGCGCTTCTACGCCGAGATGCAATTGCTGCGTTGAGCGAGCAGTTGCTGCCGCTGGCACTGATCGCCACTCCCAACCTGCCGGAGGCGGCATTGCTGACCGGGCGCGCGTTCGCGACGGATGAGACAGAGATGGCCCGCCAGGCCGAGATCATTCTGAAGGCCGGTGCGCGATCGGTGCTGATGAAGGGTGGACACGGGCATGGCCCTGAAGCGACGGATGTCTTTTTCGACGGTGGAGAACCCGTCCGGCTGACGGCACCGCGCATCGAAACGACGAACGATCATGGCACGGGGTGCACTCTATCGGCTGCCATCGCGGCCGGCCTGGCACACGGATTGTCGCTTGCAGACGCCGTGATCGCAGCCAAGGATTATCTGCACGGCGCCATAGTTGCCGCTGGCGATCTCAAGGTCGGACAGGGGCGGGGGCCGGTCCATCATTTCCATCGCTGGTGGTCCAATGCTCGCTAGCGCGGCGCAGGCGTTTTCGTTACGGCTGGAACGGACGCTCGAGTTTGCCGGAGCGTTTCTACTTGCGCTCCTGCTCGGGACCGTCACGCTTTCGGTTGTACTCCGATATGCGGCGGCAAGCGGTTTTACTGGTGCAGAGGAAGCAGCAAGTTGGTTGCTGGTGGCACTTGTCTCAGTCGGGTTGCCGCTTGCCTCGGCCACTAGCGGATTGCGGATCGATCTGTTCGAGGGGGGAGCGGCGTCTCGTCATAGCCGCGACCATGCGCAAACTGTGCACGGCTCGTTGCAGATTGTCGGGGAGGGCGCAAAACCGTCGTTCCGGCTAAGACGCCTCGCTCCCCGGCATCTGCGCGCGCTGCTCTCCGGCGCCATCACCCTGCTTGCTTGCATCATCCTGATATCGGGCAGCGGCAAAGCGGCTCTTGATCTTGGCGGCGTTTCGCCGTCGCTCGGCCTGGCCGAAGGACTGCGTCCGTCCATGTTGAGTGCCGGGGGCGTGCTGGCGATCGTTGCGATTCTGTTCCGCCACCTCGCAGAGGGTCGCCTCGTCGAATTCGTTTCGATGCTGGTGGCTGCCGCCGGATTGCATTGGGCGGTCGGCGCCGCGCCGATCTTGAGCCTGGCATCGCCCAGCGTCATCCTTTGCTGTCTTGCACTTGCGGCAATTTTCGCGGGAACGCCGCTCCCTCATGCCTCTATCGCCGCGGCCTATGTCGCTGTCGCTTTCGGCGCGCCGATGCCGGAGGAGGCGATGGCGGCGGCCACTTTGTCCGGCATGTCGCGTTATCTGCTGACCTCTATTCCATTCTTTCTGCTCGCAGGCGCGCTTTTGACCGCGTCCGGGATTGCGAGCGACCTGGTTCGGTTCGCCGCCGCCCTTGTCGGCCATCGTCGCGCCGGGCTCGGACAGACGGTGCTACTGACCGGCGCGCTTTTTTCTGGCGCTTCCGGCTCGTCGATCGCCAATGCGGCGTTCGGCACCGCCGCTTTCATTTACAAAGTCGTGCCAGAAGTCATCGAGACCGGCCACATCTGGGCATCGGGCGCAATTGTTTTTGCCAAACCGTTATGGAACGGTCTGTCTGGCGAGGAGCAAGGCGTCTTCCGGGACGCAGGGCGTGAGGGCGCCCGTCATTTCAACGCCTTGATCGTTGCCGATGAGGTGGCTTCGGTGGAGACGGCAAAAGCTGTTGGCGCGAGAATCCATGCCGCAGAGGATCGCGACCAATGGATCGCGGGCGCTCGGAAAGTCTGGGCGGCCTACGCCGGCAAGGTCGGGGGCATGGAAGCGATCGAGTCCGTGCAGGCAACAGGTTACGATAGCTTGGCTGGTAAGGCGCTAAAGCTGAAATCTTCTTGCTTTTCATAATATTGCTAGGGTTCTCACTGCCATGCCCGCGGTTTAGAGTGTCGCGAGTCGCATGCCACAGGTTGACGAATGCAGGGTCCACAACACAGCCACGCGCCGATGAAATCGAGCATCGCTCATCTTCCTGAGCGTAAGCAGCGCGAACTCGCTCGCGTCGTCGAGGTTCTGCATGAGGAGTTCGAGGATGCACTGAAAGACGGCACCTCTGACTTCAAAAAACGGGGCCGGATACTGAAGATCATTTTGTTTGGCTCCTACGCACGTGGAAACTGGGTGGATGAGCCGCATACGAAGAAGGGCTATCGCTCGGACTACGATATCCTTGTTGTTGTGAACAACAGCAAGCTGACGGACTTCACGCATTATTGGGGGAAGGCACAGGATCGACTGCTGCGGCTGTCTGGGATCGACACACCCACTAGCTTGATCGTGCACTCCCGGCGCGAGGTGAATACCTCTCTCTACGAGGGCCAGTATTTCTTTATTGAGATTCGAAACGAAGGGATCGTGCTCTGCGAACTAGATGACGAACCATTAGCTGTGCCGAAACCGCTTTCCAAAGTCGATGCCTTGCGAATCGCGACGGGGTACTTCGAAGACCGTCTCCCGCATGCAAGGGTATTTTCCAAGACGGCTCGATTTTGCGTGAGCGAAAACAACCTGAAGGAGGCCGCCTTCCTCCTGCATCAGTCGATCGAACAAGCATACGCCACACTTCTTTTGGTCCTGACGAACTATAGTCCTGCATCCCATAACCTGAGCTTCCTGCGCGGTCGCGCCGTAGAGCAGCACAGGGAGTTGGCGGAGGTCTGGAGGGCTGATCAACAGCGTTTCGTTTCATGGTTTAATATTGTCAATGAAGCCTATGTAAAAGCACGTTATTCTCAGCACTATGAAATTTCCGAGGAAGCATTGGTTTGGCTACTGGACCGGACCGAGACGCTTATCGATCTCGTAGAAAAAGCCTGCCGTAACCATCTCGAAAAACTCAAAGCCGAAATCGAAAGCGCTAGGCAGAATAGAAAATAGAAAGCGATATCAGATTGTTGTATTGTGATCTTGATGTCCTTCGTTAGTTCTCCGATCGAAACGCGGGTAGGCGCGCTATACAGCGCTGAAGTGCGAAGCGGCTTTGCCACCACTCCGCCCGCCAAATCCTGCTGGTTTTAGTCCACGCGCCGGCCCCTGTCATTGAACACATGCAAGTCCTTGGCCAGCGCTCCGACAGCGACATAGTCGTCGATCTGCCTTATCGATCGCCCTGGAACTCGGAACACAGGATCCTGACTGTTGGCGAATTTGCCGTGCACATAGCTCTCCGCGCCGACAAGTTCGATGCTATCGATGCGCACCTTGGTGGTGAAATCAAAGTCCGTTGCGTTCGGTTCGCGGACGGACAGGTCTTCCGGTCGGATGCCGATCGTAAATGCGCCAGTGGGTTTGGGCACATTCGGCGAGATTGCCCAGCCCTCCAGTGTTTCGGCATGTTTGAGCAGGTCATGGACGGTGAGCGATGAACGTCGCCACAAATGTGGTGGCCGGTTTTTCGTAGAGTTCGATGGGTGATCCGACTTGCTCGATCTTGCCGCCGTTGTCCACCACCAGCTTGTCGGCAAGCGTCATCGCCTCCATCTGGTCATGCGTGACATAGACGCTTGTCGTGCCAAGAGACCTCTGCAACCGTTTGATTTCGATGCGCTTGACCCCTTAACTTGGCGTCCAGGTTCGAAAGCGGCTCATCGAAAAGGAACGCCGCTGGTGTCACGCTCAACGCCGGCGACGACGTCGCTATCGCCGGCTCGCAGGCGTTATGTCCGAGGCTTGGTACCTTTTCGCCAAGCGCTTTGGATCGGTGACGTGAGCATCGAGGACAGCCGAGACGTCAGCGAACGTTTCTTCAGCACGTAAACGTCCTGATTGATCTGGTTCTCCGCTGCGCCAAAGTGAACTATCTCCCATTTCCTGGAAAGTTTTCGCTCAACCCATGATCGGCGGAAAAACGCATTGCCGTACCCTGTGGCCGAAAGCCCCTCCGGCGACTTGCCGATGTAAACCTCCTCAAACACGAAATCGCTGTTAATCAGCCCCTCGAGCAAAGCAAGGATTCTGCGGGTGCTGTAGCCAGGATCTCGGTTGAAATGGCTGATTGCTGTGTCGCCATGTGCCGTAAAGAAAAGCCAACCGCCGTCTACGATCACGCGATGCATCTCATCAAACCATGCAAGGGCTTCGTTCTCGCCAAGATGTGACCATATCGAAATGGCGGTCACCCCCTGAAAGATACGTTCCTGATAGTTCAGAGGTGGCAACGTGTCAGATACGGTGAAGTGGGAGCCCGGAATGTTGCGCTGCGCCCAATCGATTGACGAGGCGATCGGATCGACACCGTGGAAAACACTTTCGGGAGAAAAGGCTTTGAGTGCACGGACGAGCGATCCAGACGAACACCCGAAGTCGAGGTAGTTGCCATTGGACGCAATTGAAATGCCCAGGTTAGAAAGTGTGGAAGTAACCATGTCCGCGCTGTAAAGATCACCGACATACCATTGACCGCGTTGCATTCTATGGATGTTGTCGGGCGGATTGACGATCGAGGTTTGCATTTTCTCCCGCATTTCTGGGAAATGGTGGGAGCCGATCGAGATCAGATGGTGGGGGTGGGGGTCATCGCCGCCAAGCTCTACTACTTTCTCTCGCACTTTAGCGATGTCGGCTTCAGAGAGGGCGGAGAGTATCTTGCTCGTGACGATGGGTGAGTGAACAACCCCCGGGGCGACCTCCAGGCGAAACCTTATCAAATTGTCAACAAAGTCTCTGTCTATCAGATCAACAATGCTTCGATATTTTTTGTCAGTGTTTGGGAGCCAAACATGTGGGTCGAAGGATATCTGATGCCTGTATGGGTTGCGTGGATTCAATGCGGCCTCCTCACCGAGAGTGGCAATCAAAAGCAGCTTGCAACCAAATGTGCAATAGAAATTACGATGCAAAATCAACTTTAGCGGGTTCTAACGCGCACGGATGTTGAAGGGGCATAACGTACTCAGTCGAATCCAGTTGATCGCGGGACCCATCGTAGGCGCCTTGGCGATGCTCGCGGCGACTATCGAAGAACCGTGGTCGCCGTCGGTTTTTCGACCTCCCAGACCGAAGCGGCACGTGATGAAGGGAGGCCCCACATTTCATGAAAGGATGTGCTGGCGCCAATCGACCCCGGCATGCATCAGCATGCGGTCGCCTTCTTCGCACGCTCGGCGGGTGCCTCACACGGCAAGTACCGCTGAACCTGCAGGCGCAGGGTAATTCTGTGATCCAGACGCTGAGCGGTGTGTCTCACGTAGAGAATCGTACATCAGAAGCCGCCCGTCCTGCCGACCTACACGGTGGCAACGTTGCCTTCCGCTGCGGCCAACCCGTGTTCTCTAGCGTATGTTTCAGATGGCGATCTCAAACAAGAGAATGGCCATTTGCGACAGCACCAACTGGCGCTTCCCCGATGGGGCGATCGTTTCCTAGTTTCAAAGGAACGTTGCAATGGCACTCGAAGACAGTATCCATCCGAGCAGGGCCGCAGGATTTTGGGCGCCGCGCGTGGTAACGTCGGTTCATGGAGATCGATGAGGACAGGATCGACGATGCCGTTCTGGCGGATGCGTATCCATCCGAGCAGGGCCGCAGGATTTTGGCGTATCCATCCGAGCAGGGCCGCAGGATTTTGGGCGCCGCGCGTGGTAACGTCGGTTCATGGAGATCGATGAGGACAGGATCGACGATGCCGTTCTGGCGCTGTTGTGGCTGACGCTACATAACGAGCGTTGTGCCTGGAAGGGTTTCGACTGGGCAACGACGGATCGGCTTCACAAGAAGGGCATGATCGGCGACCCAGTCAACAAGTCGAAGTCATTGATCCTGACCGATGAAGGCTTGGAGCGTTCGGAAGCATTGTTCCGGGAGCTGTTTACGCGGCCGCCGCAATAGCCGTCCCTTTGTGTGTCTTCCATTGCCAAGGCAGCAGTTCGTGCAGGCGGGAGACGGGAAGATCGGCGATGCGGGCGAACACATCGGCGAGCCACGCCTTTGGGTCGACGTCGTTGAGACGGCAAGTCGTGATGACGGAGAGCATGATAGCGGCTCGATCGGCCCCACGCTGGGAACCGGCGAAGGTCCAGTTGCGGCGCCCGAGTGCAATTCCTCTCAGCGCGCGCTCGGCGGCATTGTTCGTGAGACAAATCCGGCCATCTTCCAGGAAACGAGCAAAACCATCCCAGCGCTTCAGCATGTAATCGATCGGCTCGATCACCTCGGACGATTTGCTGAGCGCGGCGCGCTCCCGTTTCAGCCACTCGTGCATGTCGTCGAACAGCGGCTTGCTCTTTTCCTGCCGCGCGGCCAACCGTTCTGCGGCGCTCAATCCATTGATCTCGCGTTCGATCTCAAACAGCGCATCGTACCGTTGGACGGCCTCCAGGGCGATCGGCGAGATCGGCTTGCCTTTGCGTTTTCGGTCACGGGCACTTTTCTGGATGTCGGCCAGTTCAAAGAATTTGCGCCGCGCGTGTGCATGACAAAAGGCGAAGGTGATCGGTACCGCTTTCTTCTCGGCGACACTGAGCGGCTCGAAGCCATTGTAGCAATCGCTCTGCAGAATGCCGCCATACCCGGCCAGGTGTTTCTGCGGATGCTCGCCGCGGCGGTCGCTCGACGCATAGTATATGGCCGCCGGCGCTGCGCCGCCGCCGTAGGGCCGGTCATCGCACACGTACGTCCATATTCGCCCGGTCGTGCATTTGTCTTTGGCCTGGATGGGAATGGTGGTGTCATCGCCAAAAAGGCGCTCGGCCGCGAAGACATGCGCCTCGATCAGATCAAAGATCGGCAGTAGGGCGGCTGTTCCATACCCGACCTGGTCGGCCAGCGTCGAGGTCGAGAGCTCAATGCCCTCGCATTTGAACCGGGTGCTCTGGCGGTTGAGAGGGCTATGCATTCCAAACTTATCGAACAGGATCGTCGCCAGCAGTTGAGGACCGATGAAGCCGCGCGGCGTGGCATGGAACGGCGCCGGCGGCTGGCTGATCGCCTCGCAGTCGCGGCAGGTAAATTTCTCCCGCACCGTCTCGATCACTTTGAACCGGCGCGGAACCTCCTCGAGCGTCTCAGTGACGTCCTCGCCCAGTTTCGACAGGCGCGACCCGCCGCAGCATGCACAGGTGACTGGGGGATCGATCACCACACGCTCACGCTCGATATCCTCCGGCCACGGCTTTCGGACCGGCCGTTTGCGCGTGAACGAACGCACGCTCGAGGTCTTGGCGGCAGCCGCCTGCGCTGCGGCTTCATCCTCCGCCGCCGCCATCACCAGTTCTTCGAGCTGCAATTCCATCTGGTCGATCAGGCGCGCCGTGCGCTCGGATCGCCGGCCGCGCAGTTCGCGCTTCAGCTTTTCGATCGCCAGTTCCAGACTGGCAATCAAGGCCTCACTGTCCGACAGCATGGCCTGCGCATTGGCGGCTTGCGCCACCGCAATGTCCCGCTCGGCGACGACGGTATCGCGCTCGGCAATAACGACATCACGTTCAACCTGTAACATCTCACGCTCGGAAAGCAGCGCCAGATAGGCGCTCGCAAGGTCCGCAGGAAGATCCACAGGCTTCGAGGTCATGAAGCCATTCGATCAGATTCACTCAATATTTTCAATGCAATAATGCTATCCTACCCGCGTCGGACGCCAGGTTTCCTGCGGATTGCGCCAGTCGATCCCGGACAACAAATAAGACAATTGCGCCGGTGAGATCGCTACCGCGCCGCCCTCCATATTCGGCCAGATAAACCGACCCTTCTCCAGCCGCCGGGTAAAAAGGCAGGCGCCCAGACCATCATGCCAGATGATCTTCAAAATATCCGATCTGCGGCCCCTGAAGACGAAGAGATGCCCTGACAACGGATCATGCTTCAGAACCTCCTGCACCCGAAGCGCCAGAGAGGGAAAGCCACAGCGCATGTCCGTATACCCCGTCGAAAGCCAGACCTTGACCCCTGTTCCCATCGGAAACGGATTCACCGCAGCGCCTCCAGCCCGCGTATGATCCGAAGCAGCGCTTCAACGTCGACATCGCGGTCCACGATCACACGGCGACCATTCGCGCTGACAACCTCCATAAGCCCACTTTGTGCCGTCGAAGAATTGGTCGGCGCAACAACCGGCATGCCTGGCTCCGGGACCAACAGTGCAGGAATAAACCCTTCACTCCCCCGGCCATTGCCGAGCCGTCCCTCGCGAGCGGCTTTACGCCAATCGTTCAACTGAAAGCGTGTGATCCCATGGCGACGTGCTGTTGCCGTGATCTGACGCGGGGCAGAATAACTCTCCGCCACGATCGCAAGTTTGGCCTCGTTGCTGAAACGGCGACGCCGCCCGCTATCGACAATCTCCATACGGCTAACTTGCGGCCGCTTCTCTATCGTTAAATCCACGGTTCTCACACTGTCTATATTGACGTCCATATAGACAGAACATCCAGTTCGCCTCACTTCTCAGCAAGGCGGCCCTCCTCGGATGCGTACG